>DASZRT010000033.1:0-45155 GCA_035549075.1 Polyangia bacterium | reverse complement strand
AGGTCGCGGCGCGGCTGCCCAGCGCCGCGGCCGGCGCCGCGCCCCCCGCCGACGAGGCGCGCTTTCGCTTGTGGCGCGCGCTCACGGCGCTCGTGCGCGAGGCGGCGCGCGCGACGCCCGCCGGGCTGCTCGTCGTGCTCGACGATCTGCACGCCGCCGACCGAGCGTCGCTCGGGCTGTTGCAATTTCTCGCGCGCGAGCTGCGCTCGCTGCGCGTGTTGCTGCTCGGCACGTACCGCGACGTCGAGGCTCATGGCGACGCCGAGGTGGGCGACCTGATCGATCGTATCGGGCGCGAGGGCACGACCCTCACGCTGCCGCGTCTCGATCGCGCCGCGTCCGCCGACCTCGTGCGCCGGCGCGCCGGCGAGGTCGACGCCGGCGTCGTCGACCGGATCTTCGACGGCACGCAGGGCAACCCGCTGTTCGTCGAAGAGATGGTGCGGCTGCTCGCCGAGCAAGGCGCGTCCGCCGTCGCGGAGGGCCAGGTCCCCGAGACCGTGCGCGGCGTGGTTCGACGGCGCCTCGAGCGGCTCTCGCCGGAGGCCCGCGACGTCCTCGAGCTCGCCGCCGTCGCGGGCGACACGATCGATCGGTCCCTGCTCGCGGCCGCTTCGGGACACGAGGTCGCGACGGCGCTCGACGAAGCGGTGCGGGCCGGCGTGCTGGCCGCGGGCGCGCGTCGCTTCGGCCACGCGCTCTTTCGCGAAGGCCTCTATCGCGATCTGGCCGAGGCGCGGCGGCGAGAGCTGCACGGACGAATCGCCGATGCGCTCGAAGCGGGTGGGCGCGCCTCGGACGCCGAGCTGGCGCACCACGCGCGCCTCGGCCCGCCCGAGCTTCTTCCGCGCGCCGTCGAGCACGCGCTGCGCGCCGCCCGCCGCGCCCAGGACCTGTCGGCGTACGACGAGGCGGTCCTCGTGCTCGAAGGCGCGCGCGAGGCCTCCGCAGCGGGCCAGCCCGCGGCTCTGCTCGCGCGGGTGCTCGTCGCGCTCGGCGAGGCCCACATCCGCCGCGGCGACCCGGCCGCGGGACAGGCCGCCGCGCGCGAGGCCTCCGCCGTCGCGCAGGCCCTCGACGACGCCGCGCTCGGCGCCGAGGCCGCCCTCACCTACGGCCGCGTCTTCACCTTCGGCGTCGTCGATCCCGTGCTCGTCGGCATGCTCGAGGAGTCATTGGAGGCGCTGCCGCCCGGCGACTCGGCGCTGCGCGCGCGCCTGCTCGCCCGTCTCGCGGCCGCTCTCCAGCCGAGCCTCCACATCGACGAGCCGGTGCGCGTCGCGCGTGAGGCGATCGCGACGGCGCGTCGCCTCGACGATCGGCGGGCGCTGCTCGAGACCATGCACGACGCGATCTCGGCGCTCATGGACATGGTCACGCCCGCCGAGGTGCGGGCGCTCAACCTAGAAGCCGAGGCGCTCGCGCTCGAGCTCGGCGATCGCGAGCGCCGCCTGCGCGCGCTGCTGCGGCTCGCGTTCGCGCATTTGGGCCTCGGCGAGCTCGTGGCCGCCGACGGCTGCATCGCCGCATTCGAGACACTCGCCGACGAGCTCAAGGCGCCGTGGCACGCGTGGCGCGGGCCCATGCTGCGCGCCATGCGCCTCGCGATGCACGGCCGCTTCGCCGACGCCGAGCGCCTCGCCGACGAAGCCCGCCGCATGGGCGAGGCCGCCCGCGATCCGCTCGTCGAGCGCGTGTGGCTGTCGAACCGCGACGGCCTCTTGCGCACGGCGCATCGTCACGACGAGCTTCTCGCGCTCGAGCCCCAGATGCGGCGCGTGCGCGCGATGTTCAGCCACGGCGGCGCGTGGCAGTCACTCGGCGCCGCCCTCACTTACAGCCGCCTCGAAGACCTCGACAGCGTGCGCGCGTTCCTCGGCCTCTTCCCGGAGGGACCGCGCGTGCCCGTCGGCAACCTCTTCGCGTACTTCTTCCTCGCCGAGCCGGTGGCGCTCGCGGGCACGCCGACGGTCGCCGCCGCGCTCGGCGAGCAGGTCCGCGCCTTCCCCGACGACTACGTCGTGCTGGGCATGACCTACATGGGATGGGAGGGACCGACGTCGCGTCTGCACGGACTGCTCGCCGCGGCGGCCGGCCGGTGGGACGAAGCGTGGCCGTGCTTCGAGGACGCGATCGCGCGCTGCAGGCGCCTCGACGTCGGGCCGCACCTCGCGCGCGCCGAGTACGATTGCGCGCGGGCGCGGCTCGCACACGGCGCCCCGGGTGATCTCGAGGTCGCGAACGCGCTGCTCGCGTCGGCGCGCGCGACGGGCGAAAAGCTGGGCATGACGGGTCTCGTCGCGCTGATCGATCGCCGGCTCGAAGCGTCCACGATTGCCGCGGCTCCGCCTGCGACGATCGGCGCGACCCGGGCGCCGTCGCTCACCCTCGAAGGCGAGGTCTGGACGATCACCCGCGGCGCGACGACCTTCCGGCTGAAGGACAGCCTGGGCCTCCGTTACCTCGCGCGGCTGCTGGAACAACCCGGGCGCGAGGTGCACGTGCTCGATCTGGTGGGCGAGCGCGCGGGCGGCGGCGCCAACGAAGCCATCGACCTCGGCGACGCGGGCGATCTGCTCGACGAGGAAGCCAAGGCCGCCTACCGGAGTCGGCTCGAGGATCTGCGCGACGTTGTCGCCGAGGCCGAGTCGTTCGGCGACGACGCGCGCGCGGCCAGGGCGCGCGACGAGATCGAGGCGCTCGCGGCCGAGCTGGGGCGCGCCGTGGGCCTCGGCGGCCGAAGCCGGCGCGCCGGTGCCGCTGCCGAGCGCGCCCGCAGCGCCGTCCAGCGCCGCATCAAGAACGCTCTCGAACGCATCGGCGAGCACGCGCCCGCGCTGGCCGAGTACCTGACGACGACCGTTCGGACAGGTAACCACTGCATTTTTCGTCCGTGAGCGGGGGGCCGTAGCCCGACGGAACGGCCGTTCCGTCCGACGGTACGCCTCCAGGGCGTGAGTGACGCCTCGGTTCGCGACCTCTTCGAGCGGCGCCGACGTGCGCTCGCGCGGCGTCCCGTGCTCGCGCGCGCGAGCGCGACCACGCGCGCCGCCCTCGTCGCGCGCGGCGACGCCTGCGACGTCGAGGACGGCGGCCGCGTCCTGCGCGTCGAGCTGCCGGCTGACGACGGCGGCCTCGGTCCCGGGCCGAGCCCGGGCGAGCTCGCGCGCGCCGGGCTCGCGGCCGGCCTCGCGCTCGGCTACCGCGTCTGGGGAGCGCGGCTCGGCGTCGCGCTCGACGGCGTCACCGTCGACGTGATGGCCGAGTCGGACGCGCGAGGCGAGCTGGCGCTCGACGACGATGTCGCCGCCGGTTGGCTGCGCGTCCTCGTCGACGTGCGCCTCACGAGCGCCGCGCCCGAGGCCGACGTCCGCCGCGTCGTCGCCCTCGCCAACCGCTACAGCCCCGCCCTCGCGAACCTGGCCCCCACGATCGCACGCGCCTGGCGCGTCACGGTCGTTCGCCCCTGACGGAACGAGCCGTTCCCTCGCGGGTCACGCCTCCTTTTCGAAACCAGCGGACGAACCGCAAAACGACGAACTCAGCGAAAGGACACGACCATGAAGACGATCGAGATGACGATGGTGACGATGGTGGCTCTGGCGGGCGTGGGCGCCGCCGCGCCGGCGCACGCCGAGAGCGCGTCGGCCGCCGCGGCCAAGGCCGACATGCAGAGGACGTTCGGCTTCGTGCCGAGCTTCGTCGCCAAGATGCCCGAGGAACAGCTGCCAGGCCTCTGGGAGGAGGTGAAGACGCTGCAGATGAACCCCGTCACGGCGCTCAACGGCAAGACGAAGGAGCTCATCGGCCTCGGCGTCGCGGCGCAGATCCCCTGCCGCTACTGCATCGTCGCGCACAGCGAGTTCGCCAAGCTCAACGGGGCGACCGACAAAGAGCTGGGCGAGGCCGTCGCCATGGCCTCCATCACGCGCCACTGGAGCACGTACCTCAACGGCATCCAGACCGACGAGGCCAAGTTCCGCGGGGAGATCGCCAAGGTCCTGGACAACGTCAAGAGCGGCCGCGCCGGCAAAGGCGCGCCCGTCACGGTGACCGACGGCGCCTCCGCGCTGCGCGAGGCGACCAACATGATGGGCGGCTACGCGCCCGAGTTCATCCAGCGCTTCCCCGACGTCGCGCGCGCCGGCGCCTGGAAGCAGATGCGCGACGTTCAGCTCAGCCCGACGACCGCGCTCTCGGGCAAACAGAAGGAGCTCGTCGGTCTCGCCGTCGCCGCGCAGATCCCCTGCCGCTTCTGCATCATCGCCCACACCGAGTTCGCAAAGCTCAACGGCGCGACCGACGCCGAGATCAACGAGGCCGTCGCCATGGCCGCGCTCACGCGCGACATGAGCACGTTCCTCAACGGCATGCAGGTCGACGAGGCGCAGTTCCGCCGCGACATCGACCATCTCGTCAGAGGCGCGAAGGCCGAAGCCAACGCGACCGCCAAGGCCGCCGCCAAGTCGACGACGGCCAAAGCGACGGCTCAGCGTTAGTACGAGAAGGTCAGCTTGCCGTCGGCGGCGTCGACCTTGACGGTCCCGCCGTCGGTGAGCTTGCCGAAGAGCAGCTCGTCCGTGAGCGGCCGCTTGAGCTCGTCTTGAATGACGCGCGCGAGCGGCCGCGCGCCGTTCATTGGGTCGTAGCCCTTCTCGGCGAGGTGCGCGCGCGCGGCCTCGCTGAGCTCGATCGTGACCTTGCGCTCCGCGAGCTGTTCGCGCAGCTCGCCGACGAACTTGTCGACGATCTGGCCCATGACGCGCGGGTCGAGGGGCAGGAAGTCGATCTTCGCGTCGAGGCGGTTGCGGAACTCGGGCGAGAACATCTGCTTGAAGGCCTCGCCCGCGTCGCCGAACTTCTCGCCGCCCGAGGCGCCGAAGCCCGGGAGCCGCTTCGACAGCTCACGCGCGCCGACGTTGCTCGTCATGATGAGGATGACGTGGCGGAAGTCGGACTTTCGCCCGTTGTTGTCGGTGAGCGAGCCGTGGTCCATCACCTGCAGCAGCAGGTTGAAGAGGTCCGGGTGCGCCTTCTCGATCTCGTCGAGCAAGAGCACAGTGTGCGGCGACTGGTGAATCGCGTCCGTGAGCAGCCCGCCCTGGTCGAAGCCGACGTAGCCAGGAGGCGCGCCGATGAGCCGCGAGACCGTGTGCCGCTCCATGTACTCCGACATGTCGAAGCGCACGAACGACACGCCCAGCGTCTCGGCCAGCTGCTTCGCCAGCTCGGTCTTGCCGACGCCCGTGGGCCCCGCGAACAGAAAGCTGCCGATGGGCCGCTGCGGGAGCCCGAGCCCCGCGCGGTTCATCTTGATGGCCTGCGCGACGCGCGCGCACGCTTGGTCTTGCCCGAAGATCTTGGCCTTGAGATCGCTCTCGAGCCGCTCGAGGCGGCTGCGGTCGTCCGAGGCGACGCGCTTCGGCGGGATGCGCGCCATCGTCGCGAGCACCGCCTCGATCTGCCGGCTGCTGACGACGCGCTTCACGGCGCGCGCGCGGCCACCCTTGGCCTTCGCCCTGCCCGTTTTGGCGGTCCCCGCCCTCTTGGCCTTCGCCGTGCCGCGGATCTTGAGCGCCGCGCCCGCTTCGTCAATGAGATCGATCGCCTTGTCGGGCAGGCGCCGGTCGTGCAAGTAGCGCGACGACAGCTCGGCCGCGGCGCGCAGCGCCTTGTCGGTGTACGTGACGCCGTGGAACTCCTCGTACTTCGAGCGCAGGCCCTTCAAGACCTTGATCGTCTCGTCGATCGACGGCTCTTCGACCTCGATGGGCTGGAAGCGCCGCGCGAGCGCGCGGTCCTTCTCGATGTAGCTGCGGTACTCCTTGTGCGTCGTCGTGCCGATGCAGCGGAGCTTGCCGTTGGCGAGCGCCGGCTTGATGAGGTTCGACGCGTCCATGGCGCCGCCCGAGGCCGCGCCCGCGCCCACGATCGTGTGCAGCTCGTCGATGAAGACGATGGCGTTCTCTTTTTCGTCGAGCGCCTTCAAGACCGCCTTGAAGCGCTCCTCGAAGTCGCCGCGGTAGCGCGTGCCCGCGACCATGGCGCCCATGTCGAGCGCGTAGATCGTCGCGCCCTTGAGCGCCTCGGGCGCCTCGCCGAGCTCGATGCGGCGCGCGAGCCCTTCGACGATCGCCGTCTTGCCGACGCCGGCGTCGCCCAAGAACAGCGGGTTGTTCTTGCGGCGACGCGCGAGCACGTGAAGCGCGCGCTCGACCTGCGGGCCGCGGCCGATCAGCGGATCGATCTCACCGGCGCGCGCGCGCTCGTTGAGGTTCACGGCGTAGGCCTCGAGCGGATCGACGGGCGCCTCTTCGTCCTCGTCGGCGGGCTGGCGCGCGGCGCCGTCTCGGCCGCCGCCCGGCTGCGGCGTCTTCGCGGGCAAGAGCTTCGAGATGCCGTGCGAGATGTAGCTGACGACGTCGAGCCGCGTGATGCCCTCTTCCTTCAAGAAGGTCACGGCGAACGAGTCCGTCTCCGACATGATGGCGACGAGCACGTTCGTGCCCGTGGCCTCGGAGCGGCCCGCGCCCAGCACGTGGTTCACGGCGCGCTGGACGACGCGCGCGAACCCGAGCGTCGGCTGCGCGCGCTCGCGCTCGCCGTCCTCGCCCACGGGCTCGGCCGGGATCTCTTTTTCGAGGTACGCCTCGAGCTTCGCCTGCAGGCGCGCGACGTTGCCGCCGCAGTGCTTGATGACCTCGGCCGTCTTCTCGTCGCCGCACAGGGCGAGCAGCAGGTGCTCGAGGCCGGAAAACTCGTGCCCGCGCGCGGTGGCGTCGTCGAGCGCGCGGCGAATGGCGGATTCCAATTCGGGGCTCAGCATCTCCATGCCCTCAATTCGTCCTGTTCAGGTTTCCTGACTCTTGCGAACCGACGCCTGCAGCGGCATCTCGTGCTCGCGCGCGAGCTGCACCACCTGATGCGCCTTGGTCTCGGCGATGTCGAATGGATAGATGCCGGCGACGCCGATGCCGCGCGTGTGCACGTGCAGCATGATCTGGCGCGCCGAGCTCGCGTCGTGCTTGAAGTACCTCATGAGCACGTAGACGACGAACTCCTGCGTCGTGTAGTCGTCGTTGTGCAGGAGCACGTCGTAGAGCGGAGGCCGCTCGACCTTCTCCTTCTCGATGGTCTGGAGATCGCCCTTGGGCTTGGTCTTCTCCAGCGTCCCAGTCCCCTCGCGGTCGTCGTTGCGTTTCGGCATGCCGCTGCAAGCCCGGATCGTAGCGCAACATCGGCGCTCCACAAGGGGCAGCCCCTCAAATACGGTCAACGAATTCGCGAGAGCGCCCACTGGGCCGCGTCGCGCACGGCGACGTCGTCGTCTTCGACGAGGCGCTCGACGACGGGCCGCGCGTCGCGGTCGCGCGCGGCGCCGATGGCGTAGAGGGCGTTGCGGCGAAGCCCGCCCGGAACCTGGCGCGCGAGGGCCATGCCCGCGGCTTCTCGCGAGAGCTCCTCGTCGGGCAGCGCCGCGATCTCGGCCGGTGTGCGCGCCGCGAGGGGCCGCGGCGCGAAGCGGGCGTCGCCCTCGGGGACGTCCACATTGGCGCGGTTGAACGGGCACACGTCCTGGCAGACGTCGCAGCCGAAGATGCGGCCGCGGAAGGCGCGGCGCAGTCCCTCGGGCACGACGCCTTCGTTCTCGATGCTCTGGTAGGCGAGACACTTGCGCGCGTCGACGACGCCGGGCGTGGGGAACGCCTTCGTCGGGCACGCGCGCAGGCACAGCTCGCAAGCGCCGCAGCGATCGACGCCGGGCTCGTCGTAGGCGTCGACCTCTCGGTCGAGAAACATGACCGACAACGTGAGCCACGAGCCGTACGCCCCGTTGATGAGCATGCCGTTCTTGCCGATCCACCCGAGCCCGCTTCGCGCCGCCCACACCTTCTCCATGGCGACGCCCGTGTCGACGCAGGCGTAGGTCTCGATGCCGGGCGCGAACGCGAGCATCTTCTTGCGCAGCACCTTCATGCGATCGCGGTGCGCGTAGTGGTAGTCGCGGCCGCGCGCGTAGCGGGCGATCGACGATCTTTCATCCTCGCTGCGTCGGTACCCGATCGCGAGCGCGACGACCGTCTTCGCGCCCGGCAACACGTTCCGCGGGTCGAGCCGCTCGTCCATGCGCTCGCCCATCCAGCTCATGTCGGCCGCGTACCCCGCGTCGAGCCAGGCCCGCAACGGCCCGGCATCCAGCGCCTCCGCGCGCGCCAACCCGACCAGCGAAAACCGAGAAGCGAGCGCCGCCGCGCGCACGTCCGCAGCTGAAAGAATCGAGGCGCTCACGCCCGCGATTGTAGCCGCGTCAGCTGGCCGCGCGGGCCGTCGAAACGCGGTCCAGCTGGCGCCGCAGGCGATCCATGACGACCTGCGCGTTCTTCTCGGCGTCGGCGAGCGCCTCCTCGATGTAGCGGATGCCGTCGTCGCGGCGGCCGGCGCGGATCGCCGAGAGCGCCTTGAACTCCATGAGCTCGATGAGGTCCTGCGCCTGGATGCCCAGCGTGCGGGCCCGCTCGCGCAGGGCATCGAACTCGGCGTCGGGCGCGCCTTTGAGGAAGAGGCCGATGTTGTCGAGCAGGATCTGTCCGTCGAGCGGCAGCGCCTGCGCGTCGGCGCTCTCGGCGCGGATCTTGGCCTGCTTCTCGTTGATCTTGTCGACGAGCGCGCGCGCGCCGTCGATGTCGCCGCGGTAGGCCTTCACGCGCGCGATCGCCAGCTCCGAGTACGCGACGCGCGGCGACGAGTCGCCGAGGATCATGGCGTAGAGCTCGGCGGCGCGCGCGGCGCAGGGCTCCGCCTCTTCGGAGTTGCCGAGGTAGAAGTAGACCTCGCCGAGGTCTTTGATGTTGAGCGCCTCGAGCATCGGGAAGCCGAACTCGCGCGAGGTCTGGATCGAACGGCGGAAGTCGACGATGAGCTGGTCGACGTTGCCGCGCATGAAGTTGAGGAAGCCGCGGTTCTGCAGCATCGAGCAGAGCGTGAGCGCGTCCTGCTTCTCTTCGGTCACGGCGACGCAGCGATCGGACACGGCCGCCGCCTCGTCGAAGCGCCCGAGGTTCGACAGCACGAAGGCGTGCATGAGCATGCCTTGGCTGAAGGCCTCGTAGCCCTCGTCGCCGAGCGGCTCGGCCGTCGTCACACACTCGGCGAGGAGCGGCGCCGCCTCGGCCATGCGATCGGCGCGGTACTCGCTTCGGCCGAGGCCCATGAGGATGCGCGCGCGGATGGCGGGCGTCGCGGGCTCCGTCTTCGACAGCTCTTCTGCGCGCGACACGGCGGCGGCCGACGCCTTGTACTCGTTGAGCCAGTCGAGCGCGATGCCCTCGTCGAGCAGGATGTCCATCTGCGCGACGAGCGAGCCGATCTTGGTCGCGCGCTCGAGCGCGAGCGCGTAGTCCTTCATGGCGTCCTCGTGCCGACCGAGGCGGAAGCGCATGAGGCCGCGGCCGCGCGACGCCGTGATCTGCGCGTTGTCGTCCTCGGCGGGCAGGTTCTCGAGCGCGTTCTTGTAGAGCGATTCGGCGTCGAGGTAGGCGTGGCGCGCGCGCGTGCGCGCCGCGAGGTCGAGGTACAAGAGGCCCGCCTCGACCTTGAGGCCGCTGCGCGCGGCGTGGAAGGCCATCTGCGGAAGGCGCGCGGAGTCGGCCAGGCGATCCTGGCGCTTGAAGTGATCGTAGGCGGCGCGGTGGATGGCCTCGCGCTGGGCGGCGACGACGCCCGAGTAGACCGAGTCGCGCAGCAGCGAGTGGCGGAAGCCGACGCGGCCGCCGCGGTGGCGCACGAGGATGCCGCTCTCGGCGAGCCGCCGCACGCCGATGCTGGCGTCGAGCTGCGTCTCGATGGCGGCGCCGACGCGCTCGAGCTCGAGCATGACACCCTCGACCTCTTCGGTGCTGAACTCGACGCCCAGCACCGAGGCGAGGCGCGCGTGCGCCAGCAGATCGGTCGGCAGCGACTCGGTCTCGCGGCTCGCGAGCCACTGCACGAGCGGCAGGTCGGGCAGCTTGTCGAGCTCGTCGGTCGCGAGGAACCAGGCGTTGGTCTTCTCGGACTTGCGCACGAGGCCGTCGCGCTTGAGGCCGCGCACGAGCTCGACGAGGAACAGCGGGATGCCCTGCGTGCGCTCGGCGAGCCTCGCGAGCGCGCTCGCGGGCACGTTCTCGGCGGGCGAGAGCAGCCGCCGCGCGAGCTCCGACGCCGCCGCCGGCTCGAGGGCGCCGAGCTTCATTTCATGCCGATGCGCCGCGCGGCCCGCCCACGCCGTGCGGCCCTGCCCGAAGTTGGGCCGGCCCACGACGCAGATCCACATCGGGCACGCCGCCTCTTTCAGCGTCGCGAACTCGAGCGCGTCGAGCGCCGTCTCGTCGACGAAGTGCGCGTCCTCGACGATGACGACGAGCGGCTTCTTGCGCGACATGATGCGCAGCGCCTCGCCGGCGCCGCGCGCGGCGCCGGCGCGCAACGCGCCCGGAGCCGCGGCCTGCGCCTTGATCTCGGGGTGCTCGGGCGGCGCCCAACCCATGGCGACGGCGACGCCGGCCCAGCAGTCGCGCGCCATGTCGGGTCCCATCGCCTCGGTGAGCAGCGCGCGGCCGAAGTCGGCGGGCGCGGCCTCGGGCAGCGCGAGCGCGCGCGTGAGGATCTCGCGCGCCGTCTGCCCCTGCCCGCCGCCCAGGACCTCTTTCGCGCGGATGAAGATCGTCTGCACCTTCGGTAGCACCTCGAGGTGCTGCACGAGCATCTGCGCGAGGTGCGTCTTGCCATAGCCCGCGTCGCCGATGAGCGTCGTGATCGTGGGCCGCGGCGCCGTGGCGCCCGTCGACGCGCGCATCGTCTCGAGCAGCGCGCGGAGCACGTCGTCGCGGCCGACGAGCGGCGCGACGCCCATGCGCGTCGTCGTCTTCTCCGAGGCCTGCGCCGCCTTCTTGAGCAGCATCGCGCCCGGCCGGCTCGCGACCGGCTCGGTGTTGGCGTCGGGCAGAACCTCGACGGCCGCGGGCGAAAGGATCACGCCCGCGGGATCGGCCTCGCCCGGGTATTGCTCCTTCTTCGTGAAGAGCGGGCTCTGGTAGCGGCGCGTGCCGTCGGGGCGCGCCTGGATCGAGACCTGCGCCAGGTCGACGAGCGCCTTCGCGCACAGGCCGCGCCCCACGAACATCTCGCCGGCGTTGGCGGCGGCGCGCGTGGGGTTGTCGCCGAGCTCGTGGCCGAAGGCGAGCACGTACTGCGCGCCCGCGGCGTTGGCCAGCTGCGCGCCCACGCCCGTGATCGCCTCGCGCACGGCCGCGACGGGGCTCTTGCTCTCGAAGAACAGCAGCGCGACGGCGCGGCGCTCGCGCGCGGGCGCGGCCGGCTTCGCCGCGGCGGCCGGCGCGACGGCGGCGACGGGACCCGACGCGGCGGGCACGACTTCGGCCGGAGCGCCCACGGCCTGCTCGCGGCGCGCTCGCTCGGCGACGAGGCCCGCCTGGATCATGCGCCGCAGCTCGCCCGCGGTCGCGGGGCGGCGCTCGGGATCCTTGGCGAGGCACCGCATGATCGCGTCCTCGAGCGGGACGGCGATCGGCACGCGGCGGCCCAGCGCGGGTGGGCGGCGGCTGCGGTGGCTCATCTGGATGTCGGCGGCCTTGCCGAAGAACGGCGGCGTTCCCGAGAACATCTCGTAGAAGATCACGCCCAGCGCGTAGAGATCGCTGCGCGTGTCGATGTCGACGCGGCCCTCGCACTGCTCGGGCGACATGTACTCGGGCGTGCCGGCGGGGCCCTCTTCCTTCGTCGACTCGGCGGGCTTGGCGCTGACGTCGCGCACGAGGCCGAAGTCGAACAGCTTCGCGCCGAAGCTGTCGTGCACGAAGACGTTCTCGGGCTTGAGGTCGCAGTGCACGAGCTTCTTGTCGTGCGCCACCTCCATCACGTTCAGGATCGCGACGGTCGTCTTCGCGAAGTCCTCGAGCGGCATCGGGCCGTCGAGCTCCGTCATGACGTCGGCGAGGATGGGCGCCTTGACGAAGTCCATGACGACGTAGACCGAACCGTCGGGCAGCCGCCCGCTGTCATAGACGGCGGGAACGTGAGGCACGCCGACGGCCTGGAGCGCCGCGCCCTCGCGCACGAGCGCCTCGCTGGCCGACGCGTTGTCGGCGCGCGCGACCTTGATCGCGACGGGCGTGCCATCAGACACGCGCTCGGCCAAGAAGACGGCGCCGAAGCCGCCCTGCCCGAGCAACTTCTTCACCCGGAACGCCGGCAAGTCCGGGTTCGGCACGACGAAAGGAGTGGGCGCGTCGTCACCACCATGCGCGGGCGGCGCGGGCGGAGGTGGCCCGTGCGTCGCGCAGTTTGGCGCGGCGTCGCGTAAGCGCTTGCCGCAGCTCGGGCAGCGGATCATCGCGATCTATACCCTATCATGCGAGGGAGACCCGCTTCCGCCTTGGGCCCGTGCGACCTTGTCGCCTGTTCGCTTACCTTGCACCTTGAACCCATCCCGTCCCACACAATCGGATTCGGATCCCCGCCGGACCCATCGGCGTATTGTCCCGTGAGCTTGACGATGGGACCGGTCCGATCTTCCGTGACATCGACGTGACCCAGCCCCAAGCCTCGACGCTCGCCCTCCCGATCGACCCGCTTTTGCCCGAGATCGTCGCGGCTTTGCGCGCGGGGACGGCCCTCGTCGTCGAGGCGCCGCCGGGCGCGGGGAAGACGACGCGCGTGCCGCGGGCGCTGCTGGAGGCGCTGCCCGAAAGCGCAGGCGAGGTGTGGGTGCTGGAGCCGCGTCGGCTGCCGACCCGCCTGGCCGCCGAGCGGGTCGCGCGCGAGCGCGGCGAGCGCGTGGGCGACGTCGTCGGCTACACCGTCCGCTTCGAAGACGTGACCTCGCCGCGCACGCGCCTGCGCTTCGTGACCGAGGGGCTGCTCACGCGGCGGCTGCTCTCCGACCCGCGACTCTCGGGCGTCGCCGCGGTCGTGCTGGACGAGCTGCACGAGCGCCACGTCGCGACCGATCTCGCGCTCGCGCTGCTGCGACGGCTGCAGACGAGCACGCGCCCCGACCTCCGCATCTGCGCGATGTCGGCGACGCTCGAGGCGACGCCGCTGCGCGCGTTTCTCGGTGATTGCCCGGGGCTGCGCAGCGAGGGCCGGCTGTTCCCCGTCGCGATCGAATACGCCAAAGAGGAAACCGACCGGCCTCTGCACGAGCAGGTCGTCGGCGCCGTGCGCGGGTTGCTGCGTGATGGGCTCGACGGCGACGTCCTGGTCTTCTTGCCTGGGGCCGGCGAGATCCGACGCGCGCAGGAGGCGCTCGCGGCGATCCCGGGCGCGAGCTTGCTGTCGATTCAGCCGCTGCACGGCGATCTGCCGCTCGACGAGCAGGCGCGCGCGATTCGGCCCGAGCCGGGGCGGCGCAAGGTCATCTTGTCGACGAACGTCGCCGAGTCGTCGGTGACCGTCGAGGGCGTCGTGGCCGTCGTCGACGCGGGGCTCGCCAACGTCGCGACGCACTCGCCGTGGACGGGGCTGCCGACGCTCACGGTTCAAAAGGTGAGCCGCGCGTCGGCGACCCAGCGCGCGGGCCGCGCGGGCCGCGTGCGCCCGGGGCGCGCGTTGCGGCTGTACACGCGCCACGACCACGACGGGCGGCGCGCGCACGACGTGCCCGAGATCGCGCGCGCGGATCTCGCCGACACGCTGCTGACGATCGCGGCGCTCCAGGGCGAGGCCAGCGGGCCGCTCGACGCGTTCCCGTGGTTCGAGGCGCCGCCGGCCGCGGCGCTGGGCGCGGCGCGCGAGCTGCTGGGACGTCTCGGTGCGATCGACAAAAGCGATCGGCTCACGCCACTCGGCAAGCGCATGGCGCGGCTGCCCGTGCACCCTCGCCTCGCGCGCCTCGTGTGCGAAGGCGAGACGCGCGGCGCGGCCGCGGGTGCGGCGCTCGTCGCGGCGCTCGTCTCGGAGCGCGACATCCGGCGGGGCGCGCGGGCGACCTTCCGCGGACGTCGCGGCGGCGGCGCGGGCGACGACGAGCGCGGCGAGATCCTCGACCTCGTCGATCTCTACCGCGAGGCCGAAAAAGAGCGCTTCCGCGGCGACTCGCTGCGCGCGCTCGAGCTCGACGGACGCGCCGTCGAAGCGGTGTCGCGGGCGCAGAAGCAGCTCGCCTCGGCGGTGGGCGCGGCACGCGGCGAAGCCCTCTCGGGCGCGGCGGAGGACGCGGCGCTGCGCCTGGCGACGCTCGCGGGCTTTCCCGACCGCGTCGGGCGGCGCCGCTCGACGACGGATCGCTCGGTCGTGCTCGCGGGCGGTGGCTCGGCCGAGCTGAGGTTCGATCCGGGCGCCGACTGGATCGTCGCCGTCGACGTCCAAGAGCGCGCTGACGGCGCGCGCACCAACGGCGGGGCGCGCACCGCGCCAGGCGGCGCGCGGCCGGGAGGCGTCACCGTGCGCCTCGCGGCCGCGATCGAGCCCGAGTGGTTGCTCGACGTGTGCGCCAACGACGTGCGCGACGTCGACGAGCTCACGTGGAACCTCGAGCTCGAGCGCGTCGAGCGGCGCACGGGCCTCCGCCTCGGCGCGCTGTCGATCGACGAGAACGTCGCGCCCGCGCCGCCGGGCCCCGAGA
Organism: Polyangia bacterium; assembly: GCA_035549075.1. Taxonomy (GTDB): domain Bacteria; phylum Myxococcota_A; class Polyangia; order Fen-1088; family Fen-1088; genus DASZFV01. The sequence goes on along the minus strand of DASZRT010000033.1, from coordinate 30,532 downwards.
CGACGCGCCTGCTGGCCGACGCCGCGCTCGCCCGCGGCGTCTCGCGCCTCGCGGGCGCCGAGGAGCTGCCGCGGTTGTTGGCGCGGCTCGCGTTCGCGCGCGAGGCGGCGCCGCGTGAAGCCGAGGCAACGGGCCTCCCGGCGATCGCGACCGACGACGTCGCCGCGCTCGTGCGCCTCGCCTGCGAAGGGCGCCACAGCTTCCGCGAGCTGGCCGCCGCCGACCTCGCGGCGAGCGTGCTGTCGTCGTTCCCGTACGAAGCGCAGCGCCTGCTCGAGTCGCTCGCGCCCGAACGCGTGACGCTGCCAGGGGGCCGCGCGGTGAAGGTCGAATACGCGCCTGGGCAGCCGCCGTGGATCGAGTCTCGGCTGCAGGACTTCTTCGGCATGCGGGTCGGCCCGAGCGTCGCCGGCGGCCGCGTGCCGCTCACGCTCCATCTGCTGGCGCCGAACGGCCGCGCCGTCCAGGTCACGAGCGACCTCGCCAACTTCTGGACCCAGCACTACCCGCCGCTGCGCCGCGAGCTGGGCCGGAGGTACCCGAAGCACGCCTGGCCGGAGGACGGCGCGACGGCGCGACCGCCCGCGCCGAAGCCGCCGCGGGAGCGGTAGCGGAGGGTCTGCTCGCGCCTATAATCTCCTTCCCATGCTCGATCCCTCGACGCGGGCCGCGTGCGAGCGCCGCCGCGGCGTCCTCGCCGCTCGCCTCGGGAACCGGCCGGCGCTGCTCGCGGCGGGCAGTCCGCGGCCGCGCAACTACGCGGCGAACCAGTACGCGTTCCGCGCGAGCAGCCACTTCCTCTACTTCTTCGGCGTTCCACTCCGCGGCGGCGCCGCGTTCTACGACGGCGCGGCGTGGACGCTGTATCTCCCCGAGCCGGGGCCCGACGATGCGCTCTGGGAAGGCCCGCAGCCGTCGTTCGACGAGCTCGCCGAAGACGTCGGCGTGCCCGTGCGCGCGCTCGGGCGTTTGTCGGCGAGCGTGCGCGGACGCGCGGTCGCGACGCTTCCCGCGCCCGACCTCGAGACGTGCGCCGAACAGTCGCGGCTGCTCGGGCGCGAGATCCGGCGCGGCGTGCTCGACGTGCTCGACGCGCCTTTGGCCGACGCCGTCATCGAGCTGCGCCTCATTCACGACGAGGCTGCCGTCGCCGAGCTGCGCGCCGCCGCCGCCGCGACGGCCGTCGCGCACGCCGCCGGCATGCGCGTGACGAAGCCGGGCGTCGGCGAGGCGCTCGTGTGCGCCACGATGGAGGCGCAATTCACGGCGCGCGGCATGGGCTGCGCCTACCCGTCGATCGTGACCACGCACGGCGAGGTCCTCCACAACGACCGCCACGACAACACGCTCGCCGCGGGTGATCTGTTGCTGGCCGACGTCGGCGCCGAGACGGCCGGCGGCTGGGCGGGCGACGTCACGCGCACGTGGCCCGTGAGCGGCCGCTACTCGTCGCCTCAGCGCGACCTCTATCAAGTCGTGCTCGCGGCGCAGCGCCAGGCCATCGCCGCCGTCGCGCCCGGCGTTCGCTACCGCAACGTCCACGTGCTCGCGAGCCAGGCGCTCGCCTCGGGGCTCGTCGATCTCGGCGTGCTGCGCGGCAACCCGATCGAGCTCGTCGCCGACGGCGTGCTCGCCCTGCTCTTCCCGCACGGCATCGGGCACCTGCTGGGCCTCGACGTGCACGACATGGAAGACCTCGGCGATCGCGCCGGCTACGCGCCGGGGCGCACGCGGGCCACCGAGTTCGGCATCCGCTTCTTGCGCCTCGACCGCGACCTCGCGCCGGGCATGGCCGTCACGATCGAGCCGGGGCTCTACCTCGCCCCCGCGATCCTCGACGACGAAAACCTCGCGAAGGCCGCCAAGGTCAAAGACCGCCTCGATCGCGCCAAGCTCGCGAAGTTCGGCGACGTGCGCGGCATCCGCATCGAGGACGACGTGCTCGTGACCGCGACGGGCGCCGACGTGCTGACGGCCGCGATCCCCAAGGCGCCCGACGACGTCGAGCGCGCGATGTCCCCGCGGTGACCCGGCCGCGCCACGGTTTTCCCGTATTTCGGTTTGGTCATTTTTTCGGCCTTTTCACCGTGTTTTTTTGCGTCGCGCGCCTCGAGGTCTAGAGTCGACCGCATGAAAGCAACACAGCGCAAGACGGTGAAGGCGAGCAAGACCTCGGCTCCTCTCGAGGTCAAGATCACCCCGACGAAGGCGCCGGCGAGACCGACGACCGAGGCGATCGCGGTTCGCGCGTACGAGCTCTACCTCGCGCGCGGCGGCGAGCACGGACACGACGCGGAAGATTGGCTCCGCGCCGAGTCCGAGCTGTCGATCTGACGGGGTCCGGCTCGCTCGCTCGCGAACCCCGGGCCCCCTCGCGTCACGCGGCAAAGCCGCGCGACACTCGCTTATCTATCTAGTTGCGACAGAATCAGGCTGGCGTTCGTGCCGCCGAAGCCGAAGCTGTTCGTGAGGACGTGCTTGACGCGCACCTCACGGGCCGTGTTCGGCACGTAGTCGAGGTCGCACTCCGGGTCGGGCGTCGTGTAGTTGATCGTGGGCGGAATCACGCCGCGCGCGAGCACGAGCGCGCACACGGCCGTCTCGACGCCGCCCGCGGCGCCGAGCATGTGCCCCGTCATCGACTTCGTCGACGACACCATGAGCTTGCGCGCGTGGTCGCCGAAGACCTTCTTCATGGCGAGCGACTCGTTGGCGTCGTTCATGCTCGTCGACGTGCCGTGCGCGTTGATGTACCCGATGTCCGACGGCGCGAGGCCCGCGTCCTTGAGCGCGAGCTTCATGCAGCGCTGCGCGCCCTCGCCCTCGGGCGCTGGCGCCGTGATGTGGTGCGCGTCGCCGTTGAGCGCGTAGCCCGTGATCTCGGCGTAGATGCGCGCGCCGCGCTTCTTCGCGTGCTCGAGCTCTTCGATGACGACGATGCCCGCGCCCTCGGCGATGACGAAGCCGTCGCGGTCCTTGTCGAACGGCCGCGACGCCCGCTGCGGGTCGTCGTTGCGCGTCGACAGCGCGCGCAGGCTGTTGAAGCCGCCCACGCCCAGCGGCGTCACCGTCGCCTCCGTGCCGCCGCACACCATGGCGTCGGCCTCGCCGCGCTCGATGACGCGCGCGGCGTCGCCGATGGCGTGCGCGCCCGTCGAGCACGCCGACACCTGCGAGAGGTTCGGCCCCTTGAGCCCGTGGCGGATCGAGATCTGCCCAGGCGCGAGGTTCACGATGATGGCCGGCACGAAGTACGGCGAGATGCCGTGGCGCGGCCCCTTGTCCCACAGCGTCTTGCAGGTCGCCTCGATCGTCGTGACGCCGCCGAGGCCGGCGCCCACGAAGCACCCGACGCGCTCGGCGTTCGACTCGTCGACCTTGAGGCCCGAGTCCTCGATGGCGAGGGCGCCGGCCGCGATCGCGTACTGCACGAACGGGTCGATGTTCTTCGCCTCGCGCGACGTCATCCAGCGCGTCGAATCGAAGCCCTTCACCTCGCCCGCGAAGTGCGTCGCGAACTGCGAATGATCGAAGTGCGTGATGGGGCCGATGCCGGACCTGCCGGCGATCAGCCCCTGCCACGTCTCTTCGGTGCCGACGGCAAGGGGCGTGACGAGCCCGATGCCGGTGATGACGACGCGTCGCTTTTGGGCCGAGGGCGTCACTTCGCGTGCGACTTGATGTAGTTGATCGCGTCGCCGACGGTCTTGATCTTCTCGGTGTCCTCGTCGGGGATCTCGAGCTTGAAGTGCTCCTCGAGGGCGAGCACGAGCTCGACGACGGCGAGCGAGTCCGCCTTGAGGTCCTCGCTGAACGTCGCCTCGGGCTTCACCTTGTCGGGCGCAACCTCGAGCTGCTCGATGATGATCTTCTTGACGCGGTCTTCAACGTTGTCGGCCATCTCTTTTCCTCTCTGTCTGTCTTACGGAAATCGCTGGGCGTTGCGGGCGCGAAAAGCGGCCCGCGTCGCGGTGCATCGCGCGAGGGGGCGCACCGGGCGCGCGTAACTTACATGAAAAGTCCGCCATTGACGCGCAAGACTTGCCCCGTGACGTACGCCGCCGCGGGGCCTGCCAGATAAGCGACGGCGGCGGCGACGTCCTCGGGCTTGCCGACGCGGCCGAGCGGGATCGTCTTGAGGAGCTCCTCGCGCTTCGCCTCGGGCAGCTCGCTGGCCGTCATGTCGGTGTCGATGTAGCCAGGCGAGACGGCGTTGACGGTCACGCCACGCGACGCGTACTCGCGCGCGAGCGTCTTCGTGAGGCCGATGACGCCGGCTTTGGCCGCGACGTAGGGCGCCTGCCCCGCCGAGCCCGCCTCGCCCGTGATCGAGGTGAGGTTGATGATGCGGCCCGTCTCCTTCGCCTTCATGAGCGAGCGGATCGCGGCGCGGCAGCAGTGGAACGTGCCGTTGAGGTTCACGTCGATCGCGCGCTTCCAGTCGGCGTCCTTCATGCCGAGCAAGAGGCCGTTGACGGCGATGCCCGCGTTGTTGACGAGGATGTGCAGGCCGCCCTCGGCGGCGACGATCTCCTTGAACGCGGCGTCGACGGCGGCGGCGTCGGCGACGTCGAAGCGCTTGGTGACGGCGGCGCCGCCCGCGGCGGCGACGGCGGCGGCGGCCTCGTTGGCGGCGGCCTCGTTGGCCGTGTAGTTGACGACGACCTTGGCGCCCGCGCTGCCTAGGGCGACGGCGATCGCGCGGCCGATGCCGCGCGAGGCGCCCGTGACGACCGCGACGCGACCCGAGAGCTCACCCATCACGAGGCTCCTTTGGCGAATGGAAGCGCCGCGATCTCGGCGATCGACGCCGGATCGCCCGCGCCGTGAACCGGCACCGAAGGCACGATGCGCTTGACGAGCCCGGCGAGGACGTTGCCCGCGCCGACCTCGATCGCGGCCGTGGTCTCCATGGCGGCGATGCGCTGAACCGATTCCTCCCAGCGCACCGAGCCCGTCACCTGGCGCGTGAGCAGATCCGGGATGCGCGAGGCGTCGCTGTTGGGCGCGGCGTCGACGTTGCTGACGACGGGGACGCGCGGCGCCGAGAAGCGCACACGTGAAAGCTCGGCGGCCAGCTTGTCGGCGGCCGGCTGCATGAGCGCGCAATGGAACGGGGCGCTCACCGTGAGGCGCTTCGCCATCTTCGCGCCGCGCGCCTTCGCGCCCGCGCACGCGCGCTCGACGGCGCCCTCATGACCGGCGATGACGATCTGGCCGCCGCCGTTGAAGTTCGCGGGGCTCACGACCTCGCCGGTCCCCTGCGCCTCCGCGCACACCGCCACGACGTCGGCCGACGACAGCCCGATGATGGCCGCCATCGCGCCGACGCCCGCGGGCACGGCCTCCTGCATGAACTTGCCGCGCAGGTGCACGAGGCGAACGGCGTCGGCGAGCGCGAGCGCGCCCGCGGCGACGAGCGCCGAGTACTCGCCCAGCGAGTGGCCCGCGACGACGGCGGGCGCGAGCTTCGTCTCGGCCTCGAGCACGCGCAGCGCCGCGACGCTCGTCGTGAGGATCGCCGGCTGCGCGTTGGCCGTGAGCGTGAGCTCGGCCTCGGGACCCTCGAAGCACAGCTTCGACAGCGAGAACCCCAGCGCGGCGTCCGCCTCTTCGAAGACGGCGCGCGCCTCGGCCCGCGCCTCGAACAGCGCGCGGCCCATGCCCACCTTCTGCGAGCCCTGGCCGGGGAACAGGAACGCGAGCTTCACCACTTGACGATCCCCGAGGCCCACGCGAGCCCGCCGCCCAGCGCCGAGAACAGCAGCGTGTCGCCCTCTTTGATCTTGCCGCGCTCGACCGCCTCGTCGAGCGCCGTCGGCACCGACGCCGACGACGTGTTCCCGTAACGATCGACGTTGATGTAGAAACGCTCCATCGGGATGCCCACGCGCTCGGCGACGCCCTCGATGATGCGCAGGTTCGCCTGGTGCGCGACGACCCAGGTGACGTCGCTCGGCGTGAGCGAGTTGGCGTCGAGCGCCGTCTTCGAAGCCGCCGCCATGTTGCGCACGGCGTGCTTGTAGACCTCGCGGCCGTTCATCTTGACGAACTGGCGCTTGGCGGCGATGGCGTCGGGCGTGAGCGGCTCGCGGCTGCCGCCCGCGGGCTGCATGAGGATGTCGGTGAGCCCGCCGTCGGCGAACAGGTGCGTCGACATGACGCCGTGGCGGCCCGTCTCGTCGGGCGCGAGCAGCACGGCGCCCGCGCCGTCGCCGAAGAGCACGCACGTCGTGCGGTCGGTCCAGTCGACGATGCGCGAGAGGATCTCGACGCCGATGACGAGGACGCGCTTGAACTGACCGCGGCGCACGAACGCGTCGCCGATCGAGAGGCCGTAGAGGAAGCCCGCGCAGGCCGCCGACAGATCGAACGCGCAGCCGCCCACCATGGCGCCGAGCTTCTTTTGGACGAACGTCGCCGTCGACGGGAACGGGCAATCGCCCGTCACGGTGCCGACGATGATGCAGTCGACCTCCGACGGCGAGACGCCCGCCTTCTCGCACGCGGCGCGGCCCGCCTCGGTCGCGAGGTCGCTCGCGGCGAGGCCGGCGTCGAGGACGTGGCGCTGCTTGATGCCCGTGCGCTCGACGATCCACGCGTCGGACGTGTCGACCATCTTCGAGAGATCGTCGTTCGTGAGCACGCGCGGCGGGACGCCGCGGCCCGTGCCGACGATGCGCGACGAAATCACGACGCGGCTCCCGCGCCCGCCGAGGCCGCGGCCGCCGGCGCCTCCCACAGGAACCCGTGCGAGCCGATCGCCGCCGTGAGCTCGTGGCCGAGGCCGATCTGCGCGAACTTGTCGGCGACCCACACGGCGTTCTTCAGCGCCGTGGCGCTCGAACCGCCGTGACAGATGAGCGCGACGCCGTCGACGCCCAGGAGCGGCGCGCCGCCGTGCTCGGCGTAGTCCGTGCGGCGCTTGAGCCGGCGCAGCGCCGACGTCATGAGCGCCGCGCCCAGCTTGGCGACGATCCCCGAACGCATGACCTCTTCCTTGACCATCGACATGATGGCCTCCGCGGCGCCTTCGACGCTCTTGAGCACGACGTTGCCCGTGAAGCCGTCGGTGACGACGACGTCGACCTCGCCTTTGAAAATGTCGCGGCCCTCGACGTAGCCGAGGAACGTGAACGCCGACGACGGCTCGCCCGCGGCGCGCGACAGCAGCGCGTGCGCGTCGCGCGTGAGCGGCGTGCCCTTGTGCTCCTCCGAACCGTTCGACAAGAGACCCACCTTGGGGCGCGCCTTGCCGTGCAAGAGGCGCGCGTAGACGGCGCCGAGCACGCCGAACTGCGCGAGTTGCGTCGGCTTGGGATCGACGTTGGCGCCCATGTCGAGCAGCGCGCACTCGCCCGCCCTCGTGGGGAACGTCGTCACGATCGCGGGCCGCTCGACGCCCGGCAGCCGCCCGAGCACGAACAGGCCGCACGCCATCATGGCGCCCGAGTTGCCCGCCGAGACGACCGCGTCCGCCTCGCCGGCCTTCACGAGGTCGAAGCACATGCGCATCGAAGACTTCTTCTTCTGCTTGACCGCCATCGAAGGCGCGTCGTGCATCGTGATGACCTCGGGCGCGTGGAGCACGTCGATCTTCTCGCGCTCGGCGCCGAGCGCCTTGAGCTCCGCGCGCAGCCGGGCCTCGTCGCCCACGAGGACGACCGAGGTGCCGCGTTCACGCACGGCCGCGACGACACCTTCCACCTCGACGCGAGGTGCGGCGTCCGCTCCCATCGCGTCGACGGCGATGCGGGGCATCGGGGGCGAGCCTCTAACGGCCCGACCTCAAGGCTGCTCCTCCTCCTTGACCTCGACGACGAGCCGGTCGCGGTAGTAGCCGCAGCCGGCGCACGCGCGGTGCATGAGCTTGGGCTCGGCGCAACGCGGGCACGGCACGAAGTGAGGGACCGGCTGCTTCATGACCTGCGCGCGCCGGATCGCCGAACGGGACTTGGACTGCCTTCTCTTGGGGACGGCCATCGATCTCTGCCTTTCTAAACGTTTCTGTCTGGGTTTGGGGAATCAGATCTTGAGGTCGCCGAGCGCGGCGAAGCGCGAGGCCGCTTGGCGCTCGCGCTCTTCGCAGTCGCACGGGTTGGTGTTGCGGTTGCCGCCGCACACCGAGCAAAGGCCGCGGCACGTCTCGGCGCACAGCGCTTTGACCGGGATCGCGAGGAGGATCTCGTCGCGAACCTCGTCGCCGACGTCGATCTCGTTGCCGGCGAAGCCGATGACGTCGGCGTCGTCACCGAGGTCTTCATCTTCGTCGGCGGGAACGAACGTCACCGCGACGGGCACGTCGACGACGACGCGGGCGGCGTCGAGGCAGCGCGCGCACGGCGTCTCGAGCGCGCCCGCAATCCGGCCCTGCAGGAGGTAGTCGTTCCCGCTCTTCGAGAGGCGGCCGCGCAGCGACAAGCCCTTCGGTCCCGGGTGCGCTTCGAGATCCGGACACGCGTCGGCCAGCCACTCGGACGTGATCGCCACGTCGAGAGCTAGGCCGTCATCGCCTATCTCGTTGATCTTAAAACGCATTGTAGCCCGGGACACCAAGGGCGCCGCCGAGGGTGAGTTACTATAGGGGGGACCCGGTTCTAGTCAAGCGAACCGTATCGAAGAGGCGCGCGCGGTGCGGCTTGCCGCACGAAGCGCGGGGTCCGGGGTGCGCGAGCGGCAGCGAGCCGTACCCCGGATCTATTTACTGGCCGAGCCGGCGGCGGCGCCGCCGCCGAAGAGCAGCAGCGACTTCAGGTCCTCGTCGTTGAAGACGAGCTGCGCGCCCGTGAACCAGTCGATGCCGCCGCCGGCGCCGGCGCGCGCGCGCGACAGGTTGATCACGTCGTCGGCGCCGAGCACGACGGCGAGGTTGCGCTTCCACACGTAGTAGGTCGCCGCGGGCTTCACGCGCGGGTACTGGTTCACGCGCGTGTCGAAGACGTCGACGGACAGCACGAGCTTGTCGTCGAAGAGGTAGAGGTCGCCGCCGACGCCGCCGGTCGACTCCTTGATGCCGAAGCGGCCGGCGACGGGGCCGACGCGCTTGCCCATCATGAGCGAGAAGCGCAGCTGGTCGGTCGTCGTCACCGTCGTCGCCGAGCTCGTGCCCGTGATCGAGCTGTTGGTGACCGTCGTCGTCTGCGAGCGGTAGCCGCGCGGATCGTCGATGAGCTCGATCAAGTAGAACTTGTCGGGCCTGGGCATGAGCTGCACCGAGAGGTAATTCTTGAAGGTGCTCGACAGGAAGTTGTACTCGGTGCGCAGGCCGACGATCGTCTGCAGGTGCGTGATGCCGTGGACGAACGTGCTCGCGTCGTCGGTGATGTCCTCGACGTTGCGCGCGATCGTGTCGTCGTTGAGGACGTGGCCCACCGTGCCCTCGCCCTTCTCGACGCGATCGGTGATCGTCTCGAGGTTCTTCATCGTCTTGTCGAGGCTGGAGATCGTCGACTGCAGGCGATCGATCGAGCCTTTCATCGCCGTGCCCGTGCCCGACACCTGCCCCTGCGTCGTGCCGATGAGCGACTTGATCGACTCGGTGATCTCGCGGACGTTGCGGATCGACTCCTTGACGTCGCCGGCCTCGGCCGTCGTGACGCCCTCGACGTTGGCGGCGATGTGATCGACGCGGTTGAGAAGGCGATCGAGCGTCTCGGAGTTGGTCTCGATGAGCTTGTTGACGTTGTCGGCGATCTGCGTGATGTCGCCCGACGTGAGCCTGTGAACGTCCGTGAGGATGTCCTTCATGATCGGCATGAGCGTCGCGACGTCGTTGACGATGTCGTTGATCGCCGTAGGCTCCTGCACGTGAAGGAACTGGTCGCCGTCCTTGAGGACGCGCATCTGCTTCTTCTCGCCGTTCACGAACGCGTAAGGCGTGCCGGGATCGATCTCCAGGTAGAACTCGCCCAGCAGCGACGCCGACTTCTTCGAGACGAGCGCGTTCTCGTAGAGCGTGATACCCGGCTTCATGCGCACGGTGATCTTGGCCTTCGCCGACGGGTCGAGCTCGCGCTTGTCGATCTGGCCGATCGAGATGCCGGCCGTCTGCACGCGCGACTTCTCGTACAGGCCCGAAGCGTCGCGGAACAGGCCCCACACGGCGTAGCCCGAGCCGGCGCTCTGGCGCTCGCTCGTCGCGTGGATGATGAGGTAGGTCATCACGCCGACGACGGCGACGAGGATCCCGACGGTGACCGACGCCCAACTGCGCCTCACGCGTGCACCTCCGGGTGCCCGCCCACGAGGCCCGAGACCTCGATGAACTCGCGCAGCTCTGGCCGCTGCGAGGCCAGCACCTCTTTCGCCGTGCCCGTGACGATGATCCGCCCCTCGTGCAGCATCGAGATGCGGTCGCCGATGCGGAAGGTCGACGCCATGTCGTGCGAGATCACGACCGAAGTCACGCCGAAGTCGTCGGCCGTTCGGCGAATCATCTCGTCGACGTTCTTGGTCGCGACCGGATCGAGGCCCGTCGTCGGCTCGTCGTAGAGCAAAATCTCGGGGCGATCGATGAGCGCGCGCGCGAGGCCGACGCGCTTGCGCTGGCCGCCCGAGAGCTCGGCGGGGAACTTCTGCTCGATGCCCGCGACGTGCGCGAGGTCGAGCCGCCGCAAGAGATCCCGCACGCGCTCGAGCACCTCGGCCCGGGGCAGGTCGTAACGCTCGAGCAGCGGGAAGGCGATGTTCTCGACGGTGTTCATCGAGTCGAAGAGCGCGGCGTACTGGAACACCATGCCGAACTTGCGGCGCAGTCGCCCCATCTCGAGGTCACCGAGCGGCACGATGTCCTCGCCGTCGACCCAGATGTGCCCCTCGTCGGGCTTGAGCAGGCCCATGAGGTGCTTCATGAGCACCGACTTCCCCTGCCCCGAGCCGCCGATGATGATGTTGGTCTTGCCGCGCTCGATGTCGAGGTCGATGCCGCGCAACACGTGGTGCACGCCGAAGGTCTTGTGGATGCCGCGGATGCGGATCTGCCAGCGGTCATCTCGCGCTGACGCCTCATTCGACGCCGGCTCGGCTTTTTTGGGGGATGAGGTCACGAAGAGTAAGGCCAGAGGACGTGGAAGGCGTCGATGAGGAAGTAGTCGAGCACGAGGACCGAGACGGAGCCTGCAACCACGGCCCGCGTCGTGGCAAGCCCAACCTCTTTGGCGCCGCCGCGGATGTTGAACCCTTGGTAACACGCCGCGAGCGCGAGCGCGCCGCCGAACACGAAGGCCTTGGTCGCGCCGATGATGTAGTCCTTCGGATCGGTCCAGTACGTGTACATCTCGATGAACTGACCGAGGTCGATGTCCTTGAGGTAGATCGAGTACAGGTACGCGCCGACGAGGCCGACGATGTTGAAGACCATCGTCATGATCGGCATCATCAGCACGGTCGCGACGATCCGGGGCGTCACGAGGTACTGGATGGGGTTCACGGCGAAGGTCGTGAGCGCGTCGATCTGCTCGGTGATGCGCATCGAGCCGAGCTCGGTCGCCATGCCCGACCCGGCGCGCGCCGTGATCATGAGCGCCGTGAACACGGGCGCGAGCTCTTGCGCGAGCGAGAGGCCGACGGTGGCGCCGACGTAGCGCTCTTGGTTGAAGATCTCGAGCGCGGCGATGGCTTGCTGCGCGGCCACGGCGCCCGAAAAGAAGCCGACCAGCAAGATGATCGGCAACGAGCCGACGCCCACGAACTCCATCTGCTCGAGGAACAGCCGCAAGCGAAACGGCCGCCGGAACAGCCAGGCGATCGACTGGCCGAGCAGGCTGGCGTGATCGCCGAGGTACCCGAAGATGACCTTGAACGGCGCGCCGAGGACGTCGGCGATCGCGCGCAACGGGCGCGGCGGCGGCTCGGTCGCGGGCGTCGCCGCGGGCGCCGTCATGGCAGACCTCGGGGCGCGCGCGGCGCCACGGTGACGGCGGCGTCGGTGAGCACGCGCGGCACGCGCTTCGAGATGCCGCACAGGATCTCGTAGTTCACCGTGCCGGCCCAGCGCGCGAGATCGTCGATCGCGATCGCCTCGCCGCCGTCGGCGCCGAGCAACGTCACGAGATCGTCGACGTCGGCGCCGGGGATGTCGGTGACGTCGACCATGAGCATGTCCATGCAGACGACGCCCACGATTGGCGCGCGACGTCCGCGCATGAGCGTGAACGCGCCCCGCACGTGGCGTGGGTAGCCGTCGGCGTAACCCACGGGCAGCGTCGCGATCCGCGACGGCCGCGACGCGCGCCACGTGCCGCCGTAGCTGACCGTCGTGCCGGGCGCGAGCTCGTGGATCGTCATGACGCGCGTCGTGAGGCGCAGCGCCGGCTCGAGCCCGGGCAGCGCGACGTGCGTCGACGGCATGGCGCCGTAAAGCGCGAGCCCCGGCCTCACGGCGTCGAAGCGCGTGTCGGCGAACCTCACGGCGGCCGCGCTGTTGGCGGCGTGGTTCACGAGCCCGTCGAAGCCCGCGGCGCGCGCGAGCGCGAGGCACGCGCCAAAGCGCGCGAGCGCCTCAGTCGTGGGGGCGTCGTCGGGCACGTCGGCCGAGGCGAAGTGCGTGCACAGCCCAGCGAGCCGCAACGACGGCCAATCACGAAGGCGCGCGAGCAAACGGGGCACGTCCGTCGTTGCGACGCCGAGGCGGCTCATGCCGGTGTCGATCTTGACGTGGACGTCGGCGCGGCGCCCGCGTCGGTTCGCCGCTTCGGCGAACCGTTCGAGCTGGCCGAGATCGTAGACGACGGGCGTGAGCCGCTCGGCCAGAACGTCGGCGTGCTGGCGGCCGTAGTAGGCACCGAGCACGACGAGGGGCGCCCGCACACCGGCCGCCCGCAGCTCCATGCCCTCTTCGACCAGCGAGACCGCCAGCGCGTTGCACAGCGGTTCGAGCGCGCGCGCCACAGGTACGGCGCCGTGCCCATAGGCGTCGGCTTTGACGACGCCCCACACGGCGACGCCGGGGCCGACGACGCCGCGCACGCGGGCGAAGTTCCGCTGAACGGCGCCGAGGTCGACCTCGGCCACGGTGGGGCGGATCGACGTGCGGATGTCGAGCTCCGAGAGGGGCGCCAGAGATTCTGGCACCTCCCCCGAGGCGTCGATGCGTGGCTGGCCGGCCAAAACCCCTGAAGTCTCGCCCGCGTTCCCGGGAGCGTCAATTTCAGGTTTTGCGCGGCCGAAGATTCGCGACCGCTAGGCGGCCATCTCGCAGAGGCCGGGCGTCAGCAGGAGCGACTTGCCCCGCGGCGCGACGAGACCACGGCGAACCAGGTCCGAGACCGTGCGCGACACCGTCTCGCGGCAGGCGCCAATTTGATTGGCGATCTCCTGCTGCGTGGGCCGCTGGCGGATGAGGAGGCCGTCGGCGCCCTCGACGCCATCGAGGCGGCCGAGGTTCACGAGCGCCGTCACGACGCGCGACTCGACGTCCGACAGCGCGAGCGCGACCGCGAGGTTCTTCGAACGTTCGAGGCGGGCCAGCAGCTGCGACGCCAGCGCGACGGCGAGCTCGGGCGTCGCCGTCAGAGCGGCGCGCAGCGCCTCGCGCGGGAGCAAGACGATGGCGCTCGCCTCCGCGGCCTCCCAATCGTTGGCGAGGGGCGCGTCGGGCGCGAGCGCAGCGTCGGCGACCAGGTCGCCCTGGCGAAAGACCTCGACGGTGACCTCGCGACCGCTCGACGCGCGACGAACGGCGCGCAGGCGACCGCGGGCGACGACGATGACGTGCGGGGCGGGCGTGCCTTCGCTGGCGACGATCGTGCCGCGCGTGACTGACCGGAACGTCGCCTGTCGCGCCAGGGACTCGAGAACCGCGGCCGGAGCCGCCGCGAGGAGCGGGCACCCTTGAAGGGCCTCGATCTCGGGGGGCATCCCTGCCCCTGCGTTGGGGAGTCTTCCGTTCCTACCAAGCTCCAGTGTTGCTGCTGCGATGGCCATGGGGCCCTCCTCTATGCCCCCAGCTGCGACGCAACGCCGATGCCAAAAAAAAAGGACGTTCGTCTCGCTATTTGCGGCTTTTATTCGCCGCCGACGGAAGGGAGCCGTGGCGAGTTCGCCACACCGCCGTGAAAAGGCGGTGCGGCGATCCCACCTCGGGAGCTAGGCGGCGGCCTTCTTGGCCCGACGCTGCTCGCGGTACTTCTTGATGACCGACTTCGGAAGGTCCTTGTGCTTTGCGCAGACCATCCCGAACACGGGCGCGGCCCGGTTTTTACAACCGGGCACGGGGCACAGCTGAATGGGCCCCTTGCGCCGCTTGCGGCGCTCACTCGCGTCGAGCATCGCGGCGCCCACAGGACCACCTGCCCCACGCTTGCCGCCCGCGCCGAACGCCGTCAACACGGCGTCTCTGGCTCGCGCAACGGCGTCCGCTTCGATCAACGAAGAGAGCTTCTCTACAAATCCTTGAACAATGTCATGTACGTCTCCGGAGCGTTTCTTCGGCATTCAATCCCCCCTTTGGTGCTCGCGCAGACTACTCTAGGCAGGAATCGCCGCGCAACGGCCGATCTCCCTCGGTGAAGCGCGATTGTGAGCACCGCAAGGCACCGAGTGGTAACGCGAATCGCCCCAATGGAGTAGGGAAACACCTGATGAGCCGATTCCTGATCTTCATTGGCGTGGCGCTGGCAATTATCCTCGGCGTTCATTACTACCTGTGGGCGCGTCTCGTGCGCGATCCACACCTCCCCCCACCGGCGGGGACGTTGGCGACCTTCGCGCTCGTCTTGCTCGCCGTGTCGATGCCGGTGACGATGGCGCTCTCGCGGCTACGCCCCGGGTGGGCGCGCGCCCTGGCCTGGCCGGCGTTCACCTGGATGGGGCTCATGTTTCTGCTCCTCGTCGGTGTCGCGGCCCTCGATCTGGTGAGGCTCGTCGTCTGGGTGGTGCGCCACGCGGCCGCCGCCACGCCTCACGACCCGGAGCGCCGGACGCTGATCGCGCGTGTCGTCGCAGCGACGGCGGCGACGGCGGCGACCGCCGTGGGGGCCGTGGCGATTCGCGGCGCGCGGCCACCCATCGAGGTTGCGCGCGTCGACGTCGCCCTCGCTCGATTGCCGCGCGCTCATGACGGCTTGCGGCTCGTTCAAATCAGCGATGTTCACGTCGGGCCCACCATTGGTATCGGCTTCGTTCGGGACGTCGTCGCGCGCATCAACGCGCTCGAGCCCGACATCGTCGCCATCACGGGCGATCTCGTCGACGGTACCGTCGAGGAGCTGAGCGCGGCGGTCGCGCCGCTCGGCTCGCTACGCGCGCGCCACGGCGTTTATTTCGTCACTGGAAATCACGAATATTATTCGGGCGCAGCGCCGTGGATCGCCGAGCTTCGTCGTATCGGAATTCGCGTGCTCGATAACGAATGCGTTTCGATTGGCGAGGGGGCCGACGCGTTCGATCTGGCCGGCATCGCCGATCATTCGGCCTCACAATTCGGAGGCCCGACGACCGACGAGGCGCTCGCGCTCGCGCTGGCCGGCCGCGATCGCGCGCGCGAGCTGGTCTTGCTCGCCCACCAACCACGACAGTTCGTGGCGGCTCAGCGTCACGGCGTCGGCCTGCAGCTGGCGGGGCACACGCACGGCGGCCAAGTCTGGCCGTTCACTTTGCTCGTGCGCCTCGCCCAGCCCTTCGTCGCCGGGCTTCATCGCCGCGGCGACTCCCAAATCTACGTGAGCCGCGGAACGGGCTATTGGGGGCCGCCGATGCGCCTCGGCGCCCCCGCGGAGATCACGCACGTCGTCTTGCGACGCGCGTGATCCCGGGCCGCCCGCCTTCAGGGTACGGTGACGAAGCGCGAGCCGCCCTGCCCGCGCACGCGGAGCAGGTGACCGTTCTTGCCGGCGGCCTTCAGCGCGTCCGCAGCCTGCTCGGCTGAAGCGACCGCGGCGCGGTCGACCTCGACGATGACGTCGCCGGGCTTGAGGCCCGCGCGTTCGGCCGCGCTGCCCGAGGCGACGTCGGTGATGACGGCGCCCTTCGTGCCACGGTCGATGCCGAGCGAATCGGCGATGTCGGGCGTGAGCGTCTGCAACGCGACGCCGACGCGGCCCTGCTGCTCGGGTTGGCGCGCGTCCTCGTTGGGCAGCTCGCCCAGCGTCACCTGCGTCTGCGCCGCCTTGCCCTCACGCGCGTAGTGCAGCGTGACGACCTGGCCGATGTCGCGCGAGCTGACGTAGTCCACGACGTCGGACGCCGTCGCGATCTTTTGCGCGTCGACCTGGTCGATGACGTCGCCGGCGCGGATGGCCGACTTGCCGGCCGGGCCGCCGGGCGCCACCTCGGCCACCACGGCGCCCGCGCTGGGGACGTTGCGGCCCAGCTTCGCGCGCTGCGCGTCGTCGAGATCCTTCGCGCTCGTCAACATGAGCCCGAGGTACGCGTAACGAACGTGGCCGTCCTTGATGAGCGTTTGAGCGACGCGACGAACCTCGTTCACGGGGATCGCGAAGCCATACGCGCCGCCGGCGCCCACCTGGATGAGCGTGTTGACGCCGACGACCTCGCCCTCGAGGTTGACCAGCGGGCCACCCGAGTTGCCCGGGTTGATCTTCGCGTCGGTCTGGATGTAGCCGCGCACGCGGTTGCCGGACATCTGCACGTGCTTGCCGGCGCGGCCCTTGCCGCTCACGATGCCGGCCGTGACGGTCTGCTCGAGGCCGAGCGGGCTGCCGACGGCGACGACCCACTCGCCCACCTCGAGCTTCTCGGAGTCGCCGAGGCGCGCGACCGATAGGTTGCCGGGCGACTTGTCGAGCCGCACGACGGCGACGTCCGTCTGCGCGTCCTTGCCGACGACGTGCGCCGGATACTCTTTGCCGTCGTTCATCGTCACGGTCACCTTCGTGGCGCCCTGGACGACGTGCCGGTTGGTGACGATGTCGCCGTTCGCGTCGATGATGAAGCCCGAGCCGACGCCGTGCTGAATGCCGGGAGACGGGCCGTCGTCGTCGCCGCCGCCGGGACCGAACTCGAAGAAGTGGCGAAACATCGGCGGGATGTCGTCGGGCGACATGCCGCGGCCGGGGCCGCCGCCGCGCATGCCGCGCGCGTTGCCCCCGACCTCGACCTCGATGCGCACGACCGACGGGCCCAGCGCCTTGGCCACCGACGAGAACGCGTGCGAGAGCGCCCTCGCCTCGTTCGGGACCTCCGTCTTGGGCGTCACGGCCGCCGCGGCGGGCGCGGCGGCGGCTGCCGTCGGCACGAGCGACGGAACGGGCAGCGTCGCGCGGCCGTGCCCGAGCACGAGAAAGCCGGCCGTTGCGAGGCCGGCACCCAACCCCACGAGCTTCGCCGCCGAACCGAGCCGTCGAACCGAGGAGCCTTCGTCTTTTCCGTGTGCGTCGATGTCCATGTCGCGTCCTTTTTACACCTTCGATGCGCCGTCAAGCGGGCGGGATGCCCGCGTCTAGGTGGTCAACCCGATCCGCGGCGACAAAATTTCCGGTGTGTTGGCGCGGGCGCTCCGTGAAGGGGTCGCGTTCGAGGTGGGCTGGGCGACGCGGTCCCCTTCTCAATAGGACCAGGGCGTGGGCAGCCGATCCCAGCGGTGGGCGCGGAGCTCGGCGTGCAGGCGCGCCGGCAGCGGGCCGGCGTCGCTCGTCGCGAGGTTGGCCTCGACGTGGCGAACGCGGCTCATCCCGGGGATCACCGTGCTCACGACGGGGTTCGCGAGGATGAACCGGAGCGCCATCTCGGCCATGGTCTGCCCCGCTGGCACGAGCGGGCGCAAGCGCTCGACGCGATCGATCGTCGGGCCGAGGTTCTCGGCGCAGAAGTAGAGGTTGCGCCAATCGCCGCGCGGCCAGCGCGAGTCGCGCGTCAACGTGCCCGTGAGCGAGCCCTCGTCGAAGGGAACGCGCGCGATGACGCCGACGCCGGCGGCCTCGCACGCGGGGAAGAGCTGGTCCTCGGGGTTCTGATCGAAGACGTTGTAGATGACCTGGACGGCGTCGACGAGCCCGGTGCGCACGGCCTCGACGCCGTTCCACGGCTCCCAGCGGTTGAGGCTGATGCCGACGCCGCCCACGAGCCCGCTCGCGCGCAGCTTCTCGATGAGCCGCGGCAGGCGCGCGTCCTCGAGCCACTTGTCTTGCCAGGTGTGAAATTGAAACAAATCGACGCGCGGCAAGCCGAGGTTCTCGAGGCTGCGGCGCAAATAGGCTTCGACGTGCTCGGGCGGGTAGCTCTCGTCGAGCGTGTGCTCGGGCTTCGCGGGCCAGGCGCGGTTCTTGGGCGGCACCTTCGTCGCCGTCACGAGGCGGCGAACGGGATTCGCGCGCACGAGCTCGCCGAGCAGGCGCTCGCTCTGACCGTCGCCGTAGGCGAACGCCGTGTCGAAGAACGTGCAGCCGAGCTCGACGGCGCGTTGGAGCGCGCGACGCGCCTCGGCCTCGTCGGCGCCCGACCAATCGACCATGCCCCACATCCCCGCGCCGATCTCGCTCACGTCGAGGTCGAGGCGGCCCAAGCGGCGTGTCTTCATCACGGCGTTCTATGATAGCGAGGCGCACGATGTCGAGGTGGCGGTGTACGCTCGCACCATGCTCAGACTGGCGGCCCCCGTCGCTTTGCTCGCCTTCGTAGCCGCGTGCGGCAGCGTCTCGCCCGCGTCCAACTCCGACGGCTCCGCGATCGATGCGCCGTTAGATGCGCCACCGACGGCCGCCTCGGCCTGTGCACAGGTCGCGGCCGCGCTCTGCGATCGGCTCGACGCGTGCTCACCGACGGCGCTCAAGGTTTTCTATGGCGACAAGGCCACCTGCACGACGCGCGCGAATCTGAGCTGCACGACGGATCAAGGGACGTCGGGCATCAAGCGCACGCCCGACGATCTCGTCGCGTGCGCGACGGCGCTCGGCCCCGCGCGCTGCGCCGACTTGCTCGCGAACCAGTACCCAGCGGCTTGCGACGACATGCCCGGGCTCGTCGTCAACGGCGCCGCTTGCGGCTCCAACCTGCAGTGCGTGAGCACGTACTGCAACAAGATGGACGCCGCCTGCGGCGTGTGCAGCCCGCGCCAACAGGCCGGCGGCGACTGCACCGTCGACGACGGATGCGTCAAAGGGCTCGTTTGTGCCAACAAGAAGTGCGTTACGCCCGGCGACGTCGGCGCCGACTGCAACCCACCCAACCAACCCTGCCGCGCCGATCTCTACTGCGGCAAGGTGATGGCCAAGTGCCTCGCGAAGGTTGGCGTGGGCGCGGCGTGCCCCGACGATCAGGCGTGCGATCTCACGCGCGGCGCGGTCTGCATCAAGGGCGTCTGCGAGATGATCGACGTCGCCAAGGCCGGCGACGCGTGCGGCCTGCCGACGAAGACGGTGTGCACGGGCTTCCAAGGGCTCGGCGCGGGCGACCCTTGCTCGAACCTGCTCACGGGCGGCATCTGCGCGCGCACGGCCGAGGACGGCACGGCCTGCGGCATGGACCACAAGGTCTGCCTCGCGCCCGCGACGTGCGTCGAAGGCGTGTGCCGGCTCCCCAGCGCCCCGAATTGTCACTGACGTAAGAACGTCGTGTAGCTCAGGCGCCGCGTGCGCGGCACGAGGCGCTCGAGCGCGCGCGCGATCGAGCGGCGCTGCGCGGGGCGGCGCATGTCGGCGGGGTGCACGGCGAGGCGCGTGTCGGCCGCCGGCAAGCGCGCCTGCGCGCCCGCGTAGATCGACGTCGCGACGGCCTCGACGCCGTTGAGCGAGCCCCATCCGATGACGCGCGGGGCGCGCATGCGGCCGCGGTGGACGATGCCGCCGAACACTTCGTAGAAGTCGAAGCCGGCGCGCGCGACGACCTGGTGCGCCGCCGGCGAGAGCAGCCACGCGGGCGGCACGAAGGCGCGCGTCGCCGCCTCGAGGCCCGCGCGCCGCAAAATCGCCGCGCCCTCGTCGAGCGCGCGCGCCGTGTCGTCGGCCGACGCCCGCAGGAGCTCGCCCTGCCCCCGCGCAAAGATATGTCCGCGCACGAAGCCGCCCGGTGACCACGCGCGCCCCGGCATGCGGTGCGAGAGGCCGTGCATGACGAGCGTCGCGCCGCCGTCGGCGAGCCCGCGCAGGAAGCGTACCGTCGCTGGATCCTCGTCGACGGCGACGCGGCCCTCGTGGCGCGGCACGACGAGCACGGTGAGCGCGTCGGCGCTGATGCCCGCCTCGGCCACGAGCGAGATCGCCGCCTCGCAATCGGCGAGCGTCAGCGGCGAGACGTCGTGCAGAGAGACCAAGAGCGCGGGACGCGCGCCCGCGACGACGACCGCGGGCCGCGGATCGCTCACACCTGCTGCGTGAGCGACTTCCATATCCGCGAAAACGACGTCTCGTTCCACCGCTCGATCATGGCCTGCCGTCCGCCCGCCGCCAGGCGCGCCGCGCTCGCGGCGTCGTCGAGCACGTGGGCGATCGCGTCGGCGAGGCCCGCCGCGCCGAACGGGTAGCAGCGCGCCGACTGCCCGTCGGTGACGAACTCGGCGATGCACGCGTCGGACGGCACGAGCACGGGCAGCCCGCTCGCCATCGCCTCCATGTTGACGAGGCCCAAGGTGTCGACGCGGCTCGCGAACGCGAAGGCGCGCGCCGACGCGTAGAGCTTCTTGAGCGTGTCGCCCGACTGCAGGCCCGCGAAGCGCACGAACGGGCAGTTGCGGTAGCGCGCTTCGAGCGCGGCGCGCTCGGGGCCGTCGCCGACGACGAGCAGCACGGGCGCGGGGCTGCGGTGCTGCAACCGCTCGACGGCGTCGACGATCGTCGGCACGTTCTTCTCTTCGGAGAGCCGCCCCACGCTGAGGATGACGGGGCGATCGCCGACGTCGAGGTCCAGCACCTCGAAGATCCCCGACGAGCGGTGCACGGGCGAGAAGTCCTCGGGATCGACGGCGACCGGCATGACCGAGAGCTTCTCGGCGGGCACGCCCATCGCGACGAGCGCGTCGCGCGAGCCCGTCGAGAACGCGAACACGCGATCGACGCGCCCGTAGAACCACGCGAGGTACTTGCGCGCGGCGCGCTCCATGAACGCGTTGCCGCCGAGCGGCCCGATGAGCGCGGGCACCTCGGTGTGGTAGCTCGCCGTCACGGGCAGGCGCAGCACGCGCGCCGCCGCGAGCGCGACGAGGCCCATCGGCCCGGGCGTCGCGATCTCGACGTGGGTGACGCCCTCGCGCCACATCCAACGGAGCGTGTCGAGCGGCGACGGCACATGGAAGGTGATGCCCGTGTAGATCGGCAGCGTGAACGACGTCAACGACGGCACCTCATGGAAGCCCGTCGCGTCGCCGACGTGGTTGGGCCGCTCGCCGCAGTACGGGACGAGCACGTCGCGGCCCTCGGCGCGCGCGCGGCACACGAAGCGCTTGCACCACGTCGACACGCCGTCGACCTGCGCGAGCGAGTCGGTGAACACGGCGAGGCGCTCGGGGCGCGCCGGCAGCGGGAACGCGCGCCACTGCTCGCGCACGCGCCGCACGGCCTGCTCTTGCTTGCCGAAGTGATCGGCGGCGAAGAAGATGGGCGCGCCTGGCACGAGCGCGCCCGCGACGTCGCGGAACGCGCCGAAAACACGGTAGAGGTCGAACTCCTGCGCGCCCGCGAGCAGGTCTTCGACGGCGGCCTCGAGCACCTCGTCGGCCAGCCGCGCGACGCCGTCGATGACGCGCGCGTCGTACTCCTCGTTCCAGCGCTCGGGGATGTCGAGGATGTCGTATGACGGGCCCGTCGCGAGATCCGCGCGCTGGGCGCCCGCGCGCAGCCGCGACACGAACGCCGACGCCATACCGCTCAACCCGGGCGGCCCGTCGCCGGTCGCGCGGCACGGCTCGCGGCCCGCGACGACGTCCATGACGTCGACGAACGGGTTTCGATAAGCGGTGTCCTCGGACTCGCGCTGGCGGAAGTGATGGTAGGTCGTGTGCTTGACCGACATCGACATCGTGTCGAGGTGGGCCTGCCGCCCCACGGGCCGCCCCTCGCCCGCCATGCAGCGCGCGATGAAGTCGCTCGGCGCGAGGCCAGCGACGCCGACTTCGGTGTAGACCATGCCGCTGCGGCGGTGTGTGTGATCGTCCGAGCCCGCCGTGAGGGCCTTGAGGTGAGGCTTCGCGCCCACGGGCGCGAGGCCGTGGCGCCGCGCGAGCGCCGCGATGACCTCGGGCGTGAGGCGATCGAGCAGCACGCCGAGGTCGGGCTCGATGCGCCGATCGGTGAGGCCGTTGATCGCCTCGAGGGTGGGAAACATCACGAGGATCTTCTCGACGGTGTCGACGTCGAGCTTCCAGTTCGGCGACAGCAGCGGATGCGCGAGACCGTGCGCGATGCCGGTGCGCGACAAGTACTCTGACAGGCGGTAGATGTCGTGCCGCCGCGCTTGGATCTCCTCGTGCTGCGCCTGCGTGATGTTCCACGCGAGCACGTGCATGATGCAGCCGCTCTCGGGGAAGGTCGCCGTGACCTCTTCGGACAGGAAGAAGTCTGGCCGGTCGATCAGCTGCAGCCCTCCGTCGAGCGTGTCGTGATCGGTGAGCGTCACGAGCGACATCCCGCGCGCCTTGCAGAGCTCGTACTGCCGCACCGGATCGGCGAAGCTCTCGGGGCAGCCGAAGTAGCGCGTGTACCACTCGTCGTTGCCGACCGACGCCGAGGAGTGGAGGTGCAGATCGCAGCGCGTCGCGTTCATCGAGGGGGGGGCGCCCGACTGGAAATCGGGCCGAAACACTCTACCGACAATCACCTATGAGGCCAATGGCCTCTCTGGCTCAGATTGCGTGAGGTGAGTCACCGATTATCCTTTAGATCTCACGACCCAAACCGATGTGAAAGCAATGGCAGCGCCCGGGCTCGAGCACGTCTCTTCGGCGATCTCGCCGGGGAAACGTCTGCACCTGCCGCCTGCCGATCCCAACGCGGCCGCGCCGTTGCCGTTCGATCTCGTGCTGTGGGGCGCGGGGCTCAACGTCGGCGCGCGCTCGATCAAGCGACGGCTGTTCGGGTGGAAGCGCTACGCGGGCGACGCGCCCGCGATCTGCCGCGCCGTCGTCGAGGATTGTTGGACGGGGAAGTTCTTTGCCGGCTCGGCGGGACACTTCAAGCAATTCTGGACGCGCGATCTCGCGATGTGCACACCGTCGCTCGTGCGGCTCGGCCACGGCGAGCGCGTCGCGAAGTCGTGGGCGTGGGGGCTCGAGCGCTTCGCGCGCGCGGGCCGCATCACGACGACGATCTTCGCGGGGCGCTTCGCGCGCGACGTCTACGCGTACGGCGTCGACTCGCTGCCGCTGTTGCTTTGGGGGCTGCGCGCCGCTGGCGCCGAGCGGCTCGCCGTCGAGCACCGCGCGCTGCTCGAGCGCGAGATCGCGCGCTTCGTCGACATCGTCGTCGATCCCGAGCTGGGCATGGCGCGCGCCGACGGCTACTTCTCGGGCCCGCGCGACTGCATGACGGGCCGCTCGACGGTGTTCGCCAACGCGATGATCGCGCTGCTCGCCAAGGTGCTCGAGGATTTCCCGTCTTTGCCCAACCCGCTGCGCGGCACCGACGTCGTCGGATCGATCTGGCAGCACCACTGGATGGGCGACCACTTCCGCGACTCACTGTGCCGCGATCTCGCGTCGGGCGACGCCAACGTGTGGCCGTTCTTCTTCGGCGTCGTGACCGACGAGCAGATGCGCCGGCGTGCGACGCGCACGCTTGAAGAGCGCGGCTTCACGCGCCCGCTGCCGCTGCGCTATTTCCAGACGCGCTTGCCCGAGGCCGAGCTGCCCGTGCCACGCTTCGCGACGCCGAACTACCAGGGTGATCCCAGCTGGATGCAGCTCGGCGCCGCATACCTGCACGTGCTGGCCACCGTCGATCGGCCGCTCATGGAGTGGCACCGCGCCAACGTCGCGCGCTTCGTCGAGCGCGACGGCAACTACCTCGAGCTCTACACGACGGCCGGCGAGCCCTACAAGGGCCGCGCCTTCCTCTACACCTGCGACGAAGGCATGCTCTGGGCGTCGATGTTCGAAGACTTGTGCCGCTGACCGCTAGAGCATCGGCAATTCGTCGTCGGAGCCGGCGTTCACGGGGAAAGCCTCCTCGAGCGCGGCGAGGTCCGGCGGCTCGAGGGCGAGCGTGAGCGCGCCGGCGTTCTCCTTGGCGTGCGCGACGCTCGACGCCTTGGGGATCGTGAAGAGCGGCGCCTTGCGCGCGAGGAACGCGAGCGCGACCTGGCGGGGCGTCGCGCCCGTGCGCGCGGCGACGGCGGCGAGCGCGCGCCCGCCCTCGGAGCTCGCGCGCGGGAATCGTCCGTGGCCAAACGGGCTGTAGCCGACGACGGCGATGTTGCTCTTGCGGCAGTGCTCGATGAGCTCGCCGTCGATGTGCCGCTCTTCCAAGTGATAGAGCACCTGGTTGCAAGCTATGCGCCCGCTCGTGAGCGCCGACTCGGCCTCCTCGAGATCGGCGATGTTGAAGTTCGACACGCCGAACGCGCGGATCTTGCCTTGCTCGACGAGCGTCTCGAGCGCGCCCATCGTCTCGGCCAGCGGGTAGCTGCCGCGCCAGTGCAGCAGGTAGACGTCGAGGTACGACGTGCCCATGCGGCGCAGCGCCGTCTCGCACGCGCGGATCGTGCCCTTGTGGCTGGCGTTGCTCGGCAGCACCTTGCTGACGATGAACAAGTCTTCGCGCTTGATGCCCGACGCCGGCTTGATGGCGTCGCCCACGAGATCCTCGGCGCCGCCGTACAGCTCGGCCGTGTCGATGTGGGTCAGACCGGCGGCGATGCCCGCGCGCAAGGTCGCGACCTCGGTGCCGCGGTTGGGCGTGTCTCCCATGATCCACGTCCCCTGCCCGATGACGGGCACGAGATCGGGCAACGGTCCGAACGGACGGCGAATCGGCGCGGCGACCTTCGACATGCGCGGACAATAGCCTAGAGTTTCGAGCATGCCGATCGCCAGCATCGATCCGACGTCGGGCAAGACGTGGCAGACGTTCGAGGCGCTGTCGGACGGGGCGCTCGACGAGAAGCTCGCGCGCGCGTCGCGCGTGTTCGCGCCGTGGAGCCGCGCGCCGCTCGCCCAGCGCACGGCCGTGCTGGCGCGCGCCGCGGAGATCTTCGACGCCGAGGCGACGGCGCTCGGCCGCCTCGCCGCCGAAGAGATGGGCAAGCTGCTCGTCGCGGGCAAGCAAGAGGCGGAGAAGTGCGCGACGGGCTGCCGCTACTACGTCGAGCACGCCGAGGAGTTTCTGCGCCCTGAAGTCGTGGTCGACGCGGAAGGTGAGCGCGGCGAGGTCCATTTCGATCCCATCGGGCCGTTGCTCGCGATCATGCCGTGGAACTTTCCGTACTGGCAGGTCGTGCGCGTCGCCTCCCCCGCGCTCGCGGCGGGGAACGTCGTGCTGCTCAAGCACGCGTCGAGCGTCCCGCGCTGCGCGCTCGCGCTCGAGGACGTGTTTCGCCGCGCGGGCGCGCCCGAGGGCGTGTTCCAAACGCTGCTCGTCGGCGCCGACCGCGTCGAGGGAATCGTCGCCGACGGGCGCGTCGCCGCCGTGAGCCTCACGGGCAGCGAGGACGCGGGCCGTCGCGTCGCCGCCGTCGCCGGGAAGCACCTCAAGAAGATCGTCCTCGAGCTGGGCGGCAGCGATCCGTTCTTGGTGCTCGCGAGCGCCGACGTCGCGCGCGCCGCCGCGACCGCCGTCAAAGCCCGCGTCGTCAACAACGGCCAGTCGTGCATCGCCGCCAAGCGCTTCATCGCCGTCGACGCCGTCTACGAAGAGTTCGCGCGCCGCTTCGCCGACGGCATGGCGGCGTTGAAGCTCGGCGACCCGCTGGACGCCGCGACCGAGCTCGGCCCCCTGTCGTCGCTCGGCCAACGCGACACGCTCGCCGATCAGGTCGCGCGCTCCGTCGCCGCGGGTGCGCGCGTGCTCACGGGCGGCCACGCGCTCGAGCGCCCCGGCGCCTTCTACACGCCCACGGTCCTCGCCGACATCCCGCCCGGCTCGCCCGCGCACGACGAAGAGCTCTTCGGCCCCGTGGCGTCGCTCTTCCGCGCGCGCGACACCGAGACGGCGCTCGCGATCGCCAACGGCTCACGCTTCGGCCTCGGCGCCAGCGTCTGGACGCGCGACCGCGACGAGGCAACCCGCTGCGCCCGCGCCCTCGAGACCGGCAGCGTCTTCATCAACGACATGGTCGCCTCCGACGCCCGCTTCCCCTTCGGCGGCGTCAAAGCCTCCGGCCACGGCCGCGAGCTCGGCCGCTTCGGGATGCGCGAGCTCGTCAACGTGAAGACGGTTCGTGCGTTCGGCCTTTAAGCGGCCCGGACGCCCGGGTCGGGCTCGGCTTCGATCTTGTCGAGGCGTCGCAGCTCGGGCACGCGCCAGCCGATGAAGGCGGTCACGACGAGCGTGATGACGCCGCCGACGACGACCGACGGCACGGTGCCCAGCAAGCGCGCCGCGACGCCCGACTCGAAGGCGCCGATCTCGTTCGACGAGCCGATGAAGATCTGGTTGACCGCCGACACGCGGCCCATCATCTCGGGCGGCACGAGCACCTGCACGATCGTGCTGCGAAAGTTGATGCTCAGCATGTCGGCGGCGCCGCCCACCGCGAGGATCGCGACCGAGAGCGCGAGCGAGCGCGACAGCGCGAAGCCGACGATGGTGGCGCCGAAGACGAAGACGCCCGCGAGGAACGTGCGCCCCGCGCGGCGCGGCGGCGGGCGCAGCGCCAGCGCGACCGACATGACGACCGCGCCGATCGCGGGCGCCGCGCGCAGCAGGCCCAGGCCTTGCGGCCCCGCGTGCAGGATCTCCTCTGAGAAGATCGGCAGCAGCGCGACCGCGCCGCCGAACAGCACGGCCAGCAGATCGAGCGTCATCGCGCCGATGAAGAGGCGCCGCGCGAACAGGAACGCCAGGCCCTCGCGCACGCCCGTCGCGAGCGTGATGCGCGGGCCCACGGGCCGAGGCGCGACGACGCGGATGTGCGCCACCGTGTAGAACGCCGCCGCCATGAGCGTGCCCGCGACGACGTACGACGCCGTCGGACCCACCGCGCCATAAAGGACGCCGCCCACGGCGGGACCGACGACGGCGGCGATCTGCCAGACGCCGGTTCGCCACGCCGTCGCGCGCGCGTAGAGGGCGCGCGGCACGACCTCGGCCGACAGCGCGTTGCGCGCCGGCAGCAGGAAGCTGCGGGCGACGCCGCACACGACGATGACGGCGTAGATGCACGTCTTCGCGCCCGCGCCCGGCAGAACGGCGCCACGGCGGACCTCGAAGCTGAGCGCCGCCAGCGCGAAGGCGCACAGCGCGAGCACGACGAGCATGCCGAGCGCGATGCGCCGCCGGTCGTGCGCGTCGGCGACGTGGCCCGCCGGCAGCGCGAGGCCGATGAACGGCACAGCCTCGGCGAGGCCCACGAGGCCGAGGGCCAGCGGGTCGTGCGTGAGGGCGTACATCTGCCAGGCGACGACGACGCCCTGGATCTGCGCGCCCATCGCCATGGTCAGCACGCTCGCGACGAACCAGCGGAACCCGGCGACGCGCAAAGGCGCGTAGGGATCGTGCGACATCTGTCGCTAGAGTACGGTACAAATGTCGATCACGACCATGCCGTGTGTGCACCCGTGAGCTCCTCGACGAAACTGGGCAAGAACTTCCGCCTTCCCCTCGACATCAGGCCCACGCGGTACCGGGCCGAGGTCACGGTCGACATGAAGGCGAACACCTTCGAAGGCCGGCTCGCGATCGACGTGACCTCCGGGCGCGCCAGCTCCGAGCTGCAGCTGCACGCCGTGGGCCTCGAGCTGTCTTCGGCGACGGCCGAGATCGCCGGGCGCGCGATCGCGGCGAAGCCTTCGGTCGATGCCGAGAGCGAGACGGTCACGCTCTCGTTCGCCGAGCCCGTGCCGGCCGGCGCGGCGACTCTTCGCCTCGCCTACCGCGGCGCCTTCTCGCCCGGGCTGCGCGGGCTCTACCGCGCGGGCGCCATCGCCGTCACGCAGTTCGAGGCCGCCGACGCTCGCCGCCTGTTCCCGTGCTTCGACGAGCCGGCGTTCAAGGCGCGATGGGAGGTCTCGCTGTCCGGTGTGCCGGCGGGCGCGGTCGCCCTCTCGAACGGCATCGCCATCAAGGACGAGCCCGACGGTCAGGGTGCGCGGCGCGTGACCTTCGCGCCCACGCCCGTGCTGTCGTCGTACCTCGTGGCCGCCGTCGTGGGCGAGCTCGTCTCGAGCGACGCCGTCACGGTCCGCGACGTCGCCATCCGCACGTGGAGCGTGCCCGCGAAGAAGCACCTCACGGCCTTCGCCCAACGCTGCGCCGCCGCCGTGCTGCCGCTGCTCGAGGACTACTTCGGCCTGCCCTACCCGTTCGGCAAGCTCGATCAGATCGGCGTGCCCGACTTCGAGGCCGGCGCCATGGAGAACGCCGGCTGCATCACGTTCCGCGAGGTCGCGCTCTTGCTCGACGAAGCCACGGCGCCGCTCGCCGTCCAGAAGCGCGTCGCAGAGGTCATCACGCACGAGCTCGCGCACCAGTGGTTCGGCAACCTCGTCACGATGGTGTGGTGGGACGACCTGTGGCTCAACGAGGCCTTCGCAACGTGGATGGCCTACAAGATCGTCGACCGCTGGCGGCCCGAATGGCGCATCTGGATGGACTTCGAGGGCGGCAAGGGCGGCGCGATGCTGCTCGACTCGCTGCAGGCGGCGCACCCCATCCGCGCCGAGATCGCCAACGCCGAAGAGGCCGGCGAATCGTTCGACGCCATCACGTACGAGAAAGGCGGCGCCGTCCTTCGCATGATCGAAGGCTTCCTCGGCGAGGACAAGTTCCGCGACGGCATTCGCCTCTACATGCGCAAGCACCGCGAGGCGAACGCGACGGCCGACGATCTGTGGGCGGCTTTGGGCGAGGCGTCGGGCCAGCCATACATCGTACAGCTCGCGAACGGGTGGATCCGCCAGGTCGGTTACCCGGTGATCCAGATGTCGCTCGACGCGAAGACGAACACCGTCGCGCTGTCGCAGCGGCGCTTCTTCGCCGACCCCGGCGCGCGCGAGGCGGGCGCGCCGACGACGTGGCTCGTGCCGATCGTGCTGCGCTTCCGCGACGCGCGCGGCGTGCACGAGCAGGCCGTGCTGCTCGACGCGCGCGACAAGACGATTCGGCTCGAGGCCGAAGGCGAGGTGAAGTGGGTGTTCGGCAACGCCGACGCGCGCGGCTTCTTCCGCGCGGCCTACGACGGGCCTCTCCTCGCGAAGCTGCTGCCGGCGCTCGGCGAGCTGCGGCCGTCGGAGCGCATGGCGCTCGTGTCGGACCAGTGGGCCCTCGTGCGCGCGGGCGTCGTGTCGATCTCGGCGTTCCTCGATCTCGTCGCCGGGCTCGGCGGCGAAGAGGATCACGTCGTGCTCGACGATCTCGTCGGACGCCTCGCGACGATCGAGCACCGCCACATCGGCGACGACGCGACCCGCGCGCGCTTCCAGGCGTTCGTGCGCGGGCTCGTGGGTTCGCGCGCCGCGAAGCTGGCCTGGGGGCCAGCGAGCGCCGGCGCCGAGGACGACGAGACGCGCTTGTGCCGCGCGGCGCTCTTGCGCGCGCTCGTGCTGCTCGCGCGCGAGCCGGCCGCCGTCGCCGAAGCGGCGCGCCGCTTGCCGCCGACAGGCGCGCCCAACGTCGATCCAAACTTGCTCGACATCGTCGTGACGGCGGCCGCGCGCGAGGCCGACGCCAAGCGCTTCGAGGAGCTGCGCGTCCGCGCGCGCGAAGAGGCCGATCCGGCGGCGAAGCGGCGCTACCTGCACGCGCTCGCGCGCGTCGAGGCACCGGCCCTCGCCGAGCGCGCCGTCGCGCTGTCGCTCGAGGCCGACGTGCCCATGCAGGACTTCACGTCGTTCCTCGGCGTGCTGCTCGGCAACCCGGCGACGCGCGAGAGCGCTTGGAAGCTCGTCCACACGCGCTTCGACGAGGTGCGCGCGAAGGCCGACTCGCCGATGCTGCTGCGGCGCCTCGTCGAGGCGCTCGCGGCGCTGCCCGAGCGCCGTCACCTCGAGGAGATCACGGCCTTCCTCGCGGCCCACCCCATCGACGGCGCCAAGCAAGCGACGGCGCAGACGCTCGAGCGCCTCCGCATGGACGTCGCGCTTCGCGAGCGCCTCGTCCCCGAGGTCGCTCGCTGGCTGCAAGCCCGCCCCGCCCAATAACGGTCGCTCTCATCCTCCGTCACACCTCGCCGGCGGACTGTTCTTTTGTCGGGCGGCGGGCGCTCGCGGGAACGGGTCCTGCCGCTGCGGGGTCCTCCCCGCTGAAAATTTTTTCCTCGGGTCCGCGAGGGACTCGGGCTCGGCGCTGCGAGCGAACGCGAGCTCCATGGACTCGCCTCGGCAAAAAATTTCTCATCGGGGTCCCCCCCCTCCGCGTCACCCGTTCCCGCTCGCTTCCCGCCGCCGGCACGACGAACCCGATCCCGCCAAACTGGATCCGGCCATGACGGACCTCAATCGGGACGATCGGGTCGTGTTGTCGGCGGGGTGCAGCCCGCGGAACGGGTGGCAGTG
>DASZRT010000032.1:0-149910 GCA_035549075.1 Polyangia bacterium | reverse complement strand
CGGGTGAGGGCGGGGTGCATCCCGCGGAACGGGTCCTGTCAGCTCGGCGATCCCTTCCCACTGAACTTTTTTTCGGGCCTCGAGGGACTCGCGCTCGTCGCTGCGAGCG
Organism: Polyangia bacterium; assembly: GCA_035549075.1. Classification (GTDB taxonomy): domain Bacteria; phylum Myxococcota_A; class Polyangia; order Fen-1088; family Fen-1088; genus DASZFV01. The sequence goes on along the minus strand of DASZRT010000032.1, from coordinate 149,801 downwards.
GACGGATCCCCATGGACCCGCGAAAAAAAGCTTCAGCGGGCCCCTTCCCTCACTGCCACCCGTTCCACGGGCTACACCCCGCAAACAACACGACCCGATCGTCCCGATTCAGGTCCGTCATGGCCGGATCCAGTTTGGCGGGATCGGGTTCGTCGTGCCGGCGGCGGGAAGCGAGCGGGAACGGGTGACGCGTAGGGGGGGGACCCCGATGAGAAATTTTTTGCCGAGGCGAGTCCATGGAGCTCGCGTCCGCTCGCAGCGCCGAGCCCGAGTCCCTCGCGGACCCGAGGAAAAAATTTTCAGCGGGGAGGACCCCGCAGCGGCAGGACCCGTTCCCGCGAGCGCCCGCCGCCCGACAATAGAACCCCGTCCGCCGGTGAGATGGGACGGAGGATGAGGGTCAGCCGGGGGGGACGCCGTCGAAGAACTCGACGACGCCGGTCTCGAGCGAGTATTCGGCGCCCACGATCGTGAGGCGGCCCTCTTGGATGAGCTGCTCGAGGATGTCGGAGCCCTTGCGCAGGTTGGCGACCGAGGCGCGGATGTTGGCGCGAACGGCCTCGCGCACGATCTCGTCGGCGGGGAGCGGCGCGCCGTGCAGCAGGTTCTCGACCGAGGGGCGCACGCGATCGACGATCGAGCGCAAATTGCGCGACTGGTTCTCGGTGGGGCGGCGCAGCTCTTCGAGCGTCGCGAGGATGGCGCCGCAGCGCGAGTGGCCGAGCACGACGACGAGCGGCGTGCCGAAGCGCGCCGCCGCGAACTCGACGCTGCCGATGCCCGAGGGCGCGACGATGTTGCCGGCGATGCGGATGACGAACAGGTCGCCGAGCCCTTGGTCGAAGACGATCTCGGCCGGCACGCGCGAGTCGGCGCACCCGAGGACGATCGCGAACGGCTCCTGGCTCTCGCTGAGCTCGGCGCGGCGCATCTGGCTTTGCAGAGCTTCGAGCCCGCGCACGTTGAGGGTGAAGCGGACGTTTCCTTCTTGGAGGCGCTGCAGGGCTTCTTTGGCGGTCAACATTGTTTCGAGCCTTCTTCGAGCGTCGCAACGTAGCACGAGCGCGGCGCCCGCGTGCGAATGACCTCCGCGCGTGCTAGGACAAAGCCATGGCATGGATCGCGAATGAGAACGAACGGGTGGGCAGCGTCAACGTCGGTCGTGGTTTTGGTGGTGGCGGCCCGCGCGGCAGCTACGCCGGCGCGTCGAGCGCCGCGACGAGCGCGTTCCTCGGCCGCGTGTTCCGCACGATGGCGTTCGGCCTCGGCGTCACGGGCCTCGTGGCCGTCATCATCGCGTCGAGCCCGACGCTGCTCGGCTTCTTCCTCGGCAACCCCGGCGTGCTGATGGTCGTGTTCCTCGCGCAGCTCGGCATGGTGTTCGCGTTCGGCCCGGTCGTGAACCGCGCGAGCGAGGGCGCCGCCGCGGCGATGTTCTTCGCGTACTCGGCGCTCATGGGCGTGACGATGTCGTTCATCTTCCTGCGCTACACGGGCGCGTCGATCGGCGGCACGTTCCTCGTGACGGCCGGCGCGTTCGGCGGCGTCGCCGCCTATGGCGCCGTCACGAAGCGCGATCTCAGCGGGTGGGGCTCGTTCCTGTTCATGGGCCTCATCGGCCTCGTGCTCGCGTCGATCGTGAACATCTTCCTGCACAGCCCCGCGATCTACTGGCTCACGACCTTCATGGGCGTGATCGTGTTCACCGGCCTCGCGGCCTACGACACCGCGCGCCTCAAGCAGCTCGCGGAGACCTACGACGTCTCGGGCGCCCAGGGCCGCAAGCTCGCCATCCAAGGCGCGCTCACGATGTACCTGAACTTCATCAACCTGTTCCTCACCCTGCTCCGCATCTTCGGCAACGACCGCCGCCGCAGCTAAGCTGCGCGCCGGAGGGCGCGTCACCCCGGGCGGGTCATGCGGGCGATGCGCGCGGCGTGAGCCGGGAAACGCGCCGCGAGCTCGGGGCCTTGGGCGAGCTCGAAGTCGGCGAAGTCGAAGCCGGGGGCGACGGTGCATCCGATGAGACAGTGCTCGACGCCTGGCGCGAGCTCGGCGGCGAACCAGGTGCCGGCGGGGATCACGATCTGCGGGCGCTCGCCGGCGGCGACGTCGCGGCCGAGGCGCGCGACCTCGCCGGGCGAGCCGTCGCGCAGCAGGAGCACGTCCATCGGGCCGCCTTCGTAGAGGTGGAAGACCTCGTCGGACAGCAGGCGGTGCAGGTAGGTCGACGGCGCGGCGCTCGTCACGAGGAAGTAGATCGCCGTGCTCGCGGCGCGCGGCGCCGAACCGGGCCGGCCGGGCAGGCCCGCGAGCGCGAGCGGCGCGCGGTAGGTTTCGGCGAACCAGCCGCGCTCGGGGTGCGGCGCGAGGCCGAGGCGCGCGATGAGCTCGCGCGCGCGTGCGGGCTCGCGCGACAGCGCCGCTTCCAAGTCGCTCATTTCGGCGGCGTCGGCGCGGGCGCGTCGAGGATCTCGCGCACGCGCTTCGAGAGCTCGGCCGGCGTGAACGGCTTGGCGATGAAGGGGATGCCCGTCCACGCGGGCTTGTCGGTGTAGCCCGACATGATGGCGAGCTTCATCGTGGGCCGCAGCGCGATCGCGCGCCGCAGGAGCTCGGGCCCGCTCAGCACGGGCATGACGGCGTCGGTGAGCATGAGCTCGATCGGTTGATCGACCTGGTGGATGATCTCGAGCGCCTCGCCGCCATGGCGCGCGAGCAGCACCTGGTAGCCGCGCTCTTCCAAGATGCGGCGCACGAGCTGGCGCACGGCCTCATCATCTTCGACCAACAGCACGGTCGCGCGCGCGGGCGCGTCGGGCACGGGCACGGGCGTCTCGTCGACGGCGGGCAGGTGCACGTGCACGATCGTGCCGCGCCCGGGCGCCGTCTCGATGCGCACGAAGCCGCCGCTCTGCGCGACGATGCCGTACACCGTCGACAGGCCGAGCCCCGACGAGCCCGTCGCCTCCTTCGTCGTGAAGAACGGCTCGAAGGCGCGCGACGCGACCTCTTCCGTCATGCCCGAGCCGTTGTCCTCGATCGAGATGCGCACGTACGGACCGGGCTTCGCGCCCACGCCGGGCGGCGCGCTCGTGGGCGCGAGCGTGACGTTCGCCGTCGTGATGCGCAGGCGGCCCGCGGCTCGCATCGCCTCGTGCGCGTTGACGACGATGTTGACGAGCGCCTGCTGCAGCTGCGCCGGATCGGCCCGCACGTGGGCCGCCTCGGGATCGAGGACCAGCTGGAACGTCACGCCGTCGCCCGTGAGGCCGCGCAGGATGTGCTCGAGCTCGATGATGATGGCGTTGACGTCGAGCACCTCGGGCGCGAGCGACTGGCGCCGCCCGAAGGCGAGCAGCTGATCGACGAGCGCGACGGCGCGCTCGGTGGCCTTCTTCATCTGTTCGAGGCGCTCGCGCGCCGGGCCCGTCTGCAGCGCCGAGCCCGCGGCGTCGGCGAACGCGGAGATCGCGTTCAACAGATCGCCGAAGTCGTGCGCGACCGAGCCGGCGAGGCGGCCCACGGCCTCCATCTTCTGCGCGTGGCGGAACTGGCTCTCGAGGCTGCGTCGCTCTTCTTCGGCGCGTTTGGCGTCGGTGAGATCGCGGATGAACGCGGCGTACAGCGTGCGCGCGTCGGCGAGCCGCGTGACGGTGACCTCGGTCGGGAAGCGCGCGCCGTCGGCGCGCAGGCCGACGCGCTCGACGCGAAAGTCGACGATGCCCGACTGGCACTTGCCGTAGCGGGCGAGGTCCGCCTGGAACGCCCCACGCGTGTCGGGCGGAATCGCGAAGTCCTGCAACAGCTGGCCGACGACGTTGCCGGCGCGATAGCCGTACATGCGCTCGGCGGCGGCGTTGAAGTCGGCGACGCGGCCCGCGCCGTCGAAGGCGACGATGGCGTCGGTCGACGCCTCGTGGACGGCGGCGCGGTAAGCCTCGCTGGCGCGCAGGCGCTCCTGCTCGCGCCGACGTTCGGTGACGTCGCGCGCGACCGCGTAATAGACGCCCTCGGCGTCGATGCGGATCGTGCTCCACTCGAGCCAGCGGTAGCTGCCATCCTTGTGGCGGTAGCGGTTCTCGAAGAACATGCGCGCCGTCTTGTCGGCTCGGCGAAACTCGTCGAGCGTGCGCGCCTGGTCGTCGGGGTGGACGAGGTCCGACCAGCTCATGCGGTAGAGGTCGGCGCGCGGATGACCGAGCAGCTCTTCCCAGGCGCGGTTGAGCCGGCGGAAGCGGCCGTCGCGCCCCGTGATGCTGAGCAGGTCGAGCGACAGCTCGAAGAAGAGCTCGAACCGTCGCGCGGCCGCAGCCTCGCCGTCTCCTGCCGCCCCCTCGGTCACGTCCACCATGGCGGCGGCGAGGATAACGCGTCCGCGCGGTTACTCGAAGCGGATCGAGAGCGACAATCCGGCGCCGAACGTGCGCGCCGCTTGGTCGCCGTTGAGGTGAGGGAAGAGGATCCACGTGCGCAGGTCGATCGCGCGCGCCGCGGCCCAGCCGAAGCCGAACCCGAACGGGTACTTCTCGCGCGGGCCGCCCGTGCGATCGTCGATGCGCAGGCCGAAGAGCGGCCCGAGCCAGAAAGATGGCGACGCCTGGATCCACAGGTGAACGGGGATGCTCACGGCCGTCGCCGTCGGATCGTAGAAGAGGATCGGCACGTAGACGCCCGTGTCGACGCGGACGTTGGCGAGGCGCAGCACGAGCGGGACGCCGAACATGAGGCCGAAGCGCGTGCCGGTCTCGAAGGGCAGGTAGGCGCGCGTCTCGAGCGCGATCTGAACGGCCGAGCCGCGCGCGACCGACCAGCGCAGCTCGAGCTCGGGGTTCGCGACGCGATCGTGGCCCGTGCCGAAGGTCTCGGTCTCGTAGGCGCGGCCGTACGAGTCGGCCTGCGTCGCCTGGCCGTCGTCGTCGAAGCGGAAGCCCGTGCGCAGGCCGAGCTCGAGCTCGTGGGTGATGCCGCCCGCGATCTCGAGGTTCATGCCGAAGCCGTTGTAGGAACGGTTGGCGTCGATGGGCGCGTGACCGAAGCCGAGCCCGAGGTCGAGCGCGACGTCACCGCGCGGCAGCGTGATGCCGCGGTACACGAACTCGGCGGCGGCGTGGGCCGGCCGCGCGGCGCTCGCGACGACGCAGGCGAGGCCGAGCGCGAGGGGGAACGCGCGAGACATGGCGGCGACTATCGTCCGATTTCGGCTTTCGCGCTATAGATCGCGGCTTCCATGAGCGAGCTCGTTCAGCTGCGCGCGCGGCCCAAGGCGGCGGAGACGTCGACCGACGCCCCGGCGTCGGCGCGCCTCGCCTACGTCGAGACGTACGGCTGCCAGATGAACGTCGCCGACACCGAGATGGTGCTGGGCTTGCTCCACGCCTCCGGCTACGCGCGCACGGACGATCCGGCGCGCGCCGAGCTGATCCTCATCAACACGTGCGCCGTGCGCGAGAAGGCCGAGGAGCGCGTGTTCGCGCGCGCGAGCGAGCTCGCCCAGCACGACGCGATCCTCGGCATCACGGGCTGCATGGCCGAGCACCTCAAGGGAGCGATCCGCGAGCGCGCGCCCTACGTGGATCTCGTCATCGGGCCCGACGGGTACCGCCGCCTCGTCGCGCACGTCGAAGAGGCGCGCGCGGGCCGCGCCGTCGACGACACGAAGCTCGATCGCCACGAGACCTACGAGGGCCTCGATCCCGCGCGCGATCAGTCGGCCGCGGGCGGCGTCACGGGGCACATCACGATCCAGCGCGGCTGCGACAAGTTCTGCACGTTCTGCGTCGTGCCCTACACGCGCGGGCGCGAGCGCGGCACGCCGCCGCGCGAGGTGCTGCGCCAGGCACGCGCCATGGCGGCGGCCGGCTACAAAGAGGTGCAGCTCCTCGGCCAGACGGTGAACTCGTACCGCCACGAAGACGTCGGCTTCGGCGATCTGCTGCGCGCCGTCGCCACCGTCGACGGGATCGAGCGCATCCGCTTCATGTCGCCCTACCCGCTCGACTTCTCGGCCAACGTCATCTCGGCGATGGCCGAGACGCCCAAGGTCTGCCAGCACGTGCACCTGCCGCTGCAGAGCGCGAGCGACGCCGTGCTCGGGCGCATGAAGCGCGGCTACGACTTCGCGACCTACCGCGCGCTCGTGGGCGCGCTGCGCGCCGCGATGCCCAACCTCGCGATCACGACCGACGTCATGGTCGGCTTCTGCGACGAGACGGAGGACGAGCACGCCGAGACGATGCGCGCGCTCGACGAGCTGCGCTTCGACGGCGCCTTCACGTTCGCCTACTCCGAGCGCGAGGGCACGGCGGCCGCGCGCAAGATGCCCGACACCGTGCCCGACGCCGTGAAGAGCCGCCGCCTCGCCGAGGTGATCGCGGCGCAGCAGCGCATCAGCGCCGGCATCTACGCCGCGCAGGTGGGCAAGCGCACGCGCGTGCTCGTCGAGCACGTGTCGAAGCGCCGCGCCGACGAGATGCTCACGCGGACGGCCGAGTTTCGCCCCGTGATCGTTCCCGCCGGCCCCGGCGTCGAGCCCGGCGCCTTCGTCGACGTCGCCGTCACGCGCGCGACGAACGTGACGCTGTTCGGAACGCCGGTCTAAGGAAGCGCTGCGCATTCATAAATGAATGCGCTCGTCGCGGCGGCCTTCGGCCGCGACCGCTAGCGAATCATCCCGCGCGTCGTCGCTTCTTTGAGCGCGTCGAGCAGGGCGTCGCCGGCTTCTTTGAGCGGCGCGAGCTTGTCGAGGCCGCCGTCGGCGCCACCGCCCGAGAGCGGGCCGTCGAGCAGGCGCACGCCGTCCTCGGTGAGGATGTAGAAGCGCACGCGGCCCTTGGCGGGCGGCGGGAACTCGAGCGTGGGGACGGCGTCGCCGAGCGCGTCGGCGGCCGAGTCGCAGAGCCGCAGCGCCGCGAGGCGCGAGGGCGCGTACGCCTGCGCGCCCGTGACGGCCCCGCCGGCGGGAATGTAGAGGCTCGCCGTGCCGTCGGTGAGCGCGACCACCGTCGCCGTGCCCTTCGTGTAGCCGCGCTCCATGAGCACGCCCCACACGTGGCGCAGCGGCTTGACGTGGACCTCGGTCGCCGTCGAGCGCAGCAGCTCGTCGCGCAGCGAGACGCCGCCGTCGCCCGCCGCGAACGCGTGCCCGCTCGCGCCGCCCGCCGCGGAGAGCACCGGCGTCTCCCCGATGCGCGACGGCTCGTCGGCGCCGTTCAGCGACTGGAAGGCGTAGATCGCGCCGACGATGACCAGCGCGGTCCCGCCCGTGACGAGCCATCCTTTTAGCTTCGCGTTGGCGCTGGGGGGTTGGCTCATGGACGCCGCCTGGAGCATGCACCCGTTCGGCTGGCCGCGACAGAAACGTGACTCCCGCCGCGTGCGCTTGCGCACTTTCTGCTCGTCTCCGGACTGCGGGAGCCTTTACAATCGCGCGATGCGAAGACTGTCCCAACCTCTCCTTTTCACCTGTTCTCTCTTCATGCTCGCGTGCGGCGGCGGCAGCGGCACACCGGCCAACGGCGGCAGCGGCGGCAACAGCGGCGGATCCACGGGCTCGGGCGGCTCGACGGCCAATGGCGGCTCGACGGGCGCGGGCGGCTCGACGACGACGACCGGCGGCTCGACGGGCGCCGGCGGCACGACCGGCGCTGGCGGCACGACCGCGAGCGGTGGAACCGGTTCGGGCGGCGCTGCCGCCGGCGGCACGACGGGCGCGGGCGGTGCCAGCGCGACGCTGCCGGCGGCCCCGGCGGGCGACGACTTCTGCGAGTGCGACTTCACCGAAGCCGCGGCGTTCACGCTGGGCCGGCAGAAGACCTGCCAGATCACGTGGGCGAAGAACGGCACGTTCACGATGCAGGAGAAGAACGCCTTCGAGTACAACTGCAAGAGCTACCCGTACTGCAAGGTGGTGACGTCGTGCCCGCGCACGGCGCCCGACGTCGTCGGCGTGTGCTCGGGCGCCGAGAGCCCCGTCCTCACGACGCGCGACTACACGTACATCGAGAAGGCGAACGTCACGCCCGACGCGACGGCGTTCGCGCTCGACGCCGCCGGGATCTGCGGCAGCCCGGCGTGGGACCTCGCGGGCAACCCCGTCGCGACGAAGTGCACGGGCACGGTGAGCGCGAAGGTCGACGGCGTGCAGACCGACTTCAACACGCACATGCAGTGCTGGTTCAAGAGCGACGGCACGAAGTCGGAGTACTTCCTCGGCACGCAGGACGAGACGAGCAACAAGAGCTTCAACTTCGTCATCCACCAGGAGAACGGCATGTACTCCGTGCCGGGCACGGCGATCGCGCCGGGCTTCAGCTACCTCGAGGGCAACCAGGCCTACGCGTTCCCGAAGGACGCGACGAACATCCCCGTCACCGTCACGAAGTTCCTCGCGGCGGGCGCGGGCCTCACGGCGACGTTCTCGCCCGGCGAGATGTGGAGCCAGCCGGGGGGCAAGGGCAAGGGCCCGAAGGTCATCACCGACGGCACGCTCGACATCAAAGTCACGTTCTAGGTGGCCAGGTACGTGAGCAGCACGAGCCCGCCGTTGTAGGTCGCGTGCAGGGCGACGCCCGGGACGAGCGATCCGCTCGTGACCCGGGCGCGCAGCGCGAGCGCGCCCAGCGTGCCGATCTGGATCCACGCCGGCCAATAACCGCGGATCTCGGTCGCGTGGAACGCCGTGAAGGCCAGAGTCGTCACGACGGCGGCAACGGCGGGCCTCCAACGTGAGGTTGGGCGCGCGAGGCCCGAATAGAGCACGCCGCGGAACAACAGCTCCTCCGACGGCGGCGCGATCAGCACGGCGATGATCGCCCACAGCGCGCGCGACAGACCGCCCGCCATCGCCGCGCGCGCGAGCGGGCCGAGCTCGTGCGAGGGCTGCGGCAAAAAGCGCGAGACGATCGTGAAGGCCATGAGCACGCCGAGCCCTTGCAGCGCCGCCGAGCCGCACGCGCGCGCCGACGCGGGCACGGCCCCGATGACCGCGAGCTGCGCGCGCGCCATTCGGAGCAGGAAGAACGTCGCGGCCGCCGTCGCCGACAGCGTCGCGCCGAGCAGAACGACCGGCGCCTGGATGCGGGCGACGACGCCCGTGACGCCGTGGCCCTTCACCATCACGAAGATCGCGCCGACGATCATGACGACGAAGACGATCACGAGCTGAATCACCCAGAACGCGGCGAAGAGCAGCAACGCGCGCTTGGCGCCGAACGCGGGCGGCGCCGCGGGCGCGACGACGGCCTCGGATAGGGCCTCGGCCCGAGGCGGACCCGTCGGTTCATCAGGGGGTGACATCGCGATCGACCACCATTATGCTGACCGATCTCTTGGATCCGCAGAACGAATCTCCGGCCGAAACTTCGGACGCGTTGGATCTCGCGCCCGAAGTTGGACCGCCCCCGCCGCCGATCGTCGCCGAGGAGCAGCAGCTCCTCACGGTCGTGCTGCGCAAGCTCGACGGCGCCGCGCCCAAGAAGGTGCGCGCGCACGTCGACGACGCGGGCGCGCTCATCGACCTGCGCGATCAGCTCGCGGCGGCGAAGCCCGAAGACCAGGGCTCGATCCTCGAGCAGATGCACCGGATCGAGGCGCTGTCGCGCCAGCGTGGCAAGGGCGACAGCCCGCCCATCGATCGCAAGTCGCCCTACTTCGGCCACCTGCGCCTCGAAGAAGGCGGCAAGCGGCGCGACGTCCTCATCGGCAAGAACAGCTACGTCGAGCCGGGCGGCGGCGTGCAGATCGTCGACTGGCGCAACGCGCCCGTGTCGCGGCTCTTCTACCGCTACGAAGAAGGCGACGGCTACGAGGAGCGCCTCGGCGATCGCCTCGTCGAGGGCGAGGTGCTCGCGCGCCGCACGGTCGCGATCGTCGACTCGGAGCTGCGCCGCGTGGCCGCGCCGCAGGGCACGTTCTCGCGCGACTTCAAGACGGGCGAGTGGCGCCAGGTCGCCGCGCAGACGGCGAAGCTGCAGATCGCGCGCGACGGCAGCACGGCGACGATGATCCCCACGCGGCCGGGCAAGGCGCCGGCCGCCGCCGCGCCCGCGGTTCGCGGCAAGCTCGGCATCGACGAGTCGGGCGAGCGCCGCCCCGATCGCCACCTGCCCGCGATCGCCGCGCTCATCGACCCGCGCCAGTTCGAGCTCATCACGCAGCCGTCGTCGGGCCTCATCGCCGTGCAGGGCTCGGCGGGCTCGGGCAAGACGACGATCGGGCTGCACCGCATCGCCTACTTGGCGTTCGCCGAGCCACGGCGCTTCCGGCCCGAGAGGATGCTCATCATCGTCTACCAGCGCGCGCTCGCGGCCTACGTGTCGCGCGTGCTGCCGGCGCTCGACGTCGACGGCGTGCCCGTCATGACGTTCGAAGCGTGGGCGACGGCGACGCGCCAGGCGACCCTGCCGCTGCTCGACGCGCCCACGACCGACGAGACGCCGGCCGTCGTCATGCGCGCGAAGTCGCACGGCGCGATGCTGCGCATCCTCGAGGATCGGCGCGACGCGATCGCGGCGCGATGCCGCGCCGCGATCGAAGCGCTCGCCCAAGATCAGACCTCACCGGTGGTGCGCGCCGTCGCCGCCGACGCGCTCGCGGCGTGGGACGCCACGGCCGGCCTCGGCGGTCCGCTCGACGCGCGCGTGACCGCCTTCGCCCACTGGGTGCGCGACGCCGCGCTCGACGCGAGCGCGCGCACCGCGCTCGAGCACGCCGGTCGCACGTTGCGCGCGCGAGCGCGCGACGTCACGGGTGAGTGGGCGTCGCTGCTCACCGATCGCGAGGCGCTGCGCGCCGGCTTCGCCAAGCACGCGCCCGGCCTCTTCAGCGACGGGCAGATCGACGACATCCACCGCTGGGGCGTCGCGCGCGAGCGCCTTCGCACGGGCGGCAAGCTCGAAGACGACGGCGAGGGCTTCGCGTTCGACGCCGAGGACGACGCGATCCTGCTGCGCCTCTACCAGCTGCTGCGCGGCCCGCTGTCGGGCCCGCAGGGTCCGAAGTCGAAGGCCACGGCGCCGCTCGCCTACGAGCACTTGATGGTCGACGAGGTGCAGGACTTCTCGCCCATCGAGCTCGCCGTCCTCCTCGACACGACGAGCAAGCAGCGCTCGGTCACGCTCGCGGGCGACACGGCGCAGGCGATCGCCGTCGAGCACGGCTTCTCGAACTGGGCCGAGGTGCTCGACGCGCTCGGCATCGCGCACGAGCGCGTCGAGCCGCTGCGCGTGTCGTACCGCTCGACGCGCGAGATCGTCGAGGTCGCCGAGCACGTGCTGGGGCCGCTGCAAGGCGACGTGCGCCCCGTCGCGCCGCGCGCGGGCGCGCCCGTCGAGGCCTTCGGCTTCGCGTCGGCGGGCGAGTGCGCCGAGTTCCTCTCGCACGCCCTCAAAGAGCTCGTGCGCGTCGAGCCCGAGGCCTCGGTCGCGCTGCTGGCGCGCCACCCCGAGCAAGCGCAGCTCTACTACGACGCGCTCTCACGCGCCGAGGTGCCGGCGCTGCGCCTCGTCGCCGATCAGGACTTCTCGTTCACGGCCGGCCTCGACGTCACCGACGTCCGCCAGACCAAGGGCCTCGAGTTCGACATCGTCATCCTGCTCGACGTCAACGAGTCGTCCTACGGCGTGACCGACGAGGCGCGCCGCCTGCTCCACGTCGCCATGACCCGCGCCGCCCACCAGCTGTGGGTCACCTACACGAGCGCCCCCTCGCCGCTGCTCCCGCCCGGGCTTCGCTAAGTACTGGACTGGAAGAACTGATTTAGGGCCCAGACGTCGCGGGCGCGCAATCCCTGGAAGCGGATGCCGATGCCCGAGTGGGCGCCTTCCTTCTTCACGACCCAGCGAACGTCACCGGCGACCTCGACGGCCTCGGGCTGCGTCGGCAGCACGAAGCGAAGCTGCACCGTCGCGCCGATCTCGAGGGGCGCGTTCGAGTCCAAGAACAGCCCGCCCAGCGAGATGTTCACGGTCTTCGACGTGATCTTCTTGCCGTCCGCGACGACCTCCACATCCAGCTGGCGTTCGTAGCGGGGATCGATGCGACGAAAATGCTCGGCCAAGGCGCTGGTCCTTCTCCGGGGCGGGGGCCACCGGGGTGGGTGAGACATCATCATACCCTGGATCCATTCGCTGAATCCATCCGGATTCCGGGCATGAAAACGCCTGCGCGGCGAGCGGTGAGCGTCAGAAAGCTGGCGCGGAGAGCGGCGTAATCGCGACGCAAACCGAAGGGTCGGTCCCGACGTCTTCGCCGGGCGCCCAGGGCTTCGAGTTGAAGGTCGGTTGGAACAGGCGGTTCCAGCATTCGGTCTGCTGCGCGCCCGCGCCGTCGCCCGAGACGACCGTCATCTGGGCGCGGCCCTGGCCCGTCGGCAACCACAGGCTCGTGATGTTCACGTGCTCCATCTGCGTCGCGGGCGGCACGATGTTGGCGAAGACGTCGAACGTCATTTGCCCCTGCTCCTCGGCGGTCTCGCGGTAGTCGTAGGCGGCCGTGGGCGCGGGCAGCGCGTCGGTCGCGTCGTCGTCGAGGTCGGTGATGTGCATCGCGATGTGGATGGGATCGCCGTCGGTCGTCGGGCGCGGGTTGCGGTAGTCGATCTCGACGTGGTCGATGTTGCCCCAGTCCGAGGCGTCGAAGCCGGCGGCGCGCGCGGCGGCGAGAACGATCTCGATGTGGCCCGTGCCCGCGCTCGCCGTCGTCCCCGCATCGAACGTGCCGCGAATGAGATCGAACCACGCCGTATCGGCCGTGCCGATCTCATGGACGCCCAGCTCGAAGTCGAAGGCGGTCGCGACGAGCATGTCGCGCGAGATGATGAGGCGCGTCTGCCAGTCGAGGTTCTTCGTCTGCTTGGCGTCGGGGCCGAAGGGGCCCCACGTGCGGCTGTCGCGCGTGCGCGTCGTCGGCGAGTAGCTGCGGATGGCGTCGATGAGGCCGATGAGCGTCGCCGTGAGGCCGTTGAGGCTGCGCGTCGTCTGGTGCGTCGTGCGCGCCAGCTCGGCCTCGTCGAGCAGCGTCAACGAAGCGGCCGGCATGCGCACCGTGAGCGCGTCCTGCTGCGGGAGCGCGTTCATGAACTCGAGATCTTCGTTCGAGTAGTTGCCGCAGCCCGCGAGGAAGACCGCGACGATGCAAGCCAGTTGAGTGCCACCTTGCCAAGGTGGACGTCGAGGGTTCAGTGAACGCGAGCTAGAGATCATACGACACCGCCGTGGCGAGCTCCCAGAAGCCGAGGGAGCGGTTTTCGTCGACGTTGTAGAGGAGGTAGTGAACGCGGCCGCGCGCGACGAGCGCCCAGCTGCGCGACAGATGCCAGTTGACGCCCGCGACGACGCCCGGCGACAGCGTCGAGAAGTACTGCGCGGGGAAGGCGTCGTCGTCGAAGCGGCGGTTCATGAGCAAGAGCGCGAGGCGACCGCCCACGAACGGCGTGAGGCCGAGCGAGCGGAGCGGGCGCGGCCACTCGACGACGAGCGACGTGGCGAGCGACAGCTCCGAGAAGTGAAACGGCGCGTTCGTCGAGGGCAGCGCGACGACGCCCGTGGCGCCGCCGCCCGCGGCGTCGACGCCCCACACCCAGTCGCGCCGAAAAAAGTCCCGCAGCTGCAGCTCGAGGCCCACGAGGCCCGTCGGCGGGAACAAGGTCTCGCGCGTGGGCGCGTCGAACACCGACTGGAACCCGCCGCCGACGCCGATGGTCCAGCGCGACGCGACGTCGCCGCGGTAGACGCCCTTGACCGGGTCGTCCGAGAAGGGCGCGTCGCGCAGGTGACTCTCGTCGAGCGTGATCATCTGCCCCGACGACACGTCGAGCTCGCCGACACGCAGGCGATCGGCGAGGCGCCGCTTGACGCGGTAGCGGCCGGGCGCGAGCGCGACGCGGCGGTCGCCACCCTCGTTCTTGACGATCTCGGCGGCGACGAAGCCCTCGCGGTCCACGAGGTAGTAGACACCGCTCGGCGCTTCGCGTGGAAGGTAGATGCCCTCGCGGCGCGCGGCGACGTCGGTGAGCACGAGATCGCCGTTGCCGGCGAGGTCGTAGCTGAACGTTGGGTGCTGCGCGCCCGCGGCGCTCTCGGCGGTGTCGGCGACCGTGCGATCGTAGGCGTAGGCGTAGGCCTCGAAGAGCGTGACGCGGCCGTCGCCGGATTTGTCGGCGCCGCCGAGCAGCCCGCTCGCCAGGTGGTGCGAGAAGTAGCTGCCACCGACGAGATCGGACTCTTGCGAGTCCTCGTCAGAGGCGCTCGACGTGAGGATGACGAGGCCCTTGGCGCCCGTGGGGCCGTCGGCCTGGATCGCGAACGCGGGCGCACGGCGCGCGCCCTTTGTGCGCGTGAGCGCGCCCGAGCGGCACGAGTCGAGGATGGCGATGCGCACGTCGGCGGGCGACGACGCGAGGCGCGCCTTCAACGAATCGAGCGGCAGCGACGTGTCACCGAGGCGGAGGGCGCCGTCTTTGGCGTGGCCCGAGTAGTAGACGACGAGCGCCGTGCGCTCGCCGTGCGCCTCGGCGTCGGCGGCGCGCCGCTCGGCCGTCGCGAGCGCCGCCAGCAGATCCTGCGCCGTGCCGTCGAGCACGAGCTGCGCGTCGTCGGCGCGCACGCCGCCCAGGCGCGTGAGGATGTCGTGCACCTTGCGCGCGTCGGCGCGCGCGTAGAGGAGCGGCCGCGTGTCGCGCCCGCCCGAGTCGTTGCCGACGATGACGGCGAAGCGGTGCAACGTCTCGGCGCGCGCCACGCGCGGGGCGAGCGTGGGCGACGCGATCGCAACCGCGATCGCCGCCACGTGCCCGAGTCGTTGCCACCTCTTCATGCGCCCACCGGGCGTCCCTACGGCTTGATGAACGTCCTCTGGAATTGCTCGCCCGGCAGCGCGAGCGCCGGCATGTGCAGCACGTCGCCCCTCGCCTGATCGAACGAAGCGCGCGCCGCGCGGCGCGCCGCCTCGACGTCGATGGGCGTGTCGCTGAGGATCACGAAGAGGCGCTCGGGCCCGGCGTCGGTGAACTCGACGCTGTCGGGCAGGTAGCGCGGGCCCGAGCCCACGGCCTTGCCGACGGGCACGCTCTGGCCCGACTCGGGGTAGAGCGGCGTGACCTCGCCGCGCTGATCGATCGAGAGTGACAGCAGATAGCGGTGATCGCCCGCCTTGTAGCCGATGCGCAGGCGCTCGCCGGGCGACAGCGCCTCGGGCGCGAGCTCGGACGACGTGCGCTGCGGGCCGTCGCCCGCGGCGACGCGCACGATGATGCCCGTGTCGCCGCCCTTGATGTTGTTGCGGCGCTGGCGCTGGCCGACCGGGCCCACGAAGATCGCGACGGCCGCCGCGACGGCGAGCGTCGGCACCATGAGGCGAAGCACGTTGCGCTCGAACGTCTTGTTCGCGCGCGCCCGAGACGGCGCGCGCGCCGCCCGCGCGACGCCCGCCGAGAAGCGATCGAGCGAGATGTCCTGCTCGAAGCGCCGTTGCTCGTCGTCGAGCGCTTTGAGGCGGCCGCGGCACTCCGCGCACGTCTCGGCGTGGGCCGCGACGTCGAAGTGCGCGGTCTCGTCGGCGGAAAAAGGTTCACCGGCGCGCAGCCGGCGCAGCGCGAGCTCGCCGGCGTGCTTCTCTCGAATGGCTTCGCCCGTCATACGTCGTTCTCCTTCAGGCTGCGGCCGGCCATCACCGACACGCTCTCGAGGCGCTTTCGGATCGTGGGCACCGAGCGGCCCAGCAGCTTCGCGACCTCGTCGAGCGTCATCTCGTCGACGAAGTAGTGCACGGCCGCCTGCTGCGTCTCGAGGTCGAGCCGCGCCAGCACCTTGCGGACGGCGTCGCGATCCTCGAGCAGCTGCGGCCCGCCGTGGCCCTCGCCGCGCGCCTTCTCTTGCCGCGCGAAGCGCTGGTGCCACGGCGCGCGCTCGGCGCGCTGCACGTTGAGGCAGTGGTGCGTCGCGATGCGGATGAGCCACGTCAGCGGCGACGACTCGGCGCGGAACTCGCCCCAGTGCTGCAGCGCCTTCGCGAACACGTCCTGCATGGCGTCCTCGGCCTTCGCGCGATCCCGCAACAAGTATTGGCAGCGCCCGAAGACGCTGCCGCCGTAGGCCGCGTAGAGCTCGCGCAGCGCCGCCCGCGCGTCGTCGGCTTTTCCGCCGGCGACGACGACGAGGTTCGGACGGCTGCTGCGCGTCTCGGTCACTTACAGCCCAGCATAAACCGCAGAGGGAAACGCGGGGTCGCAGCTCGATTCGGCGCCCCAGTTGTCGGCGGCCGCCGTGTCGTAGTCCTTGAGCATGTAGACGCTCGAGAAGTTCGAGTCCCAGCACTCCGACGCGTGCGCCGTCACAGAGCCGAGATCGCCGCCCGAGTCGGCGAGGTCGGAGCGGCCCGCGCCCTGCTCGGTCCAGCGGCTGTGGAACGTGAAGTGCTCCTTCGCGGCCGTCGTCGGGACGTTGTTCTTGTCCTCGGCGTAGCGCAGCTCGCCGCCCGCGCCGGGCGTCGAGACGTAGCGGTATTCGGCGTTGAAGATCTCCTTCGTCGTCGCGTCCTGGATGCCGGTGAAGTCGCAGGTGACGTGGACGACGCCGTCGGCGAGCGCGTGCGCGTAGGTGAACGCGGCCTTGCCGACGTTGGCGTCGTGCTCGGGCAGCGTCGCGGCCGCGTCCCAGTCGATCGTGAACATGCCGCTGCCGAAGCCCTCGATCTCGACGCCGCTCGCGACGTCGGCCGTGTGCGTGCCCGAGATGATCGTCTTGAACGCCGAGTCGTCGGCCGTCTTGGCGCGCGCCTCGAGCAGCCACTGGAAGTCGTGCGCAGCGAGCCGCTTCACCGTGAGGCGCCACGTGTTGGGCGACAGCGGATCGGTGTGCGGGCCCCAGACCGCCGTTTGGCCGAGGACGTCGACGCTCGTCGGCGGGAACTCGACGATCGTCTTCACGAGCGTGAGCACGGCCCACGTGCCGCCGTTGACGACGCCGGTCACGACGCGCGTCGCGGTGTACGTGTCGGCCTTCTGGCCGAGCAGCATGCTGGTCGTCGTCGTCACGCCGCCCGCGTTGGCCGGCGCCGCGCCGTCGGCGGGCGCGCCCGCGACGACGAGCGCAACCGTCTCGCGCGTCGGCACGCCGGCGCGGAACTCGTCACCGCCGTCGGGCTTCTTGCAGCCCGTCACTGAGACCGCCGCCACGAGCCCCACCCAAGCGCACATCGAAGTCAGCCGCATCGTGATCTCCTTCGTCGTCATGGTGAACGCCTGCATTGACACGGCTGCGGGCAGAAACAGAAACGACGTCAGGGATTTGACGCGGCAGACCCTCACCCCGACCCTCTCCCGTCTGCGGGAGAGGGTCCGCTCAGGGTGAGGGATCCTGCGCCGGAGCCGGCGGGGGCTCCGTCGGCGCGGGCGTGGGCGTGGGCTCGAGCGACGGGTCGGGCGCCATCTGGTTCTTCAGCTCCTCGATGCGGCGCGCGGACTCGCTCTTCTCGGCCTTTTCGCTCTTCTCGGCACGCGGCTTCCGCGCGACGACCTCGCCGGCCGACGCGTCGGGCGAGGCCGCGGCCGCCTTCTTTTTCTCGGTCTTGGCGATCTTGTCGTCGTCTTTGTCTTTGCTCGGCTCGTCGCCCGTCGACGGCGGCGCGGGCTCTGCGACCGCGGGCGCCGGTGTCGTTGCGCCAGCGTCCTTCTCGCGCTGCAGCCGGTAGTAACGACCGCCGAGCGCCGCGCCTCCCAAAATGACGAGGCCTAGAAAAATGAACGAACCGCTGCCGCCGCGCCGAGCACGCCGACGACCTGGGCGCTCGTCGACGGCGTCGAGCGGCAGCTCGAGCGGCTCGTGCCGGCCCGACATCGCCGACTCGGTGCCGGGCGGCACGGGCAGCGACAGCTCTTCGGCCGCGCGCTGGCGCGTGAGGCGCGGCCGCAGCTCGCCGCCGGCCGCGAAGCTCGCGAGCGACGTCGCCTCTTCTCCGTCGACGTCGCCCGTCGTCGAATCGAAGAGCTCGACGTCTTTACCTTCCATTTCGCCCGTCGTGATGCGGCCGGGCGGCGGCGTCGACACGGCCTTCGACATGGGCGCCTGCCCGTCGCGCGCCGCGAGCCCCGCCAGCCAGCGCTTGAGCTCGGTCTGCCCCACGGGCCGAAACACGGTGCGCAGCACGTCCTCGATCGCCGTGAGCATCTCCTCGGCGCTCTGGAAGCGCAGCTCGGGATCGAGCTGCATCGCGCGCGTGAGGATCGCGTCGACCTCGGCGGGCAGGTCCGACGCGACGACGTACGCCGGCTTGAACTCGGCGTGCTGCACGCGCAGCAAGACCTCAAGGTCCGTCGGCGCCTCGAACGGCCGCACGCGCGTCATCAGCTGATAGAGCACCGTGCCGACGGCGAAGAGATCCGAGCGCGCGTCGATCGGTTTGCCCAGCGCCTGCTCGGGCGACATGAACGCGACCTTGCCTTTGACGACGCCCGTGCCCGTGTGCTCGCGCTTGTTCATCGCCTTGGCGATGCCGAAGTCGGTGAGCTTCACCTCGCCCTGCTCGGACAGCAGGATGTTCTGCGGGGACACGTCGCGGTGGACGATGCCGAGCGGCTTGCCGTCGGTGGGATCTACCTTGCCGTGCGCGTAGGCGAGCGCGCGGCACACCTCGGCGCAGACGTAGAGGCCGAGCTCGCGCGGCAGCGGCGTGCCGGCGTTGGTCGCGCGGTGGAGCACGCGCCCGAGATCCCAGCCGTCGACGACCTCCATGACGAGGAAGTAGCGGCCGTTGCCGACGCCGAGGTCGAGCATCTGCACGATGTTGCTGTGCGAGAGGCCCATCGAGATGTGGGCCTCGTCGAGGAACATGTTGCGGAACTGCGGGTCCGCATAAATCGTCGTGTGGATCCGCTTGAGGATGACGGGCTTCTGAAAACCTTCGCGACCGAGCTGCGTCGCCAAAAAGATCTCGGCCATGCCGCCGTCCGCGACCTTGCGGACGATCTTGTACCGGCCGTGCTTCGCCATCGGCCGCTCAAGTTACCATTTGGCGAGGCTCCTAGGCGCGCACCTCATAAATGGTGCGCGCATACGCGGACGGACAGCCCGCCCTGCCACCCCTCGCGCCCTTCGGGCGCGACCGCTAGGCGCGCCGCCGGGGCCTCGAACGCATCATCATGACGAGCCCGAAACCCGCGAGCGCGAGGGCGAAGCCCGAGACGGGATCGCCGCCCGCCGTCGCGCAGGCGCAGCCGCCGCCCTTCTGGCCGGTCGTGATGTTGACGAGCTTGCACATGGGGTGCGCGGCGTCGTTCAGGAACTTGCACGTCGCCTTGGCGTCGCTCGTGACCTCGCACGCGTAGCAGGGCGAGGGGCAGTTCACGAACGCGCAGGGATCGGCGGCGCACTGGCCCGTGCCCTTGATGCAGGCCTGGCCCACGGGGCACGTCGTCGCCTGGCACGTGTCGACCTTGCACTTGCCGGTCGTCGCGTCGCAGAACTCGGAGTCGAGGCACGTCGCCGTCGCGCAGAGATCGGTCGTGCACTGGCCGGCGACGCAGTGCTGGCCCTGGGCGCAGTCGACGTTCGTGCACAGGTCGACGCACTTGCCGCCCGCGCAGTACTGGCCGCCCGCGCACGTCTTGCCGAAGCACGGATCGGTGACGCAGCCGCCGGCGACGCAGGCTTGACCCTTGGCGCAGCCCTCGCCGACCGTGCTGCAGTTCACGCACAGGCCGGCCTTGCAGTACGACGGCGCCTGGCACGTCACGCCGTCGCAAAGGTCGACGCACGTTCCGGTGTCGTTGTCGCAGCGCTGGGTCGACGGGCACTTCACGTTCACGCAGCGCTGCGGGATGCAGTACGTGCCCTGGCACATGTAGCCCGCGGGGCACGGGAACTCGCCGGGCTTGCACTCGAGCGTGCACGCGCCCGACTTGCAGGCGAAGCCGCTCGGGCAGGTCGCCTGCATGTCGGCGACTCCGTCGCAGTCGTTGTCGCGGCCGTCGCACACCTCGGGGCGCGGGAAGACGCAGCCTTCGCACACGATGCCGAGCTTGCCGCGACAGACTTTCTTGCCCGCCTTGCAGTCGCCGCCCGCGTCGACCTGCGCCTGCGTGAGGCCGTCGCACAGGCAGGGGTCTCCGACGCCGGGGAAGTTGCCGTTGTCGATGACGTTGTCGCAGTCGTCGTCGAGGCCGTTGCAGACCTCGGGCATGGGCGCGCTCGTCTGCTCGCAGATGAGGTGGCCGTTCACGCACTTCGTGACGCCGGCCATGCAGACGCCGAGATCGGCGCCGCACTTCTCGCCGACGCCGGGGAGCATGCCGTCGTCGACGAGGCCGTTGCAGTCGTCGTCGATGTTGTTGCACACCTCGACGCCGGGCGTGATCGTGGGCGCGTCGCAGACCGTGCCCGTGCCTTGGGCGTTGCACACCGTGATGCCGCCGCGGCGGCACGCGCCCATCTGGCCGTTCGTGCACGCGGAGCCCACGAAGAAGCCCTCGTCGATGTTGCCGTCGCAGTTGTTGTCGAGGCCGTCGCAGATCTCGGTGGGCACGGCGCAGCCACACGGGCCGCCGCAGGCGTTGGTCGGCAGACCCTCGTCGACGACGCCGTTGCAGTTGTCGTCCTTGCAATTGCACGTCTCGACGGCGCAGTGGGCAGCGGCGCCTTTCAACAAATTGTCGGCGTTGTTGGGGTTCGACAGCTCGTCGGCCGTCTGGCACATGTTGCTCACGCCCTCGTCGATGAGGCCGTTGCAGTTGTCGTCGACGCCGTTGCACACCTCGGCGGGCGGCACCGTCGACGCGATGATGCCGACGAGCGCGGCTTTGACGGCGTCGGTGTCGGTGAGCGAGACCTTGATGGCCGCGCCCGTGCCGCCGGCGACGGCGATGTTGCTGTTGAGGTTGCCCGTGACGTTGGCGTCGGTGATGACGTAGGTCTTCACCTTCGAGCTGCCGCGCAAGAGCTTGCAGGCCTGCACCTCGGGGTGGAACGTCGAGAAGCCCGTCTGCGTGCAGTCGGTGTAGTTGAGCGCCGAGCCCGACGTGTAGTCGCACGTGTCGTTGCCGTCGGTCACGAGGATGACGACGTTCTGGCGGCAGGCGCGGCGCGGGTCGGCCGTCGTGTTGATGAAGTTGTCGAAGTAGAGGCGCGCGTAATAGAGCGAGCGGCCGAGCGGCGTGCCGCCGTTGGCGTGCAGCTCGGGATCGGTGAGCGCGGCGGCGTTGGCAACGGGGCCGGTGTTCTCGGTGTCGTCGATGAATTTGTAGATGCGCGCGATGTTGGCGTCGGATGGATCGAAGTCGCTCGCGACGGGCTTCGTGCCGGGCGAGGCCTTCGTGAGGTCGACGCGCAGCGCTTGGCTGATGGCGCTGTCGAACCACGTGCCGTAGGCGGGCTCCGTGCCCGTGGCGTTGATCGTGTTCGAGGGATCGGTCGACAGACGGCAGCCGAGGCCGACCGTCGAGTCGAGGTAGTAGTGGCCGACGGGGCCGGTGCCGCAGGCCTCGGACGTGCAGTTGAAGCAGCCGAAGCCGTTGGTGCCGCGCGAGGGGTCGGTCGTGGGCGGCGGCTGCGTCAGCGTCGGATCGAGCAGCTGCGGGAACGACATGAGGCCGAAGTTCGCCTCGTCGGTGCCGACCTGCGCGAGCGCGCCGCGGATCGCGGCCTTCAGCGAATAGAGGCGGCTGGCCTTGCCCGCGGGCGCGGCGGGGCAGCTGCCGGCGGATTCGTTGATGCGCTCGCCGGCCCACGTCTCGGAGGCGTCGAGCTGCATCGAGCCGGAGGTGTCGAAGATGATGAGGATGTTGGGGCGGAGGGACTGAGCGGCGGCCGGGCGCGCCGCCGCGCCGATCGCGGCGACGGCAGCGAGAGAGAGCAGGAGACGCTTCATCGACGGTCTCCCCCGATCCGGGCGCCGCGCGTGCGACGTCTTCCGCGCGCGAGGACCGCGCCGATGACACCGAGGGCCAATGTGCTCGCGAGGCTCGCGCCGCCGGACGAGCCGACGTCGCAGCCGCAGCCGGTCGACGTCACGACGACGTGACCGCCAACGGTCTGCTGCGTGCCGCCCGTCGAGCCTGCGGTGCCCGTGACGCCGGCGCCGCCGTTCGCGCCACCTTCGCCCGTGCCGCCGCCCTCGCCGGCGTTGCCCGCGCCACCGTCAGCGCCAGCACCGCCGTTGTTTCCTGCACCGCCGGTGGTGCCGGCATTGCCGTTGTTGCCAGCGCCGCCGTTGTTACCGGCGCTGCCGTCATTGCCCGCGCCACCATTTCCTGCGCCGCCGCCATTTCCAGCGCTGCCGCCGTTGCCTGCGTGGCCACCACTGCCGCCGCCGTTTCCGGCGCCTCCACCATTGCCAGCGCCGCCATTTCCAGCGCTGCCGCCGTTGCCAGCGCCGCCGCCATTGCCAGCGCCGCCGCCATTGCCGGCGTGGCCACCACTGCCACCGCCGCCGTTTCCGGCGCCTCCATTGCCAGCGCCGCCGTTTCCAGCGCCACCACCATTGCCCGCACCGCCACCACTCCCGGCGCCGCCGTCGCTGCCGGCGCCGCCGTCAGATCCCGAGCTCCCGCCGGTGCTCGTCGAGACGCACGTGCCGCCCTGGCAGACTTGGTTCGCGCCGCACACGACGTTCGTGCATGGGTCGATGCACTGGCCCGCGTAGCACACGGTGCCTGTCGCGCAGGTCTTGAGCGTGCACGGGTCGACGCACACGCCGTTGCTGCACACGAACGCGCCCGAGCAGGTCACGCCCTGGCACGCGTCGACGCACAACCCGTTGCTGCACTTCTTGCCCGTCGCGCAGCTGACGCCCGAGCACGCGTCTTGGCACGAGCCGCTCACGCAGGTCTGGCTCGCGTCGCACGAGACGCCTTGGCACGCGTCGACGCACGAGCCTCCGACGCATTTCTTGCCCGACGTGCACGTCACGCCGACGCACGCGTCTTGACAGACGCCGCTCGCGCACACCTGGCCCGTGCCGCACGAGATCGTCGTGCACGGATCGATGCAGCTGCCTTGCCGGCACACGAGCCCGGCGTTGCAGGTCACGAGGCTGCACTTGTCGACGCACGAACCGCCCGAGCACGTCTGGCCGGACGCGCACGTGATGCCCGAGCACTTGTCGACGCACGACCCGGAGACGCACTTCTTCGTGCTGTCGCAGGTGACGCCCGCGCACGGATCGACGCAGTTGCCGGCGGTGCAAGTCTGGCCCGTCGGGCACGTCGCGCCGTTGCAGTTGGGCGTGCACACGCCGCCGGCCTCGCAGTGAGTGCCGGCCATGCACGTGACGTTGTCGCACGAGCTCACGACGCAGCGGTGGTCGCTGCCGCACACCTGGCCCGCCGCGCACGGCAAGCAATCGCAGTCGAGCCGACAGACGCCGTCGGTGCACACGAAGCCGGTGTCGCACGTGACGCCGAGACAAGAGTCGACGCAGTTGCCGGCGCGGCACGTCTGGCCGAACGGGCACGTCACGCCCGTGCACGGCGAGACGCACACGCCGCCCGAGCACCGCGTGCCGCCGCCGCACGTCGAATTCTGGCAGGCGGCCTCGCCGCACACACCGGCCGCCGTGCAGACCTGGCCCGTCGGGCACCCCTGCTCGACGCAGCGATCGACGCACGCGCCTTTGTCGCAGACCTTGCCCGCCGTGCAGAGGTTGTTGCCGTTGTCGACGACGCCGTCGCAGTCGTTGTCGAGGCCGTCGCACACCTCGCCGCTCGCGGGCGTCGTCTGCTTGCACGTGAGGCCGCCCGCCTTCGTGCACTGCTGCACGCCCGTCGCGCACACGCCCTGAAGCGCCGTCGAGCACGACGCGCCGCCGCCCTGACAAGAAATGCCGGTGATGAAATAGAAGTCGTCGTTGAAGTCGCCGTCGCTCGTGCCGTTCGCCGTCGAGTACGACGTCGACGAGTTGGGCAGGTCCTCGAACCCGAGGTAGTACGCGTTCGACGTCGTCGTCGATTGGTACGCGACGGCCATGATCCAGTGGCCCGCGGGCAGCGCGGGCTGGCCCGCGACCGTGTTGGGACAGTGGCCCGTGCCGTCGTCGCACAGCAGGTTGAGGCGCTGCTCCGAGTAGTGCGTCTGCGGGCAGCTGTACTGGCCCGTCTGCTGGATCGAGTTCTTGATGGCGAAGCCGATGAGGCCGCCCGTGTAGCGCGGGTCGCTGAAGATGTCGCCGCCCGAGAAGGTCGAGCCCGTCTGGCCGATGAGCGGGAAGAAGCCGGCGTTCGCCTCGCGCGGGACCAGCGTGAAGATTTGGTTGTCGGGCGGCGGCGACGTGTTGTTGGGGTCGACGTTGTACCAGCCGAAGTCCATCTGGCAGCTGCCGCCGTGGAGCACGAGCGTGCCCGTGAAGCCGCAGCGAGGTGAGAACACCGTGGGCGTCGTGTGCGCGTCGACGGAGTAGTCGATGTTCTCGCCGCGCGACATGAAGAACAGCGGCAGCGTCGAGTGCCGGCCGTACGTGCCGACGGTGTACCCGTCCTCGCCGGTGTTCACGATCGGCACGACGAGGCCGTTCGGTTGGGTCGCCGTCGCGCCCGCGGGGCGTGCGACGAGGGCGCTCGTCAGCGCGAGCGCTGCCAAGGGGACGACGCGAGCAAACCGCGACCCGCGGATCGCGCCCCGCCTCCCACCGCCCTCAAGATAAGCAGTCAAATTCATGGCGATCGCATTGAATCATGTGATTCCGGCGATGTACAGCCGTTGACCCGCGCCGGAAGTGTAGGCGCGACGCCACTTGTGGGCGCAGAGATCGCGATCAAGTTTCTGGCGGGACGACGACCTTCAAACCATGCAGCGCGTCTTTGAGGCGGACGCGCTGCTCGGTGATCGAGAGGTCGACCTCGACGGCGCGCTTCGTCAGGCGGTCGAGCTGCGCCGAGTCGGCGGACAGGCGGCTCGTGAGCTTGGCGCGCAGGTCGGCGGCGGCGCCGTTCTTCTCGAGCGCCTTGAGGTTCGCGCGCGTCTCCTCGGTGCCGCGGCGAAGGTCGGCCTCTTGCGCCGAGATGGCGTTGCGATCGTCGGTGGCCGCGAGCAGCGTCTTGCGGATCGCCCACGCCGCCGTGAGCGCGCGCGCCGCGGCCGCGTCGACGGTCTTGTTCGTCGGCGCGAGGTAGGCGCGCACGGCGTCGTCGGCCAGCGGGTCGAGCCAGTCGACGCCGCGCACCGACGGCTGGCGCTCGTCGACGACGAGCGTCGCCGTCTGATTGGGCGCGACCGTCGTCGGCACGAGCGCGCTGCCCGTGCCGACGTTGTCCTCGGTGCCGGCGGGCGGCGAGACCAGGCGCGCGCCGCCGACGCGCGGGTGCTTGACGAGCACCTTGGCGGCACGCGCGCCGCCGTTGCGCACGCGGTACTTCGTCGTCGTGACGACGTCGCGCGCGATCTCGAGCTGCTCGCCCTCGATCTTGAAGAGGCGCGCGCCCTCTTCGCGGTAGTCGGTCTCGCGCTCGACGGCCAGCGTGCGCTCGAGCGCGAACGGCACCGTCGCCGTCGCGCCCGCGGGCAGCGCGTCCGTCATGCCTTGGCCGAGGAAGGCATCCGAGGATCCGGCGGCGTGCTGGAAGATCGCGAGCGGGCCGCGCTCGAGCAACCCACCCGTCTCGTTCTTGAAGCGCGCGACACGAAACGGGTGCGACGCCGACTCGGGCACGCCCGGATCCGGCGCGAACAGCGAGATCGCCTCGCCGGGGATCGGCTTGTCGAGGAGCATGACCATGGTCGCGCTCTCGTCGGGGATCGACACGGGCGCCGCGAGGTCGTAGCGGGTCGCGCCCGCCTGCAGCGCGATCGCCGCCAGCGCCGAGAGGTTCTTCGGGCGGTTCGAGTATGCGGGCGCGGGGGCGGCCATCGTCATGGGCGCGGCGGCGCCGACGCGCGCCATCTTCTTCGCCTTGGGCGCCGCGAAGCCGCCGCCGCGTGCGCTCGACGCCGCGGGCGCCTCCATCTCGGCCTCGTCGGCCCTGTCGGCCTCGGGCTCGGCCATGGGCGGCGGGGGCGCGGGCGCGTTCTGCGCGAGGCTCGTCTCGGCTTGCGGCACGACGGCGATGACGTCGCCGCCGTCGGTCACCGTCGGGCGCGGCGGGATCACGGCCGTCGCGAGCGAGGCGTCGAAGGCCAGCGGCGCCTCGGCGATGAGCGACAGCGAAACGTTTTTCCAGTCCTCGCCCGAGAGGTTCTGCACGATGCCCCACGCCTGCAGCGTCGCGCCCTGATCGTCGAGCACGAGGCGGTACGACGGCCGCCAGACGGGCGTGACGGCGATGTAGCCCACCTGCAGGTCGTGCTGGCCGCCGTCCAGCGACATGACGACGGTCTCGAGCTCCGACGAGCGCTTGGCACCGGCGAGCGGCGGCGGCGCGAAGTCGCGACGAGGAGACGGCGCGGGCGGCGTTTCCTTCTCGACGGCGAGTGGGAACGAGGCCGAGCGCACCGAGCTGCCGCCACGTTCGAGCACGGCGAGCGTCGCGAGGAAGTCACCCACCTCGTTCTTGCGTACGCGGAAGTCGACGTGCTCGCCGTCGACGCGGCCGGCGCGCTCGAAGTACCCGACGCCGTTGCGGTAGATGACCACCTTGTGCAGCGGCAGACCGTGCGCGTCGACGGGGCCGACTGTCCCGCAGCCGGCCGCCGCGAGCGCCGCGGCCATAGACCCTCCCACGAGCACGCCTCGGAGTTTCATGGCGCCGCAGCATCGCAGATTTTTCATCGTGGTGTTCACTCGGCGGACGACGCACGAGCGCGCGGAACGGTCTTCGCTTTTTTTGACCCGGGCGTTGTCCCGATCGACGCTGTTGTCCAACATGAACAACCTCGCGCCCAGTGACAACGTCGTCTTGCGCCAGGCCGTTGAGCACGTCCAGCGCTGCCTGCCGGCCGCCTGGGCGACGACGGTCTCGGCGAAAACCAACGACCTCTCGGCGGCGCGCCTCACGATCCGCACGCCCACGGGCGCGAGCGCGGCGATCGCGATCGGCGCGCGGCGCCAGCTGGACCCGCGGCTCGTGCCCGAGGTCGCCGCCGTGTTGAAGGCGACGCCGGCCGACGCCTGGATCGTGGTCGCGCCGTTCCTGGGCGCGCGCACGCGCCAGCGCCTCACCGAGGAGGGCCTCGGCTACGTCGACCTCGTCGGCAACCTGCGGCTCGTGCTCGAGCGGCCGACCGTCTTTCTGCAGACGCGCGGCGAGGACCGCAGCCCGTGGGCGGCGCCACGCTCGACGCGCTCGCTGCACGCCGCGAAGGCGAGCCGCCTCGTGCGCGCGCTCGTCGACGGCACGCCGCCGTTCGGCGTGCGCCGCCTCGCCGCCGCCGTCGGCACCGATCCGGGATACGTGTCGCGCTTGCTCGATCTCTTCGATCGCGAGGAGCTCGTCGAGCGCGACGAGCGCGGGCCCGTCGTCGCCGTGCACCGCGCGCGGCTCGTGCGCCGCTGGGCCGAGGACTATCGCTTTTCGGAGGCGCACCGCGCGCTGCCGTTCTCGCATCCGTTCGGCGTGCCGGGCGCGCTCGCGGCGCTGCGCGCGTCGGGCGCGCCCTACGCCGTCACGGGCCGCGCGGGCGCGGCCGCGCTCCTCGGCGCGGCGCTGCCCTCGACGGTCGTCGCGTACGTCGACAACGCCGCACGCGTCGGCGCGCTCGTGCGCGCGACGGCCGCCGAAGCCGGCGCCGCCGCCAACCTCGTCACCAATCTCGTGTTGGTGGAGCCGTTCGATGCGTTCGCCCTCGAAGGCACGTGGGCGCGCGGCGGGCTCGTCTACGCAGCCGCGAGCCAGATCGTCGCCGACCTGCTCGACAGCCCCGCGCCGGGTCCGACCCAGGCCGCCGCCCTCCTCACGCGCATGGTACAAATCCCCGCGGGAGGCCCCGATGATTCTGTTTCAGCTCCACTTTGAGGTCGCCGACGACCGCCGCGCCGAGTTCGAGAAGACGTACGCCGAGGTCTTCTCGCCCGCGCTCCGCAAGCAGAAGGGCTTCCAGAACGTGAAGCTGATCCGCTTCTACGCGCCTGCGCAGGCCGCCGAGATCGAGGCCTCGCCCACCGAGTACAACTACCAGATCAACTTCGTGTTCGAGTCCGAGGCCGCGCGCCGCGTGTGGGCGACGAGCCCCGACCACGACGTCGCCTGGCCGAAGCTCTCGGGCCTCGCCAAGAAGTTCCTCTGGCGCGGCTACGATCTGCTGAGCGCGTACCCGTAGCGCGATCAGCCCGCAGCGGGCAGCGTTTTCACCAACGCGACCGCCTCGGCGACGAGCTTGCGGATGTCTTCGAAACGCTTCTCGTCGATCGCGGCCGGCGGCACCATCCAGGAGCCGCCGCACGCGAGCACGATCGGCAGCTTGAGGTAGTCGCCGAGGTTCTGCAGGTTCACGCCGCCCGTCGGCACGAAGCGGAAGTCTTTATAGACCTCGGCGAGCGCCTTGAGCGTCTTGACGCCGCCGTAAGCCTCGGCCGGGAAGAACTTGAGCGCCTTGAGGCCGAGGTTGCGCGCGGTCTCGATCTCCGTGGGCGTGCAGACGCCGGGCAGCACGGGGATGTCCTTCGACAAGCAGTACTCGACGACGCGCGTGTTGAGGCCGGGGCTCACGATGAGGCGCGCGCCTGCGTCGACGGCGAGCTTGACCTGATCGGGCGTCGTCACCGTGCCGGCCGCGACGAAGAGGTCTTTGACGGCCGACGCGCGCGCGAGCGCCGCGGCCGCGGCCTCCGTGCGCAGCGTGATCTCGATGATCGGCAGGCCGCCCGCGACGAGGGCCTCGGCGAGCCCCGTGGCCCCGTCGGCGTCCTTGATGGCGACGACGGGGACGAGGCGGTGGGCGCGCGCGAGCGCGATGGGCAAGATCGGATCGACGGTGGCGCTCATGTAGCGCCCTTGACCTATCACTTACCCATGAAAACCGCGAGCCCGAGCTTCGTCGAGACGCAGATGTCCATGATGCCGTCCGTGTTCGCGTGGCCGACCGCGATCTGGCGGCCGACGCCCATGCCCGCGTCCGTCGTGCCTTCGGTCGCGGCGGCGTTGCCGTCGACCAGCATAGGCGTGAGCGTGATCGGCCCCGGGTGTTTGGCGCTGGTGTCCGGCGTCGCGCTGTTCTTGAACACGTAGAGGTAAGGCACGCCGTCCGGATCCGGGTCGCCCTGATCGTAGGGGTGCGCGAACCGCATCTTGCCGGCGACGACGTCGGGGCGGCCGTCGCCGTCCATGTCGACGACCTGGAGCGAGTGCACCTCGGTGAAGCCGATGCCGTTGTAGTCCGTCGCCTGGCCTTCGGCCGAGACGGCGGGCTGGTTCATCTTGTACTTCGTGGTGAAGGGCGCGTTGCCCATGAAGTAGTACTTCTTGCTGAAGTTGTTGTTGCAGCCGCCCGCGTCCTTGCCCTGCTGGTACCAGGCGATGCCCATGCCGTGCGCCCAGTCGGCCGCCACGATGTCGGAGCAGCCGTCCATGTCCATGTCGGCGGCGAACATGTGCGAGGCGCCCTTGTTGCCGGCGCCGTCGGACAGGCCGTCGTAGAACCCGCCGTTCGGCGCGCCATTGACGGCCGGCAGCAGCGGCGTGCTGCCCTTGATCCAGCCGCAGCCCGCCGGCGTGTTCTTGCCCGTGCAGGGCGTGTCGTTGAACGAGCCGTCAGCCTGCTGCAGCCAAGCGCCACGGCGATCGAACCAGTCGGGCTTGCCGTCGCCGTTGACGTCGCCCGCGCCCATGCCGTGCATCCAGCCGAGGTTGCCGAACGGGAAGGCGAACGTCGGACCCACCGGGTGGAAGACCCACGGGTTCTTGGGGTTCGCGGGATCGCCCTGGTAGTAGCCCTTGAAGTCGCCCGTCCCGCAACCCTGGCACGCCCCGACGATCTCGGGGTAGCCGTCGCCGTTGAAGTCGACCATCTCGTGCTGCTCGTTGCGCACGTCGGCGTGCATGAGGTGCGACACCCAGTTCGCCGTGGTCGTGTTGACCGTCGCCTTGCCGGGGTTCTCGTACCAGACGGCCGTCGCGTGAACCTGGACCGTGCCCTGCTTGTTCGGCGTGCCGGCGGCGTTCGCGTTGTTCGGCCCGCCCGTCTGGGTCAAGGTCGCCGAGTGATTCTCGGGGACGTCGCACTGGGCGATGTTGACGATGTCGGTGTCGCCGTCGCCGTCCATGTCGAAGGGGTAGTCAGCCCAGTCGTCGGAGACGCCCGTGTTGAGCTCGAGCGGCGCGCCCGCGCTCGGGAGAACGCCGTGGCCGTCGCGAAACACGTGGCCCGTCATGCTGAAGGGCGTGGCGGCGTTGCCGGTGCCGGCGTACCACATGCGGCCCGCCGAGACGTCGGGGATGCCGTCGCCGTTGTAGTCACCGATCGAGCAGCTCTCGGCGAGGAAGGTGTTGTTGATGACGAACTTGTCGAAGTGGAGCGTTCCCGCCTTCTGAACGACGGCCACGGGGAACTTCGGCATGCTGCCGGTCACCTCGTAGTTCTTCCAGCCGATCGTGCCGCCGCCGCCGGTCGTGCCACCGCCGCCGGTCGTGCCACCGTTGCCGGTCGTGCCGCCGCTCGGGTTGCCGGTCGTGCCGCCCTCGGAGCCGGTCGTGCCGCCATTCGGGTTGCCGGTCGTGCCGCCCTCGGAGCCGGTCGTGCCGCCGCTCGGGTTGCCGGTCGTGCCGCCGCTCGGGTTGCCGGTCGTGCCGCCCTCGGAGCCGGTCGTGCCGCCATTGCCGCCCGTCGTTCCGCCGGTGCCGGGGTTCTGGCTGTTGTTGCTGAAGCAGGCCGCGAACGCGAGCGCACAGCCCGCAAGCGACACGGCGATGGCAGGACGAGCTCTAAGACGCCAAGTGGACATAGGACCTCCTGAGGGGCGGGGGGGCACGCGTTGAATCTCTTAACTTCTAGAAGTCTAGATTCGCGAAGATTCGAACAACGCCCGAATCCCGCGGACCTTACTACAGACCCTGGGGGACCGGAAGTGGCTCGCATCCCTGCTGAATGCACAGGTTCTGCTTACGTTTGAGCGTAGCTTCACCGGTCCTTCAGAGCCCGTCCGCACAAACATTTTTGGCGGCTTTCGGGACGAGACCGGTGTTATAAGCGGCGCGTTTTCGCCTGTGCGTCGGTGTGAGGCGTTGTGCTTCGCCGTCGTTCACTCGTTGCGTCGCTTCGCAAGAAAGGTGAGAGGCCCCATGAGACGACTCCACTCGCTGTGCTCGAGGACCGCGTTCGCCATTTTGCTCGGCGCCGTTTGGCTGAGCTCGTCGCGAGCGAAGGCCGACGTCACGCTGTTCGACGCTGACGGATGGACGTTCCGAACGAGCGGCCTCGTCGCGGCTCACTACCAGCTGATCATGGGCGACGCCGATCCGAAGAACAGCAAGACGCTGATCGGCGGCCGCATCCAGGACGAAGGCCTCAGCGGAAACTCGAACACCAACAAGCTCGTGATGTCCGACATCCGGTCGGGGTTCATCGGCACGCAGATGGGCTTCGGCCTCAGCCGCCAGATCAGCCCCACGGTACGCGTCGACTCGTTCCTCGCGGCCAACGTCAACGGCATCAACAGCAACCGCGGCCAGGACACCGTCGCGCCGAAGGCCGTCGACTACCGTGAGGCCTGGGCGCAGGTCGAGACCCCCTACGGCTCGGTGAAGTTCGGCCGCATGTTCGGCCTCTTCGCGTCGGGCTCGGCGGCGGTGGTCGCCATGGCGTACCAGTACGGCGTCGGCCATCCCTGCGCCGTCAACGCCTCGACGATCGCTTGCGGATCCGTCGGCGCCGGTCCGCTCTACGCGGGCTTCGACGCGGCGATTCGCTACACCTCGCCTCGCATCGCCGGCTTCCAGCTGCAGCTCGCCGTCGTCGATCCCGACGTCACCTCCAAGGAGAAGATGTCGCCGCTTCCGCGCGTCGACGCCGAGATCAACTATGATCAGACCTTCGGCGGCGCGCGCGTCCGCCTCATCGGCCAGTCGATGGTGAACCGCATCGAGAACTCGCAGAACATGACCGTCACGGCCAAGACGATTTGGGCCGCGATGGGCACGGCCCTCGTCGACATCGGCGCGCTCTCGATTGGCGGCGGTGGCTGGACGGGCAAGGGCATCGGCGAGCGCGTCCCGCTCGAGGCGGCCGATCCCTCCAACCCGCTCTTCGAAGACCAGAACGGCGTGCTTCGCCAACAGGCGGGCTTCTACGGCAACGTCCAGGTCAACTACATGGACAACTCGCTCACCGTCGGCGGCGGCGAGCTGCTCGTCAAGCTCACGGATCTCGACCTGTCGATGCAGACCCCCTCGCTCACGCTCACGGACCAGTACGAAGGCCACGTCACGCTCAACCACAAGTTCGGCGGCTGCCTCGTCGTCAACGTCGAGTACATGCGCTGGCACACCGACTGGCAGAACGACCCGACCTCCCCGGCCGGAACGCCGAACCAACAGCAGACGCTCAACTTCATGGGCGCCGGCATGAACTACATCTGGTAGCCCGCCGCGAGGGCGCGCCCGTGCGAATCCAAAAGCTCGACGTCCCGGCCTGCGCGCTGGGCGAAGGGCCGCTCTGGTCGGAGCGCGAGCAGCGCCTGTTCTTCGTCGACATCGTCAACCACCGCGTCCACGCCTACCGGCCCGCTTCGACGTCGACCGCGCGTTCGTCAGCGATCGAGAGCTGGCAGTTCGATCGCTTCACGGGCTCGCTGGCCGAGTGCCGCTCGGGCGGCCTCATCGCCACGCAGCAGGATCGCATCGTCCGCTTCGATCCGGCGCGCGGGCTCGCGTCGCTCGAGGTGCTCGCGGTCTTGGAGAGTGATCGGCCCGCGAACCGGCTCAACGACGGCCGGGCCGACGCGCGCGGGCGCTTCTGGGTCGGTTCGATGCAGCACGACGAGAAGGCGCACCACGGGCGCCTGTGGTGCGTGACCGCCGACGGCCGCGCGCGCGCCGTGCGCGACGACATCGGCGTCTCGAACTCGATCTCGTTCGATCCCGCGCGCAACCGCATGTACTTCGCCGACTCGATGGCGAAGCTCATCGAGCAGACGACGCTCGACGCCGACGGCATGCCCACGACGTGGCAGCCGTTCGCGCGCACGGACAAAGGCGGCCCCGACGGCAGCTGCACCGACGCCGAGGGCTTCCTTTGGAACGCCGAGTGGGGCGCCTCGCGCGTCGTCCGCTACGCGCCGACGGGCGAGATCGATCGCGTCGTCACGATGCCCGTGACGCGGCCGAGCTGCCCGGCGTTCGGCGGCAAGGATCTGCGCACGCTGTTCGTGACGTCGGCGCGCTACCTCATGTCGCCCGAGGAAGATCGGACCGACGTCGACGCGGGGAGCTTGTTCGCGATCGAGCTCGACGACGTGCGGGGCGTGCCCGCGAACCTGTTCGCGCTCTGAGGCCTCGATGGGGATCAAGTCGGCCTTCGTCTTCGTCTTCGCGGTCTTCGTCGTCGCGCTGCCGATGACGGCGTGTCAGAAGACCGATCGTTGCCTGTCGGTCTGCCAGCAGCGCGAGAAGGCGCTCGGCTGCGTGCCCGAGACGAAGAGCGGGACCTGCAAGGCGATGTGCGACGAGCTGCACGAGCAGACGCCCTGCAGCGCCGCCATGCGGAGCTGGGAGGACTGCCTGGTGGCGCTGCCGGTCGACCAGTGGATGTGCAACACCGCGGGCTCGCCCGCGCCCAAGGAGACGGCCTGCACGACGGCGCGGGCCGGCGTCATCGACTGCATCTCGCAGAACCCGCCGGCGCCCCACAAGAGCTGACCCGCCGCCCCGCATCGGGGGTCCTTTACGCGAGCATGTTTCACGAGGTACAAGGCGATTTGGCGAGCCCCCCTTCGCCTGTGAGGCCTGGCATGACGACGCGCGCTCGGATGGGCTTGGGCATCTCTTTGGCCGTGGCCACGGCCTGTCAGAAGACCGAGGCGCCACCGGCGGCACCCGCCCCGGCGCCGCGCGCGCCCGTCACCGACGGCGCGGGGCCGAAGGTCGTGCCGGGGCCGGGCGCCGCGCCCGAGTGCTTCGCGCCGTGGGACGCGACGACGAAGTTTCTGCAGTGGCCGGCGCGCAAGCCGCCCTATCGCCTCGCGCTCGTCAACGGCTACGTCGGCAACGCGTGGCGCATCCAGATGGTGAAGACGGCGAAGGCCTTCGCCAAGGATCCCGCCGTCGCGCCGCTCGTCAGCGAGTTCAAGGTCGTCTCGACGGGCACGGCGCTGCCGGCGCAGCTGCACGCGATCGAAGACTTCATCAAGGAAGGCTTCGACGGCGTCGTCACGCTCGCCGTCGCGCCCAAAGGCTTCGACGAGGTCATCAAGCTCGCCGACCAACACGACGTCGTCCTCGTGCCGTTCGACGGCGTGCTCGACACCGATCGCGTCATGGAGGTCAACGAGGACCAGAAGGCCATGGGCCGGAAGTGGGGCGAGTTCCTCGACGAGCAGCTCGGCGGCAAGGGCAAGGTGCTCGAGGTGCGCGGCCTGCGCGGCAACTCGACCGAGCGCGATCGCCACGAGGGCTTCCGCGAGGTCATGAGCGGCAAGGGCAAGCGCTACGAGATCACCGAGGTCGTCGGGAGCTGGGACGACGCCGTCGCCGAGAAGGCCGTCGCGGGCGCGCTCGCGGGCGGCAAGAAGTTCGACGCCATGATGGTGCAGGGCGGTTCGACGGGCGCGATCCGCGCGCTGCTCGCGGCGGGGCACAAGCCGATCCCCGTCGCGACCGAGGCCGAGAACGGCGCCCGCAAGCTCATCGCCGCCAACGCGGCGAAAGGCATGAAGGGCCTGTCGCTCGGCGATTCTCCGGGGCTGGCGGCCATCGCCATCAAGGCGGCGCTCGAGGCGCTGCAGGGGCGCGCGCTGCCGCAGAAGATCTCGGTGCCGATCCCGGCCGCCGACGACACGACGCTCAAGGACGGCGAGAACTACTACTCGAAGCTGTCCGACAACTTCTTCACGCCCAACGAGTTCCGCCCCTGCGGCGTCAACATCTCGAGTGTGAAGATCATGAACGAGTCCGAGACCGACGTCCGGTAGCATCAACCAGACAGCAACTGCGAGAAAGAAGGGATTCCATGGAGGCAGCAATGTCGAACCCGGCGGCGAAGGCGGCGGTCGCGCAGGAGGGGTTGAACGTCCGCAAGCTCTTCGTCCTGTGTTGTCTGTGCCTCGCGACGACGAGCATGAGCTTCGCGTTGCGCGGCGCGATCGCCGGCGACATCAAGACGCAGCTCTTCGACCCGATCGATCCGCTGACGTCGGCGACGATGATCGGCGACGCGCTCAGCTACGCGTTCCTCGGCTTCGCCTTCACGGTGTTCCTGGGCAGCGCCGTCGTCGACACGGTCGGCATGCGCAACATGCTGGGGCTGTGCGGCCTCAGCTTCATCGTGGGTCCGCTGCTCACGATCATGGCCGACAAGATCGCGCCGGGGAAAGGCGCGGGCGCCGTCGTCGGCATCGGCATGTTCTTGAACGGCTTCGGGTGGGGATGCTCCGAAACCGTCATCAACCCGCTGACGACGTCGATCTACCCCGGCAACAAAGTGCACCGCCTCAACGTGCTGCACGCGTGGTGGCCGTTCGGCATGATCGTGGGCGGCCTCTTCGGCTTCTTCGCGAGCAAGGCGGGCCTCGGGTGGCGCATCGAGTTCGCGATGCTGCTCATCCCGGCCGTCGGCATCCTCGCGCTGCTCGTCGGCACGAAGTTCCCCAAGACCGAGCGCGTCGTCTCGGGCGTCAAGACCAGCGAGATGTTCAAGGAGGCGATTCGCCGCCCGTCGTTCTGGATCTGGTTCTTCGCGATGTTCCTCACGTCGGCGTCGGAGCTCGCGCCCGGCCAGTGGGTCGACCTCGCGCTGTCGAACACCGTCGGCATGCGCGGCATCCTGCTGCAGGTCTACGTCGCCGGCCTCATGTTCGTCATGCGCCACTTCGCCGGCACGATGGTGCACAAGCTGTCGTCGGTCGGCCTGCTGTTCTTCTCGTGCTTGCTGGCGTCGCTCGGCCTCTTCGCGCTGTCGGGCGCCAGCTCGCCCGCGACCGGCTTCCTCACGGCGACGATCTGGGGCACGGGCGTTTGCTACATGTGGCCCACGATGCTGGCGTCGGTGTCCGAGCGCTACCCCAAGGGCGGCGCGTTCCTCATGGGCCTCGTCGGCTCGGCCGGCTCGCTGTCGATCTTCTTCGTGCTGCCGCAGATGGGCAAGATCTTCGACAACGCCAAGATCGCGGCCGCGGGCGGCGAGGCCAAGTACAAGGCGCTCGCGGGCGCGGCCAAGGACGCCGTCGACAACGCGGCGGCGCAGTCGTCGTTCCGCTCGGTCGCTGTTCTGCCGGCGATCCTGCTCATTGTGTTCGGCCTCATTTGGCTCAACGACCGCCGCAAGGGCGGCTTCAAGCCGGAGCAGATCTGATCCCATGAACCGCACGCGTTTCGATCACGGCATCAAGCCCACGCCGATGGACGTCACCTGCGTCCTGTCGGCGAAGGCGCAGATCGGCGAGGGCCCGTGGTGGTCGGCGGCGGAGCAGAAGCTCTACTGGGTCGACATCCTCGGCAAGAACATCCACGTGTTCGATCCGAAGACGGGCGGCAACCAGACGTACACGCTGCCCGACATCGTCACGTGCGCGGCCCCGAAGACGTCGGGCGGCCTCATCGTCTCGATGCGCACCGACATCGCGACCTACGATCCAGCGACGGGCAAGCTCACGCCCGTCGCGACGCCGAAGGAGCGACCGGGAAATCGCTTCAACGACGGCAAGGTCGACCGCCAGGGCCGCCTGTGGGCCGGCACGATGGGCGACGTCGATTGGGACTCGCCCGTCGGGACGCTGTATCGGTACGACGGCAAGGAGGCGGTCGCGATGGAGTCGTCGATCTGCTGCTCGAACGGCCTCGGCTGGAGCCCCGACAGCAAGACGATGTATTTCACCGAGAGCTTCCGCTACCGCATCTTCGCCTACGACTTCGAGGCGTCGTCGGGACGCATCTCGAACCGCCGCGTGTTCCTCGAGCTCGACCCGCACGGCTCGGCCTTCCCCGACGGCATGACCGTCGACGCCGAAGGCTACGTGTGGTGCGCGCAGCCGATGTTCGGGCGCATCGCGCGCTACGATCCGAAGGGCACGCTCGAGCGCGTCGTCGAGCTGCCGGTGTCGCGCGGCACGGGCGTCTGCTTCGGCGGCCCCAACCTCGACACGCTCTACGTCACGACGATGCGGACGACCCTGTCGGAGGCGCAGCTCGCCGAGGAGCCGCTCGCCGGCAGCCTGCTGGCGTTCAAGCCAGGCGTCAAAGGCCTCGCCGAGACCCCGTTCGCGGGGTAGGCACGTAACGAGTAACGTCGGGCGGCGTGCCGCCGCCCGCCGAAGCCACCGCCGAATCGATCCTGACGACGCGCGTACCCGACGCGGCCGCGCGTTGGTTCGGGCAGGCGCTGAACAAGGTGCGCGCGCGCGGTGAGGCGACCGACGCGTTCTTGATCATGTGGACGGGCGCGAGCCGCTGCCTCGGACAAACGCCGATCGAGAGCCCGACGCCGGCCGAGCGCGCCTCCCGTTCTTCCCCTGGGTTGGCCCGTCGACGAATACGGCCGCGCGCACCTGCTGCTGGCCGTGCTCGACGCGCGCCTGCCCGAGGTGCACGCCGCCCTGGTGCACGAGCTGTTCGTGACCGGCGACCTGCGCGAGCGCCAGGCCGTGCTGCGCGCTGCCGCTGCTCCCCGACCCGGCGCGCTTCGTCACGACGGGCGTCGAGGCGCTTCGGAACGACGTCGCGTCCGTGATCGAAGCCATCGCCTGCGAGAACCCCTACCCCGCGCGTTGGTTCACCGAAGCCGCGTTCAACCAGATGATCCTGAGGTGCCTGTCTCGCAACCTCTCGCTCGCGCGCGTCGAGGGTCTCGCATCGCGCGTGACGCCCACGCTGGGCAGGTTGGTGACAACCGACGTCGAAGC
Source organism: Polyangia bacterium (assembly GCA_035549075.1). Taxonomy (GTDB): domain Bacteria; phylum Myxococcota_A; class Polyangia; order Fen-1088; family Fen-1088; genus DASZFV01. The sequence continues at coordinate 111,899 of DASZRT010000032.1, read as the reverse complement.
GAGGCGCGCCGCGGGACGGCCGGTGCCGACAGGCGTCGAGCTCGTGCTTAGGAACCGGGGGTGAGCCGGCCGATCAGACGTCGCCACGCGGACGGGTCCAACGCTGCTTTGGGCGCGAGCGCGAATGATTTGGCCATGAGCATGGCCACCCTGACGAAATCGCCTCTTCCCCACGCCTCTTTCGCCTCGGCGCGGGTGCGAAAGTTGGGATCACGGGTCAGCCACCCGTGGAGCACCAATGACGACGCTAACGCCACCACGCAGCGCGTTCGTTCCACCTCGCTGATCGGAATGTCGTTCGTCAGAACCGCAATGACCATCTGCAGCGCCAGGTACGTGTGGGGGTGGCGGAAAAGGAAAGGCAAGGCCTGCTCACCATAGGCCGCCACCGCGAGCCCGCTCATCGAGTACGACATCGGAACGCGGTAGAAAAACAGCTCCTCGTGCGTGCGGACGATCTTGCCTTGCAAGAGCAGCTCCCGAACAAGCAAGCAGTCCGCACCATGCATGGGCGCGGCGATGTGCGTTCGAAGGAGGGCCGGACGACGGTGAAGCGAGTAAATGTCGAAGTAATCGCCTTCGCTGACGAACCCGTGCACCGGAATCCGTTGATGAGGCGTCGGCAATTCGAAGGACTCGGAAAACGAGACTTTGCCAACACGGTTTCCATTGTCGTCTACCAGAATCGTATCGGTGCCCGCCGACACCGCCGTCGCATCGCGATCGAGCCGTTCGACGGTTCGGGCCAGGTAGTCCTTCCCGCGCACATCGTCGTCTGCGGCCCACATGAAGTACTCGCCGCTCGTATTCGTAAATGCATACGTGAAGTTCAGCCCCGCCCCGTAGTTTCGCTCGTGCCGGCTGTATCTCACCCTCGAGTCCAACTTCACGGCGTTCTCGTAGAGCTGGCGAGCTTCGTCACCCGAACCGTTGTCGGAAATGAACAGCTCGAAGTCACCGAAGCTCTGCCCTAGGATGCCTTCTAGCGCTAACTGGAAACGGGCGGGATTGCTGTTGTAGACGGGCATCCCGATGCTGACCCGACGAGCTGACACCTAATGGGCTCCCATAAAATGTCTACTCGAAGCTCGGACGAGCGAGGTCTTGTGCGGAAACGACGGTCGGCTTCGTGGGCCAGGCGACGCCAATCGCGGGGTCGTCGTAACGAATGCCGCGCACCGAAGACGGCTCGTAGTAGGTCGAAATGTCATAGGTGACCATGGCGTCGTCTTCGAGCGTGAGAAACCCATGCGCGAAACCCTTCGGAACGTAGAGGGCCGTTCCGGCGTCCGCCGACAGTTCGACGCCGAGCCACTCTTTGTAAGTTGGCGAATCGCGGCGAATGTCGACCACGACATCATGAACGGCACCCCGAATGCACGAGACGATCTTGTTCTCTTCGTACGGTTCCGCTTGATAGTGGAGCCCGCGCAGCGTGCCCCGCACTCGGTTGTAGGAGACGCTGCTCTGGACGATCTCCGGATCGAGACCTGCCTGCCGCAGCTCTCGAGCGCAGTACGTGCGGGCGAAGAAGCCGCGCTCGTCCTCGCGACGTTCGAGACGGATGACGAACACGCCGGCGAGCTTCGTCGGCTCGAAGGTCACACGATCCTCGCGTCCGGAACGGGGATGATGAACTTCCCCCCTCGACGCCGGTACTCCTTCTGCTGATCGAGGATCTCGTCGGCGAAGTTCCACGTGAGGAGCAACGTATAGTCCGGCATCTCGGCGAGAAGCGCGTCTGGCGCGACGATGGGAATGTGGACACCGGGCATGTAGCGGCCCTGCTTGTAGGTGCTACGATCGGCGACGAACTCGAGCGTCTCGCGCCCGATACCGAAGACGTTGAGCAGCGTGCTGCCCTTCGCGGCGGCGCCGTAGGCAGCGACGCGCTTGCCTTCGGCCTTGAGGCTTCCGAGCAGCGCGCCCAGCGTGTCCTTGAGCGCGTGCACGCGGCGCGCAAAGTCACGGTAGAAGCCGATCGTCGTCATGCCGCGGCCAAACTCCTCCGCAAGGAACGCGGCGACCGCCGGAGCCGGCGCGTGAGAGGAGCCGGCGCGCGCCGCTTGCAAAAGCAGCGAACCGCCGTGGATGGCCACGCGCTCGACGCCGATGAGCTTGAGGCCGTGCTTCTCGAAGAGGTGCTTGAGCGCGTGCAGCGAGTAGTAGCAGAGGTGCTCGTGATAGATCGTGTCGAACTCACAGCGATCGATCATCTCGCCGAGGTACGGAAACTCGAGCGCGGCGATGCCGTCGTCGGTGAGGATCTCGCGGATGCCCGCGACGAATCCGTTGAGATCGGCGACGTGCGCCAGCACGTTGTTAGCGTGCAGGATGTCGGCGCGCCTCCCCTCTCGGGCGAGGCGCGTCGCAACCTCCCGTCCGAAGAACTCGACGACCGTGGGGATCCCTCGCTTCTCGACGGCGACCTTGGCGACGTTTTGCGCGGGCTCGATGCCAAGCACAGGGATTCCGGCTTCCTTATAGTACTGCAGGAGGTAACCGTCGTTGCTCGCGACCTCGACGGCGAGCGACGTCGGGCCCAACTTCGCGCTCGTCGCGAAACGCGCCGTGAGCTCACGCGCGTGCTTGAGCATCCCGTCCGAGAACGACGAAAAATAGAGATAGTCCGAGAACAGCTGCTCGGGCGGAATCGTCTCGGTGATCTGCACGAGCGTGCAATCGGGGCAGAACACGAGGTCGAGCGGAAACCGCGGCTCGGCGACCATGGACTGCGGACCGAGTACGAGCGAGTTCGCGAGAGGCGTCGAACCGAGCGATAGGACGAGCTCCGATCGAACAGAGCCACACGAACGGCAAGAGAAGCTCAAGGTGGTCGACGACACGATACGCGCATGATCCGCTACCACGCCCTACGGAACATCGCAACGCTGACATCGCGGCGCGCGCCCAGCGACGAGCCGTGTTAATCTGACGCGTCTTATCCGCATGACTGACACGTTCCTAGTGCTTGGGGGAGGTCGCTGGCAGCTCCGCATCATCGAAGCGGCGCGGGCGCTCGGAGTCCGAACCGTCGTGGCCGACATCTCGGGTGATGCGCCGGGTCGGCAGATCGCCGACGAGTTCGTCCGGATCGACACGAACGATCGCGAGGGGCTGCTCACGATCGCCCGGCGGGTGAACGCTCGGCTCGTTCTCGCCGAGCAAACCGATCGCCTCGTCCCGATCGCGGGGTTCATCAATGAGGCATTGGGTCTGCCGGGCATCACGCGGGCCGTCGCCGAGCGATTCACGAACAAGCTCGTGATGCGCCGAGCCCTCGAAGGCAAGGGTGTGCCCATGCCGAGGTTCCGGCCCGTCTCGTCGGCCAACGAGGCCAGCGAAGCGGCGCAGACCTTCGGGCTGCCCGTGATCGTCAAGCCTCTCCAAGCTCAGTCATCGATGGGCGTGACGCTGGTCGAGCGCCTCGATGACGTCGCCGAAGCTTTCCTGGGGGCGCGCGCGATAGGGTCGCAAGAACAGGTGCTCATCGAGGAGTTCGTGAACGGGACCGAAGTTACCGTCGAGGGCATCAGCCTCGACGGTAACTGCACGATCCTCGCGATGTCCGAGAAGGCGCACTACGCACACCGACCTTGCGTCGCCCGGTTGTTGGCATACCCGCCGCGCTTCGCTCCCGAAATCCTTCATCGGCTGCGTGACACGGCCAAGCTTGTTGTCGAGTCGCTTGGCTTGGAGACGGGCGTCTCGCACGCCGAGTATCGCGTGCGAGACGGCGTCCCTCACCTGGTCGAGGTCGCGGCGCGCGGCGGCGGCAACGGCATCGCCTCGATCATCGTCCCGCACATCAGCGGCCTCGACACCTACGACCTCGTGATTCGCCGCCTGCGCGGTGAGCGCGTGGCGTTGCCGGCCGTGCAGGCGCGCGCCGCGATCCTTGAGTTCTTCAACTTCGCGCCCGGCGTGGTCGCCGCCGTCGAGGGCGTTGACGCTTGCCTCGCCGAAGGGATCGGGCATCGCATCGAGGTGCCATACCAGCCGGGCGACATCATCCGCGCCGCGACCGACGACCGCAACCGCCCAGGTTACTTCATTGCGCTCGGCGCCGATCGTGACGACGTCGATCGGCGGGCTGAGGCCATCAAGCGGAGGGTGCGCGTTCGCTACGCGGCAGCACCTAAACCGTGATGCGCTACTTCGACTGTCACGTGCACCTAGCGTCCCCCGACGACGCGGGATTCACGAAGTTCGTCACCTACGTTCGCCAGCGGCCCGACCTCGTCGGCTGCAACCTCGTCCTCAACACAGCTGATGAGATTTCCGTCGTCGCGCGGCGCCGGGACGAGCTTCCCGCCAACGTCGTCGTGATCCCGCCCGTCCCGCTCGAACTCGAGGTGCCGGCGCCGCTCGCGGCGAGCAGTTGGTGGAAGATCCACCCGACGTTGCACGCGATCACGCGGGCGCGCATCCCAGCCGTCGTCGAAAAGCTACGTCAGGTGGGTGCGGCCGGCTTCATGGTTCACCACTTCCCCTGGGGCGACCGGCTCGAGCACAACACGGGCCTTGAGCTCGTGATTGAGCTCGCCCGCGCCTTCCCCGAACTGCCCATCGTCGCAACCCACGGCGGCGGCTACGAGAGCTGGCATCTGCGAGCGCACACAGCTCGGCTCGGCAACGTGTACTACGACTTCTCCATCACCTTCGCGACGTTCGCGGGGACCGACTTCCTGCGTCCGTGGGTTCAGTACGTTCAGAAGCGACGAAACCGGATCCTCTTCGGCAGCGACTGGCCGAGCGCCGAGGCCGAGCCCCAACTCGAGTCTGCGATTCGTCTCGCGGCCGAGGGTGGGCTCGCGTCGGACGCGCTCGGAATGCAGCTGTTGGAAAACTCTAAGAGACTGTGGTCCTCTGTCAAAGGCGGCGAGCTCCTACGATGAAGTCAGATTTTCCCCTCAATCAAGCTGTTTCCGATTCGATCGAGGCCGTCTCGATCCGCTTCAACAACCTCGTCTACGATCTCAAGCGCAACGGTGTCCATGTGACGGTGCTCTCGTTGGGCGAGGCGTACTTCGACGTCCCGCTGCGGACGTTCGACGATCTGCCTTTCCCGACGCTGTACCACTACTCGCACTCGCGCGGCATCCCCGAGCTGCGCGACGCTGTCGCGCGCCACTACAAGCGTGAGTTCAAGGTCGAGGTCGACCCCTCGACTCAGCTCATCATGACGGTGGGCTCGAAGGCGGCCATCTACTTCGCGATGATGGCCGTCCTCAACCCGGGCGACGAGGTGTTGATCCACGAGCCAACCTGGGTCAGCTACCCCGAACAGGTCAAGCTGCTGCGTGCGAAGCCCGTCATGATGCCGTACTCATGCGGCGTCAAAGATTACGCGCGCTATGTGACCGAGCGAACGAAGCTCATCATCGTCAACAACCCGCACAACCCACGCGGCGAGGTTCTGTCGCGGGCCGACATGGAGCACCTGCTCGGCGTCGCGCGGGAGCACGGCGCGTTCATCCTCGCCGATGAGGCTTACAGTGACTTCGTGCTCGACGACGGCTTCACGTCGTTCGGCAAGATCGATCCCGAGCTACGCAACACGATTGTGTGCAATTCGATCTCGAAGAACTTCGGGATCTCGGGCTGGCGCCTCGGATACGTCTTCTCGCGCTCCGACCTCATCTATCAAATCCTCAAGATCAACCAGCACGTCGTGACGTGCCCCGCGACGATCCTTCAGTACTACGTCGCGAAGCACTGGGACGAGCTGCAACAGGTGTGTCGCCCGCAGATCGTCACGCTCTCCGAGAAGCGCGCGCAGGTGGCGCGCCTCCTCGAGAAGCATGGGCTCGGCGTGCTACCCGGCAGCAGCACCTTCTACTTCTTCGTGTCGACAGCGCCGTCCAAGCTGTCGTCCGAAGAGTTCGCGACCCGCCTCCTCAAAGAGGATCATATCGCTGTCGTTCCCGGCTCAGGGTACGGCGCTTCGTGCGATGCGTTCGTGCGCGTTTCGTTCGGCACGGAGCCTCTCGACGCCATCGACGTCGCGCTCGGCAAGATGCGCAAGCTGATCGACGCGAACAAGTGAAGCCGTGGAGACGAACGAGCGCGACGCCCTCCTGAAGCTCTACGCCGACCGCGTCGCCGAGATGGGCTACGACGTCCGCTCGGTCGGGTGGAAGAGCGTCGAGGATCAGGTGCTGCGGTTCAAGGTCCTCTCGGAAATCGGCGTACGCGCTGGGGACTCGGTGTGCGACGTCGGCTGTGGGTTCGGCGACCTCGAGCCGTACCTCACGTCGACGATCGGACCCGTACGGTACGCGGGCGTCGACATTTCGGATGAGCTCCTTACCGTCGCGCGCGCGCGACACCCGGAGCTTCGCTTCACGCGCGCCGACATCCTCGACGAGGGCTACTCGGCGACGGCCGATTGGCACCTGCTGAGCGGCGCACTCAGCTTCAAGCTCGAGGACAATCTGTCGTTTACGCGGCGGATGCTCGAACGAATGCTCGAGCTGTCGACCAAGGGTGTTGCCGCGAACTTCCTCAGCACCTACGTCAACTACCAGCACCCTCGAAATTTTCACTACGATCCGTCCGAGCTCTTGCGAATGGGGAAGAACATGACCCCGAAAGTCGCCCTCCGGCACGACTACCCGCTGTGGGAGTTCACGATCTATTTGTATAAGTGAGGCCCATGACTCCTGAAGAAGAATTCAAGGCGCAGCGTGAGAAGGCGCTCGCGGAGCAAGGCGCGGACAAAGAGCTCCTCGCCCTCAGCCGCAAGTGGATGCTCGACACCGCTCGCCACGGATACACCTACAACTTCCGGTGGATGGGGCGGCCCATCATCCAATTCCCGCAGGACATCGTCGCGCTGCAGGAGGTCGTCTGGGCGGTGCAACCGAAGGTCATCGTCGAGACGGGCGTCGCGCACGGCGGCTCGGCGGTCTTCTTCGCGTCGATGCTCGAGCTCATAGGCGATCCGAGAGCCCGCGTCATCGCGGTCGACATCGATATCCGCGAGCACAACCGCCAGGCCATTGAGGCGCACCCGATGGCGAAGCGAATCCGGCTCATCCAAGGCTCGTCGGTGAGCGATGAGACCGTCGGGAAAGTCATCGCGCAGGTCGGCCAGGACGGCCCCGTCCTGGTCGTGCTCGACTCGAACCACACCGAGGAGCACGTGCTCGACGAGCTGAGGCGCTACGCGAAGCTCGTCAGTGTCGGCTCGTACATCGTCGTCATGGACACGTCCGTCGAGCACGCGCCGAAAGAGCTGTTCCCGAATCGCCCGTGGGGTCCGGGCAACAGCCCGCTGTCGGCCGTGCGGAAGTTTCTGACGGAGACGGACGCGTTCGTCGTCGACGAGGGCTACGATCACAAGTTGCTGATCTCGGTCGCGCCCGAGGGCTTCCTCAAGCGCGTCAAGTAGCACGACGCTACGTCAGGTACGACCGGATCGCCTCGACGACCCGGTCGACCGTCTCGTTGTTCATGCCCGAGTGCAGCGGCAGCGTGACGACCTCGTCGCACACCCGCTCGGTCACGGGCATGGGGCCGCGCGGCCATTGACGCGCGATCGTGAACTTATGCGTCGGTAGGAAATGGATGCCGGTGGCAATGTTCTGTTTCTTGAGCGCGTCGATGAGGCCTAGGCGGCGATCTTTGTCGACGCGCACGAAGTAAATGAAGGGCGACACACCCTCGTAGTCGCTCTGCGGGACGCGCAGGCCCGGGACGTCCTTCAGCGCCGCCGAATAGCGGCGGCAGGCGCGCTGGCGCGACGAGATGAACTCGTCGACGCGCGCGAGCTGTGACAGGCCGATAGAGGCGTTGATGTTCGTGAGGTGGTAGCGGTAGCCCTCGTCGAGGACGTCGTACTCCCACGAGCGCGTGTTCTTGTAACGCTCGACGGTGTCTTTATCGATGCCGAGCAGGCGCAGGCGCTGCGCTGGCGCCATGTCGTCCGACGACGGCAGGACGACGGCGCCGCCGTCGATCGACGTGATGATCTTGACGGGATCGAAGCTGAAGCAGACGAGGTCGCCGTCGCTACCGACCTTCTTGCCGCGCGCGACGCTGCCGAACGCGTGCGTCGCGTCCTCGACGATGCGCAGGTTGTGCTTGCGCGCGGCGGCGCGGAGCGCGTCGATGCGGCACGGGATGCCCGCGTAGTGAAGCGGCAGGATCGCCTTCGTGCGCGGCGTGACGAGCGCCTCGACGGCCGCGGGATCGGCGCCGAGGTCGTCGTCGCAGATGTCGCACAGCACGGGGACGCCGCCGCACTGCTTGATCGCCTGGTGGTCGGCGATGAAGTTGAACGAGGGCACGATGACCTCGTCGCCGGGGCCGACGCCCGCGAGCTTGAGCGCGATGTGCAGCGCCGACGTTCCGGTGTTCGTCGCGAGAACGCGCCGCTCGCCGATGCCGAGGTAGGCGCCGATCTTCGTCTCGAGCTCGAGCGTCGAGGCGCCCATGCCGAGCCAGCCGACGTGGAACGCGTCCGTGACCGCCTTGAGCGTGTCAACGCCGATCGAGGGGATGAAGACGGGGAGGTGAGGAGGCGCCGAAGGATGCGACATGGGCGTCGCGATCATGACTGTGGGTCGAGATACGCGTCAACCTGTTCGATCGTTTTTGCCTCGCAATCGGCGCCGCGCGCATAGGCCCGGTACCAGTCGACGGTGGCGCGGACGCCCCGTTCGTACCCGAGCCGCGGTGTCCAACTGAGCTCGCGCCGCGCCTTGGTCGCGTCGAGCGTCAGCAGGCCGGCCTCGTGCGGCTGGTCGACCGTCTCGGCGCGCCAGGAAGCACCGTCACCCCAGGCCGCCACGAGATCGTCCGCCAGGCGCCGCACCGGCTGCACGGCGTCCGGCGGCGGACCGAAGTTCCACCCTGTGGCGTACGCCTTCGGATCTTCGAGCAGGCGGCGCGCGAGCACGAGATAGCCTTCGATGGGCTCGAGCACGTGCTGCCAGGGTCGTGTGCTCGCCGGGTTACGCACGCGCAGCGGCTCGCCCGCGATGGTCGCGCGCACGAAGTCGGGCACGATGCGGTTCGCCGCCCAGTCGCCGCCGCCGATGACGTTGCCCGCGCGCGCCGTCGCCAGCGCCACGCCGCGCGCCGCGAGGAACGAGTCGCGGTACGAGGCCGCGACGAGCTCGGTGCACGCCTTGCTGCTCGAATACGGATCGCGCCCGCCGAGCTCGTCGTTCTCGCGGTAGCCCCACGCCCACTCGCGGTTCTTGTAGACCTTGTCGCTCGTGACGACGACGACGGCGCGCACCGACGACGTCTCGCGCGCCGCTTCGAGCACGTTCGCCGTGCCGACGACGTTGGTCGAGAACGTGTCGAGCGGCCGCTCGTAAGACGTCAGCACGAGCGCTTGCGCCGCGAGGTGCAGCACCACCTCGGGCGCCGCCGCGGAGACCGCTGCGCGCAGCACCGAGAGATCGCGAATGTCGGCGATGATTGATTTCGCGTGCCGATCGACGCGCGCGCTCGCGAACAGTGTCCGGTCGCCTTCGGGCGCGAGCGAATAGCCCGTGACGACGGCGCCGAGGCGCTCGAGCATGACGGCGAGCCAACCGCCCTTGAAGCCGGTGTGGCCCGTGAGGAAGACGCGCCGGCCCTTCCAGAACGAGTCCGTCGCGCCCAGGTTGGTCACTCCCAGATCTTCCACGGCGCCGCGCCGGAGCTCCACAGCTCCTCGAGCAGCACCTTGTCGCGCAGGTGATCCATGGGCTGCCAGAAGCCCTCGTGGATGAACGCCGACAGCTGACCGTCGGCGGCGAGGCGTTCGAGCGGCTCGCGCTCCCACACGGTCGCGTCGCCCGCGACGTAGTCGAACACCTTGGGCGAGAGCACGAAGAAGCCGCCGTTGACGCGCGCGCCGTCGCCGGGCGGCTTCTCGGAGAAGCCCGTGATGCGCCGGTCTTCCATTGTCAGCATGCCGAAGCGACCCGGCGGCGTGATGGCCGTGACCGTAGCGAGGCGGCCCTGCGACTCGTGGAACTTGATCGACGCGCCGATGTCGACGTTCGACACGCCGTCGCCGTAAGTGAGGCAGAACGTCTCGTTGCCGACGTACTGGCGCACGCGCTTGAGTCGACCGCCCGTCTGCGTCTTCTCACCCGTATCGACGAGCGTGACGTGCCACGGCTCGGCCTTGCGTTGGTGAACCTCGACACGGTTGTCGGCGAGGTGGAACGTCACGTCCGAGTTGTGAACGAAGTAATTCGCGAAGTACTCCTTGATGACGTAGCCCTTGTAGCCGAGGCACACGACGAACTCCGTCACGCCGTGGTGCGCGTAGAGCTTCATGATGTGCCAGAGGATCGGGCGCCCCCCGATCTCGACCATGGGCTTGGGCCGCACCTGCGTCTCTTCGCTGATTCGGGTGCCGAGGCCGCCCGCGAGGATCACCGCCTTCATGCTTCTCCGCTCTCCCTGAGGTTGACGACGGCGCCGAGCCTTTCTGTCGTCCAAGGTAACATCGGTCTCACGGCGCCCGGGAACGGGCCCGCGTAGTGTCCGCGCAAAGAGTCGCCCTCGCCCGGATCGTAGACGTTGAACGACAGTAAGCCGCGCTCGTGCGCGTGAACGAGCACCGGATCGGACGTCGAGATCGCGACGTCGACGGAGAACATCCCCTCGGACATGAAGTTGCCGGGGATCGTCGTGGTCGACCGATAGACGCCGGGCGACCGCGGCCGTTGGTTCTCGCGGAGGTATCCGTCGCCCGTGATGAACACGCACGCGCCTTCTTCGTTGAAGAAGTGAAGGTTCGGGTTCACGGCGTACTTGTCGGTGAGGACCTCGAAGTCCATTTGTACGGAGAACGACCGTCGGATGTCGATGGAAGGTGAGCCCGGTTGATCCCCGATGATACGAGCCGCGAGCAGCTTGGCGTGCTCCGAGCCTGGTGCTTTGCCACGCTTGCGGAAGTCGACCTCCGTCGGGCTCTCGCCGGTGGTGCCACCGGCGTAGACCGCGGCCACTTTGGCGACCGGGCCGTCGGCAGCGACGGAGCCGTGCGAGAGAAGAATGGCGCGCGTGCACAACCGCGTGATGGCGGCCATGTTGTGGCTCACGAAAAGGACCGTGCGTCCCCCCGATGCCACCGACTGCATCTTGCCGAGGCACTTGCGCTGAAAAGACGCGTCACCGACGGCCAGGACCTCGTCGACGACGAGGATCTCCGGCTGCAGGTGCGCCGCGACGGCGAACGCGAGGCGCACGTACATGCCCGAGGAGTAGCGCTTGACGGGCGTGTCGAGGAACTTCTCGACCTCGGAGAACGCGACGATCTCGTCGAACTGCCGCCGTACTTCGGCGCGCGACATGCCCATGATCGCGCCGTTGAGGAAGATGTTGTCTCGCCCGCTGAGCTCGGGATGAAAGCCGGTGCCCACCTCGAGCAGAGAGGCGATGTTTCCGTGAAGGCGAACCTCGCCGTTCGTGGGCGCGGTGATCCGCGACAGGATCTTGAGAAGCGTCGACTTTCCAGCGCCGTTGCGCCCGATGATTCCCACGGCTTCGCCGCGCGCGATGTCGAACGAGACGTCTTTGAGCGCCCAGAACGTCTCCCTCGATGGCCGCTTGCGGCCGAGCATCTTCAACGGCGCAGCGAGCCCCCCGATGATCGCCTCACGGAACGTCGAGCGTCCGCTTGCACCGAGAACGTACTCCTTGCCGAGTCCGCGAGCCTCGATGATCGGGTTCGACATCAGATCCGATCCGCGAACGTCTGCTCGAGCTGGCGAAAGCGCACAAAGCCCAGGGCGCCGACGACGAGGGCGATAGCGGCGGCGACGCCAAGACGAGCGAAAGGGATCGGCGTGCCGAAAAGTGCGGCTCGAAACCCGTCGACGACGGCTGCCATGGGGTTGAGCGTGAGCCACACACGGTAGCGCTCGGGCAAGAGCGACGCCGAATAGAAGACCGGCGTCGCGTAGACGAGCATTTGAATGAAGAACGGCAAGGCGTAGCGCACGTCGCGGTACCGCAGATTGAGCGCCGACATCCACAACCCGAGCGCCGCCGCACAGAGCGCCGCGACGGCGGCGATCGGGATCGCGAAGACGATCGAGGCGTGAAATGGCACGTGCTTCCAGATCATGAGCGCGACGAGCAAGACGCTCGTGATGCCAGCGTCGACGACCGCGGTCACGATGGCCGCGAGCGGGATCAACACGCGCGGGAAGTACACCTTCGTCACGAGGTTGGCGCTGCCGATGAGGCTCTCGCTCGAGTGGGAGAGGCCGTTGGCAAACAAGCCCCACACCGTGAGACCCGCGAAGCAAAAGACCGAGTAAGGAACGGCGGCATCGGCCTTGATGCCCGCCAGCTTGTTGAAGAGGACCGTGAAGACGAGCATCTGCGTGAGCGGCTGGAGAAGTGCCCACGCCACGCCGAGCGACGCTTGCTTGTAGCGGACACGCACGTCCCGCAGCGCGAGGATCCACAGGAGCTCCCGGTAGTCCCAGGCATCACGGAAGTCCTGCCAGGACAGCGCAGTCGTCGGGCGAATGACGAGCACGCGCTCGTGTGTGTTTGAGGCAGTCATTCCTAGCGGATTCAAGATAATGTTCTCTCCGCCTCACGAGTCAAGTCAGGCGCGCTTGGCAGTGGCGCCCTCCCGCGGGGTGCTTGTACAGTGTCGTCAGTGAAGACCGCTCTCATCTGGGGCGTGGGCGGGCAGGACGGCGCTTACCTCGCGAAGCTGCTCGTCGAGCGCGGCTACAAGGTCGTCGGCACCTCCCGCGACGCGGCCGTCGCGTCGTTCTCGAGCCTCACGCGGCTCGACGTGCGCGAGCGCATCGCGATCAAGTCGGCGGCGCTCACGGACTTTCGCAGCGTCATCCGCGTGATGCTCGAGGTCGAGCCCGACGAGATCTACAACCTCGCGGGGCAGACGTCGGTCGGGCTGTCGTTCGATCAGCCGGCCGAGGCGCTCGAGAGCATCGCGTTCGGGACGCTCAACCTGCTCGAGGCGATTCGCCTGCTCAAGCGGCCGGTGCGCTTCTACAACGCGTGCTCGAGCGAGTGCTTCGGCGAGACGGAGTCGCCCGCGGACGAGCAGACGCCCTTCCGCCCGCGCAGCCCCTACGGCGTCGCGAAGGCGGCGGCGTTCTGGCAGGTCAGCAGCTACCGCCGCGCCTACGGCATCCACGCGTCGTCGGGCATCCTCTTCAACCACGAGTCGCCGCTGCGGCCCGAGCGCTTCGTCACGCAGAAGGTCGTCGCGGCCGCGTGCCGCATCGCCGACGGCAGCCGCGAGCGCCTCTTGCTCGGCGATCTCGCGATTCGCCGCGACTGGGGCTGGGCGCCCGAGTATGTCGAGGCGATGTGGCGCATGCTGCAGCAAGAGCAGCCCGACGACTACGTCATCTGTACGGGCGAGACGCACCCGCTGTCGGCGTTCGTCGACGAGGCGTTCGCGGCCGTGGGCCTGCGCGCCGCCGACCACGTCGATCAGGATCGCTCGCTCTTCCGCCCGGGCGACCTGCGCGTGAGCCTCGGCTCGCCAGCCAAGGCGCGCGAGCGGCTCGGGTGGACGGCGCAGCACCACATGAAAGACGTCGCGCGCGACATGATCGCCGCGGCCCGCGCGCGCTGACTAAGGCACCGCGCGCTGCAGGCGGCGCGCAAGCAAGAACGCGCCCACGCACAGGAGCGGGTGGCCCCAGTGGCCGAGCGCGAGCAACTGTGCGCCGTCGACGAGCGAGAGGCCCGCCGTGAGCAAGTCGAAGCGGCGCGGCGCCGTCGGCTCGGCCGCCTCGCGGCGCGCGACCACGCCGAGCGTCACCTGACACGACAGGATCAGCAGCGCGCCGACGACGAGCGGCGGCGGCAGGCCCGGCGCGGCGGCACGCGACGCGACGACGTAGGCGGCGACGCGGCACAGGCCGAGGATCACCGGCGCGAGCGCGAGCTTGCGGTGGGCGACGTCGTAAAACACGACGAGCGCGGCGAGCGCGACGCCGGGCGCGATCGCGCGATCGCCGCCCGGCCCGACCCACAGGATCGCCAGGCCGAGCGCCATGAAGCCGAAGCCCGCGGCGAAGACGGTGCGCGCCGTGACCTGGCCCTGCGGGATCGGCCGATCGGGGCGGTTGGCGGCGTCGGCCTTCGCGTCGAACGCGTCGTTGAGGAACGTGCCGGCGAAATAGAGCAGCGACGCCGCGAGCGCGACGGGGAGCACGACGCCCGCCGATGGATCGGCCGCGAACGCGACGCCCGCGAGGACGTTCGTCCATACCGTCGGCAGCGTCGCGACGCGCCCGAGCGCGAGCGCCGTTCGCCATGGAGACGGCGAAGATGTCGACTCCAGCGACGGAGTGGGCGCGCTCACCGCCCTCATTGTACGTCTCGGGCTCGCTAGGACGAAAGTTCGGATCGTGCTATCGACGATCGCATGAGCGTCAGGACGAGCTTGGTTTCGTTTGGCGTTTTGTTGGTGGTTGGCTGCTCGGGCGGCGGCTCGTCGAGCGACGACGGCGGCGGTGGAACCGGCGGGAGCGTCGGCTCGACGACGAGCACAGGTGGAACCGGCGGGACGGCTGGTGCGACGAGCTCGGGCGGTACCGGCGGCACGACCAGCGTTGGCGGCGTTGGCGGCAGCGGCGGTAGCGGCGGATCGACCAGCGTCGGGGGCGCGGGCGGCACGGGCGGTTCGACGAGCGCCGGTGGTTCAGGCGGCGCCGGCGGCTCGTCGAGTACAGGCGGCGCGGGCGGCGCGACCCTCACGCTGCCCGTCATGCGCGCGGGCGTCTACACGCTGGAATTCGGCACGACGAAGTTCACCGTCGATCCCGCGCCGGGCGGGCGCATCGTCGAGTACAGCCTCGACGGCAAGAACGTCCTCACCGACGCGACCGCGAACGCCAGCTACTGGGGCTCGACGTTCTGGACCGCGCCAGAAGGCCAGTGGATGGGCAGCGCGCAGGCCAAGGGCGGCGCCAACATGATGCTCGTCCCCGCCTTCGACACGATGACCTACCCGATGACCGTCGCCGACGACGACTCGTTCTCGGGCACGGGCCCGACCGTCGCGTTCGCGAACATGACGTTCACCGTGACCAAGAAGTTCGCCGCGAACCTGGCGGCCGGCGCCATCGACATCGTCTACTCGATCACGAACACGGGCACGGCGTCGATGACGACGGGCCACTGGGAGGTCACGCGCGTCTACCCGAACGGCCTCACCTTCTTCCCCGCGCCGCCAGCCGCGTCGAGCGCGCCGCTCTACGGACCGCCGACGAGCTCGCCGATCAAGGCGTGCGTCAGCGTCGTGAACGGCGTCGTGTGGCTCGACCACACGAAGTACGTGCCAGGTACACCGGCCACGTACGGCAAGTACTCGACCGACGCGTCGGGCGGCTGGGTTGCGCACGTCGTGCCCGACACGACCGGCGCCGGCGACATCATGTTGATCAAGACGTTCAAGGACATCCCCGACAAGACCGCCGGCACCGGCCACGGCGAGGTCGAGGTCTACTACCGCGAGGACCGCAGCTACGAGGAGGTCGAGGACCACCACGAGCAAGCGACCTTCGCCCCCGGCCAGAAGATCGACTGGCCCGTACGCTGGTATTTGCGGCGAATCCCCAAAACCATTACGCGCACCGTCGGAAACCAAATGCTCGTCGACTTCGCCGAGGCCCAGATCAAATAGAATGATCGGACGTCGCGCCGCTAGGCGCCTGAGCCGTTTGTGCCCTCACCCGCATCCGGGAGCACCATGAAGACCACCGCGCGCCCCCGCCTGGCCCTCGCCCTCGCCACGTCCGTGCTCGCCGTAGGAGCCGCGAGATCCGCACACGCGACCGTCGTGTGGACGGCAGGCTTCGAGAAGAACAAGAGCGGCGACCCTTGTGGAAGCGGCGCCCCGGGTGTCGAGTTCAACGTCGGCTCCATGGTCGAGTTTAACGGACGCCTCGAAGCCGAGGTCCTCGGCGAGCGGGTCTACTCCGGCAACCTGGCGTGCAAGCTCACGGTTCACCCAGACGATATTTACGGTCAGTACTACCAGGATCGCATCGACGTCCGCCACAACAGCACGCTCACCGGCGAAGGAAAGGACATGTACTTGTCCGGCCACTACTACCTCGCCGCCGATGCGCAGACGCGCGACGAATTCGGCATGTTCGAGACCACGAACAGCCTGAACTGGTTCGACATCTGGTTCGAGCCGAAGACGGGCGGCGGCACGACGATCAACCTCGGCATCGAGTCGAACGGCGCGAATCTCGGCTCTGTTCACATCTGGTCCGGCGACTTCACGCCCGGCCACTGGCACCAGATCGCGATTCACTTCCACTGGTCACAGGACGCGACAAAGGGCCTCGTCGACTTCTGGCTCGACGGTCAACAAGTCGTCACGGGGTACAAGCACAAGACCAAGCCGAACGCCAACGACCTCTACTTTCTAACCGGCCTCCACCGCGTCCTCACGCAGCCGTACACCGAGACGATTTACTTCGACGACTTCATCGAGGCCGATGCGCAATCCGACATCAAAATCGGCGCACCGACGGACGGCACTCCCGATGGAGGCGCAACTGGCGGCAGCGACGGCGGCGGCACCGCGGGAAACGGCGGCAGCACAGGCGCTGGTGGCGCAGCCGCGAGCGGTGGCACGACGGGCGACGGTGGGTCGACGACGACAGGCGGCACGACGGGGAGCGCCGCTGGTTCGACGGGCAGCTCAGGCGGCGCGACCGGAAGCACCGGTGGTTCCGCGGGCAGCTCAGTCGGCGAGGGCGGTGCGACGGCCGCAGGTGGCGCGGCAGGCGGCGGCGGCTCATCGGGCACGAGGAGCGGCGGAGGTTCTGGTTGTGCGATTAGCGGCTCAAGTGGACCGGAGCGACCGCTGTGGTTCTCCGCTGCCTCATTGATCGCGCTCGCACTTCGTGCGCGCCGCGCGAAGCGGCGCGTCCTACGTGGTCAACGCTCTACTCACACAAGCTGATCCCCGTGTAGTCGTTCGCGACGCCGCAGTGCTGCCCTGCGGGACAACTCGAATCCCTCAAATAGTCACAGGACTGGCCGTGGGCGTAGGCCGTTGAATCCCACTCTGCGGGTGCGTAAGTCTGGCAATTTGCTGAACACGCAGTGAGCTGCACGTCCAGGTTTTGGATGACGCAACAGAAGTTGCCCACCGGACAATCTATCGTCGCTCGGCAATTCTGGGCAAAGTTGCCCGCTCCCTGCGCACAGGTCGCCGGCGGCAAGCAGGCGGGTCGAAGATTGTTGTTGGGGTCGCCGCAGCAAGCGACGTCGCTCTTCGCGGCGCACGAACTTCCCGTTCCACATGGGAATACCGGTGGATTGCAATTTCCATTGCCGTCACACAGGTAGAACCGCGGAGCATAATCGTTGTTGTCGATCTCGCCGCAGGACGTCCTGAACGGTTTGTGCTCGCAGGTGCCGCCGGCGCAGCTGGCGTTGCAGGGGCCGTCGCAGGCGGTGCTGCAGCAGACCTTCGTCGTCGCGCCGGATGCGGTCGGGGCGCAGTGGCCGCTGCCGCACTCGGTGTCGGCCGAGCATGAGTCGTTGAGCGCGCGCGCCTTGCAGACGTTGTCGACGCAGGAAGGCTTCGCGGAGGGGCACTCTTTGTCGGCACAGCACGCGGCGGGGGCGGTTCGAATGCAGGCGGTCGAGCCCGGGCACGTCCGATAGCCGCCTTGGCAAGCTGGTGCGTCCATGGCCGTGTCGACGGTGGCGTCGACAGGCACGTCGGAAATGTCGATCGCCGCATCGCCGGTCGATGTCGATGGAGCGTCGGTTGTCTCGCGATCCGTCGCTGGTGCGTCGGCGGCGCTCGAATCAGGGGCGTCGAATGCTTGCGGCCCTTCGAGCGCGACCTCGGTTGGTGCGTCGGCCGACGAATCGAGCGGCGTGTCGCGAGGGACGACGCACGCCGAAGCGCTCGCCAGAAAAACCACGATCGTCACCAAGACGCTCGACCGCCTTTGCCCACTGTTCGCCCGGATCGCCATCGCCGCCGCGACTTATCTACCACCGGCGCGTCGAGTTGCGTCGGTGGGTCGAAGAAACGTGCCTGTCGAGACACGAGCCGACGTCTCTACGGAGATGGCCATGGCGAAGCTCTCGGCGGTGATGCTCGCGGGGGCGCTCCTCGCGGGCGCGGCTTGCGCGGGCGGGGAGAAAATCGGCGGCACCGGCGGCGCGACGCCGACCGGTGGCGTCGTCGGCGCGGGCGGCGTCGTCGCGACGGGCGGCCAGACGGGCGGCACGGGCGGCGAGGTGCTCGACGCCGCGACGGGCGGCGCGTCGCCGGACGCGAACGGCGGTGCGACGGCGACGGGCGGCAGCGGCGGCGCCCACGACGCGAGCGCACCGGACGCCGTCGCCGACGTCGCGCACGACTCCCCAGCGTCCACCTGCACGACCTCGGGCACGGAGCTGTGCGAAGACTTCGAGAGCGGCGCGCTCGATCCGAAAATCTGGGGGCAGCACGCGAGCGGCGGCGCGTCGATCGTCGTCGACGGCGCGCACACGCGGAACGGCTCGGCGTTCGCGCTGCACGTGAAGCTGAAAGCGGGCGGCCAGCAAACGGCGCAGATCACCGACGCCGTCACCTTCCCGGCGAAGGACAACACCTTCTACACGCGGGCGTGGATCTACTTCGATCCCGATCTTCCCGCCGATCAGATGGGCGGCTTTCACATGGCCTACCTGCTCGCGACGGGGAACAACGATCTCGGCTTCGTCGAGGCGGGGCTCGGCTCGGCGGGCGACAAGCAATGGCTCGGGTACTCGGAGTACTACGGCGACGGGCCCGACGTGCACGCGCACGGCCCGACGTTCACGGAGTTCGGGCCGCGCTCCGACACGCGCGTCGTGCCGAAGACGTGGACGTGCCTCGAGCTCATGCAGGGCGGCGACGCGACGACGACGCACCGGCGCGTCTGGGTCGACGGCGTCGAGCTTCCCGAACAGAAGAGCGACTTCTCCGATCGCAAGCCACCGACGTTCTCGCTCGTGTCGATCGGCGTCCTGCAGTACCACCCGACGCCCACGCTCGCCGACGTCTGGATTGATGATGTCCGCGTGAGCCACGCGCGCATCGGCTGCGGCGCGACCGCGCCCTAAGGCCGCCATAGCGGAAACGGCAGGCGCCAAACGGCGGCCTCGGCCGAGATCGGCAGCTCGGCCCACACGGGCGCGTAGAACGCGGCCACGACCAGCACGCTGCACGCGAAGTACGCGACGCGCGCGGGCCAGCGGCGCTCGAGGCGCGCGACGACGCCCGCGAGCAGCACGAGCGCGAAGCCGTACGACGGCAGGTAGTGATAGATGAACGTGTACGAGCGCGGCCCCGTCCACGGCGCGATGAGCGCGAGCCAGCCGACGACGAGCACGCCGCACGCCCGCACGAAGCCCGAGCCGCCGTCGAAGGCGCAGAGAAACGCCCGCGCCAGCTGTGAGCGCAGAGAAACGATCGCGGCACCGATGACACCGGCACACGTGAGCGCCGCGCCCAAGAACAGCAGCGGGTTCCCGACGCACGACGCGTAGTGGTGCCAGACGCCGTGCGTGGCGTCCTTGATGACGATGGGCCGCCAGAAGATGGGCCAGCTCCACCAGCGCGAGGCGACGCCGTGCGAGAGGTGCCCGTTGTCGACGTGGCTCTGCAGCGCGCGGCGCATGACCGCGAGCAGCGCCGCCGGATCGGCCGCGTGGCCCGTGAGGCGCAGCGCCGCCGTCCACAGCCCGAGGTGGACGATCGGCGCCAGGCCGAAGAGCAGCAGCGCGCGCTTCGGCACGCGGCGCCGCCACACCAAGGCGACGGCCGCGGGCACGACGGCGAAGCCGCCGCTCCATTTCACCGAGGCTGCGAGCCCGACGAGCACGGCGCTCGCGAGCACGCCGCGCCACGAGCGCGCGCACGCCGCCGCGAGCACGCTCCACAGCACGAGGCACGCGAGCCCGCCGTCGAGCACGGCCGAGCGCGAGTACGCGATGAAGAACCCGTCGGCGGCGACGAACGCCGCGGCGAAGAGGCCGGCGCGCCGATCGTCGAACAGCTCGCGCGCGAGCGCCGCCGCGAGGATGATCGTCTGCAAGCCCCACGCGACCGAGGCGGCGCGCCACCCGAGCGAGTCGTCGCCGAACGCGAGCATGCCGACGGCGATCGCCAGCTTGCCTAGGGGCGGGTGGTTGTTGCCGTCGTCTCCGTGCGTGAGGTAGGCGCGCGCGTTCAAGACGAAGTGGTCTTCGTCGAACTGCATCTTCGTGGGAAAGCCCACGTTCCACAGCCGCAGCGCGACGCCGCCCGCGATCATGACGACGAGCGCGATCGTCGTGACGCGCTCGGCGCGCGAGAGCCGCCGCCACGACTCGCTCACGGCGGGACCGTGCAGCCGGTGAGGCGTCCCACGGGCAGGCTCTTCGTCGCGGCGTCGAACGCCGCGTCCGGCGCCCAACGAAGGGACAGCGAGCGCACGAGGTCGACGACCTCGAAGTCGCACACGACGGTGAAGCGCTCGGCCGGCAGCGGGCGCCGCAACGTCGCCGCACTCCACAAGCCCGCCCCCACGATCACGTCGCCGCCCGTCGTCGAGTACGGCCGCAGCAAGTCCGGGTCGGGCGGCGCGACGGCGCGGGGGTGGCGGTCGCCGTCGAACGCGCAGGCGAGCGCGCCCAGCGACACGCCGGACGCGCAGGCGAGCTTCGTCTCGTCCTCGCGCACGAGCGTGATCTCGACGAGGTTGTGCGCGCCGCGGTGCCACGCCTGCTGCGCGCCGACGTAGTCGCCGCGGTAGCCCGTCCACGAGAGGACGATCCACGCGGCGACGGCGACGGTGAAGAAAGCGAGCGTCACGCGCGCGAGGACGTCGGGCTCGCGGACGATGCGGGTTGGCGCGCGCGACGCGATCGGGACATTGCGATCAGGGTCGAGCGGCCGAACCACGGGAACGGGGCCGCCGAACGGGGAAGGAGGGAGGTCCATGGTGCGCGGGGCGTCGAACCAGCAACGCCGATGCCAACCGCGCGGCGGCTTCGATACACTGCCGCCGTGGCGGACGACTCAAAGGGCGGCAGGCGCCGGCTGCGGAGCGCGGCGTGGTTCGACGCCCCGGGGCGCGAGGGCATCCTTCACCGCAGCTGGCTGAAGAACCAGGGCGTGCCCGACGACGTGTTCGACGGCCGGCCCGTCATCGGCATCTGCAACACGTGGTCGGAGCTCACGCCGTGCAACGGCCACCTGCGCGCGCTCGCCGAGCGCGTGAAGCGCGGCGTGTGGGAGGCGGGCGGCTTCCCGCTCGAGTTCCCCGTGATGAGCCTGGGCGAGAGCCTCATGCGCCCGTCGACGATGCTGTTCCGCAACCTCGCGAGCATGGACGTCGAGGAGTCGATCCGCGCGAACCCGATCGACGGCGTCATCTTGCTGGGCGGCTGCGACAAGACGACGCCCGCGCTGCTCATGGGCGCGGCCAGCTGCGATCTGCCGGCGATCTTCGTGTCGGGCGGGCCCATGCTCAACGGCAAGTGGCGCGGCCGCGACGTCGGCTCGGGCACGATGCTGTGGAAGCTGGGCGATCAGCTGAAGACGGGCGAGATCACCCTTGCGGACGCGCGCGACGCCGAGGCGTGCATGGCGCGCTCGGCGGGCTCGTGCATGACAATGGGCACGGCGTCGACCATGGCGGCGCTGTGCGAGGCGATGGGCGTCGCGCTGCCGGGCAACGCGGCGATCCCGGCGCCCGACGCGCGGCGGAGCACGCTGGCGCACCTCGCGGGCCGCCGCATCGTCGGGCTCGTCAAGGACGACGTGCGCCTCTCGCACATCCTGACGCGCGCGGCGTTCGAGAACGCGATCGTCACCAACGCGGGCCTCGGCGGCTCGACCAACGCCGTCGTGCACCTGCTGGCGATCGCGGGGCGCCTCGGCGTGCCGCTGTCGCTCGACGACTGGGATCGGCTGGGCCGCGACGTGCCGTGCCTCGCGAACCTCGTGCCTTCGGGGAAGCACCTCATGGAGGACTTCTTCTACGCGGGCGGCCTCGCGGCGCTGCTGCGCGAGCTCGCGCCGCGCCTGCACGGCGGCGCGCTCACGGTCACGGGGCGGACGCTCGGCGAGGAGATCGCCGACGCGCCCTGCTGGAACCGCGACGTCATCTTCACGGCCGACGCGCCCTTCAAGCCGCGCGGCGGGATCGCCGTGCTCATGGGCAACCTCGCGCCGGGTGGCGCGCTCATCAAGCCGTCGGCGGCGACGCCCGCGCTCATGAAGCACCGCGGGCCCGCCGTCGTGTTCGCCGACATCGACGACTACGATCGGCGCATCGACGATCCCGCGCTCGAGGTCGGGCCCGAATCGGTGCTGGTGCTCAAGAACTGCGGGCCGCGCGGCTACCCGGGCTTTCCGGAGGTGGGGCTGCTCTCGCTGCCGAAGAAGCTGCTCGCGCGCGGCGTGACGGACATGGTGCGCCTCTCCGACGCGCGCATGAGCGGCACGGCCGCGGGGACGGTCGTCGTGCAGGTGGCGCCGGAGTCAGCGGCGGGCGGGCCGCTCGCGCTCGTCGAGACGGGCGACGTCATCGAGCTCGACGTCGAAGCGCGCAGGTTGCACCTCGACGTCGCCGACGACGAGCTCGCGCGCCGCCGCGCGCGCTGGACGCCGCCCGCACCACACGAGCCACGCGGGTACCTCAAGCTCTACCTCGATCACGTGCAGCAGGCCGACCGCGGCGCCGACCTCGACTTCCTCGTGGGCGGCAGCGGCGCGCGCGTCTTCCGCGGCAACCACTAACCGGGTGAGGGCGTCGCCGCGAGGCGCACCGTCACTCGATCGTGCGTGGGGCCGTCGAGGTGCACGGCCCGCAGCGCGCTCGCGCCGCGCGGGCCGAGCGCGCCCAGGATCTCGTCGAGGCGCGCGAGCTTGCCGGCCCAATCGCCGCGGCCGAGCAAGACTTCGCCGCCGCCGTCGTAGAACACGAGCGAGAAGCCCGCGCGCGGATCGATGTGAATCTCCGAGAGCGCGGGGCGGCTCGACGGACCGTGCGCGGCGGACAGAGAATCGACGGCGCGGTACGCGGCGAGGAGGCTCAGGCCCTCGCGGAAGGCGGCCTCGCTCGCGTTGCGCGCCAGCGTGTACTGCTCGCGCGAGAGGCCCGTGACGATGGGTAGGCCGTCGGCCTCCTCGAGCGTCGCGCGCTTGAACGGGCGGCCCGTCTCGTCGAGCAGGTACAGCGTGCCGAGCAGCGCCGTCGCCGCCGCGCGCCGCTCGACGACGTCGATCGCGAGCGCCGACGGCAGCTGGCGCCGCACGCGCACGCTCGCGACCCACGGGTGCGCCGCGACGCGCGCCGCGACGGCGTCGGTGTCGATCGCCAGCAGGTGGTCGCCCGGCGAGAGGCCCGACAGCTCGACGACGTCGTCGTGCGAGATGTGCAGGGTCGCGTCGGCGCGGATCTCGCGCAGGTCGAAGCGCGGCGACGCGACGACGTGGCGCACGAGCGCGCGCCCGCCGTAGACCGCGCCCGCGACCAACGCGCACACGACGACGAGCTTGCCGAGCACGGCGAGCCGCGACGCGACCGCCTTGGCCACCTCGCCGAACCACACGAGCGGCGAGCGCTTCACGACGAGCACGCGCCGGTTCGACCGCCGGCGCAACAACCCGCGCCGCGGCACCTCGACCGCGGTCACACGCGTGCGTTGAGGCAGCGGCTCGCCCATTCCCACGATCGAACGACGAGCGCGGGCGTCTGTCCAGAAAACGACAGACGGACTATCTGCCCAGCCGCCCCAGCACGTCCGCCGCGGCATTCGTGATGTCGCCCGCGCCCAAACAAAGGATCAGGTCCCCCGGTCGCGCCGCGGCGACCAACGCCGCGACCAGCTCGCCGCGCGGGGCGTACGACACCTTCCGCCCGCCGACCCGCGGGAACGTCGCCAACATCGCCTCGATGTTCACCCCGGCGAGCGGCGCCTCGCCCGCGGCGTAGATGTCGGTGAGCACGAGTTCGTCGGCGCCGGCGAGCGCGGGCGCGAACGCGTCCATCAGGTCCTTCGTGCGCGAGTAGCGGTGCGGCTGAAACGCGACGACCAACCGCCGGCCGTGCAGCCGCGCCGCCGCGATCGTCGCCGCGAGCTCCGTGGGGTGGTGGCCGTAGTCGTCGACGACGAGCACGCCGCCCGCCTCGCCGCGCACGCTGAAGCGCCGGTCGACGCCCTCGAACGCCTCGAGCGCGCCGCACGTGTCGGCGAACGAAACGCCGAGGAAGTCCGCCACGCACAACGCCGCGAGCGCGTTTTCGGCGTAGTGCACGCCGGGCATGCGAATGCGCGCCTCGCCGCGCTCGGCGCCGCGCACGCGGATGCGGAAGCGCGTGCCGTCGGGGCGCGCGTCGACGATCTCGCCGCGGTAGTCGCCGGCGCGCAGGCCGTAGGTGACGTGGCGCTTCGTGAGCTTCGGCGGCAGCCGCGCGGCGAGCGGGCTGTCGGCGCCCACGACGACGAGCCCGTAAAACGGTACGCGATCGGCGAAGTCGAGGAAGGCCGCCTCGAGCGCCGCCTCCGTCCCGAAGTGGTCCATGTGCTCGCGATCGATGTTGGTGACCACCGCGACCATCGGCAACAGGTGGCGAAACGAGCCGTCGCTCTCGTCAGCCTCGGCGACGAGCAGCTCGCCGCCGCCGAGGCGCGCGTTCGAGCCGAAGGCGCGCGCCTTGCCGCCGATGACGACGGTGGGATCGAGCCCGGCGCGCGCGAGGATGGTCGCGATCATCGTCGTCGTCGTCGTCTTGCCGTGGCTGCCCGCGACGGCGACGCCGTCCTTGACGCGCATGAGCTCGCCCAGCATCTCGGCGCGCGGGATCACGGGCACGTCGCGCGCGCGCGCCGCCGCGACCTCGGGGTTGTCGGCCTTGACGGCGCTCGACACGACGACGACGTCGGCGGCGGCGACGTTCTCGGCGCGGTGGCCGACGGTGACGCGCGCGCCCAGCGACGTGAGCCGCCGCGTGACGTCGCTCTCCTTCACGTCGGAGCCCGACACCGGATACCCGAGGTCGAGCAACACCTCGGCGATGCCCGACATGCCGATGCCGCCGATGCCGACGAAGTGGATGGCGACGTCGCGCTTGCGAAACATGCGCGCACTTTCGACGGCGCGCGGGCGCGCGTCAACGGATAGCTTGCGATCGCGCGCCGCGTGAGTAGCTTCAAGATCATGGCCGGGCGGATCTCCTCGCGCGTCGTCACCGTCGCCGTCGGCGTGCTCGCGCTCGCCGGGGGCCTCGCCGCCGCGAAGCTCAAGAGCTCGGCGCGGCAGCGCGCGAACGACGCGTCGGCGCAAACGCCCGGCGCGGCGCACAAGATCGCGGCCGATCCGCTGCCGAAGCCGTTTGCGACGCGCTCGGCGGATCGCTCGCCGCACGTCGTGCCGCGCCCCGAAAAAGCGTGGCCGCAGGTGCCGCGCGGCTTCCGCGTCTCGCTCTACGCCGAGGGCCTCGAGCGCCCGCGCGCGCTGCGCGTCGCCCCCAACGCCGACGTCTTCGTGAGCGAGAGCTGGTCGGGCCGCGTGCGCGTCTTGCGCGGCGTCGGCAAGGACGGCCGCGCCGCGCAGATCGAGACGTTCGCCTCCGATCTCGAGAAGCCGTTCGGCCTCGCGTTCTGGCCGCCGGGCAAGCGGCCGCAGGCGCTCTACGTCGGCGACACCGACGCCGTGCTCCGCTTCCCCTACTACTACGGCGATCTCAAGGCGCGCGGCGCGCCCACGAAGATCGCCGACCTGCCGGGCGGCGGCCTGCTCCGCGGCGGCGGCCACTGGACGCGCGACCTCGCGATCTCGCCCGACGGCAAGAAGCTCTACGTGTCCGTCGGGTCATTTTCGAATGTGGACGATCCCGACGACCACCCCGGCGAGAAAGAGCGCGCCGACATCCTCGAGATGACCATCGATGGCAACAATGACGGCAAAGATCGCCGCGTCTACGCGTCGGGCATCCGCAACGCCGTCGGCCTCGCGATCTCGCCGCGCGACGGCGCGCTGTGGGCGTCGGTCAACGAGCGCGACGAGCTGGGCGACGAGCTCGTGCCCGACTACGTCACGCGCGTCGTCGACGGCGGCTTCTACGGCTGGCCGTACTTCTACATCGGCGGCCACGCCGACCCGCGCCTCGGCGGCAAGCACGCCGAGCTCGCGTCGAAGGTCATCGTGCCCGACGTGCTGGTCGAGCCGCACGCGGCCTCGATGCAGCTCGTCTTCTACGACGGCGAGCAATTCCCGGCCGCGTACAACGGCAACATCTTCGCGGCCCAGCACGGCTCGTGGAACCGCAGCGCCCTGGCCGGCTACGAGGTCGTGCGCATTCCCGTCGATGACAAAGGCCGGGCGCTCGGCGGCTACGAGGACTTCATGACGGGCTTCGCGAACGCCGACGGCGAGGCGTGGGGCCGCCCCGTGGGCATCGCCGTCGACGGCGACGGCGGCCTGCTCGTGAGCGACGACGTCGGCAACTGCATCTGGCGCATCGAGGCCGCGCCGCCCTAGAGGCCGTGATGCCGGCGGGCGCGCCCTCCGCATCGCTCGCACAAGCGGCCGCGGCCTGCGCCACGTGCCGCGCTTGCCCGCTGTACGCGGCGGCGACGCAGGCCGTGTTCGGCGAGGGCCCGCCCCGAGCGGCCGTCATGCTCGTGGGTGAGCAACCCGGCGACGAAGAGGATCGCCGCGGCCACCCGTTCGTGGGGCCGGCGGGCGCGCTGCTCGACGAGGCGCTCGCCCTGGCGGGCCTGCCGCGCGCGAGCGTTTACGTCACCAACGCCGTGAAGCACTTCAAGTTCGTCGAGCGCGGCAAGCGCCGCCTGCACGAGAAGCCGAGCGCGCGCGAGGCGGCGGCCTGCCGTCAGTGGCTCGACGACGAGCTCCGGCTCGTGCGGCCGCGCGTCGTCGCCGCGCTCGGCGCGACGGCGGCCGGCTCGCTGCTGGGCCCGAGCGTGCGCGTCCTGCGCGATCGCGGCCAGGTGTTTCCGCTCGCGCGTGAGCTCGGCGCGCCCGCGCCCGACGTCGTCGTGACGATTCACCCGTCGGCGGCGCTGCGCGCGCCCACGCCCGAGCGCCGGCGCGAGCTGCGCGAGCTGCTCGCGCGCGATCTCGCGCTCGTCGGCGCGCGGGCCGCCGGGCGGGCGCCGTAAGCATCCCGCCGAAGGTCCTTTCTTTGAGGCGCGCGCGGCCCGCGCTACGGTCGGCGCGTGTCGAGACGAGGCCGCGTCGCACTCTTCGGGCTGATGGTCGGACTCTCCGGCACGGCGCGCGCGGCGCCTCACGCGCCCGACGACCGGGCCGCGCTGGCCGCCATCGCCGATCACCACGCCGCGCGGGGCACCGTCATCCGCGGCAAAGATGCGCCGCCTTGGGACGGTCGGACGGTGCATCACCTCGCGGCGTGGCTCGGCGGCGACGACGCCGCCGCGAGCCCCGACGAGATCGCGCTGCTCGACGAGGAGCTGTCGCGCCCGCTCGCGCTCAGCATCTCGGGCGCCGTGAGCCTCGGCAACTACCAGGGCGGCTACCTCTATTACCTGCTGGCGGCCTTCAGCGAGCTGCGCGCGCTCGAGCCGCGCGCCGGCGCGCGCGCCGCCGCGACCAAGCGCGACTGGAAACCCGCCGAGGGCACGGCGCCGCTCGCGCTCGTCACGGGCGCCTCGTCGGGCTCGATCAACGCCTTCGTCTCGGCGATGACGGCCTGCCAGGCGCCCAACCCACGCCCGCGCGAGAGCTTGTTCTGGAACGTCTGGGTCCCCGTGGGCGAGAAGGAGCTCATCGACGCCGACGGCGTCAAACGCGATGGGCTGCTCTCGACGAAGCCCATCGACGCCTCGGCCGACTACCTCAGCCGAGAGTGGAAGAAGACGAAGTGGAGCGACGCGTGCCGGATCGATATGGGCCTCACGACGACGCGCGTGCACGCCCGGCAGATCCAACCGCTCGACGGCGTGGGCCTCGTGTTGCCCGTGCAGACGGAGAAGCTGACGTTCTCGCTCACGAAGGCGAGCGGCGAGGCCGCGCCGACGCTGCGGCCCCTCGAGCCGCCGCCCAACGATCCGAGCCACGATCTGCTCGAGCTCGAGCTGCGCCGACTCGAATCGTACGACGTCGATTCGGTCACGAAGACGCTCGCAGCCTCGTCGGCGTTCTCGTTTGCGTTCCCGCCGCGTTGGTTGCACCTGCTCACCGACGACCCGCGGGCCCCGCACGACGACGGCTGGTACACGGATGGCGGCGTCTTCGACGATCGGCCCGTGGGCCTCGCCGTCGAAATGCGACGCTGGCGCTTGTTGGCCGAAGGTCGCGATCCAAAGACACCCACCCGCTACATCGTGCAGGATCCGGACGTCACCGTGTCGCGCCCGATCGACCCGAAGGACAACGAGCGCGCCGAGGAACCGTCGCGCGGAACGTTCCTCGACACGTGGAGCACCTTCGCGGGTGACTTCATGAGCACTTCGTTCGAGGTCGCGCTGCTCGACGTGCTCGAACGCGAGCCGGGCTTGCTGCAAGAGCTCGAGAGCCCGCCACGGCAAGAGCCCGTCGCCGGCGCGTACCTCATGGAGTTCCTCGCCTTCGCCGAGGGCGACTTTCGCGTCTACGACTTCTACGCGGGCATGGTCGACGCCTGGCAAAACCTCGCGCAGACGTCGCTCGCGTTCCAGGTGATGCGCGCGACGGGCGCAGGTCCCGCCTTCGAGAACGCGCCCGAGCTCGACTGCCTCATGGCCTACCGCGCGCGGCGCTTCGGCGCGCCGGGCACGGGCGCGCCGGCCGCGTGCGCCGCCGTGGGGACGGGACTACCCGACGGCGACGCCTTCCGCCGCAACGTCGAGGCGCTCGCCTACGCGAGCGAAGCGACGCTCGCCTGGCGCGAGAAGCAAGCGCCGTCGCTGTCGTCGACGATCACCGGCGAGCAGGAAACTTTCCTGCGCGCGCTGGGCGAGGCGCCCGGCCCGACCACCAACGACGCGCCCGCGCCCTACGTGTACCGCGACCTCAAGTACCACCACTTGCCCGCGACCGCCGGCACCGTCGATCTCGCCATCCGCGACGACCTCCAGGTCATCGTGCACCGCACGACGACGGCGCAGCCGTTGCTCGACGTCCCTGGCCGCCTCGTCGTCGGCGATCTCGCCAAGGCGGCGCTCAACTTCGCCTACGTCTACCAGCCACCGACGATGACGCTCGACCTGGCGTTCGTGAGTGATCGTGGCCTCTCGTTCAGCGCCGCGCATCGCGTGCCGTGGGACCGCATGCCGCGCGAGCTGCACCTCATGGCCGATGTCGAGCTGCGCATCACGGGCGTGCACGCGACCCAGGACTACGACCCGGTCGGCGAAGGGCGCTCGCTCGCCTTCACGTACGGAGGCGCGGTGCACCTCACCGACGAGCTGCAGCTGCAGCGCTGCGCGGGCAATACGTTTCAGTCTCTGGTGCAGCTGCACTTCGGCGGCGGTTGGGCCATCGATAGGCTCAGCACGTTCGACGGCCTCTTGCTGCAACGCGAAGGCCCCGAGCTGATCTTCGGAGCGGCGTTCTTCCAGCGCCTCACCTTCGACCTCGTCGCGAGTTTCTATCCCTTCGACGACTGCGCCAACAACAACCGCTGCACACAGGTCGCGTCGTCGCAGCACGACAACCCGCACGCCCTCGTCGACGGCAACTGGGGCCTGCGCTTCTCGCTCGGCTACCGCTTCCGCATGTACTGAACCGCGCTACTTCACGAGCGAGCGCAGCTCGGCGACGATCTCTTCGGTCGCCGCCGGCTTCGCGAGCGAGCGCATGGCCTCGCCCATGTTTTCGAGGCGGCCCGGCTCGTTGAACAGAGCGACGATGATGTCGGCGAGCTGCGTGGCGGCCGTTTCGTATTGCGGCACGACGACGGCCGCGCCCGCGTGCGCGAACTCGAGCGCGTTGCGCGTCTGGTGATCGTCGGTGGCCGTCGGCAGCGGCACGAGGATCGCGGGGCGCCCCATGATGGCCAGCTCGGCGAGCGTGAGCGCGCCCGCGCGCGCCACGACGAGCGCGGCGTCGGCGAGCGCCGCCGGCATGTCGTCGATGAACGCGCGCACGGTGACCTTGTCGGACAGGCCGAGCGCCTCGTAGTAGAGGTTCATGCGGACCTCTTCGGCCGGCCCCGTCTGGTGCACGACGGGCGGCAACACGTCGCGCGCCTTGAGCACCTGGATCGTCGTCGAGAGCAGCTCGTTGACGGCGTGCGAGCCCTGGCTGCCGCCGAGCACGAGGATCGACTTCGTGGGGGCGGGCGGCGTCGCGCCCGCGCGCGCGACCTTTTCGAGGAAGCGCCGGCGCACCGGGTTGCCGAAGAGGCGCGTCTTGCGCGCTGAGAACGAGCGCTTCGCCTCTTCGAAGGCGACGAACACGCGGCGCACGACGCGACCGAGCACGCGGTTCGTGAAGCCAGGCTTGCTGTTCTGCTCTTGGATCGCCGTCGGGTAGCCCGACAGCGCGGCCGCGAAGACGAGGGGGCCCGACGCGTAGCCGCCGACGCCGACGACGAGATCGGGCCGGAACCGCCGCAGGATCGCGCGCGCCTGGAAGAACGCGCCGGGCAACCGCGCGAGGCCACGCACGAGCGCCATCAGCCCCGTGCGCTTGAGGCCCGTGACGTCCATGAGCTCGAGCGGAAAGCCCGCCTCGGGAACGAGCTTCGTCTCGAGACCTTTCGCCGTGCCGACGAACAAGACTTCGCCTCCGCCCGACGATGTGAGCGCCTCGGCGAGCGCGATGCCCGGATACAAATGCCCGCCCGTGCCGCCGCCGGCGATGAGGACACGAAGGGGGCGAGGCGCGGCGGCGGTCATCACGAGGCGGTGGGCTCGGGACCGCGCGGGCCGTCGTCGAGCTCGACGATGATCTTTGGGCCGCCCTCGGCGCGGCGGTTGCGCGCCTTGCGGGCGCGCGCGCGCACCTCGGCGAGCAGGCCCTCGAGGCCCTCGCCCGGCTCGGGGTTGCGCGCCGAGATGTTGGCGAGCACGCCCGCCATGAAGAGGCTCACGACGAGCGACGTGCCGCCGTAGCTGATGAACGGCAGCGGCAGGCCCTTCGTCGGCAGCGAGCCGAGCACGACGCCGATGTTGACGAGCGCCTGCAGGCCGAACATCGCCGTGATGCCGAAGGCGAGGTAGCAGCCGAACACGTCGCGCGCCCGGAACGCCGCGCGCAGCCCGCGCCACACGAGGATCGAGAAGCCGAGCACGACGCACACGATGCCGATGAGGCCCAGCTCTTCGCCCACGATCGAGAGGATGAAGTCGGTGTGCGCTTCGGGCAGGAAGAAGAGCTTCTGCCGGCCGTCGCCGAGGCCGAGACCCGTCGTGCCGCCCGAGCCGACGCTGATGAGCGACTCGGTGATCTGGTAGCCGACGTCGCGGCGGAAGGCCCACGGATCTAGGAAGGCCAGCATGCGGCGCATGCGGAACGGCGTCGACACGATGAACTTCCAGCCCGCGGGCGCGGCCACGAGCACGGCGAGGATGAGGTAGCTCGTGCGCGTGCCGGCGACGCACAGCAGGCCGAGCGCGACGACGCCGAAGATCACGGCCGTGCCGAGGTCCGGCTGCTTGAGCAGCAGGCCCATCATCACGCCCGTGACGAGCAGCGGCGGCGCGAAGCCGATCGAGAAGACCTTCACCTTCTCGGCCTGACGCGCCAGCAGCGACGCGAGGTAGACGGCGAGCGCGAACTTCGCGAGCTCGCTGGGCTGGAACGACAGCGGGCCCAAGCGGAACCAGCGGATGGCGCCGCCCGCGCGTGAGCCGATCTTCAAGACGACGGCGAGGAAGAGGATGCTCGCGAACAGCAGCGGGTAGGCGATGCGCCGGTAGTGGGCGTAGTCGAAGCGCGCCGCGAACGACATCGCGACCAGGCCGAGCGTCGCGTAGATGACCTCGCGCTTGAGGAAGTAGGCCGAGTCGCCGTACTTCTTGGCCGCGAACACGGCGCCCGACGAATAGACCATGACGATGCCGAACGCGCACAGCGCGAGCACGGTGCCGACGAGGACGCGATCGACGCCGACCTCGCTGGGCCGGATGTGCGGCGAGCCGTCGAAGGCGCGCGCGAGCTTGGTCATGAGCGCGGCCCAGCGCGCGCGCAGCTTCTCGAGCGCGGGCCAGCGGCGCGGCTCGCGCTCGGGCGTCGGCAGGCGGCGCGACGCGGGCGTGATGGCCGTCGACGCGAGGGCCTCGCGGCGGCTCGCGCGCGTCGAGCGCGTCGTCGGAGCGACCCGGGTCGTCCTCACGCGCCCTGCTCTTTCTGCACGACGGCCTCGACGGCGGCGCGGAACACCTGCGCGCGGTGCGCGTAGTCGCGGAACATGTCGAAGCTCGAGCAGGCCGGCGACAGCACGACGGCGTCGCCCGGCTCGGCGAGCCGCGTCGCCTCGCCGACGGCGGCCTCCATCGTCGCCGCGCGCGAGACGGGCACGACGCCGCGGAACGCCGCCTCGATCTTGTCCGCGGCCTCGCCGATGAGCACGGCGGCGCGGCCCACGCGGCGCATCGCCTCGGCGAGCGGCGCGTAGTCTCCCCCCTTGTCGCGCCCGCCGGCGATGAGCACGACGGGCCGCGGGAAGCCGTCGAGCGCCGCGACGACGGCGCCGACGTTCGTGCCCTTCGAGTCGTCGTAGAACATGACGCCGCCGACGTTGGCGACGAGCTCCATGCGGTGCGCGAGCGGCTGGAACTCGTTGAGGGCGCGCAGCGCCTCGGCGTGGGTCGCGCCCGCGAGGCGGCTCGCGAGCAGCGCCGCGAGCGCGTTGGCCTGGTTGTGGCGGCCCACGAGCGCGGGCACCGTTGTCGGGTACGCCTCGGTGCGCGCGCCCGGCAGGCGCACGACGAGCTCCTCGCCGTCGAGCCACGCGCCTTCGGACAGGCGCTGCTCGAGCGAGAAGCCGAGCCGACGCGCGCGGATGCCCTCGGTCTGCTTCACGGCCAGCGGGTCGTCGAGGTTGACGACGGCGAAGTCCGACGACGCCTGCGCCGCGAAGATGCGCCCCTTCGTGCGCGCGTAGTCGTCGAGGTCGACGTAGCGATCGAGGTGATCAGCCGTGATGTTGAGCAGCACGGCGACGCGCGGGTGGAAGGTCTGCGTCGTCTCGAGCTGGAAGCTCGACACCTCGACGACGCACGCGCCGCCGGCGTCGCCCGCGGGCGTGCCCACGGCGAGCGCGAGCGGGTCGCCGAGGTTGCCGCCCACGAACGTGGGCCGCCCGCTGGCCATCGTCATCGCGCCCGCGAGCGTCGTCGTCGTCGACTTTCCGTTCGTGCCCGTGATGGCGATGATGGGTGCCTCGATGAAGCGCGAGGCGAGCTCCATCTCACCCGTGACGGCGACGCCCGCGGCGCGCGCCGCCTTCAGCTCGGGGATCTCGGGCACGCCCGGCGACAAGACGATGAGGTCGGTCGCGAGGAAGGTCTCGGTCTCGTGGCCGCCGATCTCGACGGCGACGTTGCGCGGCAGCTCGGCGAGCGCGGGCCCGAGCACGTCGATGCCGCGCTTGTCGGTCACGGTGACGACGGCGCCGTGGGCCGCGCACAGGATCGCGACCGCCGTCCCGGAGCGCCCGAGACCGACGACGAGAACGCGCTTTCCTTTGAGCTCGGGCGGCATCCCTGGTTTCAGCGGACTTTGAGCGTGACGACGAGGCCCAGGATCGCGCAGGCGAACGAGACGATCCAGAAACGCACCACGATGCGCGACTCGGGCCAGCCCAGCTTCTCGAAGTGGTGGTGGATGGGCGCCATCAAGAAGACGCGCTTCTTCGTGCGCTTGTAGTAGGCCACCTGGATGATGTCACTGACGGCCTCGGCCACGAAGACGCCGCCGATGATGGGCAGCGACATCTCGGTCTTGGTGGCGAGGCCCACGAAGCCGATGGCGCCGCCGAGCGCGAGGGCGCCGACGTCGCCCATGAAGACCTGCGCCGGGTGCGTGTTGAACCAGAGAAAGCCGATGCCGGCGCCGCCCATGGCGCCGCAGAACACGGCCAGCTCGCCCGTGCCCGGCACGTGTGGCATGCCCAGGTAGTCGGCGATGTTGAAGTTGCGCAGCGTCGTGCCCGCCGCGTAGGCGAGCAGCAGCAGCGTGAACGAGCAGATGATGACGGGGCCGATCGCGAGGCCGTCGAGGCCGTCGGTG
Organism: Polyangia bacterium; assembly: GCA_035549075.1. Lineage (GTDB taxonomy): Bacteria > Myxococcota_A > Polyangia > Fen-1088 > Fen-1088 > DASZFV01. Next base: position 77,743 of record DASZRT010000032.1, on the reverse strand, counting down.
AGGTTGACGGCGTTCGACTCCGCCATGAGCACGAAGACGCCGAAGGCGACGAACGCCACGAGCGGCAGCGTGAGGTGCGCGTGGTGGAAGTTCACGAGCGGCAGCGCGACGTGGAGGCGAACCTCGGGCGGCAGCGCGTCGGTCGCGTAGAGCCAGGCCGCGGCGACGCCGCCGATGATCAGCTGGCCCAAGAGCTTCACGCGCCCCGGCAAGCCTTTTTTGTTTTTCTTGACGATCTTGATGTAGTCGTCGACGAAGCCGATGACGCCGTAGCCGACGGTGACGAACAGCGCGAGCCAAACCAGCGTGCTGCGCAGGTCGCACCACAGCACGGTCGCCGCCACGAGGGCCAAGATGATGAGGGCGCCGCCCATCGTCGGCGTGCCTCGCTTGCTGGCGTGGCCCGCGGGGCCGTCCTCGCGGATGACCTCGCCCAGCTGACGCGCGCGCGCCCGGCGGATGAACCACGGCGCGACGATGAACGTGATGAGCAACGACGTCAGCGTCGCGAGCGCGATGCGCGTCGAGACGTAGCGAAAGACGTTGGCGCCCGGGATGGTCTCGCGGAGCGCGTTGAAGAGGTGAAAGAGCATCTCGTTATCTGGCCCCCGACGAGAGGGTTGCGACGAGCGCGTCGACGGCGCGCTCGAGTTTCATGCCACGGGAAGCTTTGACGAGGATCCAATCGCCAGGCGCCGTCCAGGCGGCGGCGCGCGCCGCGGCCTCTTCGGGCGTCGCGGCGGCGACGGCTCTGTCGGCGGGCAGGCCCGCGTCACGCGCGCCCGCGATCAGCGCATCAGCGAGCGCACCCATCGCGACGAGCCCGGCGAGGCGTTGGCCCGCGGCGCGCCCGACCTCGCGGTGGAGCGCCTCGGACTCGGCCAAATGTGAACCGACTTCTTTCATGTCGCCCAGGATCGCGAAGGCGCGCGCGGGCGTCGCCGACGCGACGACCGAGGCGAGCGCGGCCTTCATCGAATCGGGGTTGGCGTTGTAGCAGTCGTCGAGCACGACGCGACCGCCGGCCGGAACGGCGGCTGAACGGTGCGGCGGCAGCGCGACTTTTTCGAGCGCGAGAGCTGCCTCGGGTGCGGACACGCCGAGAGCGCGCGCGACGGCGAGCGCGGCGGCGCCGTTCTTCGCGTTGTGAAGGCCCGCGAGCGGCAGCCGGGCAACGACCGGGAGATCACCCACGGCGTAGCGCACGACGGAGCCCGCGGCGCCCGCGGGCAGAAGCTCGAGCACGCGCACGTCGGGCTTCGAACCCGCGACGCCGCCGTCGAACGTCACGCGACGCGCGCGCGGGATGTGCGCCGCCTGCGGCTCGACGAGCGGATCGCCCGCAGGCAGCACCGCGACCGCGTCGGGCCCGAGGCCCGCGAACAGCTCGCCCTTGGCGCGCGCGACCTCTTCGATCGTCCCGAGGCGCTCGAGGTGCGCGCCGCCGACGTTGGTGATGACGCCGACGTGCGGCGACGCGATGTCGGCGAGGTAGGCGATCTCGCCGCGCCCGCGCATCGCCATCTCCAGCACCCACGCCGCCTCGCGCCCCGTCGCGCCGAGCACGGTGAGCGGCAAGCCGACGTCGGTGTTGAGGCTAGCCGGCGTGCGCAGCACGTCCCCCATGGGCGCGAGCGCGGCCGCGACCAGCTCCTTCGTCGTCGTCTTGCCGTTCGAGCCCGTGACGCCGACGACCTTGCCGCCGAATTGTGCGCGCACCGCGCGCGTGAGATCGCCCATCGCGAGGCGCGCGTCGTCGACCTCGATGACCGTGAGCGCTTCGCAGCCCGCGGGCACGCCGCGCCCGCGCGCGACGACGACGCCTGCCGCGCCGTTCGCCGCCGCCTGCGCCGCGAACGCGAAGCCGTCGACGCGCTCGCCCGGGAACGCGAAGAAGATCGCGCCTGCCTTCACCTCGCGCGAGTCGGACGCGCCGCCCGCGAACGCGTCGCCACGCGTTCCTTTCTGGATGATCACCCCGCGCATGGCGCGCGCCGCGAAGTCGAACGCGTGCGACGCGGGCGCGTTCACGCGTTCGCCTCGGCGAGGGCGAAGCCGACGGCGGCCTCCTCGCGATCGTCGAAGTGCGATCTCGTCGTGCCGACGATCTGGTAATCCTCGTGTCCCTTGCCGGCGATGAGGAGCACGTCGCCCGGGAGCGCGAGGGCCGTCGCGAGCTGGATCGCCGCGCGGCGATCGGTGACGCGGCAGTAAGTGCGCCCCATGGCCTCCGACGGGCGGATCCAGCTGCGCGCTTGCGCCGTCGACACGGGCCGCGCGAGCCCCTCCTCGAGGCCGGGGACGATCATATCGATGATCGCGTCGGCGTCTTCCGTGCGTGGGTTGTCCGACGTGACGATCGAGAGATCGGCGCCCGCGCCGGCGATCTTCCCCATCATGGGCCGCTTGCGACGATCGCGATCGCCGCCGCAGCCGAACACGACGACGAGGCGCCCGCGTGCGTAGGGCTTGAGCGCGGCGATCGCGCGCGCGAGGCCGTCGGGCGTGTGGGCGTAGTCGACGACGCAAAGGACTCCGCGCCCGTTGGGCACGCGCTCGAGCCGGCCCGGCACACCCGCGACGCCCGCGAGGCCGGACTCGATGGCCGACACCGGCAGATCGGCGGCGACGCCCATGCCGACGGCGATCGCGAGGTTCTCGAGGTTGAAGTCGCCCACGAGCGGCGAGTCGATCTTCACGGGCCCCATTGGCGTCGAGAACGACACGCGCACGCCGCGGTCGTCCATGACGGCGATGCCGGCGACGACGTCGGCACCGGCCGTCTTCATCGCTTGGGTGGCGACGCCGACGACGGGCCGCGGGCAGCGCGCGCGCATGCGCACGCCTTCGTCTTTGTCGACGAAGACGACGCCGACCCCGTTCGGCGCGAGCATCCTCTCGAACAGGATCGCCTTGGCGTCGAAGTAGCGGTCCATCGTGCCGTGATAGTCGAGGTGGTCCTGCGTGACGTTGGTGAGCGCCGCCACGCGAAAGGCGCAGCCGTCGAGGCGATTTTGATCGAGCGCCTGCGACGTCGCTTCGAGCGCGACGTCGGTCGTGCCGGCGGCGCGCATGTCGGCCAGCACCGAGTGCAGCAGCAGCGCACCCGGCGTCGTGTTGGGCGCGTCGACGGTCGCGAAGCCAGGCGCCGCCGAGCGGTACGCGACCGTGCCGACGACGCCCGGGACACGCCCCGCGGCGCGCAGCATACCCTCGACGAGGTAACTCGTCGTCGTCTTGCCGTTCGTGCCCGTGATGGCGTGGAGCGAGAGCGCCGCCGCCGCGCCGAAGCGGTTCGCCGCGATGAGGCCGAGCGCGTGGCGCGCCTGCGGCACGAGCACGACGAGGCCGGGGAAGCTCGTCGGCGCCGCGCCCTCGGTGACGAGCGCCGTCGCGCCGCGTGCGATCGCGTCGGTGACGAACGCGCGACCGTCGGCGACGGGTCCAGGCGCCGCGACGAAGAGGTCGCCGGGCTGCACCTTGCGCGAGTCGTCGCGTACCTCGGCGACGCGTACGTTCTCGATCGCACCCGAGGTCGACACGAGCTCGACGCCGCGAAGCAGCTCGGCGAGCGCGTGGCTCATTCGACGTGTCCCAGCGTCACGCGGCACAGCGTCCCGCGCGACGAAGGCCCTGGCCCCGGCGTCTGCGACAAGACGACGCCGCCCGCCGTGCCCGTCACGTCGTCGAAGGCCAGCTCGACGCCGCTGCGGCGCGCGGCGCGCACCGCCTCGCCGAGCGTCATGCCCGCGAAGCTCGGGATCGCCGTCGGCGGCGGCGCGGCGCTCGCGTGGTCCGAAGCGCCGCCCTCGGCGCCCGCGACGGCGTTCCACTGCTCGGCCATCGCCGGATCGTCGCCGGGCCCGTCGGCGTCGGCGTACACGGGCAAATCCGTCGGAGAACCTTCCGCGGCCGGCGCGTCGTCGGCATCGGCCAGCGGCGCGCGCCCGCCCTTCGGCACGCGCGCCGCGACCGCGGCGTCGGGCGACGGCGGGACGTGCAGGTAGCGCAGCGCTTGCTCGGCGATGTCCTTGAAGATGGGCGCCGCGACGGCGCCGCCCAGGTGACCGCCCTGCGGCTCGTCGACGACGACGATGATCGCGAGGCGCGGCGCCTCGAGCGGCACGACGCCCACGAACGACGACACCCACTTGTCCGGGTCGTAGTGGCCGTTGGCGACCTTCTGCGCCGTGCCCGTCTTGCCGCCGACGACGTAACCGTCGATGGCCGCCTGCTTGGCCGTGCCGCCCTCCTCGGTCACGCCGCGCATGATCTGCAGCATCGTGCGCGCCGCGTGCTCGGACATCACGCGGCGATCGGGCGTGACCGTCGGCGTCTCGACGCTGCCGTCGGCGGCCACGACGCGCGACACGACGCGCGGCGCGCGGTACACGCCGCCCGCGGCGATGGCGCTCACGCCGCTCACCATCTGCAGCGGCGTCACCGTGAGGCCCTGCCCGAACGACACGTTGGCGAAGCCGATGTCGCCCCACTTGTCGACGGGGCGGATGATGCCCGAGCGCTCGCCCGGCAGGCCCACGCCCGTCGGGTGCCCGAAGCCGAAGCGATCGAGCGCGTCGGCGAGCCCCTCGCGCCCGAGCCGCCGCGCGATCTTCGTCGCGCCGATGTTGCTCGAGAACTTGAACACCTCGGCCGCCGTGAGCACGCCGTGCGGGTGCGTGTCGTGGATCGAGTACTTGCCGACCATCATCTTGCCCTGCAGGCAGTCGAAGCGATCGTCGGCGCGGATGACGCCCGCGTCGAGCGCCGACGCCAGCGTGAAGGTCTTCATCGTCGAGCCCGGCTCGTACGAGTCGGTGATGGCGCGATCGCGCGCGCCGTTCGCCGCCTCGCCGGGATCGTTGGGGTTGAACGTCGGCACCGACGCCATCGCGAGGATCTCGCCCGTGCCCGGATCCATGACGACGGCGACGACGTCCTTCGCGTGCGTGCGCGCCTGGCCGTCGGCGATCGCGCGCTCGGTGACGAAGGTGAGGTAGCGATCGATCGAGAGCACGACGTCGGCGCCCGCGCCCGTGGGCGCGTCGGGCAAGCCGTCGACGGCCAGCTCGCGCCCGAGCGCGTCGCGCACGCCGACGACCGACGACGTCGTCCCGCGCAGCGCCTTGTCGTAGGCGAGCTCGACGCCGTCGAGGCCGCGCCCGTCGGAGCCCGCGAGGCCCATGACCGTCGCCGCGAGCGCGCGGTTCGGGTAGAAGCGGCGCGGCTCGCGCACGAAGGCGACGCCCGGCAGATCCAGCGACTTCACGGCCGCGGCCTCGTCGGGCGTGACCTTGCGCTTGACCCACGCGAAGAAGCGTCGCTGCGAGAGCTTCTTCTCGAGCTCGTGGCGATCGAGATCGAGCACCTTCGCGAGCAGGCGCGACGCCTCGCGCGGATCGGGCAGGCGCCGCGGGTTGCAGTAGATCGAGTCGACGTCGGCCGTCGACGCCAGCTCGGCGCCGTTGCGATCGAGGATGCGCCCGCGCCGCGGCGGCAGCTCGACCTCGCGCAGGTACTGCTCCTCGGCCATGCCGCGCAGGCGATCGGCCTCGAGCACCTGCAGGTTGTACGAGCGCTTCGCGACGGCGAAGAAGAGGCCGCCCAGGATCGCGCCGAAGGCGACGATGCGGACGCGCGTCCACCGCCCGGGGAACGTCACTCGTCACCGTCCGTTCGCGGCGCCTCGTCGGCGGCCGGCGCATCTTCCGATGCGGGCGCGGCCTTCGCCTCGACCTTGACGGGCTTCGCGACCACGGGCCTCGCGGCGGCCGGCCTGCGCGGCGCGCGCTTCGGCGCGGCCGGCGCGGTCACGGCGGGCGGCGCGCCCAGCACCTGCCCCGGCACGAGGCGCACGATGTCGGCCGGCGCGGGCGGGCCCATCTTGAGCTTGTCGCGCGCGAAGCTCACGACGCGCACGGGATCCTTGAGCATGCCGATCTCGATGTTGAGGCGGCGCCGCTCCTCTTCGAGCTTCGTGTTGATCTGCTTCTCGCGGCCCAGCGCGTAGGCGACCTCGATGCCCTGCCCGCGCACGCCGACGTGCGCGACCGCGCCCACCGTCGCGATCGCGAGCAGGAACGCGCCGACGCCGATGCCGCGCCGGTGGCGCGCGTCGGTCTCGACGATCGAAGACGCCGTGGGAGAGCTCACGTCAGAGCTTCTCCACGGCGCGCAGCTTCGCCGATCGCGCGCGCGGGTTGCGCAGGCGCTCTTCTTCGCCGGCGACGACGACGTGCTTGTTGAGCAGGCGCAGGCGCGCCGGCCCGCTGCCGTCTTTGCCCGCGAGCCGCCGCAGCCGCTGCTTGACGATGCGGTCCTCGAGCGAGTGAAACGCGATGACGCACAGCCGGCCGCCCGGCTTGAGGCAGTCGGTCACGCCGTCGAGGAACGACGCGAGCTGGCCGAGCTCGTCGTTGACGGCGATGCGCAACGCCTGGAACGTGCGCGTCGCCGGGTTTTTGTGCCGCTCGTGCGCCGGCATCGCGCGCGCGACGACGGCCGCGAGCGCCGCCGTCGAGTCGAGCGCGTCGCGCTCGCGCATGATCGCCGCGGCGATGCGGCGCGCGTACCGCTCTTCGCCGTACTCGCGGATGATGTGCTCGAGCTCGCCCTCGTCCACGCGTCGCAGCAGCTCTGCGAGCGTCTCGCCGCCGCTCTGATCCATGCGCATGTCGAGCGGACCCGCGCCGCGGAACGAGAAGCCGCGCTCCGCGCGGTCGAGCTGCGGCGACGACACGCCGAGGTCGACGAGGAACCCGTCGACCGGCACGACGCCCAGCTCTTCGAGCACGGCGCGCGCGCGCGCGAACGGCGCGTGCACCAGCGTGACGCGATCGCCGAACGGCTCGAGCGTCGCCTTCGCCTCGGCGAGCGCGTCGCGATCGCGATCGATGCCGACGAGCCGCCCGTCGGGCGCGGCCCGTTCCAGGATCGCGCGCGCGTGTCCGCCCATGCCGACGGTCCCGTCGCAATAAAGGCCGCCAGACCGCGGTTCGAGGTAGGTGAGCACCTCTTGCAGCAGCACCGGTTCGTGCAGCGCCCGAATTCCGTCAACCGATGCGTCTGGGGCACCGGGACCGGAGGCGATACGGCGCTCGGCCCGCATGTCCGGTCATTCTTGCCCAGGAGGGCGGCGAGTCAAGTTTTGAACAAGGCGAATTTTCTAATGATTTTATGTATATCGGCTCTACGAATCTAAGTCCGCCAGCTGGTGCGGGTGCTTTGGCCCTGCAAAAAGCGCGATCTACGTGGTGAGGGCCCTGACATCCCGAAACTTGGAAGCAACAAGACACGTCGGCCAGACTCTGTAACCTGGGGAAAAAGTCTCCTAACCCCGCTTGACCAAAGGGTTCTCGCGAAATACGATTTCCCGCTGCTGGTAACTGAACCGGCCCCTCGTTAATCCCGGAACTCGCCACGTTCAAAAGGAAGGAACTTAGGAGATGGGGATGGACGCGAAGTTCTTCGAGCTCGACGCCAAGATGGAGAGTTTGCGTGGGAAGCAGAATTCGTTCCCGGCGAGCATCCTCAAAACGTATCAGGACCGTCTCGATGTCTCGTGGATCTTCCACGACAACGCGCTCGAGGGCGTCGTCCTCTCGTACTCCGAGCTCAAGGCCGCGATCGATCAGCGCATCATCAGTGATGTCACGCTGATCCCGATGTACGAGGAGGTTCGGAACCACAAGCTGGCCGTCGACTTCGTGCGCGACGCCAACTCGGGCAAGAAGCCGACGCCCATCGACCTCGAGCTCATCAAGAAGCTCTACGGGCTCATCACGCCCGAGGCGGCGGCGAAGGGCTTCCCGTTCCGCAAGGAGAACCCCTTGCACCGGCTCTACTATCACGAGATCGCGCCGCCCGAGAAGATCACGGCGAAGATGAAGAAGCTGGACGAGTGGATGCACTCGGACGAGTTCAACGAGCTGCACCCGATCACGCGCGCGACGAAGGCGCACTTCCGGCTGCTCAACATCTACCCGTGGACGAAGAACTCGGGGAAGCTGGCGCGCCTGCTGATGAACTACATCCTGATTCGCCACGGCTATTTGCCGGCGGTCATCCACTCGATCGATCGTCAGCGCTACTACGAGGTGCTGCGCTTCGAGAACGACGGCCTGCTGAACCTGGTCATCGAGTCGCTCGAGAACAGCATCGAGACGACGGCGAAGTTCCTCGACGAGCTCAACGGCCTCCGCGTCAAGCGCGCATCGTAGTCGTAGTCGTCGGGGGTACCGCTCGCTTCGCTCGGGTGCCCCCGAACCCCCTTCGCTCCGCGCGGCAAAGCCGCGCTGCGCTCACTTGCTCTAAAAGGAAACGCGCCGGGAGAACATTCTCCTCGGCGCGTTTCGGGACCGCTATTGGGCTGGTCGAGAGCTAGCGCCTCGAGGCGCCGCCCGATTTATGGCCTTTGACGCGAGCTTTCGTCGCGGGACCGGTTTCGGGTGCTACGAGCTCGAAAACCCTGTGTCAGTCGAACTGGAGGCTCAGCTTCGCCCGGGCTCCTTGGCGCCGAAGCGGGAGAGAGTGCGGTGAGAATCCGTACCGTGCGTTTGGGTGCGTTTACTCATGCGTTCTTGTCCTCCTTTTGTGGGCCAGCCGGTCACGGTGCCCTCGATTTCAGAGTAGCTTGCAGGTCGCGCACGCGCCACGTTTGCGCGCGACGATCGTGACGAAGTTACGCGTCCGAAATGTGTCGCGCTCTGCGAGACGCAACGGTAAAAGCGCAGCATGACGAAGCAGGAGAAAGCTGTCGCGGGAGGACGCGGCGCGCGGTTCTCGGGCGCCATGGATCCGGCGGCGGCGGCGCTCAACGCGTCGATCGACTTCGACCGTCGCTTGCTGCGCGACGACGTTCGCGGCAGCCAAGCGCACGCGCGCATGCTCGCGTCGGTCGGCCTCATCAGCGCGGCCGACGCCGACGCGATCGTCGCCGGCCTCGACCAGGTCGCGGGAGAGTTCGAGCGCGGCGAGCGCAAGATGGACGCTGCGCTCGAGGACGTGCACATGAACGTCGAGTCGAGGCTCACCGAGCTCGTCGGCGATCCGGCGCGGCGCCTTCACACGGCGCGCAGCCGCAACGATCAGGTCGCGACCGACCTGCGGCTCTACGCGCTGCGCTCGTGCGTCGATCTCGTCGCGGGCATCGACCGCACGCGCCTCGCGCTCGCGCGGCGCGCGCGCGAGCACGCGGGCACGCTGCTGCCGGGCTACACGCACCTACAGCGCGCGCAGGTCGTGACGCTGGGCCACCACCTGCTCGCCTACGCCGAGATGCTGCGCCGCGATCGCGGGCGCCTGCTCGACGCGGCCAAGCGCGCCGGCGAGTCACCGCTCGGCTCGGGCGCGCTCGCGTCGACGGGCCTGCCGATCGATCGCGCCAACACGGCCGCCGCCCTCGCGTTCGAGGGCGGCCCCACGCGCAACAGCCTCGACGCCGTCTCCGACCGCGACTTCGCCGCCGAGATCGCCTTCGCGTGCGCGCTCATGGGCGTGCACGCCTCTCGCCTCGGCGAAGAGCTCGTGCTGTGGTCGACGACGGAGTTCGGCTTCGTGCGCCTCGGCGAGGGCTACTGCTCGGGCAGCTCGCTCATGCCGCAGAAGCGCAACCCCGACATCGCCGAGCTCTTGCGCGCGAAGCCGGCGCGCGTGATGGGCGATCTCGTCGCGCTGCTCACGATCAGCAAGGGCCTCACGCTCGCCTACAACAAGGATCTGCAGGAGACGCAGGAGCCGTTCTACGACGCCGTCGAGACGGCGCGGCAAGTGCTGGCCGTGCTGCCCGGCCTCGTCGACAGCCTCGAGTTCAACGTCGAGCGCATGCAGGCGGCCGCGGGCGATCCGGCGCTCGGCGCGACGGACCTCGCCGAGGAGCTCGTGCGCGGCGGGCTGCCGTTCCGCTCGGCGCACGAGATCGTCGGCAAGCTCGTGCGCGCCGCAGAGGAGACTGGCGAAAGCGGCGTATCCCTGCGCAGTCTCGACGCGAAGGCGCTCGCGGCGATCGATCCCAAGCTCACGCCCGCCGTCATGCAGGCGCTCGATCCCGCGCGCGCCGTCGCCGCGCGCACCGTCAAGGGCGGCCCCGCGCCCGAGAACGTGCGGAAAGAGCTCGAAGCTCTGGAAGCCGAGCTGAAGTCACTCGGCTTCGAAGTCTAGAACCGCCTAGAACGAGCCGAGGGCGACGAAGCCCGCGCCGTCTTTCAACGTGAGGGGCGCGACGGTGATCGACGACGGGCCGCTGGGCGCGCTCGTGTCGTCGTCGAAGTGGCGCGTGAGCACGAGGCCGCTCACGAGGCCGATGGCGCCGCCCGCGAGCGCCGACGCGCCGACGATCGCGCGCGCCTGGTTGTCCGGCTCGCCGAGCAAGCAGTGATCGGTGTTGGCGACGCAGCCCGTGATGCCGCCCGCGAGCATGCCCGTGCCGACGGCGAGGTCGACGATGAGCACGCGCCTCCACGTGGGCCCGTACTTCGACTGATCTGGCACGTAGGCGCCGAGAAGGCCCGCGGCGAGCCCGACGTTGAGCCCGATGAGCGCGCCCGGCGCGAGATCCATCACGCTGGTCTCGCGATAGACACAGTTCTGGCTGAGCCCGAACGTGCAGCTCATCTGAGGCGCTTCGCCGCTGATCGCTTTCGTCGCGTCGTCCGTCGTAGGCGCGCGCACGGTCTCCTCCCAGCCGGCGCCGTACGGCTGCCACTTCAGCGCGAGCTGCGTGAGCGCGCCCGTGAACATGCCGCCGAGCGCGGCGCTCTGGATGAGCGCGGCGCGCCCGTAGGTCGGCGCGCGCTCGGACGTGAGGCCCGCGGCCGTGAGGCCGAGCGCGAGGCCCGGCAAGCTGCCGATGAACCCCGCGCGCAGCTGTTCGCCGAGCGCGGGGCGGCACGGGCTCGGCCCGGTGCACGGACCCACGACGGTCTCCCGGCGCGTCGAGACCTGGTTCCACACCATGCCGAGGCCCGCGCCCTCGGCGCCGCCGATCCACATGCCGCCGATGACGTAGAGCGCGCGGTTATCGGGGATGTAGCGCGGGACGAGCGGCGCCGCGATGAGCGCGCCGCCGACGGCGCCCGCGAGCCCGCCGCCCGTCACGAGGAAGACCGACGCGACGCCCGGGCTCTGCAGCGGCTTGCCGATCGCCGCCGCGACGGCGCCCGCGCCGATGAACGCGCCGATGACGCCCGACGCGACGATGATCTCGGGGCGTCCCGACCGGCGGACGTACGGCAGGGAGAGCAGGTTCGGTCCGACGAGCTTTCGCTGCTCACCGGGCGACAGCGTGAGCTCGACGGTGCGGCTGTCGTGCTGCGCCGCCTCGGCGAAGATCTCGTAGCGGCCCGGGGGAACGTCCTGCGCGTACGGGTTGCGCGCGCGGTTGCCGTTCACGTAGAGCGTCGCGCCCTCGGGCGCCGTCGTGATCTCGAGGCGCGCAGGGATCGGGTCGAGCTTGAAGAACAGCGGCTTCGTCTCGGCGACGTCGACCTCGACGATGCGCGTCTGCCCCTGGTAGTTCGGCTTCGTGACGTCGATGCGGTAGCGGCCGCGCGGCACCTGGAAGTTGTTGGGCGCCTGGCCCGTGACGTCGGGCGCCGCGACGGGCCCCGCGGCCGGCTCTCGGCGAATGAGCACGGTGACGTCGTCGGGAACCGTGTTGATGACGAAGGTGCTCGGGCGCTTGTCGATGCTGTCGACGCGGTCCTTGGCGAGCTCGACGAACTCGCCGGTCGGGTTCTCGGTGACATAGCGCGCGTAGTGCGCGCGCGCGTCTTTGAGACGACCGAGCAAGTACTCGCACTGGGCCATCATGAAGAGCGCCGCCGGGCGCGACTTCAGCTCGTTGGCGCGCTCGAACTCGATGAGCGCCTGCTCGTGCTCGCGCGCGTCGAAGAGCTGCAGCCCCATCTCGTAGTGCGAACGCGCCTGCGCCGTCGCGTCGTCCGCGCGCGCGGATGGCGAGCGCGCCGTCAGCGTCACGACGAGAACGAGCAGGAGCCAGGCGACGGAGCGAACGCGCACGTGAGCGCCGCCAGAATAACAACTAAATGAGGGGACCGCCCGCCCAGCGCCGCGGCAAAGCTACGTCGCTGGTCCTACTGGTCGGGGTACGCCTCGCGCGAGCCCGACGGGAGCACGCCGCGCTTGACGGAGTCGCTGGCGGGCGCGGCGCCCGGCGCCGCGGGCGCGTGAGGAACTAATCGAGCGCGCGCGTGAGGCGACTTCGCCGTGTGCGCGGGCGGCGACGTCGGCATCGTCGGCTCGGGCGGCTCGACGCGCGCGCGATCGAGCGTCGTCGTCATCGCCGCGGGAGGTGGGGCGACGACGGGGGCCGCCACGGCCGCGGGCGCTCGCCCGCCCGACGGCCGCCCGCGCGCGAGCGCGACGCCGCCCGCGAGCACGACGGCCGCGACGACCCCGAGGTGCCACCGCCGCGGCGGCTCGGCGACGGGCGCCGCGGGCGCGTCGACGATCGGCAACCCGACGTTCTGATCGCCCGCGAGCAGCCGCTCGAGGTCGCGCTCGAGATCCGCCATCTCTTGATAGCGGCGCGCGCGATCCTTCTCCATCGCGTGCATGACGACGGCCTCGACGGCCTCGGGGATGCCGAGCTCGGGCCGCAGCTTCGACGGCGCCGGCGCCGTGTGCGTCAGCACCTGCGAGATGATGCCGAGGTAGTTGTTGGCGCGAAACGGGACCTCGCCCGTGAGGCACTCGTACATCATCACGCCCAGCGCCCAGATGTCGACGCGGTGGTCGAGGTCCTCGTCGCCGCGCGCCTGCTCGGGCGACATGTAGAGCGGCGTGCCGAGCAACAGCCCCGTGTGCGTGAGGCGGTACGGGTCGGGCCCGTCGTCGCCCGGTTGGCCGCCTTGTTTGACGGCCTTCGAGATGCCGAAGTCGACGACCTTGACGAAGTCGGCGTCGGCGCGGCGCACGAGGTAGACGTTCTCGGGCTTCACGTCGCGGTGGAAGATGCCCTTGGCGTGGGCGGCGCCCAGCGCCGAGGCGACCTGACGCGCGATGCGCAGGCTGCGCTCGATCGGCAGCGGCGCCTCGCGCATCACCAGCTGCGAGAGCGCCTCGCCGTCGAGGAACTCCATGACGACGAACGAGCGGCCGTCGTCGGTCGTGCCGAAGTCGGTGACGTCGACAATGTTCTCGTGGCCGATCGAGCTCGCGAGCCGCGCCTCTTGCAGCAGGCGCGCCACGAAGTCGCTCTTCGTGAGAAACTTCTCGAGCAGCACCTTGACGGCGACGCGCTTGCCGATGACGGCGTGCTTGGCCTCGTAGACGGCGCCCATGCCGCCCTCGCCGATGCGACGCACGATCTCGTAGCGGCCCGCGAGCGTCGCGCCGACGAGCGGATCGAACGTTCCCGCGGGCGGCGGCGGCGCGACAGGCGGCACCGCTGGCGACGCGTCGCCGGATGAGGCGACGGGCGGCGCGGTCACCTTCGTCACCGCGACCGTCGCGTCCTTCGCGATGTCTTCCGTCTCGTCCAAGCGACGCCAGTCTAGCAGCGCACGGCACGGGCGGCGCTCGCGCGGCGCGCCGTTGACAGATCGCGCGGGCCTCTCCAGAGTCGACGAACGTGACGACCCCGCCCGGCGCCGCGCGCGCGTTCATCTTCGACCTCGACGGCACGCTCGTCGACACCATGCCGACGCACTACCGGATGTGGCAGGACGTCGCCGCGAAGTACGGCCTCGACTTCCCCGAGACGCTCTTCTACGAGCTGGGGGGCGTGCCGACGCCGAAGATCGCGGCGCTGCTGCTCGAGCGCGCGGGCCTGCCGCACGATCCCGTCGTCATCGCGCACGAGAAGGAGCAGGCCTACGTCGAAGGCCTCGCGAGCGGCGCGCTCGCGCTCGCCGCCATCGAGCCCGTCGTCGCGATCGCGCGCGGGCTGCGCGCCGAGCGCGCCGGGCCGCTGGCCGTCGCGTCGGGCAGCTCGCGCCGCGTCGTCGAGAACGCCCTCCGGACGATCGGCATCACCGGGTGGTTCTCGGCCGTCGTCGCCTCCGAGGACACCGTCCGCCACAAGCCCGAGCCCGACGTCTTCCTCGAAGCGGCGCGCCGGCTCGGCGTCGCGCCCGCCGTGTGCACCGTCTACGAAGACACCGATCTCGGCCTCGAGGCGGCGCGCCGCGCCGGCATGCTCGGCATCGACGTCCGCCCGATCATCCGCGAGGCGAAGCGCCAGCTCGGCGCGTGACGACCGCGTCGGCGGCGACGCGCGCGCCGTCGGCGGTCGCCGCCGGCGGCTCGCCCTCGAACGCGAACACGTCGCCGCGCTCGAGGCGCGCGAAGTCGGCGTTCGCTTCGCTGGCCGCGCGGTCGAGCCGCACGTAGGCGCCGCGGCCGCCGGCGCCGCACGCGAAGATCTTGAGGCGCCCTTTCTCGACGAGCGCGTCGCTCACGACGCGCAACGGCTCTCCGAGGCGCGCGGGCGGCGGCGACGGGCGCAGCGCGAGCCAGCTGAAGTCGACGCGCGGCGAGGACGGCACCTTCGCGGCGTCGTGGCACCAGTCGCGCTCGCGCGCGAGCGCCGGGCACGGGCCCGTGAAGAAGCACGGCGCGACGACGTGCAGTCCCGCGGCGAGCACGCGATCGCGCACGGCGAGCAGCGCGCGCGACGTCTCCCGCAGCGCGGGCTCGACGAGGATCAACGTGCCGCCGGGCGCGAGCGCGCGCGCCCACGCCAGCACGCGCGCCGCGCGCTCGGCCACGCGCGTCGCCTCGTCGCGGCGACCGAACAGCTCGTTGAGCACGTGCGCCGCGACGACGAGATCGAAGCGCCCGAGATCGCGCGGCAGCTCGCGCTCGAGCTCTAGATCGATGACGACGATCCCCGGTGCACGGACGCGATCGACGGCGACGACCTCGAGCGCCGCGCCGAAGCGCGCCCGCAGCGTCGCGCCCGCGGCGCCTGTGCCCGCGCCGAGATCGAGCGCGCGCGTCGGCGCCGGCGCCTCGGCGTAGACCTCGTCGAGGATCTTGCCGAGCGCCGCCGTCGTGCGCGGCGCGATCTCGTCGGCGTACTCGCGCCGCAGCCCCGCGTCGGCGAGGTACGGCGTGCCCACGAGCGCGCGTTCGCCGACGAGCCCGCGGTGAATCCGCGATCCGCGCGGCGCCCGCGACACGGCTCAGCCCTTGCCGAAGACGTCCTTGATGCTGACGATCACGAGCACGCCGAGCAGCAGCACGAAGCCCGCCGTGTGCACGGCGGCTTCCACGCGCGGGTTCACGCGCCGCCGCGTCATCGCCTCGATCGCGAGGAACAACGCGCGCCCGCCGTCGAGCGCCGGCAGCGGCAGCAGGTTGAAGAGCCCGAGGTAGACCGACAGCAGGATGATCATCCCCAGAAAGTCGACGACGCCACGGTCCGCCGCCTTGGCAATCTGCTTGGTGATGCCGATGGGGCCCGACAGATCGGCGTGCACGCGCCCGCGGATCATGTCGTAGAGCCCGCCGAGGATGCCGAGCGACGTGTAGTACGGGTAGACGAGCGCTTCCTTGACGGCCGTCACCGGCGAGACGGGCGTGCGCTCGTCGACGGGACCGATCTGGATGCCGACCTGGTAGGCGCCCGACGACTGGTGCTCGGGCGTCACGTTGAACGACATCGGCTGGCCCGCGCGCTTGACGTCGATCTTCACGGCCGCGCCCGCGCCCGCGCGGATGATCTCGCTGATGGGCGCGTCGGCCGAGACGGGCTGGCCGTTCGCCGCGACGAGCACGTCGCCCGCCTGCAGGCCAGCGAGCGCCGCCGGCTTGCCGGGCACGGGCTCGATGATCTTCTGCGTCTTCGACGGCATGCCGAAGGTCAGCAGCACGAGCAGCATGAGCACGAAAGCCGTGACGTAGTTCGCCGCCGGCCCCGCGAGGATCGTCAGCAGGCGCATCCAGCGCGGGCGGTTCGGATAAACGTAGGGATCGTTCTTATCGAACTCTTCGTTCGGATTGAGACCCGTGATCTGGACGAAGCCGCCCAGAGGAATCGGCGCGACCTGAAACAAGGTCTCACCGCGCTTGAAACCCAGCAGCGTCGGACCGAAGCCGATCGAGAACCGCTCGACGCGCATGCCGCACAGGCACGCCACGAGGAAGTGACCGCCCTCGTGCAGCACGATGAGGAGACCGAGGCCGAAGACCGCCTCTAGGATCGAAAGCATCGCGCTAGGTTACCACCACCCCGGGGACGGGGCGAGGCGCGGCCAGCAACGAGGAATGCTTACGTCGCCCGGACACCGGCCGGCTCAGGCGGCCAGGAACCGCAGAACGGGGCGCAGCAGCAACGGCGTCTGCCGGCGAGGGCGCGATCCGACGACGTCGACGCCCAAGTCCTGCGCCCGGCGCTCGAAGATCGACTCGAAGAACAACCCCGGACCGGTGGCGCGAACGATCACGGGAAGCGTGGCCAGCCGGCGCGCCACGATGTAGCGGCCACGCAGGATGACGGCGTCGCGGCCGGCGGCGAGGCGCGACAGCGCCCACCCGAGCGGCGCGAGTGACGGGCCGCTGTTGGCCGAAAGCAGCACGAGAACCGAGCCACGCGCCTCGGAAGCGCCGCGCAAGAACGCGCGTCCCGCCGAATTGCGGGCCAGGACGCGAAGCTCGGGTACGGTGCCCGCGAGCAGCGTCGCGATCGAGAGGCTGTTGTCGGTCGAGCCGTCGTTGACGGCGACGATTTCGAACGAGCGCCCCAGGCGGCGAAGGTGGTCGGCGACCGAACGAACGTGATGTCCGACGCGGTCCTCGTCGTTGCCGACGGAGAGAACCACCGAGATCTCGGGCTCGGCTGTCGGGCGGGGGCTTGCCTCGGCCATGTCCCGTCTCTCCAGCACGCGATGTGCCGAAAATTGAACACCGTCATTTCAGTGACTTGCGGCCTTTATTCAAGGGCACTGCGTAGCCCGCTGCGCGGTTTCAGCCGCGGTGCGGTGCGTAGTTGGTTACACGGGCGTTACAATCGCGCAGGTTGACTCACGCCGCGCGAGCGAGGCCGAGACCCCGGCGGACGGCGCGCGCGAGGGCCGGGACGTCGCCCGCCGGCACGACCTCGACGCTGGAATCCACCGCCGCGAGCTCGCCCAAGCCACCCGAGTCGGAGACGACGGCCGGCAATCCGGTCGCGAGCGCCTCGAGGGTCGCGACCGGGAGCCCTTCGGTGCGGCCGTTCGGCAAGACCCGCGACGGCTGTGCGTAGAGATCGGCGGCCCGCAGCCACGCACCGACCTCGGCGCGCGCGACGTGGCCTGGCGTTTTCAAATCCACGCCGAGGCCATCGGCGAGGCGGCGAAGGCGCGCGCGCTCGGGACCGTCGCCCACGATCACGAGCGGAACCCGACCGCCCTCGGTGGACGCGCACGCGCGCACGAGCAGATCGAACCCCTTGATCGGCACGAGACGGCCCACGGCGACGACGGTCGGCGACGAGAGGCCGAGCGCCGCGCGCATCGCGCGATCGGGCCGCGAAGCGCGCGTAAAAAGTGCGGGCACGCGCAGCCGCTCGACGTCGCCGACTTCTATATGGCTCCCGACGAGCGCGGAGAAGCGACGACGCAGCGCCTCGCTCACGAACACGAGCGTCGCGCCGCTCGCGACGAGGGCACGCGCGAGCGTGCGGCCGAACGGGACGCGCTCGAGAAGCGCGACGTCGCCCGAGTGCGCCGTCGCGCGGTGCGCGAGCGCGGGCGCGCCCGCGGCGACGGCGAGCGCGCACGGCGCGAGCCAATGACTCTCGACGCGCGCCCACCCCGAAGCGCGCGCGCGCACCTCGGCCGCGAGCGCCGCCGAGAAGCGCGCGGCGCCGAGCCACGCCGCGGCGGCGCCCGCTTCGAGCGTCTCGGGCGCCCCCGCGCCCGCGAAGAGATCGGGGCCGTCGCCCACATGCGCGGGCAGCCGCGTGATCGTGAGGCGTCCGCCGCGCGAGACGGCGCTCGTGCGCGACGGCGCGCCCGCGGCGATGACGTCGACGTCGTGCCCGTCGGCGAGCAGCGCCTCGACGCGATCGGCGACGAACGCGCCCGCGGCGTCGCCCGGCCCGCGCGGGTATGACGTCGTGACGACGCCGACGCGCACGCCGCTCAGGCGACCTCGCGCGACACGGAAACCGCGGCCGGCGCGATCGCCTCGTTCGCCTGTGCGACGCGCGGCGAGGTCATCCGCCGCCACCACCCGCGCAGCAGCAAGCCCGCGATCGGCAGCGCGACGCGCGTCGGCCGCAGCCCCGAGCGCCACGCCGGCCCATAGATCGGGCGCACGGGCACGTCGACGACGCGGGCGCGGCTCGCGCCGAGGCGTGCGAGCACGTCGTTGGGGTAGCCGTAGCGGCCGAACATGCGCGCGGGATCGATCGCGAGCAGCGCGCGCCGCGACGCCGCCGTGTACCCGCACTGCGAATCGAAGAGGCGCCAGTAGCCCGAGGCGACGCGCGTCGCAAGCGAGAGCACGACGCTGCCGAAGAGGCGCGCGCGCGGCATGTCGCGCCAGCCGCCGGGCCACGCGAAGCGGTTGCCCTTGGCGTAGTCGGCTTCGCCCGCGACGACGGGCTCGAGCAGGTGCGGCAGATCGACGGGATCCATCTGGCCGTCGCCCGCCATGACCGCCGTCGCGAACACGCCAAGCTCGAGCGCGCGCGCGTAGCCCGTCGCGATCGCGGCGCCGACGCCGCGGTTCTCGGCGTGGCGGATGATCTCGGCGCGGCCGGCCTGGCGACGCGCGGCCTGCGCGCGCGCGACGTCGGCCGTGTCGTCGGCGCTGCCGTCGTCGACGACGATCAAGTGATCGACGTAGCCGGGGATCGATCGAACCGTCGCGGCGATCTTGTCCCGCTCGTTGTAGGCCGGGACGACGACGGCCACGCTGCGCCCACGAAACATGCTCGGCAAGCATTGGGATCGACCGCCCGCCGTGTCAACGGCCAAGGCGCGATCGATCGTCACTCCGTGGCGGGAGCCGGCGCGGCCGGCGGTGGCGTGTCTTCGGCCTTGGGCGGCGGCTCGACGGGCTTCGCCTTGAGGTTGATCGACAGCGGCATCTCGTTGATGACCCGCTGCTCGTAGTCCTCGAAGCCGTCCTTGCGCAGGATCATCTTCACGGCCGTCTTGCCGTTGAGATCGATCGGCAGCGTGACGGGCGTCGCGCCGATGAGCTCGCCGTCGATGAAGATGTCGGCGCCCGACGGATCCGACTTCACGAAGACGTGGAAGCGCTTCGACGGATCGCCCGCGGGCGCGAGCCGCGCGGGATCCTCCTGCGGCATGAGCTTCTTGGCGACGCCGCCCTTCCACACGAAGAGCCCGCCCGCGCCCAGGACGAGCACGGCCGCCGCGGCGCCGCGCCACTTCGGCTTCGGCTTGAGCGAGACCTCTTCGGCGGCGCGCATGTCGGCGACGGCCGAGCGCGAAGGCGTCGCCGTCGCCGTGCTCGTGCGCGTCACGGGCGGCACCGTCGGCGAGCGCAGCGCGCGGATGCTCGAGCTCGTGACCTGCTGGCTCGCGTTCACCGAAAGGCGCGGCGACGGCGCGCCGCCCTCGACGGGGAAGAGGTCGTGCAGCAGCTGCGCGAGGTGCGTCGGCTGGAAGCGCGCCGCGTGCACGACGTCGTCGAGCGCGTCGGCCATGTCGGCCGCCGTCGCGAACCGCTTGTCGCGATCGCGCGAGAGCGCGCGCAGGATGATGGCGTCGAGCTCCGGCGGCACCATCGGGTTCTGCTGCGACGGCGGCGGCACCTCGCAGCGGCGCACGCGCTCGATCGTGAGCACGTCGTTCGTGCCTTTGAAGAGGCGTCGCCCCGTGAGCACCTCGTGCAGCACGATGCCGCACGAGAAGATGTCGATGCGGTGATCGACGTCGTCACCCTCGGTCTGCTCGGGCGCCATGTAGGCGTACTTGCCCTTCATCGTCCCGCTCTTCGTCGTCTCGGGCGCCTCGCCCAGCGCCTTGGCGATGCCGAAGTCGAGGAGCTTCACCGCGCCCTCGTACGAGATCATGATGTTCGAGGGCGAGACGTCGCGGTGGATCATGCCCAGCGGGCGGCCGCGCTCGTCGGCGAGGCTGTGCGCGTAGCTCAGCGCGCGGCAGGCCTCGCGACCGATGTAGGCGACGAGCTCGGGCCGCGGCGGGCCCATCGTCTTCCAGATGGCGCGCATCGTCTCGGCGAGATCGTGGCCGCGGATGTACTCCATCGAGATGAAGTACTCGCCGTCGACGGCGCCGAGCTCGAAGATCTGGACGATGTTCGGGTGGGCGAGGCGCGCCGAGAGCTTCGCCTCCTCGACGAACATCTTGATGAAGGTCGCGTCGTCGGACAGGTGCGGGAGGATGCGCTTGACGACGAAGACGCGCTCGAAGCCCTGGGGCCCGGACACACGTCCCTTGTACACATCCGCCATGCCACCGCGGCCGATGCGCTCGAAGAGCGTGTATTTGCCGAACTGAATCGGCTCCGAGAGTTGGACCGCCACGGGAGGGCCTTGCCGCTGGATGGTTGTGCCACGGGCGGCCGTTCCATCCAAAAGAGCGATCTATGATAACGCCCCGTGCGAGCGCCGCAAATAGGGTCCTGCCTCGTCGTCGTGGGGGGCCTCGACCCAGGTGGGGGCGCCGGGTTGCTGCGTGACGTCCTCACGGCTCGGGCGCGCGGCGCGCAACCGATCGCCGTCGGGACGGCATGGACCGAGCAGGGCGACGGCATCCATGAGATCGAGCCGCGCGCAGCGAACGCTCTGCGGGCCGCGCTCGCGCGTGCGGTCGCCTCGGGGCCAAGCGCCGTGAAGATCGGCATGGTGCCCGACGCCGCCTGCGCCGAGGCCATCGAGGCGGGGCTTTCGGGTTACACAGGGGCGGTCGTCTTCGACCCGGTTCTAAAGACATCGCGGGGCGGCGCGCTCTTTCGCGGCGAGCCGTCGGGGCTGCGGGGGCTGCTGCGACGCGCGACGCTCGTGACGCCCAACGCGGCAGAGGCCGAGGCGCTCACCGGCCGACGCGTGGTCACCGTCGACGACGCGGCCAAGGCGGCGGCCGCGCTGGTCCAGGCGGGCATCGCGGCGGCGCTCGTCAAAGGCGGACACGTCGCGGGCAGCGAGGCGATCGATGTGCTCGCCACGTCCACCGAGGTGAACCGCTTCGCGCACGCGCGTGTCGGCGGCGGCGACGTCCGCGGCACGGGCTGCGCGCTCGCGACCGCCATCGCCGTCGAGCTCGCGCGCGGCGCCTCTCTGACGGACGCGATCGACGCCGCGACGGCCTGGCTCGTGGACGCGCTCGGAAGAGCGATCAACGTGGGCCACGAACGCCATCTCCCGTGACGCGAGCGCAGCGCGGCTTTGCCGCGCGGAGTGAGGGGGGTCCGGGGGCGTGCGAGCGGCAGCGAGCCACGCCCCCGTCAGATCAAGGAGCGACTTCGAGGCGAATCATGGGCGTGCGCTTCGTCGGCAGCAGGCCCATGAGGTTCGTCGGGTCGTTGTTGCGCACGAAGGCCTGGCCCGAGACGACGCTGCTGGCCCAGATCGTCGGCTCGCCGCCCGACTTGCGCACGCCGACCCAGACGATGCCCTTGAGCGGGTGCATCGACGCGAGGTCTTGCACGACCCAGCGGCCGTCTTTGCCGTCGGAGAGGTCCTCCTTGGCGAGCGCGCGAGACATCGTCCGGATGGCTTCGCCGGGGGTCTCGAGGATCGTGGTGTCGTAGATCGTGATCTCGAGCTGCCCGGCGGCCTCGGCCTGCAGGCGCAGGCGCAGGGGCTGGTGCTCCCCCTCGGGCAGCGCGAAGCGCACGACGCTCTCGTAGGTCGTCGATGGGAACGCGAGCGTGCCCGTCGCGTGCGCGTCGTCGTAGGCCATGACCAGCTCGCGCGAGCCGCCGCCCGCGATCATCTCGGGCGCGGCGTGGCCGCAGCCCGCGAAGCCACAACCAATGGCCAGGAGAGCGGAGACGAAGAGAGCGCGGCGCATGGGCGGTCGAAGTATCGTCCGACTCGCGGCGTTTCTGTACGGCCGCGTCACTGCTAGGATGTGCAGCTTCCAAATGCAGCTGACGATCAACGTCGGCGTCGTGGGCGCGGGCCCGTGGGGGCTCACCTTGGCGCGGGCCTTCGCGCGGGCGCGCGGCGCGCGGCTCGTCGGCGTCGCCGACCTCGACGGCGAGCGGCTGGCGCGCGCGGGCGCCGCCCACGCCGGGATCCTCCTCACGCCCGAGCTCGACCGGCTGCTGGCGGCGCCCGGCCTCGACGCCGTCGCCGTCGCCGTCGATTCGCCGCGCCACCACGAGGTCGCGCTGCGGGCGCTCGACGCCGGCAAGCACGTGCTCGTCGAGAAGCCGATGGCGCTGTCGGTCGTCGCGGGCGAGGCCCTCGTCGCACGGGCCGCGCGCGATCGCCGCGTCCTCATGGTGGGCCACGTGCTGCTGCACCACCCGGGCGTCGAGCGGGCGCGCGCGCTCCTCGCCGAAGGCGCGCTGGGACGCGTGCTGTATTTGCAGGCGACGCGCGTCGGCTTCGGCACCGTGCGCCCGTCGGAGAGCGCGTGGTGGTCGGTGGCGCCGCACGACGTCGCCGTCGCGTTGCACTTGTTCGACGCGACGCCGGTGACGGTGAGCGCCACGGGCGCGGCTTATCTGCAGCCCGACACGCCCGACGTCGCGTTCGCGACGCTGAGCTTCGCCGACGGGCGCGTCGCGCACGTCCACGTGTCGTGGCTCGCGCCCGACAAGCGACGCTCGCTCGTCGTCGTCGGCGATCGCCGCATGCTGACCTTCGACGAGACAAATCACGAGCGGCCGCTTCGCGTGCTCGATCGCGCGTTCGCGCGCGCGCCCGGGGCCGCTGGTTTCGTCGCGCACGTGGGCGAGATCGACGTGCCCCCCGTCGGCGACGCCGAGCCGCTGCTCGTCGAGTGCGAGCGCTTCGTCGAGGCGATCGCGCGCGGCGCGACCCCGCCCGGCGACGGCGCGCGCGCTCTCGACGTGCTGCGCGTGCTCGAGGCGGGCGAACGATCGATGCGCGTGGGCGGCGCGCCGGTGCCGGTCGCTCGATGACGTTCTGGGCGCACGCGACGGCCGTCGTCGACGCGCCGGCGACGATCGGCGACGGGACGAAGATCTGGCACTTCTGTCACGTGATGTCCGGCGCGCGCGTCGGCGCCGACGTCGTGCTCGGGCAGAACGTCTTCGTCGCCGCCGCGGCCGTCGTCGGCGATCGCTGCCGCGTGCAGAACAACGTCTCGATCTACGACGGCGTCGCGCTCGAGGCCGACGTGTTCGTCGGGCCGTCGGCCGTGTTCACGAACGTGCGCACGCCGCGCGCGACGGTGAGCCGGCGCGGCGCCTACGTCGCGACGCGCGTGGGCCGCGGCGCGACCATCGGCGCCAACGCGACGATCGTCGCCGGCGTCTCGATCGGCGCGCACGCGTTCGTCGCCGCGGGCGCCGTCGTCTCGCGCGACGTCGCGCCCTACGCGCTCGTCGCGGGCGTGCCCGCGCGCGCGACGGGCTGGGCCTGCGCGTGCGGCGAGATCTTGCCCAAGCCGCGCGCGCGCGGCGGCACGCTCTGCGCGGCTTGCGGCGCCGCGTATCGTGTGATCAAGTCGCGGCTCGCGCCCGCCTAAGGAAAGAATTGCCTGACGGCGTCGGCGACGCGGTCGATCGCCGTGTCGTCGAGCTCGGCAGCGACGGGCAACGCCAGAACTTCGGCGGCCGCGGCCTCGGCGACGGGGAAGTCGCCCGCACCGTGGCCGAGCGACGCGAGCGCCGGCTGCAGGTGCAGCGGCGTCGCGTAGTAGATCGCCGTCGCGATCTTTCGCTTTGCGAGCGCACGCGCGAGCTCGTCGCGGCGCCCGTCGCGCACGCGTACGACGAACTGGTTCCACACGCAGGTATCGTCGTCGGGCGGCAGCGCGAGCCCGGGCAAGTTCGCGAGCGCCGCGCGGTAGCGACGCGCGTGCCCGCGACGCCGCTCGGTCCAGCGTGAAAGATGCGGGAGCTTCACGCGCAAGAGCGCCGCCTGCAGCTCGTCGAGCCGGAAGTTGCCGCCCACGAGCTCGTGGCGCATGCGCGCGGTCGCCCCGTGCGATCGCAGCAGCGCGACGCGATCGGCGAGCGCGGCGTCGTCGGTGACGACCGCGCCGCCGTCGCCGAAGCCGCCGAGGTTCTTCGACGGGAAGAACGACAGCGCCGCGGCGCCGACGGAGCCCACGGGCCGCCCGTCGCTCGTCGCGCCGATCGCTTGCGCGGCGTCTTCGATGAGCGCGAGCCCGCGCGAGGTGCAGGCCGCCGCGAGCGGCGCCGTGCGCGCGGCTCGCCCGAACAAATGGACGACGACGATCGCGCGCGCGCGCGGGCCGAGCTTCTCGATCGCACGGTCCGGAGCGAGGTTGAGCGTGTCGGGCTCGACGTCGGCGAACACGGGGCGCGCGCCCACGCGCGCGATCACGCCCGCCGTCGCGAAGAACGACAGCGGCGTCGTCACGACCTCGTCGCCCGGCCCCACGCCGTGGGCCATGAGCAGCGCGAGCAGCGCGTCCGTGCCCGACGAGATGCCCACGGCGCGAGCGACGCCGAGCGCCGCCGCGAGCTCGCGCTCGAAGGCCGCGACCTCGGCGCCGAGGATGAAGCGCCCCGACGCGAGCACGCGCCGCGCGGCCGCCTCGAGCTCGCCGGCGAGCGGCGCGTGCAACGCCGTCAGATCGGCGCTCGGGACGCCCGAGGCCTCGTCGACGTCGTCGCTCAAAACGCGGCTCCGCGTTGACGGGCGCTGCGCGGAGTGGTCTCCTGGCGGGCGGCGCCCGTGAAGCTCTCGATCGTCATGCCCGTGTACAACGAGGCACCCACGCTGCGCGAGTCGATCCAGCGCGTCGCGGCCGTCGACCTCGACAAGGAGATCATCGTCGTCGACGACGGCTCGACCGACGGCAGCCGCGAGCTGGTCGCCGCGCTCGGCGAGCGAGGCCTCGCCGGCTGGTTGCCGCGCCCCGAGGCCATGCGCGGCCACAACGAAGTGCGCGCGCACCTGCAGCCCCACAACATGGGCAAAGGCGCGGCGCTGCGCACGGGCTTCTCGCTCGCGACGGGCGACATCGTCGTCATCCAGGACGCCGACCTCGAGTACGACCCACGCGACCTCGTGCCGCTCATCCAGCCGATCCGCGACGGCATCGCCGACGTGACGTTCGGCTCGCGCTTCATCGGGACGCCGCGCCGCGCGCTGTACTTCTGGCACGCCGTGGTCAACCACACGCTCACGCTCGCGTCGAACATGCTCAACGACATCAACATCACCGACATGGAGACCTGCTACAAGGCCTTCCGCCGCGAGATCATCCAGTCGGTCACGATCGAGGAGGACCGCTTCGGCGTCGAGCCCGAGCTGACGGCCAAGGTCGCCAAGATGCGCGTGCGCATCTACGAGGTGCCCATCAGCTACCAGGGGCGCACCTATGCCGAGGGCAAGAAGATCGGCTGGAAGGACGGCGTGCGCGCCATGGTCTGCATCGTGAAGTACGGCGTGCGCCGTGGACGCCCCCGCTGAGCGCGAGACGCTGCGGGCGCTGCTCGCGCTCGTCGAGGACCCTGCGGCGGCCGGCGCGCTCGGCGACGAGACCCGCGCGCTCGCCGTCGCGCGGCGCCACCGGCTGACGCCTCTGCTCTCGTCGATCGCGGGCGCGGCGCTGCCGGCGAAGCTCGCCGCCGCGGCGCGCGCCGATCGCATGCAGACCGTCGCGCGCAACCTCGTGTTCCGCGACGCCGCCGCCGACGCGGCCCGCGCCCTCGCCGCCGCCGGCGTCGACACGATCGTCCTCAAAGGTGTCGCGTACGAAGCCGTCCTCTACGGCGCGAGCGGCGTGCGCCCGACGTCGGACGTCGATCTGCTCGTGCCCGCCGACCGCAGGCGCGCGGCCTTCGAGGCGCTCGATCGCATGGGCTACGAGCCGCGCGCCGCGGCGCCGGGCTTCGACGAGCCCGACTACCACGAGGTCGCCTGGAACCGCGGCGGCGTCGAGCTCGATCTGCACCTCGGCCTCGCGCCCAGGGCGCGCGCCGCGATCGATCTCGGCGACGTGTGGGCGCGGCGCGCGCCGCTCGAGCTTGCGGGCGCGCCGGTCTCGCGCCTCTCCGAAACGCATGCGGCCGTCTTTCACACGCTGCACATGGCGATCGATCACTTCGACGTGCCGGCGCTCGCGCTCGTCGACCTCGCGCGCCTCCTCCCCGACGCGTCGTCGACGGCGCGCGCCGCCGAGATCGCGCGCGCGTGGCGCGTCGCGCGGCCGCTCGAGACAGCGCTCGCGCTCGCGGCGGCGTTCCTTCCGACGTGGGCGCGAGGGCAACGGCCCGCGCCTCCGACGCCGCGCGCCCGACGCATCGTCGACGGCTACGGGGCGATCGCTCACGTGGCGCGGCTCGAGCAGCTGCGCCGCAAGCTCGAGCACTTCGACACGCGGCTCGACGCCGCCCGCTACCTCGCCGTCCAGGCGCGCCGCAACGCGCGCGAGCTGTGGAAAACCCGCGTCCAACCTCGCTCGCCGAGGGACCGGCTCGACCTGGTGAAGTAGACGTAAGTCCCGATCCCGCCTCGTCTTGCGCCCCCTGGTAGGCTGCTGTACGCTCACCCGGTGACACCGTCGTCTGATCTGCCCGCGAACGACCCGGGAGCCGCCGCTCCGCAACGCGACCTGCGCTCCTACTGGCGCACCGTCCGCAAGCGATGGCCGTTCGTCGTGCTGTCGATGATCATCGCGACGGTCATCGCGTTCGTCTACACGTACCGACAGGCGAAGGTCTACGAGGCGACCTGCCAAATCATCATCGAGTCGCAGGCGCCGCAGGTGCTCCCCGGCTCGAAGGACGTCGTCGAGCTCGGCACGGGCTCGTTCTGGGCGAACAAGGAGTTCTACGAGACGCAGTACCGCATCATTCAGTCGACGGGCGTCGGCCAGCGCACGGCCGAGAAGCTCGGGCTTCAATACGATCCGGACTACATGGGCCTCATGGGGCCGAACCACGATCTCGTCGCGCTCGGCCGCGCGCTCTCGGCCCAGGTCGCCGCGAAGCCGCTCAAGGACTCGCGCATCGCGACCATCACGGTCACCGACCGCAAGCCACAGCGCGCGGCGCTCATCGCCAACACGATCGCCGACACGTACATCGAGTACAACCTCGACTACAAGCTCGAGGGCGCGCGATCCGCCATGGCGTGGCTCGCCGAGCAAGAGGCCGACCTCAAGAAGCAGCTCGAGGACTCGGAGCTCAAGCTCTACCAGTTCAAGAAGGACCGCAACCTGCTCGCCGTAAGCCTCGACGACAAGCAGAGCATGCTCAGCAGCAACCTCGCCGTCGTCAACACGAAGCTGACCGAGCTGCGCATCCAGCGGCTCCAGCTCGAGGCCAAGCGCCGCATGATCGTGAGCGCGCGCGACAACATCGAGGAACGCGAGACGCTCCCGGAGATCCGCGACAAGGAGGCGATCTCGAAGCTGCGCGAGAACTTCCTGCAGTACTCCAAGGACTACGCCGACCTCTCGTCGAAGTACGGGCCCGAGCACCCGCGCATGAAGAGCCTCCAGGGCCAGATCGAGGAGATGCGCAAGGCGTACCGCAAGGAGCTCGACGAGACGCTCACGACCTTCGAGAAGAGCTATCAGGAGATCGTCGACAACGAAAAATCGCTCCACGCCATGATGGAGCAGCAGAAGACCGAGGCGATCGATCTCTCGAAGATCGAGGTCGAGTACCGGCCGCTCATGCGCGCCGCGAGCCAGAACGACAAGATGTACAGCCTCATCGCGACGCGCCAGAAGGAGATCGACATCACCGGTCCCATGCGCACGAACAACGTGCGCGTGCTCGAGCGCGCCGTCGTGCCGGGCGCGCCCGTGCGGCCGAAGCCCGTGCAGAACCTCATGGTCGGCCTCATGCTCGGCCTCGCGACGGGCATCGCGCTCGCGTTCGCGATCGAGGCGCTCGACAACACGCTCAAGACCCAGCAGGACGTCGAGCAGTTCCTCGGCGTGCCCGTGCTCGGCCTCGTGCCCGTCATCGGCGCCGCCGCCGCGGGCGACCAGCAGCAGCAGGTCAACGACAACCTACGCGAGCGCGACCTCGGCGTCTTCCTCGACCCGAAGTCGGTGGCCGCCGAGTGCTGCCGCTCCATCCGCACGAACATCCTCTTCATGTCGCCGGATCACCCGATCCGCACGATGGTCATCACGAGCCCGAGCCCGCAGGAGGGCAAGACGACGACGGCCATCAACCTCGGCGTCACGATGGCCGAGGCCGGCGGCCGCGTGCTCATCGTCGACACCGACATGCGCCGCCCGCGCCTCCACCGCTCGTTCGGCGTGCCCAACCAGACGGGCATCTCGACCGTCATCGTCGGCAAGTCACCGCTTACCGAGGCCATCAAGCACACCGACGTCCCGAACCTCGACGTCCTGCCTTGCGGCCCCGTACCGCCGAACCCGTCGGAGCTCCTCCACACCGATCGCTTCGCGCTCGTGCTCGCCGACTGCGCGAAGCTCTATGATCGTGTCATCCTCGACTCACCGCCGACATCGGCTGTGACCGACCCCGCCGTCCTCGGCAACCTCGTCGACGGCGTCGTCCTCATCATCAAGGCGGGCGAGACCACGCGCGACTCGGCGATCCATGCGCGACGTCAGCTCACGTCGGCGAAGGCACGCATGGTCGGCGTCGTCGTCAACGCCATCGACTTCTCCAATCCCGCCTACGGCTATGAGTACTACTACCGGAACTACTACCGGTACGGGTACACCTACGGCAACGGGCCCGATCAGAAGGCCACGACGTAATCCGCGTCACGCCGGGCCGAGATGCGCGGCGCCTTCTGAAGAAGCGTTCTCAGACGTTGGGGTGACTCGCCGTCAGGAAGATGAAGTTCCGCGACGGGTCTGCGCGCGCTTCTGATACCGCTCGCGCAGCAGCTTGATGGCGAGCTTGCGGACCTGGCGCGGAAGAGGAACGACGTCGCTCTCTTGCCCCATGAGCTCCGACGCGCACGAGGATCGAGTAATCGCGTCGTAGCATTCGGCGGACAAACGCGGCGCCGCGATCTCGTTGTGCCGGTCGTAGGACATGGTGTGCTCGGTCCACCACTGCTTGTTTCCCTGCTGAACCGACTCGGCCTCAGAGCACGCGCTGACCTGCGGGCGTTCCCGCTTCGGCACGCGTCTTGAGAACGTCGAAGGCCTCGCCGAGGTACTCGCAGAAGATGTCCACGGCGATCTCGGTGTCGCGGTCGATCTCGCGGCGGCCGTCGCGCCAGGCGAGCTCGAGCATCCGCTCTTTGCCGCCGGGGATCACGAAGCGCGCCCGAAAGAGCTCGGGCGCCGTCGCCTCGGCGGGAGGAGGCATCTGCACGAACGCCGTCGGCGTGTCCTCGCTCGTCGGCGCGCCATCGAGCCCCACTCGAATCCCGACGGCCCCGAAGACGACGCCCGCCTCGGACACGATGGTCCAAAGCTCTTCGGAGGCGCGCACGTCGCGCAGCCGGCGCCCCAACGGACGCACCTGAGCGCGCAGCGCGCGGTTGCGTTTCCGATCGGCGGCGTGAGCCGCCATGCGATCGAAGCGAATGAACCCGAGCGCGCGCAAGAACACGAACGCGACGATCCCGACGGAGATGAGCAACACGGCCGCCTGCCCGCTGCTGGCGTAGGTGAGCAACAACGCCGTCCCTCCGAGCACGACGCAGAACGTATAGAGGACGAAGACGGCCTGGCGCTGCGTGAGGCCGAGCGCAAGAAGGCGGTGGTGGATGTGGTCCTTGTCAGCCTGGAACAGCGGGCGCCCGCGCCACGCGCGCCGGCTCATCGCGAGGAACGTGTCCATGATGGGCAGGCCCAGGGCGATCGCGGGGATGAGCACGGCGACGGCCGTCGACGACTTCTGGTTCGTTTGGATCGCGCTGGCCGCGAGCGTGAAGCCGAGGAACATGCTCCCCGTGTCGCCCATGAAGATCGTCGCCGGGTTGAAGTTGTAGAAGAGAAACCCGAGGATCGCGCCGCCCAACGTCGACGTGAACAGCACCATGAGCGGGTTGCCGCGCTGGAGCGCGATTAAAAACGTCGTGAGGACGGCCACGAGCGCGACGCCGCCCGCGAGGCCGTCGAGGCCGTCGATGAGGTTCATGGCGTTGATGACGCCGACGAACCACACGAGCGTGAACGGCAGCGCGAGCCACCCGAGCGGGATCGGATCGCCGAACGGGTTGGCGAGCAGCTCCATGCGGAACCCGAGCGCGTACATGAGGCCCGCGACGGCGAACTGCACGAGGAACTTCCGCTTGGCGCCCGCGCCGCGCAGGTCGTCGTAGAGCCCGAGCAGCGCGATGATCGTGCCGCCCACGAAGAGGCCGATGACGTGGTTGCGCTCGGCGAGGAAGATGCCGCCCACGCCGGTCTGGAAGAGCAGCAGGCCCACGAGCGGCGCGAAGAACGAGAGCACGATCGCGACGCCGCCGAGGCGCGGGATGGGGCGACCGTGAATCTTGCGCGACGACACCGCGTGGTCGAGGACGCCGAACCGGTGCGCGAGCCGGCGCACCCAGGGAGTCAACGTCGTTCCCGTCAACATCGACAGGATGAAGGCGACCGCTGCGGTTCTCATGCGAGCCCCAGAATCTTCATGGGGGGCCGAAAGTATATCTGAATGTCGGCGACGTGGTTACAATCACCCGCCTTGAGCGCGCGCTCGCAAAACCTGCACGTCACGATCTTGCACAACTATCGCGACGACCGTCAGCCGAGCATGCGCCTCTACGCCGAGCGGCTCGGCGACGCGCTCGTGAAGCGGCGCCTGCGCGTGACGCGGCTGCGGCCGCCCGGCGTCGTGCCCGCCGAGTGGCAGGCGCGCTCGCAGACGTGGGCGAAGATCGACATCCAGATCGGCCGCTTCGCCGTCTACCCGCGCCTCGTGCGCAACCTCGGCGACGGCGTCATCCACATCGTCGACCACGGCCAGGGCTACCTGCTCGACGCCGTCGACGCGCGGCGCACCGTCGTGACCTGCCACGACGTCATCCTGCTCGCGCTCGCGCACGGCCGCATCGGCTCGGCCGAGGTGCCGCCCTTCGCGCTGCAGATTCTGCGGCTGTCGCTCGAACAAATGAAGCGCGCCGCCGCGATCATCGCCGACTCGCATCAGACGAAGCGCGATCTCGTCGAGCTCGTCGGCGTGCCCGCCGATCGCGTGCGCGTCATCGCGCCCGGCCTCAACCAGCCGTTCGCGCCCGACGCCGAACGGGGAGCCGCGTTCCGGCGGACCTACAAGCTCGGCGACGGACCGCTGCTGCTCCACATCGGCCGCACGTTCTACAAGAACATCGTCGGCGTCATCCGCGTGTTGCACCTCCTGCGCCAGCAGGGCATCCCCGCGCGCCTCGTGCGCACGGGCAAGCCGCTCGCGGGCGTCGAGCGCGCGCTCATGGAACGTCTCGGCGTCATCGACGCCGTCGTCGAGCTCGGCGGCGTGCCCGACGAGAAGGTGCCGGCGCTCTACAACGCGGTCGACCTGCTCGTGTTCCCGTCGCTCTACGAAGGCTTCGGCTGGCCGCCGCTCGAGGCGATGGCCTCGGGCACGCCGGTCGTGTGCTCGCGCGCCGGCTCGCTCGACGACGTCGTGGGCGACGCCGCGCTCACCGCCGATCCCGAGGACGCCGAGGCGCTGGCGTGGCACGCCGCGAGCGTCCTCACCGACGCGCGGTTGCGCGAAGCCATGATCGCGCGCGGGCTCGCTCACGCCGCCAAGTACACGTGGAGCCGCACGGCCGAGGAGCTCGTCAGCGTCTACGAAGACGTGCTCGCGAGGGCTGCCTAGATGTGCGGGATCGTCGGCATCCTCAGGTTCGGCGGGCGCGCCGTCGACGGCGACGAGATCCGCGCGATGACCGACAGCATCACCCACCGCGGCCCCGACGATCACGGCCAGCTCGTCGAGGGCGGCCTCGGCCTCGGCATGCGGCGGCTCTCGATCGTCGATCTCTCGCCGGGCGGCCACCAGCCGCTCGCCAACGAGGACGGCTCCGTCGTCGTCGTCTTCAACGGCGAGCTCTACAACCACCGCGACCTGCGCTCGCGGCTGCTCGCCGATGGACATACGTTCCGCGGCTCGAGCGACACCGAGGTGCTCGTGCACGGCTACGAGCAGTTCGGCATCTCGGGACTCCTCGCGCACCTCGAAGGCATGTTCGCTTTCGCGCTCGTCGATCGACGGCGCCGAAAGGTCTTCCTCGCGCGCGACGGCTTCGGCATCAAGCCGCTCTACGTGCGCCGCTCGCGCGCGCAGCTGTCGTTCGCGTCCGAGACGCGCGCGCTCGCGCTCGACGGCACGGGTGGGCTCTCGATCGATCCCACCTTCACGCATACCTACTTGCGCCTCGGCTACGTGCCGTCGCCGGGCACGGCCTTCTCGGGCGTCGAGAAGCTCAAGCCGGGCACGCTCTGGGAGATCGATCTCGATTCGGGCGAGACGCGCGAGGAGACGTTCTACCGTCTGCGCCCGGCGACGATCGAGGCGACCGAGCCCGGCGCGATCGTCGAGCGGCTGCGCGAGCTGCTCAACGCCTCGGTGCGGCGGCACCTCATGGCCGACGTGCCGACGGGCGTGTTCCTCTCGGGCGGCCTCGACTCGAGCGCGATCGTGCTGTTCGCCAACCACCACGCGCAACCGCCCAAGACGTTCTCGATGGGCTTCTCGTCGTCGGACCAGGGCGACGAGACGCAGGCCGCGGCCGAGGTCGCGCGGCGCGTGGGCAGCGAGAACGTGCGCATCGATCTCGGCCCCGCGAACCTCGAGGACCTCGCGCCCATCATCGACGCGGTCGAGGAGCCGCTCGCCGACAGCGCGCTCTTGCCGCTTTGGTACCTGTGCCGCGGCACGTCCGCGCACGTCAAGGTCGCGCTCTCGGGCGAAGGCGGCGACGAGGTCCTCGGCGGCTACGCGCGCTACTTCTGGGGTCCCGTCGTCGACGACCTGCGCCCCATGATGCTGCCCTACGCGAGCGGGCTGCGCGCGCTCACGGCGCACATGCCGTCACGATCGTTCGGGCCGTTCAACTTCGTGCGGCGCGCCGGCAAGATGGCCGACTCCGTCGAGCTGAGCGAGCCCGCGCGCTACCTCGCGTGGTTCGACCTGTTCCAGGCCGAGGAGCGGCGCGCGCTCGTGGGGGAGGGCCCCGATCTCGCGGCGGCGCGCTTCGAGTCGCTGTTCGCCGAGGCGCGCGGGTTGGGCCTCGATCCCGTGCAACGACTGCAGTACGTCGACTGCCAGACGATGCTGCTCGACAACCTGCTGCTCAAGGCCGACAAGGTCTCGATGGCGCACGGCCTCGAGGTGCGCGTGCCGTTCCTCGACCGCGCGCTCGTCGAGTTCGGGCTCGGGCTGCCGCCGCGCGCGAAGATCGGGCTCATGCGCAACAAGCGCGCGATGCGCACGCTGCTCGAGCCGCACCTCGGCTTCCGCATCGCCAACCGGCCCAAGCGCGGCTTCGAGATCCCCGTCGACCGTTGGTTCCGCGAGCCCGCGACCGAGGCGCTGCGCGCGCAGCTCGTCGACGGCGCGCTCGTCAACGAGCTCGGCTTCTCGTCGGCGGCGATCCAGTCGCTGATCTCGCGCCACCTCGGCGGCGAGGACGTCGGCCGCAAGCTCTTCGCCCTCACAGCGCTGGAGCGGTGGGGAGCCCGCTTCGCCTAACGACGCGCGATGAGCCGCTCGTAGCGCTCGAAGACGCGCGCCGCGACGCTGTTCGCGTCGAAGATCGCGGCGTGCGCGGCGGCCCGCGCACCCATCGCTTCGGCGCGCGCGGGATCGTTCAAGAGCGCGAGGATTCGATCGGCGAACTCTCGGGCGTTCGTCGGGGCGGCGGTGAGGCCATATTGGTCTTCTTCGACGAGCTCGGGCAGCGCGCCTTCGCGCGTGACGACGGACGGGCGGCCCGCGGCCATCGCCTCGGCGACGACGCGGCCGAAGCCTTCGTGACGTGAGGTCAGCGTGAAGACGTCGAGCGCCTTCATGACGGCGGGGACGTCGCGGCGCGCGCCCGCGAACACGAACCGATCGGCGATCCCGAGCTCGGCGACGAGGGCGGCGACGCGCTGCTGGTAGTCGTGTTCGGCCGGCACCTCGGCCACGCCGACGACGACGAAGCGCGCCTCCGGGACCTGGGCCGCGACGAGCGCCGCCGCGCGCGCGAACGTCTCGACGTCCTTGCGCAGGTGCACGCGACCCACGGTGCCGACGAGCCGGTGCGAAGGTCCGGCGCCCAGCTGCGCGCGGATCTCGTCCGAGCGAGGCGCGCCCGCGAAAGCGGCGACGTCGACGGGGTTGTAGAGCGCCTCGACCTTGCGGCCGCGGCCGCGGCGCTCGAAGACGCCGGCCGTCGCGCGCGAGATGCAGTAGACGTGATCGGACAGCGCCGTCCAGATCGCCGTGAGGCCGTCGAAGACCAGCTTCGGAGAGTCGAGGGTGTTGCCGCGGTAATGCAGCACGTGCGGCAGCCCGAGGCTGCGCGCCGCGAGGCCGCCGTCGAGGAGGACCTCCATGTTGGTGTGGATGAGCGCCGCGCCCACGCGCCGCGCGAGCGCGCGCACGCCCAGGACGGAGCGCGAGAGCTGCACCGGATACGCGACCGCCTCGGCGGGCGACAGATCGCGGCGCAGCTTCGCGAGTGGCAGCACGTGGACCGTCGCGCCGACCGCCTCGTAGCGCGGAATCTGCGGGCCCGCCGCGGGGAGAACCACGTGGGGTTCGACGCCGAGGGGCACGAGCGCGCGCAGCAGCGTGCGCAGGCTCTCGTCCGGGCCGCTGACCTCTTGCGAAAACGGGTTGAGGTAGAGGACGCGCACGTCGTTTCGCCTCACGCGAGCGCGCGCACGTACGCGTCGCCGGCCTCGCGCCACGTCCACCGCTCAGCGCGCGCGCGCGCGCGCCGGCCCGTCTCGAAGAGCGCGTCGCGGTTCGCGGCGCCGAAGCGCAGGCGTTCGACGAGCGCGTCGACGTCGCGCGGGGGCACGATCCAGCCGTCGACGCCGTCGTCGATGCACTCGGGGCCGCCTCCGCACGGCGTCGTCACGACCGGCGTGCCGGTGCACATCGCCTCCTGAATCACGAGCCCGAAGCCGTCGCCGAGTGTCGGAAACGCGAGCAGATCGGCCGCCGCGTAGCGCGCGGGCAGCTCCGCCTTGGGGACGTGCGGCCAGTGTCGAAAGAGGCCCGCGTAGCGATCGAGAAAGGGCTTCGGCAAGCGAAGCGCGCCGACGAGGTGAAGCTCGGCGTTGGGAATGGCCGCGCGACGCCATGCCTCGAGGAGGTAGGGCGTTCCCTTGCGCGGATCGTGACGGCCGACCGCCAGGACGGTGAACTTGCTCGTGGGCCGCGTCGTCCGGGGCAGAAATTCGTCGACGGGAAAACCATACGGCACTACGACGACGGGGCGCTCCACGTCGAGCCCGACGAGCGAGGACTTCGTGAAGCGCGACGCCACCGCGACCTTCGTCGCCAGCGCAAGCTCGTCGTCTTTGCGTCGGCGCTTCCACGCAGGCTCGGCGTGTGGCACGGAGGCGATCGACTCGGGCCAGCGGCGTGCTTCCTCGGCCCACAAGCGCTCGATGGACTTGTAGTGCGGACTCGGCAAGTCCCACACGCGCTCGAGGCCCTCGCTTGCCGCGCGCCGGAACGTCCAGAGCGCACCGTCCTCGTAAGCGTAGATCGCGCTCGTCTCGGTAGGCCACGCGAGGCGTGCGACGACCGCATCATGCGACGTGAAGAGCGCATCGTAAGGGTTGATGAGATGGACGCCGAGACGCGCCAGCGCGGCCGCGGCGGCGCGCGCGCCCAGCTCGACGGTCGGCAGAGTCCGCAGCCGCTCGGCGGGAATCTCAGGGAGGATGCGGTTGTACAGCGTCGGGCGCCGCGCGGCGACCTGCGTCGCGAGGCGCCCCACGAACGTCGACTCCGAGAACGCCACGCCCGTCGCGAACGCCGCGAGGCGACCCGCACGAGCGAGCGAGCGGGCGACGCCGACCGAGACCGCCGCGGCGTGAGGGTGGCTGACGAGGACGCTCACGGAGCGGCGGAAACCAGACGGGGCTGCGACTCGGCTGCCATGACCGACTCCTCCTGACGGGCCCGCTGAACGGCCATCACCTCGGCCAGCACGAACCCAACGCCGGTGAAGTAGAGAGCCTGGTAGACGTGGTCGAACGTGAGGTTGCCTCCGAAGGTGCAGATTGCGTAAGCGAGGGCCACGCCGCTCGCGGCACGTCGGCGCGCTCGTTTGAGGATCTTTCGCATTTTGAGCAGGACAATGATGAGCCCGAGCTTTGCCGTCCATACGAGCGAGAAGCCAACAGGGCCGACCTCGATGAGGTAACGGTGATTCTCGCTCTCGGCGTTGTAGGGAGGATCCGGTAGGTGAAAGGCGGCTCGGGCGTTCTGCATCATCCCCGTGCCGAGCCCGAAGACCGGGTATTCGGCGGTTGCCATCGTGACCGGCGGGATTATCTGAAGAACTTCGAGGAAGCGATTCTGCGTTTCTTCTTCCGATTGATTGAACCGGTCTTGAACGCCTTGCATGGCATCGGGAAAAGCCGTCATGCCGACGACGACGCCGACGATCACGCCGATGAGCACGCGTCTGCCCACGACCGTGAAGAACAAACCAGCCGACCACGCGATGACCACGAGCACGATCAAGCTCAGGACGATCGCACCGCGCGACCCTGCCATCGGCACGGCGGCGGAGATCGCGAGCGCACCCACCAGCGCTGCGCCACGGACCGGCGGATCCTCAGTCCCGAGGCCAAGCGAGAGGAGCAGAGGGGGCGCGAGAATCGCAAAGTCGGTGAAACCAGTGATGTAGGAAAAGGTCGAGGCCACCCGCGCTCGTCCCGTGGACGCGACGAGCGCCGTGTCGATACGCGTCGATTCACCATCTGCGAAACCATAGAGATTGACGTCGTCAGTGGGCGGCGACACGAACTGGTACATCGCCATCAAAGCGACGATGACCGCGAGCCCCGAGAGGGTGTAGATGGCGTGGCGTCTCTCTCGCTGGCTCTCCAGGACGCCCGCGATCAAAAGGGGCGAGAACCACCAGAGCCAGTACGCGCGCATCCCGACGAGCCCGAGGATGAATGAGTCCTGGGCGGGATTGAGGATCTCCATGAGGGTCCAGCCAAAGGCTGCGATCCAGGCGAAGCGGAAGCCGCCGTACAGCCTGCGCCAGGTCGCGTCGATGTCGGCTGAATGCCTGAACCGCATGAACCCAAACACCAAGACGACGTCCTTCGCGAAGTAGAAGATCACGCCCGGCACGGCGGGGATGTACTTACGCCCCAACCCTTCGAGGCAAAGAAGTGCCATGAGGACGGCAAACCACAAGGACTTCATGGAGACTCCGCGGCCCTGCTCGTCTCTCCCTCCGGAGCCACCGGTGCGGCCGTCGCCGCGTTGAGACGAACGGCGTTGAGCGTGTCGTCGATCCGGCGAATCGCGGCGACGACCGAAGGGTCGTTAGGCATCACGCGCGCCGCTTCGGCGTAAGCCTCGCGCGCGACGGGCAATCGGCCGGCCTCCTCAGCGGTTCGGCCAAACTCCATCCACTCCGCGCCGTTTCCTGGATCGGACACGAGCGCGATTCTGTACTCGTTGAAGCTCTGGGTCCAATGCCGGAGCCGCGCATGGATGCGCGCGGATGCGAGGTGGGCCTCGGTGGCCTGACCCTGCGCGTGATAAAGAGCGACCTTCAACCCCTCGACGGCGCGGTCGGCGACCTGCCACTTCTGGAAACGCGTCACGAGCTCGAGCCGCTCGCGCTGAACTTCGACGTCCAACGGATAGCGGGCGGCGGCGGCGTCGAGCGTCGAGAGTGCCTCCTCGGCGCCCGCGTCCCCTTTCGCCGCCAGCTGAAGGCGGGCGTCGAGCACGGCGATCCTGGCGTCCTGGATCCCCGCTGAGCGGATCTCGGCCAAGGTGGTCTTGGCCGCCTCGATCTGACCGGTCTGGAGGCTGAGCCGCGCGCGCGTAATCAACGTCTCGGGGCCCGGCGCGTACATCGCGTCTGCTTGATCGAGGACCTTGACCGCGTCGCGCGGCAGGTTCAGGTCTGCGAGGAAGTTCGCGACGAGCAGCATCGAATTCGCGTCGAAGCTCGCGACAGCGGCCATCTCCTCGGGCGTCGCACCGATTCGGTGAAGCTCGATGAGCGTGCGGGCGAAGATGCCCGAGTCGAGCTGGACGGCCTTCGTCCACTCGCCGAGCGACTGCTGCCGGCGCCGGAGCTGCCATAGGCTGCGCGCGACGGCGAGATGAACCTCCTCACACGACGGACAACGAAGAAGCGCTCGGTTGAGGCCGTGGAGGCGAGGGGACGGCCCTCCTTGCGCCGCCCGCAGAGGCAACGAATTGGCGTACGACAGAGCGTAGAAGTAGTCGGTCGGGTGGATCTCTTGCGCGCGACGGAGAAGCTCCTGAGCCTCTCTGCCGTTGCGCGCGTGTTTGACGAGCATGTCGAAGTTGTCTGAGCTAGCAAGGCAGAGCGAGCCAGCACCGATGACGATCCCAGCGGCGGCGACGACGACGGCGACGCCGCCGCGCCACCGACGCGCCGCGCGCTCCTCCGAATGACATCGTCCGAGGAGCGTCCCTAGCAGCGCGCAGTAGGGGAGAAGAACACCTAGCGTCTCGAGACCGAAGTCCGTCAAGCTGTGCACGGCAACGGCGACGACGCCGGCGAGCAGCGCGCACTCGATAGCGTCGCGACGGCCGGACCGCACGAGCACGCGCACGACGAGCGCAAGACCGCAGAGAAGGGCAGCGAACCCGGGCCAGCCCGCGTCGATGAGCATCTGGTAAGGGTGGCTCTCGACGAACGAGAACCGAATGGGGAACTTGACGAGCAACGTCCGGTAGATCGGGAACACGCGATCGAAGGCACCGCGTCCGATGCCGAGTGGGTGGTCTTTGAGCACGGCCCAGGCGTCTCGCCACAGGCGAAAACGGACGTCGGCGGCGATCGAGTCGTTCTGGAGGCGCTCGAGCAGGCCCCCCGCTCCGATCGCCAGGATGACGATCACGACGAGGCCCAGGACGAGCAGGCTCCAACCGATCTGGGCACGTTTCGTCGCGGAGGGACCGCTGTCGTCTCGCCGAAGGATCCGCATCCCAGTAAAGACGGAGCCGCCCACAAACGTTCCGAGCAACGCCGCGCGTGAGAACGTCGCAATGGCGGCGACAGCGCACAACAACATGCCCGCGAGCCAGGCATACCGATTGAGCGCGGAGCTCTTGTGGAACGCGCAGGCGAGGCAAGCGAACATCGCGAGCTCGAGGAACTCGGCGGCGTGGTTCGGGTTGACGAAGGGCCCTATGAGCAGGCCGCGCGCGACCGGCACGAAGACGCCGTAGATCGTACTAAATCCGAACAGCCGGTGCCCGAAGCCCACGAGCGCAGCTGCGACGCCGGCGATGGCCACGGCGCGGGTCATGATGTGACGGCGCGTCTGTCCGGACGCCAGGTGATACGCGAACACAAAGACGATCAAGCCTGCCGCGGCGCGCCCCAGCGCCGCGCGCGTCGCCGTTGGATCGAGGCTCATCGGCCAGACGGATCTCGAGACGAGATCGCTGTCCGTCAGAAGGGGGTTACCGGCCGGATCGAGCGCGCCGCGCACACCGAGCGGCAGGGGCAACGACTGCAGCGCCGGGATGAGCACGAAGATCGCGGGCAGGACGAACACGAGCCCCACCCGCAACGGGCGCCTATCGACCATCGTTCCTACGACGAGCAGCGCGAGCGCGAGGCCACTCGCCAGCATGAGCGCGATCGACGACGCGCGGTGAACACCGCCTACGGCGAGCGGCGCGACGGCGACGACCGCGGCAGACCCGTAGACGGCCACCCGGCTCGTCAGCCCCATAGACGAGGAACGCCGACGACGAACACGCTTTCCGCGACGCCGCTCGGGCAGTCTTTCGTCGACGTCGACGTCGACCGTTGGCTCAGAAGACGCGTTCGTCGACGACGAGGACGTCACCGGGAAGGATCCTCACATTCTGTGACTGGCCTTCGGCGATGTCGGCGACGGGGAACACGTGCGTCTCGATCTTGCCACCGACCTCGCGTCGCAAGTTGACAGAGTTCTTGGCCGCGATGCCCGTGAAGCCACCGGCGCTCGCGATGGCATCGACGATCGTCATGTTCGGGTAGTAAGCGACCTGCCCGGGCTTCGAGACCTGACCGAACACGGAGATCTTTTGGCTGTTGCGTTCTTTGATCGTGACGGTGACCTGGGGGTCCTGCAGGTACCCACCCTTGAGCTTGGTCACGAGGAGATGCTGGATCTCGCCCGTGCGCAGTCCCGCGACGTTCAAGCGGCCCGCGAGCGGATAGTCGATTGTGCCGTCGGTCGCGACGCGGTAGGCGCCGCTGAGCTCGGCTTCGCCGTAGACGCGGACGTCGAAGACATCGTCGGCCCCGACCCGATCCTCAGCCGACTCGCCGCTCGCACCCGCCGTCACCACCTTCTTCGTCTCGGGAGCGCACGCGACCAACGAGAGCAACGCCGCCACCAGAAGCGAGCGCGCGTTGAGACACGACCGAGCGCCGTACGCCATCGGACGGACCTTAATAAGACACGCCCACGCGGGCAAAGACTTGGTGCTTCGTGTACTCGACCGAGTGGCCAGCGACTTGGTAGTCGCTGACGTTGGACAGCAGGCTGTAACCGACGCCGGCGTAAATCCAATTGCGCACGAAGTAGTCGAGCGTCGCGCCCAGGGTGAACAGATTGTCCACGCGGGTCGCGGGCTCGCCCGCCCCGGGAAAGAGAAGCGCCTGATAGTTTCGGTGGGCATACCGGCCCGAAAGATCGAAGGCGAGACGACCGCCCAGCTGCTGCACGTACGAGGCGTAGATCGCATCCTCGTAATAAAAGGCGCTGATCACGGAGTTCGCAAAGTCGTGGTGATACCCGCCAACGAGCCGGCTCATCAGCGTCGGGTTGTAGGTCGCCTGGGCCTCGATGAAGGTGCTTCCGAAGATTCCGCCCGTCGTCGCCCCTGACGATGAAAAAGAGTTTGCGTAACCGACGGAGAGGTTCACCGACAGCTTCGGCGTGATCAAACCGCGCAAGCCCGCGAGAACGTGCAGCGGGTAAGAGTCAACTTTCCCGGCCTTGTCGGCGGCGCCGGCATTTAGATAGGTCACGTAACCCTGGTACGCATCGATGAAGATCGCCGTCTTCGGCAACCACTTCCACGACACGTCGGCGAGCAGCTGGTGCGTGACGGTGCTGCCGTACTCGAACGCGGTCGCTTCGAAGACGTCGATGACGTTCGTGTACCGGAACATCGTCGAGATGCGGCCGCCGCCCGGTGACCAGTGGACCTCGGCCGTCGCGAGGTTGCTGTCGCGCGACAGCGGGTAGTTCGTGCTGTTGGCATACGGCGGATCCTCGACCCGCACGAACGAATCGGTCAGCTGGAAAGACAGGCGCCCCGTGCCGTACCCGAGGGACAACCCCGCAGAGGGCATGAAGGCGTCGTGGAAGGGCACGACCGCCGGGTCGTCCGACGTGTAGCGGCGGTACGTCATGCCGCCGCGTAGGTCGAACGTGAGGCCCCCGGGCGCCCCCGTGGCGCGCGTCGTGTTCGTGAACTCGGCGTAGCCCGTCGCGCGGATGATCCCCGAGCCGGTGACGCCCGTGTCGCTGTTGCCGTAGAAAACGTTGGAGTCGTAGCCGGCTTCGACGCCCGCGCCGACGTGGAGCAACATTCCCTCTGCGACGTTGATGCCGGTCGCGGACTCGCCGGTATGCTTGTACGGCAGGCCCTGGTAACCGATGGTCACCTCTTGCGCGACCGCGAGACGCGCGCTGATGAGCACGCCTAGGCCAACCGTGACTGCGAGGCGACGATTCATCGATGATGGGAGTGGAGTTAGGTTCCTCAAGAGGGCCTAAGAATGAGCGCGTGCGCGGCGGGGAAGCCGCGCGGCGAGCTCAGGGATTTTGTCCCGTCGTGGGGCTGGCCTCTGCAGGACGCTCGGGCGTGAGATCGGGGATGGGCGGCAACGTCGCGTCGATCTGCGGGAGGTTCGGATCGACCTCGACGTCGATGCGGGTCGCGCCGACGAACGTGAGATCCTCGCCGATACAGTTCTCGGCCTCGGTGCCGAGCACGAGCATCTTTTGGTTGATGATCGTGAGACGAGTGAACTCATGTGCGCGCCCACCTTCATCGGCGCGGCCAATGTTTTCCTGTAGCGCGCCCATCGACTGCTGCGCGATCGTCAGATTCACCTTCGACTGGACGAGCTTGTCGGTGACGCAGTTGAGGCGAATGATGTCCTTCTGACGCTTCGACTGGTCCTGCAGCTGGGCGATACGCTTGATCGTATCTTCCATGCTCTTGAAGTACTCGCGCGACTGCTTGAGCATTTCGTCAGGCGTCAGCGTAGGACGCTGCTTGACCGAGATGTCCTGGGTCTTGTCCGGGTTGGCGGGCGCCGCGCCGGCGCCGCTCGCGAAAACCCCGCTCACCGCCAAAGCCGCCGAAAGTGTCCACCTTGAAGTTCTCGCCACGACGCCGTTCCTTTCCGAATGAGTCCCGCTAGGAACCCCAAGGATATCGAGCAGTTAAATCGACGGCCCGAATTATAGGCACGTCATTCTGGGGTGTCAACCAAGCTGAGGGCCCTTACGCGTCAAAAACGGCATGTTTTGATGGCGCACAGGTCCTCGACCGGCCTCCGGGATGTGTGTGGCATCCCGACCCGCAGAGGTTACTGCGAAGATTGGAAGACGAACGGGAACGAGACGTCGACCGAACCGCCGGACGGGGCCGGGAAGCGCCATCGCGCGACGAGCGACTTGATGCAGCTCGCGACTTCGGCGTCGCCCAGCGTGTCCTGCTCGACGTCGACGCCCGAGACCGTGCCTGCCTGCGTGATCGTCCAGTGAATGACGACCTTGCCCGAGAGGGTCGGGTTGCGCTTGAGCGCGCGCTCGTAGCAGGCCTTGATGGCGCCCAGGCGCGTCTTGACCTCTTTCGCGACCATCGCCGGATCGAGCTCGCCGTCGACGGCGGGCGCCTCGGTCTTGATCGCGCCTGAAACCTTCTTCTCGGTCGCGGCCTCGCCCGTGCCGCCGCCGGCGATCGAGCCGCCGCCGCGCAGGCCGCTCACGGCCGCGACGCGACCCGAGCCCGAGCCACCGCTCTTGATGCCGCGGAGCTGATCGTTGCCGCTCGCGACGCCGATGCCGCCGACGCCCTGGAACGCTTTCTCTTGATCGCGATCGACGTCGCCCTTGCCGAGCACGTCGGCGATCGAGCCGCCCTCGCCCGTGTTGGCGCCGAGGAGCTTGAGGAGACCGGTCGACTTGACCTGCTCGGCCAGGCGAGCGCGGCGCTCGGCGTCGGCGCGCGCCTTCTCTTCGGCGCGCTTGGCCGCCTCTTCCGGAGAGATCTCTTTCTTTTCGACCTTCTTCTCGGCGACCTCTTCGGTCTTCTTCTTCTCGGGCTTCTTCTCTTCCTTCTTCTCGTCGTCCTTCTTCTCGACGACCTTCTTCTCTTCCTTCTTCGGCTCCTCGGGCTTCTTCACCATCTGGACGAAGCGATCGGGGATCTCTTCGATGTCGGGCTTGCGCGGCCAGTCGATGCTGCGCAAGTAGATGACGACGGACAGCACCAAGAGGAACGACAGCGCGGCGATGATCGTGAACGTCCAGTCGATCTCCGAGATCACGGAGCCGCGCACCGACGCCGGCAGCTGCGGACGCGGCTGCGGGATCGGCGGCGTCACGAACTGGAAGAGGATCGTCATGTCGGCGAGCGTGATCTTGCCGCGCGAGCGATCGTCGAGCGGGAGCTCGAAGCTCTGGCCCTTCTTCTGAATCTTGCCGGTCTGCTTGAGCTGCGAGAGCGAGATGATCTCGTTGCCGACGGCGATGCGCGCGTCCATGCCCTCGGAGAAGTGGGCGACGTACTGGTTGCCGCTCACCTGAAAGAGGAGCCAGTTGCGGGGCAGCGCCTCGCTCGGCACGACGAACATGTTCTTCGCCGACTGACCGATCGTGATGTTCTCGCGCTTGCGGACGAGGCGCTCTTCGACGATGCGGCCGCCCTGGATGATGCCGATGCGGAGGATCTTCGGCTTCGAGGCCGAGCCGGTTTGCTGCTGTTGTGCGGGTGCAGTCGCCATGCGTGATCCCTCGTTGAACCGGTTGGAAACCGATTTGGTTTTCGGCGCGCGGTGAGTTTTTCTGAAACGGCCGGCAGAACGCTGGCCAGGCTGGACGCTAGCTAGCTAGAAGGGCGAGTGAGAGACGCTGTCGAG
Organism: Polyangia bacterium; assembly: GCA_035549075.1. Taxonomy (GTDB): domain Bacteria; phylum Myxococcota_A; class Polyangia; order Fen-1088; family Fen-1088; genus DASZFV01. The sequence continues at coordinate 33,393 of DASZRT010000032.1, read as the reverse complement.
GATCTTGGGGACGAAGTCCTGCTTCAGCTCTTGCCAGTCGTAGTTGATGCTGGACTTTTGGTAGAAGAAGAACGCTTCGGGCTTCTGGATCTTGCCTTCGATCCGGATCTCTTCGGTGATGCGGTAGACCTTCTTGCCGCCGGCGCCCTTCTCGACCTTGACCTTGGGCGGAGCGTTCGAGGGCGGTGCGTCGCCGGCCGGAGGATCTTCGGCAAAAGCGCGCGCGGCTGGAGTCGAAAGTGTGAGAACGAGGGCGAGGCGGGTGAACGTGGTCTTCATCATCGTCCTCCTCGTCATTTAGCTGGCGGAGCGGCGGGCGCAGCGGCCGGAGCGGCCGGAGCCGCGGGGGCCGCGGCCGGAGCCGCCGGCGCGCCAGCGTCGGCGCCCGCGGCGGCGGCAGCCGCGGCCTTCTGCGCATCGGCGGCGGCCTTCTTCGCGGCGCGCGCGGCGTCGCGCTCCTGCTGCTTCTTGATGCGGTCGAGCCGCGTCTCTTCCTTCTTGATCGCCTCTTGCGCCTCGGTGATGTACTGGTCGGTCGGATCGCCGGGCGGGAGGCTGCTCCCCATCATGCCCTTGTACTTTTGGAAGTACTGGATGGCGGTGTTCTCTTTGGCGAAGAGATCCATGTTGGGGATCTTGTCGGCGTCGAGGTACAGGATGCCGAGGTTGAACACCGCGTCGGCATAATTCGGGAAGAGCTGTAGCGCCTTGTCGTACTCGGCCTGGGCCTTGTCGTAGACCTTGTTGCCGCGGTACGCGTCACCGAGGTTGAGGTGCGCCTTGGCGAAGCCGGGCTGCAGCTGCACCGACTTCTCGAGCACGGGTTGCGCCTCGGTGTAGTTCTTCGCCGTCAGGTACTCGGCGCCGAGGTTGTTCCAGAGGATCGAGTTGTCGGGACGCGCCTCGGCCGCCTGCTTGAAGAGCGCGATCGCGCCGGGCACGTTCTTGGCGTCGACCTCGAGGAAGCCGAGCAGCTGGTAGATGTCCGACTTCTCGGCGTCGGAAGCGCCGTTGGCCTGCATCATCTCCCAGAGCTTCTTCATCCACTCGTACTTGTGCAGCTTGTAGTAGCTCTTCGCCATGACGAGCATGGCGGGCGTGTAACGCTCGTTCTTGTTGAGCGCGGCCTTCGCGGCCGCGACGGCCTCGGTGTACTTGCCCGCGCGGAAGAGCTCGTCGGCCTGCTGCGTCTCCGCCGTGGGGATGACGACGGGTGGCGGCTCGCGCTTCGCCAAGGCCGAACCCGCGAGCGACGTCATCAGAGCGAGAGACAACGCCGCGCGGGTGAAGGTTCCGAAGCGCATCACTTTGCGCGTCACGGGTACTCCAATCCGATGCGCTCGTCTTTGATGTACGGGAACTCGTCCGGCAGGTACTTCGACAGGTTCTCGCGGGCCTTTTTAACGTAGTCGTTCGTGACGCCGAGCTGCGACGCGCGCGACAGCGTGTCCTTCCAACGCTTCTTCGCCTCGTCCTCGACGGGCGTGACGAACTGGTAGATGGCGTCCTTGTACTGGCCCTCGACGACGCCGCAGTCGTCGGGGTTCGCCTTGCAGGCCTGCTTGGCGAGCTTCTTCAAGTCGTCCGGCGGCGCGTCGGCTGCCTTGACCAGCTTCTGCGCGAACTCGTAGTAGACGTCGCCCGTGCGGAGGAACGCGGCGAGCGTCCATGTCGCGTCCTTGTAGCTCCAGATCTTCTGGTAGTCCTCGTTGAGCTGCTTCGCCTCGTTCGTGAAGCTGTCGAAGACCTTCTTGATCGCCTCGGGCTTCGTCGGGAACTTCAGCTCCTTCTTTTGGAAGGCCTTGAACTTCTCTTCCATGATGAGGAAGTCGGCCTTGGCGGCGAAGCCGGCGGCCGGCGTCGCGCCCGGCAGCTTGCGGGCGATGAACTCGTCACGGACGCGCTTGTAGGCCTTGAGCACGTCGTCTTTGTTCTTCGACGTCTGCTCGGTGATCACGGCCTGCTTCATGAAGGCCTGCACGACGTACTCGCCGGCGGCCGGCTGCTTGTCGAACTTCTTGATGAAGTCGCGCAAGCACGCCGACTGCTTCGCGTTGTCGTGCGCCTTCTCGTACGCGCCGCAGGCGAAGTAGTAGGCCTGCGCGCTGTCTTGCGGCTTGTCGGAGATCGCGTCGGAGTACTTCTTGTACATCTCGGCGGCGCGCGGGTACTGCTGGTCGTTGTCGAGCAGCGAGGCCGTGAGGCCGAGCGCCTCCTTGCGGTGCTCGGAGCCCGCGAACTTCGGGTCCTGCGCCACGGTCATGTAGCCCTTGACCGCCTGGTCGAACTCGAAGAAGCGGTAGTGGTTGCGCGAGGCGTTCCACAGCGCCTCCTTGCCCCACTCCGAGTCCGGGTAGTCGTGGTACAGGCGCTCGTAGCACTGGGTCGCCTGGCCGAACTGGAAGAGCTTCTCGTAGATGACGCAGGCGTTGTTGAGCGCCGTGGGCGCGCCCGAGTCCTTGGGGTTCGCGTTGACGACGTCGATGAGGTCGAGGGCGAGGCCGACGTCGAGCTGGGTCGAGATCTTGTTGTTGCTGCCGGTGCCGGCGGCGGGCTTCTCGCCAGGCTTCGCGGGCGCCGCGACGCCCGTGACGATCGCGATGCCGCCCGGACCGTCCTTGCACATCGTAAGTTCTTTGTTCGTGCCCTTCTCTTCATTCTCCATGGACAGCTGGAGGCGCTTCGTGATGACCGTCGTCTTGACCGACGACTTGATCTGCGTGAAGCGGTCGAGGTACGGCTTGGCGGCCGGCGCCTTGCCGCAGGCCGACTCGCCGAACTGATCGGCGATCGAGAGCAGCTTGCCGAGCGCGCAGTCCTTCGCCTCTTCATCCTCGACGAGATAATCGATGAAGTAGGTCTGGAGGATGGCGTCGTAGGCCTTGAAACCCACCTCGGGTTTGGACGCGCAATACTCCTCGGAGATCTTGCCGAGGCGCTCGCGCGCGTTCGGCCACTCGCGGTAGCGCAGCGCGATGACGGCGGCCGCGTACTTCAGGTCGGGCGCCTTGTCGTTCTTGATGTGCTCGACGTACCAGTCGATCGCGTCGACGTACTGGTGGTAGATGTCGGGCATCGGCACCGCGACGACGGGCGGCTTCGTGTTCTTCTCGTCGGGGATGTCGGGGTCGGTGATCTTCCCCGCCTTCTTCATGCCGTCGATGATCTCCTCGTAGGCCTTGATCATCCGGAAGGCGGCGTCTTCCTGGTACTTGTTGTCGAGCTGCGAGTCGCGCACCGTCTGGTACGCGAGGATCGACTTCTCGACCTGGCCCGAGTAGTAGAGCGTGTCGGCGTAGAAGGCCGAGAACTCGTAGCTCTTCTTCGAGTTGGGGAACGCGGCCAGGTACTTCTCGTAGAGGTCGGCGGCGGCGGCGTACATCGCCTTGCACTCTTCGAGCTTCTTCGTGTCCTTCTGGTTCTCCTGCCACTTCGTCTTGCAGGCCTGCGCCGCCGAGTGGACGTTCGTCGCCGCCGTGAGCAGCGCGTCCTCCGAGAGCTGCTGCGCGACCGCGAGCGCCTCGGGGTTGTCCTTGTTGTGGTTGTACCAGTCGCCGCCCTTGCTGTAGTTGCGGCCGAGGAGCTCGCGCTCTTTGGCGGCGGTGACGAGGTTGCGGTCCTTCTCGAAGGCGCGGACGATCTTCTCCTGCACGCGCGGCGCGTCCGCGTAGTACGGCCAGCGTTCGAGCAGGGCCTTGTAGACGGCGACGGCGTCACTGTACTTGGTTTGATCAAAATAGATGTCGCCGAGGCGCTGGAAGACCTCGCGCACGTGCGGCTCGCCCTCGCGGCCGCGGTAGAACTCGATCATGCGCTGCAGGCCGTTGACGGGATCGGGCACGGTGTCGCCGTCCCAGTCGGGCTCGCCGAAGCTGACGCCGAGGTACTGAATGGCCTCGGGACGCAGGTCGGAGCCGACCTTCTGGCCCGACGCCGTCCGCTGGTCGGCGAACCGAACAAGGTTGTCGAACTCGCGCACGGCCTCGGGGAAGCGGTTGTCGCGGTAGTACGACCAGGCGAGCTTGTAGAGCGCGCGGTCGTAGTAGGGGGAGTCCTTGAACGCGAGCACCTTCTTGAAGGCCGCGATCGCGAACTTGAGCTCGCTCGCGCTGTCGAAGTGGAACTCGCCGACGCGCGTCCAGGCCTCGGGCAGGAACTTCGAGTCCTTGCGAACGGGGACGCAGCCGTCGTAGACGTCCTCGGTGCCGCCGTTCTTGGGCTCGGGGGGCGGCGGGTCGAGCGGCTTGAACTTGTTCGCGCACACGAGCGCGAGCAGCGTCTGCTTCGCCTGACCGTCCTCGCCCATTTCACCGAGGCAGAAGCCCAAGAGGTAGTACGCGGCGTCGAGGAAGCGGTAGTTCGGGAAGTCGGTGAGCAGACGACGGTAGAGCGCGATCGTCGGCGAGTAGTCGACCTTGGGCGGAGGCGTGTCGGGCGGGTTCGGGCCGTCGATCGCCTTCTTGTACGCCTCGTCGGCGTCGAGGTAGTCCTCGGCCGACTTCTCATAATAGAGCTCGGCCAGGCGGAACATCGCGTCCGGCGTCCAGCGCTTGTCGTTCGGGTACTTCTGCAGGAACGCCTCGAACATCGCGATCGCCTCCATGCGGCGATCCTTGGCGTCCTTCTCGTTCATCTCGATCTGCGCGTCGTACTTGAGGCTGACGGCCTTCATCTTGTCTTTGAAGGCGCGCTTCAAGACGTCCTTGGCCGTCGCGCGGTACTCGGTGACGATCTCGGTGTAGTGCTTGACGTCGGCGGTGAGCTCGTCGAGCACCTTGGGGTCGACGGCGGGGCGGTCGGCGTCGGGTTGGGCGGCGACGGCCTTCGACGACACGCGCGCCGAGAACGGCACGGCCGCGAGCAGCGTCGCGAGCGCGACGACGACGTGACGGCGGCCCGAGCCTCTGCGCGCGCTCACTTGTCGTCCTCCAGCACCTTGCGGAAGTCCTCGTCGAGGGCCTTCATCTCGAGGTTCTTCTGGTTGGTCAGCTTGCTGACCGCCTGGGTCTTCTGATCCTTGAGGCCCCACGCGACGTCGATGCTGCCGACGTCGGAGCGGACGACGAGGTCGTAGAACTTGTCGGCGACGCGCGCGAACATCGCCTGCGCGAGGCCGCCGCCCAGCTGCTTCGAATCGTCGACGACGCCATTGAGCTTGCCGCCGACGGCCGCGAGCTCTTCCTTCTCGGTCGTGAGGTACTTGCGCACCTGCGCGAGCCTCCCGTCGGCCTGGTCGTCGATCTTCTTGTCGACCTCGTTGAGCTTCGTCTGGATGCCGTCGCAGCGCGAGAGCAGCGCCGAGATCTTGTCGGCCTCGGCGCGGTCGTTGCCCGAAAGGCGGCTCTTGCCGGTCTCGTAGACCTCGGTCTCTTGGCGCAAGAGCGCGTTGAGGCGATCGGTCGTCGCGCGTTCTGCGATGCCGGCGGCGCCGGCCGTCGTCGCCTCGCGGCTCGCGTCGGCGATGTCCTCGCGGATCTTGTCGTGCTGCGCGCGAAGGTCCTCGATCGTCGCGCGGATGTCGCGCACGGGCCCCTCGATGTCCTCGGGACGGATCTTCTGCTCAGACCGCGAAGACCGGTGGTACTGCTCGATGGCGACGAGCTCGGCCTCGAGCGCCTGGATTTCGACGTTGGCCTCCGACGCCTGCTGGTCGAGGTCGAGGTACGCGCCGCGCATGTTCTTGTCGCGGTCTTTGACGGCGGCGTCGGTCGTCGGGAGGTTCGAGAGCTGCCGCTGCAGGCCGTCGCGCTCGATCGCGAACACGTCGAGCTTCTTGCGGTCCTCGTCGGACAGCGTCGGGTCGATCACCGTGCGCAGCTTGCCCGTGAGCTTCTGGCGGATGTTGACCGTGCTGTTGAGCATCTCGACCGATCGCGTGCGCGCCTGCGCCAGGTCCGGGAAGATGCTGGCGCGCGCGCTGCCGTCGAGCGCGTGATCGATGCGCTCGACGAGCTTGGCGCTGTCGGCGAGATCGCGCTGCATCTGACCGACGTCGGTCGCGAGCGACGCCATGCGCGCGACGTCGGGCTCGGCGCGCACCCACTTCGCCGCCGACGGCGGCACGAAGGTCGCGATGTCGAACTTGTCGAGGTCCTTGCCGACGAGCGTGTCGAAGTACGCCGGATCGGCCTCGGCCTTGACGATGACCTGCTGCAGCTGGCGGTGCACGGGCTCGAACTCGTCGCGGACCTTCGCGAAGGCGTCGCTCGCGAGGAAGAAGTTGTCCATGCGCAGGTTGAGGTTACCCATGAGCAGCCGCAGGTCGGGCGCATCCACCGTCTCAGGGTTGGCGAGCAGCAAGAGATCGAGCGAGCGGTAGGCCTTCTGCCACTCCTTCGCCTTGATGAACGTCCACGCCTGCTCGCGGAGCGCGTCGGTGAAGTACTTCGACTGGCGCGGGATCTGGCCGTAGGCCTCAATGGCCTTATCAAACTGTGACCGCTCGTAGAGCAAGCGCGCGATCGCCATGCGCGCGAGGTCCTGCACCTCGCGGCCCTGGTCGTCGCTCGCCTGCGACTTGATGACGCCGTCGAAGGTCGTCGACGCGCCCGCGAGGTCGCCGCGTTTGACCTGGATCGTCGCCTCGAAGTAGCGCGCCTGCAGATAATACGGGTTCGTCGACGTGACGGTGTTGAAGGCGCTCATCGCGTCGTCGAGCTTGCCGGCGAAGAAGTAGTACTTGCCGCGCACGTAGGGCACGGACGGCTCCATGCTCTCGAGCGGCAGGCTCTGCAGGCGCGCGAGGTAGTCCTCGATGTGCTCGTAGTCGCCCGTGCGCAGCGCGATCTCGATGAGGCGCTGGAGCGCGTGCGTCTCGCCCTTCGAGCCATTCTTCTTGGCGACGGCCTTCTCGAGGTACGGGCGCGCCGTGAAGAAGTCGTGCGCCTGGTAGAGCGACTCGCCGAGGAGATCGATCGCGTCGTCGTAGGCGCGCGTGTTCGGGTACTTCTCGACGACGTCGAGGAGGATCGTCGCGGCCTCTTCGTAGTTCTTGAGCTGGTAGAGCACCTGCGCGTCGATGACGCGGCGGTCGCCGGCGTCGGGCGACGTGGGCGTCGTGCTCTTGATCTCGCTCGCCATCGTCGCGGCGCGCTGATCCATGTCGATGAGCTTGCCCGCGATCTCGTCGAGCTCGTCGGCGCGCGCCGCGCGCATCGTCGGCGCGCAGAGGCCGGCCGCACCCAGAAACCCCGCGGCGCCGAGCGCGAGCCCGACGAGTTTCACCGTCCCCTGTTTCATTGACGCCGCCGGCTACTTCGCGGGCGCGCTCGCCGTCGCGCTGCCCTCACCGGCCCCCGTGACGTTGGTGCGGAACTCGACGGCCGGCTTGTCCGCGAGCTGCGTCGTCATGTTGCCCTTCTCGTAGCCGACGACGGTGATGGCCGTCGTCTTCGATTCGGCGGCGACGAACGACTGGCTCGACTTCGCCGTGAACTTGTAGCCCTTGAGGTAGCTGAACACGCCGAAGCCGTTGCCCTGGTACTGCAGCACGACCGTGAGCGTGTGCGAGCCGGGCTGGATCGCGCCGTTGTAGACGTCGAAGTCGGTCATCTCGGCCAAGCGGCCCGTGTCGTCGCTCTTCGAGTAGATCTGAACGCCGTCGAGCGCGTAGGCCGCCTTCACGAGGCGGAACGAGCTGCCCATCTCGTTCTTGTGGCGAATGATCGCGCGCGAGGCGCCGATGACACCGCCGAGCACCGTCTCCTTGAGGAGGTTGAGGCGCGCCTTCGTGCGGAAGATTTGCTCTTTGAGCTCGTTGACGTTCTTCTCGAGCGAGCGCAGCCGAACCGTGTACGCGCCCGAATCGGCGGCGCCGCCACCCGCGGGCGCGGCCGCCGCGTCAGCCGGGGCGCCAGACGCCGCAGGTGCACCGGTGGGAGCCGCCGCAGCAGGTGCACCAGCCGCGGGGGCGCCGGTCGCCGCAGGAGCGCTGGCCGGGTCCGCCGCGAACGCCGTGTTCGCCAAAAGGCAGGCCGCCAAGCAAAACGCTCCCAGCAAGGTCCGCTGCGATGTCATTTGTGAACTCCGTCCAGAGTTGAGGAGCGTCTACGGAAGAAACCCAGAGGTGGAGCGGTGTTGAGGCAGCTCTCTATATCAAAATCCACAGGACCGGTCAATTCTCGGGCCAAGTCGACGGGCCGCCTGACGCGCCGCGATCGCGACCTGATTGATGTGGTCTTTTGGGTCTTCCTTAGGGCCTCGGCAAGGCCCGACACCCACACCTCAGCGCGATCGTTTGGCGCGTGCGCGGACAGGCGCGGGTGGATCCGGATCGGGTGCGGTGTCGTCGGCACGGGACACCGTATCGGTTGCTGTGGGTAACTTCTTTCGCTCCGAGACGAGGAGCTTCCAAATTTCCTCGAGGAGCGCGTCGAGGCCGGCGCCCGTCGCCGCGCTCACCGCCAGCAATTTGACTTTTCGGCGCGCGAACGTCGCCGCGAGCCGCTTCTTCGCCGCCTCGACCTCGGGCAGATCGATCTTGTTGAGCACGACGAGCTGCGGGCGCTTCGCGAGCTCGGGATCGAACAGCGCGAGCTCGCGGTTGATGGTGTCGAAGTCGCGAAGCGGCGTCCGCGGCGAGACGGCGGTCGCGTCGAGCAGGTGCACGAGCACGCGCGTGCGCTCGACGTGGCGAAGAAACCGCGTGCCGAGGCCCGCGCCCGCGTGCGCACCCTCGATGAGCCCCGGGATGTCGGCCACGACGAACGAGCGCTCGCCCTTGATGCGCACCATGCCGAGGTTCGGCACGAGCGTCGTGAAGGGGTAGTCGGCGATCTTCGGGCGCGCCGCCGAGATGCGCGCGATGAGCGACGACTTGCCGACGTTGGGGAAGCCGAGCAGGCCGACGTCGGCGAGCAGCTTCAGATCGAGGCGAACCTCGCGCTCTTCGCCGGGCCAGCCGGGCTCCGAGCGGCGGGGAGCGCGATCGGTCGACGTCGCGAAGTGGATGTTGCCGCGGCCGCCTTTGCCGCCAGCGGCCAGCACGAAGCGCTCACCGTGGGTTCGCAGGTCGGCGAGGACCGCGCCCGTCGCCTCGTCGTGCACCTGCGTGCCCGGCGGCACGCGCAACACGAGATCCTCGCCCGCGCGGCCGTACTTGTCTTTGTTCGAGCCGGCCTCGCCCTTGGGGGCCTGGTACTCGCGCTTGTAGCGGAAGTCGAGCAGCGTCGAGAGGCCCTCGTCGACGACGAGCACGACGCTGCCACCCGCGCCGCCGTCGCCGCCCGACGGGCCGCCGAGCGGCACGAACTTCTCGCGCCGAAACGCCGCGACGCCACGCCCCCCGTCACCCGCCTTGACGCGGATGAGGGCCTCGTCGATGAACTGCATGCGCGGGCGGAGCCCGCCGCTACGCCGCTACGACTTCGACTTCGCCGGGGACGATCGAGACGATCGTGCGCTGGCCGGACTTGGCGAACTTCACGGCGCCGCTCTCGAGAGCGTACAGCGTGTAGTCCTTGCCCATGCCGACGTGGCTGCCCGGGTGGACCTTGGTGCCGACCTGGCGGACGAGGATGCTGCCCGCGAGGACGAGCTGGCCGTCGTGGCGCTTGACGCCGCGGCGCTGGCCGTTGGAATCGCGGCCGTTCTTCGAGCTGCCCTGACCTTTTTTGTGTGCCATTTCGTGCTCCTGCTCAGGCCGGGCGAATCGCCGTGATCTTCAGCGAGGTGAAGGGCTGACGGTGACCCGTCTTGCGGCGGTAGCTCTTGCGGCGCTTGTACTTGAAGATGACGATCTTCTTGCCGAGACCCTGCTCGACGATCTCGGCCTCGACGGTCACGCCCGAGACGGTGGGACGACCGACCTCGACCTTGCCCGCGTCGTCGGCGAACAGCAGCGGACCGAACGTGACCTTCGTGCCCGCGGGACCCGCGAGCTTCTCGACGCGGAGGGTTTCACCCTCGGCGACACGATACTGTTTTCCACCCGACGCGATGACGGCGTACATGAAACGAGGCCTCCAGAACGAGCGGCGTAGTCTAGAGATCGACGTCGTCTTGTCAAGGGGTTAGCAGCAGGGGGCCGCCGTCACCCTCGAAAGCCATACGGAGCCCGGTGGATGCCCGTGTCGGTGACGATCGCCGAGATGAGGCGCGCGGGCGTGACGTCGAAGACCGGGTTGCGGACGCCGACGCCGACGGGGACGACGCGGTGGCCGCCGCTGAAGGTCGTGACCTCGTCGGGGCGGCGCTCTTCGATGACGATCTCGGCGCCAGACGTCGTGTCCGGGTCGAGCGTCGTGCGGGGCGCGGCGACGACGAAGGGCACGCCGAACACGTGGCAGATCGACGCGACGCCCGCCGTTCCGATCTTGTTGGCGACGTCGCCGTTCTTGGCGATGCGGTCGGCGCCGACGACGGCGAGCTGCACGTCGCCGCGCGAGACGAAGTGCGCGGCGGCGCTGTCGACGATGACCTCGCAAGGGATGCCGTCCTGCGCGAGCTCCCAGGCCGTGAGGCGGGCGCCTTGTAGAAACGGGCGCGTCTCGTCGGCGAGGACGCGCACCTTCTTGCCGGCCGCGAACGCCGCGCGTACGACGCCGAGCGCGGTGCCGTAGCCGGCCGTCGCGAGCGCGCCGGCGTTGCAGTGGGTGAGCACCGTGCCGCCGTCGGGCACGAGCGCGGCGCCGTGCGCGCCGATGGCGCGGCACGCGGCGAGGTCCTCTTCCCATAGCGCGATCGCCTCGGCGAGCGGATCGCGCGCGCTGGCGATGGCGTTGGCCATGCGGTGGAGCGCGGCGCCGAGGTTGACGGCCGTGGGGCGCGTCGCGCTGATGGCCTTGAGCGCCGTGCGCAGCGACGTGGGCGACGCGTGCGCGCGCCACGCGAGCGCCGCGCCGAACGCCGCCGCGCACCCGATGGCCGGCGCGCCGCGCACCTCCATCTCGGCGATGGCGCGCGCCATGTCCTCCCACGTGTCGTAGGCCGTCCAGATCTCCTCTTCCGGCAGCCGGCGCTGATCGAGCATCACGACGGCGCCGTCGCGCCAGAACACGGGAGACAGCACGTCGGCGTGCCCGTCTGGGCGCTGGCCGGACGAGAGCGAGCGCGCGGCCATGGGCGCTAGCCGAGCAGCTTGCGGAGGATCTCGTTGACGGACTTCGGGTTGGCTTTGCCGCCCGTTTCCTTCATGACGGCGCCCACGAAGAAGCCCATGAGCTTGGGATTCTCCTTGAACCGCGACGCCTCGTCGGGGTTGGCGGCGATGACGCGCTTGCAGGCGTCCTCGAGCGCGCCCGAATCGGAGACCTGCGTGAGACCCTCGGCCTTCACGATGTCGCCCGCCGTGCGCTTCTCTGCCCACATCTTCGCGAAGACGTCCTTGCCGAGCTTGCCCGAGAGCGTGCCGCCTTCGATGAGCGTCACGAGCTCGGCGAGCGCGGCGGCGGCAACGGGCATCGACGGGGCGCCCAGCTCGCGCGGATCGGCGACGCGCGCGAGCACCTCGTTGATGACCCAGTTCGCGGCCTTCTTCGCGGGCGCGCCCGCAGCGCCTGCGGCCAGTGAATCGACCACGGCGTCGAAGTAGGCGGCCGTCTCGCGATCGGCGACGAGCACGCCCGCGTCCTGCGGCGACAGGCCTTCCTTCGTCGTGTAGCGCGCGAAGCGATCTTCCGGCAGCTCGGGCTGCGACGCGCGCACCTTCGAGAGGAACGCCTCGTCGACGACGAGCGGCGGCAGATCGGGCTCGGGGAAGTACTTGTAGTCGTGCGCCTGCTCCTTCGAGCGCATCGACTGCGTCACGCCGCGCGACGCGTCCCACAGGCGCGTCTCTTGAACGACGCGCTCGCCGCGATCGAGGAGCGCCGCCTGGCGCTTCACCTCGTGCTCGACGGCGTCGCGCACGTTCTTGAACGAGTTCATGTTCTTGATCTCGGCCTTCGTGCCGTACTTCGTCTCGCCGTGCAGGCGGAGCGACACGTTGGCGTCGCAGCGGAGCGAGCCCTCCTCCATGTTGCCGTCGCCGATGCCGAGGTAACGAACCAGCGCGCGGATGGCGCGCACGTACTCGGCGGCCTCTTCGGCCGAGCGCACGTCGGGCTCGCTCACGATCTCGCACAGCGGGACGCCCGCGCGGTTGTAGTCGACGAAGCTCACGCCCGCGGCCGCGTGCAGGTTCTTGCCCGCGTCCTCCTCCATGTGGATGCGCGTGAGCCGCACGCTGTGCGCCTCGCCATGTAGACGGAAGTTGATCCTGCCGCCCTCGCAGATGGGCTCGTCGAACTGCGAGATTTGGTAGCCCTTGGGGAGGTCCGGGTAGAAGTAATGCTTGCGCGAGAAGCGGCAGCGCGGGCGGATCGTGCAGCCCGCCGCGAGGCCGAGGCGCACGGCCGCCTCGACGGCGGCGCCGTTGAGCACGGGCAGCGTGCCGGGCATGCCGAGGCACACGGGATCGGTCTGCGTGTTCGGCTCGGCGCCGAACGCCGTCGACGACCACGAGAACACCTTCGACTTCGTCGCGAGCTGCACGTGCACCTCGAGGCCGATGACGACCTCGTACTTCGGATGCATCGGCGGTTGCGCGGTCATGACGCGCCTCCGACGTCGGCGGGGCGGCGCTCGTGCCACTGCGTGCGCGACTCGTAGGCGCCCGCGACGCGGAAGCACGCCTCCTCGCCGAGCGGCGGGCCCATGACCTGAAGACCAATCGGCAGGCCAGACTTCGAGAAGCCACACGGCTGCGCGAGCGCGGGGATGCCCGCGAGGTTCGGCGCGACGGTGAGCACGTCGGCCAAGTACATCTGCATCGGGTCGCCCATGCGCTCGCCGAACTTGAACGCGGGGATGGGCGACGTCGGCGTCACGAGCACGTCGACCTGCGAGAACGCCGCCGCGAAATCGTCGAAGATCTTCCGGCGCGCGCGCAGCGCCTTGCCGTAGTACGCCTCGTAGTAGCCGGCGCGAAGCACGTACGTGCCCAGCATGATGCGGCGCTTGGGCTCGCGGCCGAAGCCCTCGCCGCGCGTCCGCGCGTACAGCTCTTCGAGCGACTTCGCGCCCTCGGCGCGCTGGCCGTACTTCACGCCGTCGTAGCGCGCGAGGTTCGACGACGCCTCGGCCGTGCACACGAGGTAGTAGGTCGCGATCGCGTACTTCGTGTGCGGCAGCGACACGGGCACGAGCTTGGCGCCCGCCTTGGCGAGCTCTTCGTGCGCGGCGCGCACGGCGGCTTCGATCTCGGGATCGAGGCCCGCGCCGAAGTACTCGGCGGGGATGCCGATGCGCACGCCCGACAATGAAGAGCCGCCTTCCTTGCCGGCGCGCGCCGCCTTCCCGTAGGCGCCCACGGGCTGCGGCACGCTGGTCGCGTCGAGCGGATCGACGCCCGACATGACCTCGAGCATCGTCGCCGTGTCCTCGACGGTGCGCGCGAACGGGCCCGGGTGATCGAGCGACGACGCGAACGCGACGACGCCGTAGCGCGAGACGCGCCCGTAGGTCGGCTTGATGCCGACGACGCCGCAGAGCGCGGCCGGCTGGCGGATCGAGCCGCCGGTGTCCGTGCCCGTCGCGCCCGCGCACAGCGACGCGGCGACGGCCGCGGCCGAGCCGCCCGACGAACCGCCAGGCACGTGCGCGCGCGACCACGGGTTCTTCACGGTGCCGAACGCGCTGTTCTCGTTCGACGAGCCCATGGCGAACTCGTCCATGTTGAGCTTGCCGAGCGACACGGCCCCCGCGGCGGCGAGGCGCGCCGTCACCGTCGACTCGTAAGGCGGCACGAAGCCCTTGAGGATCTTCGAGGCGCACGTCGTCTCGACGCCCTTCGTGCAGAAGATGTCCTTGATGCCGAGCGGAACGCCCGCGAGCGGACCGGGATCGCGGCCCGCTTTCACGGTCGCGTCGACGGCGTCGGCCGAGCGGCGCGCGCCCTCGGCGTCGACCTTGACGTAGCAACCGAGCGCGGCGTCCTCGTGGCCGATGCGCGCGAGGTAGGCCTCGGCGACGTCGCGCGCGCGCACCTTGCCGGCGCGCACGCCGCTGGCGATCGACGCGATCGTCGACGCTTTGGGGTCGATCGAATGGGCGCTCACAGGTCCTCCTCGCCGCCGCTGCCGGCAGGGCCGGGCACGATGCGTGGTACCTGAAAGAAGCTCGCCTCGCGGCGGGGCGCGTTGGCCAGCGCCTCCTCGAGCGGCAGCGACGGCTGGATCTCGTCGGGGCGCAGCGGGCAATCGAAGGGCACGGCGTGCGTCATCGGCTCGACGGCCGACGTGTCGAGCTCTCCGAGCTCGGCGACGTAACCCAGGATGGAATCGAGATCGCTCGTGAGCGCGGCGACCTCGTCGTCGGTGAGCCGCAGGCGTGAAAGCGCCGCGATCTCGCGGACCTCTTCGGGGCGGATGCGAGAGCCGGAAGCCATGGTCGGGGCCGTTTCATACCACGGCGGCCGCCCGCGGCCCCATCCCCAATCTGGCGACAAACCCGCAGGCCGGATATAGTCTTGGGTCCGTTTCGACGACGTGATGAAGCTCCCCCTCGACATGGCCCGGCTTCGGATGTGCGCGCTCGCGCTCGCGCTCACGGGCGCCGCGTGCGGCGAGGCGTCGCCGGCCGCCGACACGGGCGTCGCGCCCAGCGCCGAGTCGGCCGAGATCTCCGTCCGCTTCGACGTGAGCGCCGGCAAGCCCGCGACCGTCGAGGTGCTGGCCTTTCGCGCGACGACGACGACGGCCACGTCGACGTCGCAGCCCGTGGATCCGCGCACCGACGTGCTGGGCATCGTCGATCCGCTGGCCGCCGAGGCGCCCGCCGACGGGTGCGTGCTGCGCGACATCGATCTCGCCACCAAGGCGCTCGCGCTGCGCGGCGGCTCGATCGATCTGCAAGAGCTCACGGGCGTGGGCGTCGGCCTCGCGGCGGCCGGACGCGCGCCGGGCGAGCCTTGGAGCGACGCGCTCCTGCGCCCGTTCCCGCGCCTCTACCCCGACGTCGCGACCGTCGTCGGCGGCGTGGTCGCCGAGGCGGGCCCGCAAAAGGTCACGGCGCTCCCTGAGCGCGTCACGCTCGTCACCGCCGAGTCGGAGCTGCCCGTCGTCGATCTCGCTGTGCCCGCGGCCCCACGCGCGTCCGCCGTCAATGGCGCCGCTTTCACGCCCGGCCTCTCGGTCGCCGCGACGGACGGCTTGTCGATCACCGTCGCCAACGGCGCGGGCGGCCGCGTCGAGCTGCGGCCCTACGGCGCGACCGTCGCCGCGATCTGCGCGATTCCCTCGAATGCGGGCGCGGAATCGATCGTGACCGTGCCGCGCGGCTTCGTCGAGACGCTCGCGCAGCGCGCGCGCGCGACGGCCGGTGCGCCACTCGCCGTCTCGCTCGAGGTCGCGCGCCGCGCGCACCTGATCGCCGGCCTCGGCGGCGCGCCCGCGCGCGTGTCCGTCGAGGTCCGCTCCGCCGCGACGGTGGAGCTGCGGCCGTGAGCCGCGGGCCCATCCGGCGAGACACAAGAAAACACACCCGCGCGTCGCTCGCGCTGCCCGTCATGGTGGGCGACGCCGCGAGCAAGGCCCGCGTCGGCATCCGCTTCGACTCGGCCGACGTCTCGGGCGGCGGCGCGTTCTTGCGCTCCGACATGCTGTTCGAGGTGGGCGAGGTGCTGTTGCTGCAGTTCTCGCTGCCCGACGGGCGGCCCATCAGCGCGCGCGGGCGCGTCGTGCGCGCGACGCGCCAGCAAGACGTCGGCAAGAACCGCTTCTCGGGCATGGGCGTCGAGTTCGTCGACCTCTCGGCCGAGGACAGAGCCGCGATCGACGCGCAGCTCCCCTGAGCCCCCTATGTCCATGGTCGACGCCCTCGACGATCTGACCTACGACCTCGAGGAGGACGGGACGCTCGTGCGCCGCCAGCTCGAGCGCGTCGTGCTCGCGCGCGGCCCGTGGGCGACGGTGCTCTTCCTCTACGAGGAGCTCGATCACGCGACGGGCGTGTTCCGCGCGCCGCGCATTGCGTTCGTGCGTTTTCAAAAGCGGCGCGGCGCCTACCGCAAGCACGCCGCCTTCACGCTCGCGGGCGCCAACGACGCGCGCGCCCTCGAAGAGGTGCTCGCGCGCTGGCGCGGGCGCATGGACGCGGCGGGCGAAGACGAAGACGCGCCGGACGACGGCTTCGACGCGGGCGCCTTCGCGCAGGACGGAGCCTGACCGTGACCGAGGTGCGCTCCGGCGGCGTCGCGGTCTTCGTCAACCCGCGCTCGCGCGCCAACAAGCGCAACCCGAAGCTCGCCTCGGAGTTCGCCGCCGCCCTCGGCGACGCGGGCCGCGTGCTCGCGCCCGCGAGCCTCGACGACCTCGCGGCGATCGCGCGCGAGCTCCCCGACGAGCGCCCCGACGTCATCGCCGTCCACGGCGGCGACGGCACGCTCCACAAGGTCGTGACGGCGCTGGGCGACGCCTTCGGCGACGCGCCGCTGCCGCCGATCGCCGTGCTCGCGGGCGGCACGATGAACGTCGTCGCGACGTCGCTGCGCATCCGCCACGAGCCGCGCGCCTTCCTGCGCGAGCTCGCCGAGGACACACGCGCGGGCCGCCCGCTCGATCTCCTGCCGCGCCGGTGCATGCGCCTCGACGACGGCGCGAAGACGCACCTCGGCTTCGTGTTCGGCAACGGCCTCGCCGCGAACTTCCTCGGCGTCTACTACGCCGACGACGCCTACGGCCCGCGCCGCGCGGCGTGGATGATCCTGCACACGGCGCTCTCGGGGCTCATCGACGGTCCGTTCGTCAAACGCATCTTCCGGCGCTTCGAGGGCGAGGTGCGCGTCGACGGCGAGCTCTTGCCGATGACCCGCTTCGTGGGCGTCAACGCCGCGACCGTGCGCGAGGTGGGCCTCGGGTTCAAGCTCAACCACCGCGCCGACGATGATCCCGAGCGGTTTGGCGTCCTCGCGATCCACTCGCGCCCCATGGCGCTCATCGCCGACTTCGCGGCCGTCCACGCCGGCCGCGGCGTCTCGCCCAAGCGCGCCTTCAGCGCCGTCGCCTCGAGCCTCGAGATAGCTCCACTCCCCACGCCCTTCGGTGCGCCCTTGAGCGAAATGTCCTACACGATCGACGGCGACCTCTACCGCGTGCCCGCGACGGCGCGCCTGCGCATCTCCGTCGGGCCGCGCATCCGCTTCGTGCGCCCGCGCGGCCTCGCCGGCGCGCAATCACCGGTGCTGGCGGCGGTGCGCGCGGTCCCCCAATTGCCCTCGCCCGCGGCCGAGGCTACGATGGACGCGGCTCGATGAGCTCCTCGTTCCCACTCGACGGCATGCGGGTCCGGTTCGCGGGCGACTCGAACGTGGGCATGAAGCGCGCCCACAACGAGGACTCGTTTTACCTCCCCGAGAGCGAGCGCCTCGCGATCGTCGCCGACGGCATGGGCGGCCACGCCTCGGGCGAGGTGGCGAGCCGCCTCGCCGTCGAGACGATCGCCGGCTTCTTCAAGGCGACCCAAGAAGAGCAGCAGCTGACGTGGCCGTTCAAGATGGACAAGGGCCATCGCTACGACGTCAACCGCATGATCACGGCGATCAAGCTCGCCAACCTGAAGATCCACGAGCAGGCGCAGAAGGATCCGCGCTGCCACGGCATGGGCACGACGGTCGTGTCGGCGTTGTTCCTCGACGGCGCGCTCGTCGTCGGGCACGTGGGCGACAGCCGCCTCTACCGGCGGCGCGAGGGCACGTTCGAGCAGATCACCGAGGATCACTCGCTGCTCAACGACTACATCAAGATGAAGCACCTCACGCCCGAGGAGATCGCGGCGTTCCCTCACAAGAACGTCATCGTGCGCGCGCTCGGGATGAAGGACACCGTGCAGGTCGACGTGCACATCGACACGCCTCGCCTCGGCGACGTCTACATCATCTGCTCGGACGGCCTGTCGGGCATGGTGAAGGACGAGGAGATCGCCGAGATAGCCACGGCCGAGCGCGACCTCGACGCCGTGTGCGAGAAGCTCATCTCGACGGCGAACCAGAACGGCGGCCTCGACAACGTCACCGTCGTCGCCGTCCGGCTCGAAGAAGCCTGAGGGACACCTGACGCGCGGGTGATCGCGCCGCGCGTTGGCGCCGGCGCGGTCTTTTTCGGTGCATTCGTGGGGCGCTCGGCGCCCGGCCGTACGGCGCCCCTGTGCTGAGATGCCCTCATGCGGCTCGCCACGGTCGTTCGTCGTCTCTCGTTCGTCTCGCTCGGCGTCTCGCTCGCGGCGTGCTCGGGCGGCTCGGGGAAAACACCGACCGGCACCGGCGGTGAGACGGGCGCGTCCGGCGGCGTCACCGGCTCGGGGGGCTCGACGGCCACCGGCGGTTCATCCGCGACGGGTGGCGTCACCGGAACCGGCGGCGCGAGCGAGACCGGCGGCGTGCCCGGAACCGGCGGCACGACCCCGACGGGCGGCACGACGGCCACCGGCGGCGCGACCGGGACGGGCGGCGCGATGTCGTCACCGGACGCGGCGGCCGACTCGTCTTCCGATTCATCTTCCGACGCGACGACGAAGCGCGACGCCTTCTCCGGCACGGTGAAGATCATGGTGATTGGCTCCTCGAACGAGATCGGCACCTGCTGGCGCGCCGATCTCTGGAAGGAGCTGCAGGACGCCAACATCAAGAACGTCGACTTCGTGGGCCAGATGAGCACGGGCCCCGACTGCGGCGTGCCCGGCTATGACAAGGATCTGCAGGCGATGAACGGCATGATCGTCACGGGCGTCCCCGCCAGCACGTACGCCGGCTGGTTCAAGGCGCACACGCCGGACATCATCCTCCAGCACTTCGGCGGCGCCGACATCCTCGCCGACAAGCCCGTCGACGGGGTCATGGCCGCCTACGCGCTCGTGCTCGAACAGGCGCGGCTCGCCAACCCGAACGTGATTCTGCTCATCGCGCAGCACACACCCGAGGGCAAGGACGCGATCGTCACGCTCAACGCCGACATCGCGACCTTCGCGACGCAGAAGAACACGGCCCAGTCGCCCGTCGTCGCGGTCGATCTCTACACGGGGATGCTGCCCTCGGACTTCTCCGACGGCGTGCACCTCAACCTCGTGGGCGCACAGAAGGTCGCCGACCGCTGGTACGCGGCGCTGACGCCGTTCTTGAAGCCGTAGCGCGCGGACCACGCCCGGTTGCCGGCGCCCGAGCGGTGGTTAGTGTTTTCCGTATGAGCCTGAGAAACGATCGCGCCGTCATTCACAGCTTCGAGACCGGACGCGGGCGAAAGCTCGCCTTCATCGGGATCGCGCTGCTCGCGCTCGCGTTGGTCGCGTGGTCCCTCGCCCGAGGGTTCCGCGTGGGCCACGTCGACAGCGGTGCGCGCGCCCTCGTGAAGCAATCGCAGCCGGCTTACTGAGCCTGACGGCCCCAAAATTTCGTTCGACGCCGACGCCAATGCGGCGAACGCTGGCTCTATACTCGCCGGCGCGAACTCATGTCGTTGCCGCGAATCTCGGTCGTCACTCCGTCGTTCAATCAGGCGGCCTATCTCGAAGCCACCCTCAGGTCCGTCCTCGACCAGCGATACCCGAACCTCGAATACATCGTCATCGACGGCGGCAGCACCGATGGGAGCGTCGACATCATTCGACGCTACGCCGATCGGCTTTCCTTCTGGGTGAGTGAGCGCGACGCGGGCCAGTCGGACGCGATCGCCAAGGGCCTGCGACGCGCGACGGGGGACATCGTCGCGTGGCTCAACTCCGACGATCTCTATGAGCCGGGCGCGCTCGATCTCGTCGCTCGCACCTTCCGCGACGCGCCCGACGTCGACTTCGTCTACGGCTCTCACCGCGTGATCGACGCCGCGGGAACCTTCCTGCGGACGTACACGCCGCCGACGCTGCTGCACAAATACTACTTCGCGTTCGGGCAGTGGATTCCGCAGGAGAGCTCGTTCTGGCGGCGCTCGCTGTACGAGCGCGCGGGCGGCCTCGAGATCGGCCGCGCCTTCGCGATGGAC
The DNA here is from genome assembly GCA_035549075.1 of Polyangia bacterium. Classification (GTDB taxonomy): domain Bacteria; phylum Myxococcota_A; class Polyangia; order Fen-1088; family Fen-1088; genus DASZFV01. The sequence continues at coordinate 13,447 of DASZRT010000032.1, read as the reverse complement.
TTCAGCCTCTTCACGCGCATGTGGAGCCTCGGCCGGTTCCGGCGGATCGACGCCGTGCTCGGGTCGTTCCGCATTCACCCCGAGTCGAAAACGAGCCAGCTCGGCGAGGTGCGCGATCGCGAGGCCCGCGAGATCCGACGCGCGAATGGCATTCCCCACTTCGATTCCCGCCGCCTCTACCGGCTCGGCGAACAGCTCGTCCACGTCCAAATCCGCGCCGAGAAAGCCGCGCGCCTCGTGCGATCCGCCGCCGAGAGCTGGCTAGGACGGAGCTAGACTCGTCTAGGCGACGGTCGTCACCAGGCTGTCCGCGATCGATTGCCAAGACAGGTGCGCGTCGTACAGAGCCCGCGCGCCGTTCGCGACGCGCGTCGCGAGCGCCGGATCGGCGAGGACGCGGAGCGCGGCTTCGGCGAAGGCGGGGCCCGTGAGCTCGCGGGCGAAGACGACGTTCTCGTCGGAGCGAAACAGAGCGTCGTCGGTCTCCGCGCCGTGGACGCAGATGACGGGCAGGCCGGCGCCGAGCGCGACGGGCAGCGTTCCGCTGCGCGTGTTCGCGCCCGTGTTCATGGGAAACAGATAGAGGTCGAGGTCGGCGATCTCGCGGGAGACGTCGGCGAGCGAGAGCTTGCCCGTGACCCGGATGCGCGCCGCGGCCGGATGCGCGCGAATGATGTCGGTCACCTCGCGCACCCGCGGCGACGTCGGATCACCGAGATCGCCGAGGAGCACGAGCTCGGCCTCGGGCCACCGCTCGAGCACGCCCGAGAACGCGCCGAGCACGACGTCGAAGCGCTTGCCTGCCGCGGCGCTCGAGAACAGGCCGATGCGCGCGCGGCCCGGCACGCGACGCGCCGGCAGCGGCAGCGCGTTCGCGCCGACGCGAATCACGCGCGGCGCGGGGCGCCCGAGGGCGCGACAAAACGGCTCGATGTACTTCAGGCGCGAGTCCGTCGTCACGAAGCTCCGATCGACCGACATCAGCAGCGCGGCGAACTGCGTCTGCAACAAGGCCGCGGCCACGAAGACGTCGGGGCGCTTCTCGAACCCGACGTAGAGCTCGTGCGCGATTAACGTCACCTGGATCCCCGCGCGATGCGCGACGGCGGCGAGCCACGGCGCGGCGGGGCTGCCGAACCGGCTCGCGCCGAGCATCTGCCCCGTGTACTGGATGACGAGATCGGTCGGCGCCCACGCGCGGATGAGCGGCCACAGCCGGCGCGCGATCGCGAGCGGCGTCGCACCGGGCGCGCCCGTCGCGGCGATCGTCGGATCGATGGGGTTCGGCTCGACGGGCAGCCGGCTGAAGACGTGAACCGCATGGCCGCGGCGCACGAGCTCGGCGCCGAGGCGCACCGAGTGATCGCCGATGCCGCAGGTGCGTGGGTTGAAGTTCGGCGCGAGGAACGCGAACCGTCGCGTCGGAACCTCTCCCGTCATCGCGTGAGTATACGGTGCTGACGACGCAGCCATTCAGATCGCGACGACGCCTTCGGGCGTGACGACGAGATCGGTCCCGCCGCGCGCGACGACGGACTCGGGCCACACGACGGCGCGAGCGAGGCGGATGCCCGCGGCGACGCGCGCGCCGCGGCCCACGACGACGTCGGGGCCGATCTCGGCGCCCGCTTGAATGACGGCACCGGCCTCGATCCGGCACGGACCGACGACGCGCGCGCCCGGCTCGACGCGCGCGCCGGCGTCGACGCCCACGAGCGGGCCCGGCGCGTGCGGCACGAGCGACGGCTCGCGCAGCAGCGCGAGGTTGCCGGCGAGGTAGCGCTCGGGCGTCGAGTGTTCGGCGAAGTAGCCGGGCAGCACCTCGGCGCGGATCGTCTCGCCCGCGAGCAGGGCCGGGATGTAGGCGTCGCGGATGACGTCGCTGAACACGGGGCGCAGGCGATCGAGCAGCGCCGGCTCGAGGACGTGGATGCCCGTGAACATGCGTTCGGTCACCCGGCCCTCGGGCGGGCGCGGCGAGCGCACGTCGAGGATGCCGACGACGCGGCCGGTCTCGTCGGCCGAGATCGCGCCCCAGCGACGCGCGTCGGGATCGTCGCGCAGGAGCATGGTCGCGACGGCGCCCCCGCGCGCGTGCGCGCCGACGAACCCCGCGAGGTCGAGATCGGCGACGACCTTGCCGTTCATGACGAGCAGCGGCCCCGGCCCAAGGCGTCCGCGCGCGTGCGCGAGCCCACCGCCCGTGCCCAGCAGCTCTTCCTCGACCGAGTAATCGAGCTCGACGCCGCACGTCGACACGCCGAGCGTCGCGCGCAAGAGCTCGCCGTGGTGGAACAAATTCACGACGGCGCGCGTGACCCCGGCGCGCGCGCAAGCGGCGAGGCCGAACGCGATCGCGGGGTGGCCGCAGATCGGCACGAGCGGCTTCGGCAGCGTGGCGCCGAGCGCCCCGAGGCGCGTCGACCGCCCGGCGGCGAGCAACATGACGTTCACTTTCATGGAGGCGCGTTCATGGTAGCTTCGGGCGCCATGAAAATCTGCGTCATCGGTACGGGATACGTCGGCCTGGTCGCGGGCGCCGGCTTTGCCGACATGGGCAACGACGTCACCTGCTGCGACGTGGACAAGGCGAAGATCGACGGCCTCCACAAGGGCCAGCTCCCGATCTACGAGCCCGGCCTCGACAAGATCGTCGAGACCAACGTCGCCGAGAACCGCCTGTCGTTCACGACCGACGTCGCCGCCGGCGTCGCGGGCGCCGAGGTCATCTTGCTGGCCGTCGGCACGCCGCCCGGCCCCGACGGCTCGGCCGACCTGCAGTACATCTTCAAGGCCGCCGAGGACGTCGCGAAGGCGCTCACCGGTTGGGCCGTCATCGTCACGAAGTCGACCGTTCCCGTGGGCACGGGCGACAAAATCGAAGCGATCGTCAAGAAGGCGACCAAGCACGAGTTCGGCGTGGCGTCGAACCCCGAGTTCCTCAAAGAAGGCGACGCCATCAACGACTTCATGAAGCCCGATCGCGTCGTCATCGGCGCCGACGACAAGCGCTCGGTCGAGACGCTGCGCGCGCTCTACCAGCCGTTCACGCGCTCGTCGGACCGCATGCTCGTCATGGATCGCCGCTCGGCCGAGCTCACGAAGTACGCCGCGAACTCGATGCTCGCCACGCGCATCTCGTTCATGAACGACCTCGCCAACCTGTGCGAGATCCTCGGCGCCGACATCGAGCAGGTGCGCAAGGGCATGGGCTCCGACAACCGCATCGGCCCGAAGTTCTTGTACGCGGGCCCGGGCTTCGGCGGCAGCTGCTTCCCGAAGGACCTGCGCGCCGCCATCAGCACGGGTAAGGAGGTGGGCTACAACCTCGAGATCCTCGACGCCGTCGTCGAGGTCAACGAGCGCCAGAAGAAGAAGATGGGCGAGAAGATCCTCGCGCACTTCAAGGGCGACCTCAAAGGCAAGCGCATCGCGATCTGGGGCCTGGCGTTCAAGCCGGGGACGGACGACATCCGCGAGGCGCCGGCGCTCGTGCTCGTCGACCAGCTCGTCGCCGCGGGCGCGACCGTCGTCGGCACGGACCCGGTCGCGATGGACGCCGTCCGCAAGCAGATCGGCGATCGCATCATCTACGAGGCGAACAACTACGAGTGCGTGAAGGGCGCCGACGCGCTCGCGCTCGTCACCGAGTGGCACGAGTTCCGCCGCCCGTCGTTCGACCGCCTCAAGAGCCTGCTCAAGCAGCCCGTGATCTTCGACGGCCGCAACATCTGGAGCCCCGCCGAGCTCCGCGCCGCCGGCTTCACCTATTACGGCATCGGCCGCGGAAAAAACGCCTAACGCCCTGGCGCGCCGCGCGAGCGCGCGATCGTCGCAGAACTGTTGAAGGCGGCCGAGCGACGCCGCGCTTTCATACGCGCGCTTGCGTCTGCTCGTTTGTCTCGCCGTCGGGTCCTCGATCGCCGCTTGTGACGGCGCGCGCCCCCACGTCGAGGCACGCGCGACGAACGCGCCGGCGATGCGGGTTTATCGCGATCCGGTGACGGGGGCGTTTGGGGAGCCGCCGGCGAGCTCGCCGAAGGCGCAGGCCCGAGCGACGCCGGCGGCGACGCCGCTCGCGGCGACGGCGGCGCCGGGGGGCGGGATGATGGTGCGGCTCGGGGGGCGGTTTCACGCTCAGATGACGGCGACGGCGGACGCGGCGGGCGTCCACGCGTCGTGCGCGGCGCGATGAAGCGCGCGCGCCTCGCCATCGCGGTCGTCGCGTTGCTGGGCGTCGAGGCGCGGGCGCGCGCGGCGGCGATCTCGATCGACGTGGCCGACGGCGCGGGCGAGGGGTTCAACGATCCGACGGCGTTCTCGCCGGGCGGCGGCAACACGGCGACGACGCTCGGGGGCGCGCGGCTCGTCGTGTTCCAGACGGCGGCGGCGATCTGGGGCGCGCGGCTCGCGAGCCCCGTGCCCATCCACGTGAGCGCCGTCTTCGATCCGCTCCCCTGCACGTCGACGCAGGCGACGCTCGGCGCGGCCGGCGCCGAAACCGTGCACCAGAACTTCCCGTCGGCGCCGCGCGCCGACACGTGGTACCCGCAGGCGCTCGCCAACGCGCTCGCGCGCCAGGACCTCGATCCGACGTCGCCCGACATCACGGCCGAGTTCAACAGCACGCTCGACACGGGCACGTGCCTCGGCGGCGCGACCTGGTACTACGGCCTCGACGCGCACCCGCCCGCGGGGAAGCTCGATCTGTTGACGGTCTTGCTGCACGAGCTCGCGCACGGCCTCGGCTTCATGACGTGGGTCGATCCGTCGACGGGCGAGCGCCTGCTCGGCGCCGACGACGTGTTCTCGGCGAGCCTCGCGCGCTACGGCGCGACGCCGACGCGCTTCACGGACATGACCGACGCGCAGCGCGCCTCGGCGGCGACGTCGGATCCGAACCTCGTGTGGCTGGGCCCGATCGTCGACGCCGCGGGCGCGACGACGCTGACGGCGGGCCTCACGAGCGGCGACGTGCGGCTTCACGCGCCCGCGACGCTGACGCCGGGCTCGTCGGTCTCGCACTACTCGACGGCGCTCACGCCCAACGAGCTCATGGAGCCGTTCTACACGGGGCCCGACCACGACGTGACGCTGACGCTCGATCTGCTGCGCGACGTGGGCTGGTCGAGCACGCCGCCCGTCGTGCCGGCGACGCCGCCGTGGACTTCCGCAGCGTTTGCGCTCGCGCTCTTCGCGTGCGGCGCACGATCACGGCGCGCAGGCCAGCGCGCCGCCGTCGTCCGCGACGCCTGATCCCGACGCACTGCCGATCGACGTCGCACGCGGCGCCTGACGGATTCCGCCGGGCGAACGTCCTTTGCAGCTGCGACGTTCGGCCGCGGGCGCGCGCCCGCGGACCGCGCCTACGAGATGCCGCGCTGCGGGCTCACGCCGGCGGGCGTGCCCGGCAGCGCGCGCCACTCGAGGCCGGCCGCCTGCAGCCCACGGCGCGCCATGGGCCGCGCGTGCGTCGCCTCGTGACGGCCCGCCGTGATCGTCACGCGATCCGGATACAGATGAAGCGCGCCCACGAGGCCGACGGAGTCCGACGGCATCGCGTACGAGACGCCGTCGTGGACGACGGTCGCGCGCGGGCCGACGACGACGGGGAAGCGCAGCGCGACGTCGCTCGGCTCGACGCGCAGCGGGCGCAAACGCTGGCGCTCCTCGGCCAGCAGGATCGCCGGCGTCTTGCCCGACAGCTCGGTGGGCGTGCGCGCGTTGTGCTCCTTGAGCCACTCGGCGAGCTGCTTCTCGAGGTCCGCCTCGTCGACGAACGTGCGGCCCTTGAAGAAGACGTGCTTGACCCAGTTGCCGAGGTTCGTGCCCGGCCCGCGATCGGCGCCGCGGCGCGCGCGCACCTCGACGCCGAGCCCCAGCTGCAGCGCCGCGTACGCGAACGCCGGATCCCACTCGAGCACCTGACCGTCCTTGTCCGTGCGCAGGCCGATCGGCTTCGCGCGATCGAACGCCGCGAGCAGCGGCACGCCGCCCATGTCGTCGAAGTGCTGCACGAGCGCGCGCACGCAACCCTCGACGTTCTGGTCGTCGATGATCGAGATCGCGATCCAGCGCGAGTACTCGAGGCGCGAGCCGAAGAAGTTCACGAGGCGCTGCTCGCCGTCCTTGAAGCGGACCTCGACCTGACCGAAGCCGTGGCGCGAGATCTCGCCCGGGACCTTGTCCTGCTGCGAGAGCGGGCGGCTGCGGCGCGGGCGCACGCTGGCGATCAGCGAATAGAGCGCGCTTTTTCCGCCGTCGTAGCCGGCTTGTTTGGCGCGGCGCACGATCTCGAGCGATCGCAGGTTCGGCTGCTTCAGCAGGAGGTCGAGGACGAAAGGTTTGAACGGCTGCGCCTTCGAAGGACGCCCCACGCTCCGCTTGGTCGGCTCGGACTGGCTTTGTTGTTCCACGAAAGAATGTACGAGCGAGTCGCGTGTGCGATGCGCGCGTAGCGAAGATTTTTTCGAGAATCCTGCCGATCGTTCCCCAATGAGCAAACCGGGGGATGGGGATGGTGACTCTCCCCCTCAGGCTGGGTCGAGCCGGGAGATCTCCCTGCGATCGGCTCGTCGCGGCTATGCGCGGCTGGTCGCGAGCGCCCGGCGGGCGTCGCGGCGCTCGATCGCGAGCTCGATGAGCCGCGTCACGAGCGCCTGGGCCGGCAACCCCGTCGCCTCCCACATCTTCGGGTACATGGAGACGGCGGTGAACCCGGGCAGCGTGTTGACCTCGTTCACGTAGAGCGCTCCGGATTTTCGATCCAGGAAAAAGTCGACGCGCGCGAGGCCGGCCAGCTCGAGCGCACGGAAGGTCGCGACGGCCAGCGTGCGCGCGCGGGCCGCCGTCTCGGGCGGGACGTCGGCCGGAATTTGAATCGAGGAGCCGGCGGCGTCGACATACTTCGCGTCGTACGAATAGAAACCGTCCTCGTGGTGGACGAGGATCTCGCCGGGGATCGACGCCTGCGGATCGTCGTTGCCGAGCACGGCGACCTCGATCTCGCGCGCGTCGACGCCGCGCTCGAGCAGCACCTTGCGATCGAAAGACAGCGCGCTCTTCAGCGCCGCCTCGAGCGCCGCCGGCTCGCGCACGCGCGACACGCCGACCGACGAGCCCGCGTTGGCCGGTTTGACGAACAGCGGGTAGCCGAGCTCGGCGGCGGCGGCGCGCGCGGCCGCCGGATCCTTGGCGAAGCCCGCCGCCGTGACGAGGCGGAAGTCGACGATCGGGATGCCCGCGTCGCGCAGCAGCCGCTTGGCGACGTCCTTGTCCATGCCGACGGCCGAGCCGAGCACGCCCGCGCCCACGTAGGCGACGTTGGCGAGCTCGAGCATGCCTTGCACCGTGCCGTCCTCGCCGTAGGTGCCGTGCAAGACGGGGAACACGACGTCGTCGTTGCCGATGGGCGCGTCGAGGTCCTCCGACAGCGCGAGGCCTTGCTCGATCGTGACGTGCGGCGCGAGCGCGTCGAGGCCCAGCGCGCGCGGATCGCCCGTCGCCGCCTCGAGCGTGCGCGCCGACTCGCGCCGCCAGTGCCCGAGCTTGTCGATGCCGACGAGCACGGGCTCGAAGCGCTCGCGGTCGAGCGCCGCCAGCACGTTGCGCGCCGACAAGAGCGAGATCTCGTGCTCCGCCGAGCGCCCGCCGAACAACAAGATGACGCGCGTCTTCTTCATTCGGTGATCCTTCTAGAAGGCCAAGAGGAAGTTTTGAAGAGGGATGTGAAGAATGCGATCGAGCTCCCACCGGCTCGTCTCGCGCGTGATGAGGATGGGGGGTGCGCCTTTGAACCGCGCACGGAAGAGCTCGAGTCCAATGAGATCGTCGGCACCGATCTTCTTGCGAAACTTGACCTCGATCGGAAGCACGGTGCCATCCAACCGCTCAGCGACGAAGTCGACCTCACGAATGGGACTTCGCCGATCGGCGGGATTCTCGAAGTCGCGAAAGAAATGAACTTGGAGCCCGGCATCGCGGATCGATCCTTGGACGAGCGTCTCGACGAGCGGCCCGAGCTCCGCTGGATCTGACTCCCACAGCGACGGCGTCGCGCGAAAAACGGCGTTCCGCACGCCGAGGTCGGTGACGGTCAGCTTCGCGGGCACTCGCGCCGAGGCGCGCTTCGCGAGCGGGTAGCGGCGAAACTCACGCACGAGGAGCGCATCGCTCAAATAGTGAAGGTACTTGCCGACCGTGGGCTGGTTTGTCGGCAAGCCGATGACCGACAGGTCCTGCGCGAGCTTCGACTGCGCGACCTCCTTCCCAGTCTGCCGGGCGACGGCGAGGTAGACGTGCCGAAGCAGCGCCGGGTTGGCGACCGGGAACAAGTCGGGGATGTCAGCGCCGAGGACATTTTCGAAGATCGTCTGTGACAGATAGTCGGCCCACCGATCGTCGTCGACCTCGCCGCTGTGGAGCCGCGGGTATCCGCCGCGGTTGTAGTACCTCTCGAGGAGCCGACCAAGCTTCAGCTTCTGTTGAGGCGCGAGGCGATTGAGCGCAGCGTTAGCTTCGATGAGGCCGCCCTCGAACACGTCGGCGAACTTCAGCGGCGACGGCAGAGCCGCGGCGACCTTGGGATGCCAGCACTCGACGACCTCTCGAAATGAAAACGGCGGAAGCTCGGTCGTGAACACGCGCCCTGCGAGGCTCTCACGGCCGCCCCGTGCCACGAGCACGCTCGACGAGCCCGTGAGCAACATGCGAAGCGCGTAGGTGTCGCCGACGTGTTTGACCTCCTCGCTCCAGCGCCGGAGCTTGTGGACCTCGTCGAGGAAGACCAGCGCGGGCGGCCCCTCGTTGAGGTCGCGGCCGCGGATCTCGTCGGCGTACCACCGCAAGATCCGGCGCAGCCCGGCCGGTTCCTCGCGGAGGATCTCCAAATCGAAGCGGACGAACAGGATCTCTCGGCCTGGTGTCCCCGCGCGAACGAGGTCTTGGACGATCTGGTAGATACCCGTCGTCTTTCCGACCTGCCGCGGGCCTCGAACGACCTCGATGAGGCCCCGCGGCTTCGCGAGCCGCGCCGACAGGGCGGCAATCGCGCGCCGTCGGTAGACGGGCGGCTCCGGACGCACCACGGCCGGTTCCCTCCACCAGGGATTCAACTCGCGGAGCACCTGGACCGCTTCGGCGCCGAGCTCGTTCACAAGTAAAATTTATAATTTTAACTTGTGAAAGTCCACGAACGCTGGGATCACGCCATGAGCTTCTTGATCTTGGGCGAGACGAGCATGAGCACGATCGCCGACACGAACGACGACACGACGAAGATGAAGAAGAAGTCGGCCTGCCCGCCGAACAGGTGGAACGCCTCGCCGCGCGCGACGGCGTCGGTGAAGGCGGCCAGCTGGCCGGCGAGCAGCTCGGAGATGCCGGTCGCGAAGAACCAGGCGCCCATCATGAGCGACGCGAGCTTCGCGGGCGCGAGCTTCGAGACGAACGAAAGGCCGATGGGCGACAGGCACAGCTCGCCGAGCGTGTGCAGCGTGTAGGCGCCGATGAGCCACAGCGGGCTCACGAGCGCACCGTCCTTGCTCCCGAGCACGCCGCCCATCATGACGACGAAGCCGAGGCCCATGAGCACGAGCGCGATCGACATCTTCGCGGGCGTGCTGGGATCGCGGCCACGCTCGCCGAGGCGCGTCCACAGCGCCGCGAGGAACGGCGCCGTCGTGATCAGCACGAACGGGTTCACCATCTGGAACCACGCCGCCGGCACGTGGAAGCCGCCGAGCGCGCGCCGCGTGTGCTCGGACGCGAAGAAGTTCATCGACGTGCCCGTCTGCTCGAAGGCCATCCAGAACGGGACCGTGAAGGCCATGATGATCAGGAGCGCCGCGAGGTGGCGGCGCTCGTCGGCCGTGAGCGGCGCGGTCACGCGCGTCGCGGCGACGGCCGCGGGGCGGGGCGCGTCGCCGATGCCCTTCAAATAGCGCGGGCGGAGCGCGACGTAGAGCGCGAGGCCGAGCACCATGCCGACGCCCGCGGCGCCGAAGCCGTAGTGCCAGCCCCAGCGATCGTTCTCGCCGAAGAAGCCACAGACGAGCTGGCCCAGCAGCGCGCCGACGTTGATGCCCATGTAGAAGATCGTGTAGCCGCCGTCGCGGCGACGATCTTCCTCGCGGTAGAGCTGGCCCACCATCGTCGACGCGTTGGCCTTGAAGAAGCCCGTGCCGAGCACGACGAGCGCGAGGCCCAAGAAGAAAGGCAGCATGCCGGGCGCCGCGAGGCAGAAGTGCCCGGCGGCGATGATGGCGCCGCCGACGACCATCGAGCGATGCGTGCCGAGGTAGCGGTCGGCGAGGTAGCCCCCCGCGAGCGGCAACGTGTAGGCCGAGAAGCCGTACCAGCTCATGAGCCGGCTCGCGCTCGCGTGCGACCAGCCGAGGCCGCCCGACACGCGATCGGCCAGAAACAGCGGCAGGATCGCGCGCATCCCGTAGAACGAGAAGCGCTCCCACATCTCGACGCCGAACAAGAGGAACAGGCCTTTGGGCTGCTTCTCGTGCGCCGCCGACGCGGCCTCGACAGCAATCGTCACGAGGGCCGAGATTGGCATGAAACCAGGCCGCGAGGCGCGTGATTCGCGGCGGGCGTCGGCGCGTCGGAAATCGGCTACAGTCCGCTCGTGCCCTCGCCCGCACCCGAGTGGCTGGCGCGCGTCGACGAGGCCCTCGAGATGGGGCGGCCCGACGAGGCGCGCCGCCTCATCGTCGCGTTGCTCGCAGAGATCAGCGATGAGCAGGCGCGCCTGCGCGAGCGCCTCGAGATGCTGTCGAACGCGTCGTTCGAAGGCATCATGATTCATTCCGACAGCGCGATGATCGACGTCAACGATCGGCTGTCGGAGCTGCTCGGCTTCTCGCGCGAAGAGCTTCTGGCGCCGGGGCTGCACGAAAAAGTCACGGCTCCCGAGGATCTACCCGGCGTGCTGCAGCGGATCGCCGCGCGCCAAGAGGGTGAGTACGTCATCACGGCCATCCGCAAGGACGGCACGCGCTTCCGCGCCGAGCTCGCGTCGAAGCAGGGGAGGCTCGGCGATCGGCCCGTGCGCGTCGTCGCCGTCCGCGACGTCACGGAGCGCGAACGCGTGACGTCGCTGCTGCGCGAGAGCGAGTCGCGCTTCCGCGAGCTGGCCGCCGCGACGTTCGACTACACGGTCTTCAGCCGCGACGGCGTCGTCGTCGCGGCCGAGGGCGACGTCGAGTCCGTCCTGGGCCGCAGCGGCGCCGAGCTCGTCGGCCACCCCATCCTCGACTTCATCGCGCCCTCCGGGCAGCCGATCGCGCGCGAGATGATCCGCCGCAACCGCTACGGCGCCTACGAGACGGCCGCGCTCGGGGCCGACGGCGAGAGCATCCCCACGCTCGTCGTCACGGCGGCGGCGACGCTGGACGGCCAGCCCGTGCGCGTCGCGGGCGTGCGCGACCTGCGGCCCGCGCGCAGGCTCGAGGCCGAGCGGCGCGCGCTCGAGCAGCAGGTCGAGCGCGCGCAGCGGCTCGACAGCCTCGGCGTGCTCGCGGGCGGCATCGCGCACGACTTCAACAACCTGCTCGCGGGCATCCTCGGCAACGCCGAGCTGCTCGCCGAGACGTCGGGCGAAGATCGCGAGGAGGTGCGCGCCATCATCACGGCGGCGCAGCGCGCGGCGGCGCTCACGCGGCAAATGCTCGCCTATGCGGGCCAGCGCGATCTCGGGCGGCGCGAGCCCGTCGACGTCGGCGTCGTGTTGCGCGAGCTGCGCGCGCTGCTCGACGCGACGCTGTCGAAGAAGGCGCGCCTCGAGCTCGCGATCGAGCCGGGCAGCTTCGTGCTCGGCGATCGCTCGACGATCGGGCAGGTGCTCATGAACCTGCTCACGAACGCGTCGGACGCGCTCGGCGACGCGGCTGGCGAGATCCACGTCGCCGCGCGGCCCGTGCGCGAGGTCGACGCGCGCTGGGACGCGGCGCAGGGCGCGACGGTGAAGCCCGGCCGCTGGGTGCTCATCGAGGTGCGCGACACGGGCGTCGGTATGGACGAGGCGACGCGCGGCCGCGTGTTCGAGCCGTTCTTCTCGACGAAGGAGAAGGGCCACGGCTTGGGGCTCGCCGCATGCCTCGGCATCATCTCGTCGCACGGCGGCGCCGTGCTCGTCGAGAGCCAACCGGGGCACGGCAGCACGTTCTCGATCTTGCTGCCCGCGAGCGAGGCGACCGCGCGCGCCCTCGACGCCGAGCCGCCGCGCGTGCGCGCGACGCCGTGCCGCGTGCTCGTCGTCGACGACGAGGGGCTCGTGCGCGCGCAGCTGCGCCGCTCGCTCGAGCTGCGCGGCTACACCGTCGACGAGGCGCCCGACGGGCGCGCCGCGCTCGACGCGCTCCTCGGCCCGAGCCCGGGACCGAAGCCCGACGTCGTCGTCCTCGACATGACGATGCCCGACATCGACGGCGCCGACGTCTTGCGCCGCGTGCGCGCCGCCGGTTCGCGCGTGCCCGTCGTGATCTCGTCCGGCTACCTCGACGTCTCCGTCGAGCGCCGCCTGCCGCTCGGCCAGTTCCAGGGCTTCCTCGCCAAGCCCTACGGCGCGACTGATCTGGTAGACGCCATCGAACGCGCCCGATCCGCCTAGCGGCGGGCGGGAGGGGCAGGCCCCTCCCGCCGGCCCACCCCGTTCAGGTCGCGAGCCGGCGCGGCGAAGCCGCGCCTCCCGTCGTCAAATCAGCGCCGAGCCGCCGCGACGCGCGTTCGCTTCGCCACTTTGGTCTTCGCCGCGACTTTGCCCTTCGTCGCCTTCTTCGCGACCTTCACCGGTCGCGTGGCTTTCGCGGCGACGCGCGCAGGCGCTGCAGCCGCGGGTGCTGCTTCAAGCGCCGGCACCGCGTTCCACGCCGGCGCGCTCTCGTGCTCGAGCCGCGCCGTCGCCGAGAGCGCGATCGTGCGATCGAAACGGACGCCCATGCGCACCGGACGGAATCCCGGCGACGTCAGCTGCAGCACGTGCTCGTAGCGATCGCGGCGCACGGGCACGGACATCGGCGTCGCGCCGGGCATCGCGACGCCGTCGAGGCGCACGAGCGCGCCGGGCGGCTCCGACGTGACGGCGAGCGTCGCGGGTTTGCGCCACACGACGAGCACGTCGAGCGGCACGACGGCGAGGTGCACGGCGGCCGCGATGAGCACGAGCGCCGCCGCGAACGCGATCGCGACCGGCCACACGCGCGAGCCGTCACGCAGGATCACGCGCGCCGTCTCGCGCCGCGGCCGAATGGCGCGCGCCGTCGGCACCGGCTCGAGCCGCCGCGCCGTCGTCGGGCGCGGCTCGACGGCGAGCGCCGCCCCGCCGGCGCCCAAGACGGTGCTCGCCGCGGGCCAGCCGCCGCTGTCGCGGATCGTCTTCACGCTGGCCGCCGAGTGGATCGAGCCCGTCGCCACGGGCACGGCGAGCGGCGACGGCGGC
>DASZRT010000031.1:0-69447 GCA_035549075.1 Polyangia bacterium | reverse complement strand
GCCCGCCGGCGTGCTGGGCGTCGAGGCGGCCGCGAGCGTCGTCGCGGCGTCGCCGCGCGCGCGCATCGGCGTCGCGGTTTCGTCGGCGTCCGACGCCGCGGCCTTCGGGCGCGCCGACGTCGTCAGGCGCGCTGAGGCCGGCGCGCCGTGGGACGAGCTCGCGGCGGCGCTGCCCGCGCTCGCGCCCGGAGGCGGCTCGTGAAGGTCATCGTTTGTCTCCACGCGCCGCGCACGCGCGACGCGGCCGCGTTCTCGCTCGGCGCCGACGACGTCGCCGCGCTCGTCGCGGCGCGCGGGCTCGGGGACGGTCATGCCGTGACGGCCGTGCTGCCCGGCCTCATGGCCGACGAGGCGCCGCTGCGGCGCGCGCTCGCCGCCGGCGTGTCGCGCGCCGTGCGCGTCGTCGGCGAAGACTTCGGCTCGGCAGACTTCCACACGCTGGGCCAGGCGCTCGCGACGGCGATCAAGCGCGTCGGCGCCGACCTCGTGCTCGCGCCGGCGCGCTCCGAGGACGACGGCCTCGACGCGACGCCGGCCGCGCTCGCGCGTCAGCTGGGCGCCGTTCACGTCGCGTGCGTCGAAGAGGTCGGCCCCATCGTCGACGGCGGCGTCGAGGTCACCGTGCGCGGCGGCGGGCGCGTGCGCAGGCTGCGCGTGCCGCTGCCGGCCGTGCTGTCGGTGATCGCGACGGGCCCGACGCCGCCCGCGCTGCCCGAGGCGGGCAACGCCGCCTCGGCCATCGAGGTCATCTCGCTCGTCGATCCCGAGGCGACCGTCGTGCGCCGTCGCACCGAGCTGCTGGGCCAGCCCGAGCTGCCGACGCGCGAGACGTCGACGGCGACCTCGGCCCAGGCGTTCGTCGCGGCGTTGCGCGGCTGAGCTCAGCTCGCTTTGACTTTGGCGGCGCGCGCCGCGGCGAGCGCTTCAGGCAAGAGCGCCTCGAGCTTCTCGCGGTCGTTGAGCGAAGGATCGTCGAGCACGCGCTCGAGCAACCATTCGAGCACGTCGCGGATCTCGCGGCCCGGCGGCAGCGCGAGCACGCGCATGATGTCTTTGCCGTCGATCACGAGGTCGGTCACGCGCAGCGCCGCGTCCGAGGCGGCGACCTCGGCGATGCGCCTCCGCAGCTCGCCGAGCTCGCGCTCGGGATCTTCCTCGAAGCCGCGCCCCGCGACGTCGCCTTCGCGCAGCGCGAAGAGCGCGTCGAGCGTCTCGTTGCCCACGCGGCGCACGAAGCGGCGCACGGTGCCGTCCGTCCAGTCGGGCGTGTAGAAGAACATGTGGTGCTCGACCATCGCGACGATGCGCGCGCGGTCGGCCGTCGACAGCTTCCAGCGCCGGCAGATCGCGTCGGCCATGTCCTTGCCGACGTACTCGTGCTTGAAGAAGCTGAACTCGCCGGGGGCGCCCTCGCGCGGTTGACGCGCGCGCGGCTTGCCGACGTCGTGCAACAGCGCGCCGAGGCGCACGATGGCGTCGCCGCGGGTCGCGTCGACGACGGCCAGCGTGTGGCCGTAGACGTCGTGCTTGTGGAAGCGGTTCTGCGTGCAGCCGACGCCCTCGAGGATCTCGGGCAGCACGGCCTCGAGCAGCCCCGTGCGCCGCATGAGCTCGAGCCCGACCGACGGCTTGGGCGACCCGAGGAGCTTGAGCATCTCGTCGCGCACGCGCTCGGCCGAGACCTTGGCGAACACGTCGAGCGTCGGGCGGATCGCGTCGAGCGTCGGCCCGTCGACGTCGAAGCCCAGCTGCGCCGCTTGCCGCACGGCGCGCATGGGCCGCAAGCCGTCCTCGCGGAAGCGCGCCTCGGGATCGCCGACGGCGCGGATGAGCCTGCGCGCGAGGTCCGCCTGCCCGCCGAACGGATCGGTCACGCGATCGGCCAGCGGATCGTAGGCGATGGCGTTCATCGTGAAGTCGCGGCGCGAGAGATCCTCGTCGAGCGTCGACACGTACGTCACCGACGACGGCCGCCGCCCGTCGAGGTACGCGCCCTCTCCTCGGAACGTCGTGACCTCGACCGACTTGCGCGTCGCCGGATCGCCGCTCGTGAGGACGGTCACCGTGCCGTGCTGCAGCCCCGTGGGGATCGCGAACGAGCGTCCGAACAGCTCGAGCACCTGCTCGGGCCGCGCGTCGGTCGCGAGATCGAAGTCGGACGGTGGGCGCCCGATGATCATGTCGCGCACGCCCCCACCCACGAGGTGGGCCTGGAACCCGCGCGCGTTCAGCTTGCGCGCGAGCGCGAGCACGTCATCGGGGACGCGTCCGCGGAACGATGGAAGCTCGCTCACGGCGCGCCGCCGCCCGGCGCGTCGAGCGCCTCGAGCGCGAGCGCCGCGGCGTTCTGCTCGGCCTCTTTCTTCGAGCGGCCCGTCGCGCGCCCGTACTCTTTGCCCGCGAGCGAGATCGCGACCGAGAAGCGGCGGTCGTGGTCGGGGCCTTCTTGTCCGACGACGCGGTACTGCGGCGTCGCCTGGAGCAGCGCCTGCGACCGCTCTTGCAGCCGCGACTTGTAGTCGAAGCGCGTCTGCGTCGACGCGTCGACCAGCGCGGCGCCGAACAACTTTTCGGCGACGACGCGCGCCGGCGCGAGCCCGCCGTCGAGGTACACGGCGCCCATGATCGCCTCGAGCGCGTCCGAGAGGATCGACGGCTTGGCACGCCCGCCCGCCGAGTCCTCGCCGCGCCCGAGGAAGATCCACTGGCCGAGGTTGATCGCGGCCGCCGTGCGCGAGAGCCCGGCCTCGCTGACGATGACGGCGCGCGCCTTCGACAGCTCGCCCTCGGAGCGCTCGGGGAAGCGGCGCATGAGGAGGTCGCTCACGATGAGCGCGAGCACGGCGTCGCCCAGGAACTCGAGCCGCTCGTTGTCGGTGCGCCCCGCGTCCTGGGCCTCGTTGAGCCACGATTTGTGCGTGAGCGCCGCCTCACAGAGCGCGCGATCGGCGAAGGCGTGGCCCAGCTGTGCCTCCAAATCGGCGTACGGGTTTGGCTCCTTGATGGTCATGGCACCAAGCGGGTAGTATGCCGTCGTTATGGCCGAATCGACGAACCTCTGCTGCGTGAAGTGCAACTCGATCCTCGACAAGGCGCTCTTCCAGGGGCTCGAGGTCGATCTGTGCCCGAAGTGTGGCGGCTTGTGGCTCGACCGCGGCGAGATCACGCGCGCGGCCAAGCTGCCCGAGGCCGAGCTCGCGCGGCTGCGCGGGCTGCTCACGGGGTCGTCGGGCCCGCCGCCCGTGCCGACGCCCAACAAGGCGCCCTGCCCCGCGTGCACGGGCACGCTGTCCGAGGTCGTCCTCGGCGCGGTGCACGTCGACTACTGCGGCACTTGCCACGGCATCTTCCTCGACAAGGGCGAGCTCGAAGAGGCCATCGACGCCGTCCGCACGCGCGACCGCAACACGACCGGCCGCCAGGTCGTCGCCGCCGCTGTTTCCGGCGCGGGAAGCTAAGCGATCCAGCCGCCGCCGAGCACGCGGTCGGCGGTGTCGTAGAAGACGGCGGCCTGGCCCGGGGCGACGCCGAACGCCGGATCGTCGAGCTCGACGTCGACGGCGCCGTCGGCCGACGGCGACACCCAGCCGAGCGCGGGTGCGGCGTGGTGGCGGATCTGGACGGCGCAGCGCAGGCGATCGCGCGGCGACGAGCCGAGCCAGCGGACGTCGGCGACGCGCAAGGCGGTGCGCGCGAGGCGGTCGCGGGGGCCGA
Source organism: Polyangia bacterium (assembly GCA_035549075.1). Taxonomy (GTDB): domain Bacteria; phylum Myxococcota_A; class Polyangia; order Fen-1088; family Fen-1088; genus DASZFV01. The sequence goes on along the minus strand of DASZRT010000031.1, from coordinate 65,733 downwards.
CGTGGACAGTGCCGGTGGCGGCGTCGATGCGCAGGACGAAGCGGCGATCGGCGGCGCCGCCGGGCAGGCCGCGGCGCTGGCCGATCGTGAAGTGGTGCGTGCCTGTGTGCGGGGCGACGACGTCGCCGGTCGCGTCGTCGACGATCGCGCCCGTGGCGCCGGCGCCGCCGCGCGCCTCGACGAACGCCTTGTGATCGCCGTCGGGGATGAAACAGATCTCCTGCGATTCGGCCTTGTCGGCGTTGGGCACGGCGAGACGGCGCGCGTGGTCGCGGACCTCGGCCTTCGTGAGGCCGCCCAGCGGGAAGCGCACGCGCGCGAACAGCTCGGGGCGCACGCCGAACAGGAAGTACGACTGGTCCTTCTGCGCGTCGACGGCGCGCGCGAGCGCGGGCGCGGCGCCGGGGTCGCCGTCGACGAGGCGCGCGTAGTGGCCGGTCGCGAGCGCACTCGCGCCCACGGCGTCGGCGAACGCGAGCAGCGGGCCGAACTTGAGCTTCTCGTTGCAGCGCACGCACGGGTTCGGCGTGCGGCCCGCGCGGTGCTCGGCGACGAAGTCGTCGATGACGGCGTCGTGGAAGGCGGAGCTCTCGTCGATCACGTAGTGCGGGATGCCGAGCGCCGCGGCGGTCGCGCGGGCGTCGGCGATGTCGCGCGGGCCGCAGCAGCGGCCCACGGCGGCCGAGGTGCCGCGCGCGTCGTAAAGCTTGAGCGTCGCGCCGACGACGTCGTAGCCGCGCTCGACGAGCAACGCCGCCGCCGTCGACGAATCGACGCCGCCCGACATGGCCACGACGACCCGCTCCTTCGGACGAACCGGCGCGGATCGCGCTTCGCCGCGGAGGCGCGCGACGATCTCGGGCACGAGCGCCGCGACGCGATCGATCTCGGCGGCGGTCGTCTCGCGGCCCAGGCTGAAGCGCACGGCCTCGCCGGCCTCGCGCGGCGACTGGCCGAGCGCCAGCAAGACGGCCGACGGCGCGAGCGAGCCCGAGGTGCACGCCGCGCCCGTCGCGACGCAGACGTCCTCGAGGTCGAGCGCGATCGCGACCAGCGGACCGGGCGCGCCCGCGAAGGCGACGTTGAGGGTGCCGGGCGCGCGCGACGCGCGAGCGCCGTTGAGGCGCGCGCCGGGGATCGCCAGCAGCTTCGTCTCGAGGCGGTCGCGCAGCGCCGCGACGCGCGAAGCGCTCTGGTCTCGTTCGAGGCGCGCGAGCCGCGCGGCGACGCCGAAGCCGACGATGCCGGGCACGTTCTCGGTGCCGGCGCGGCGGTCGTGCTCCTGATGGCCGCCGACGACGAGCGGCGCCGGATCGAGCCCGCGCCGCACGTAGAGCGCGCCCACGCCCTGCGGGCCGCCGAGCTTGTGCGCCGACACCGACGCGGCGTCGACGCCGGCGGCCGCGAGCTCGAGCGCGCCCCACGCCGCGGCCTGCACGACGTCGGCGTGAAAGACGGCGCCGCGTTCGTGCGCGACGGCGGCGAGCGTCGCGAGGTCGACCGCGTTCCCGAGCTCGTGGTTCACCGCCGCGAGCGTCACGAACGCCGTCTCGGGCCGCATCGCCGCGCGCAGCGCCGCGGGCGAGATCGCGCCGCCCGTACCGAGCTCGACGTTTGTCACGGCGACGCCGCTTTCGGCGAGCGCGCCTCGCACCGACGGATGCTCGAGCGCCGACGACACGACGTGCGCCCGCGCGAGCCCGCGCACGGCGAGGTTGTTCGCCTCGGTGCCGCCCGACGTGAAGACGATCTCGTCGGCGCCGACGCCGAGCAGCGCCGCGACCTCGGCGCGCGCCGCCTCGACGGCCGCGCGCGCGGCCCGCCCCGCGGCGTGCGTGCTCGAAGCGTTCCCCCACCCCGCGCGGAGCGCGTGCGCCACGGCGTCGGCAACCTCGGGGCGCACGGGCGCCGTCGCGTTGTGATCGAGGTAGATCCCGTCCGGCACGGGCGCGATTCTGGCGTTTTTCACGCCGGCCGCAAGCGCGGGTTACCTGTAAGTGAGCGGCCGGACGACCATGCCGCCCAGCAAATGGGCGTCGATGACGCGCTCCAAGTCGTCCGGCGTCATGCGGTTGTAGAGGACGGCGGACGGCGCGTCGAAGCCGGCGTAGACCTGCCAGCCGCGCGCCTCGTCGGTGTCGTAGACGAGGATGTTGGGGCCGCGCAGGCAGTGCCCGAAGCACGTCTCCCAGCCGAGCGTGATCTGCCCGGCCAGCCCACGCGCCGCGATCGTCTGCTCCAGCTTGGCGTAGAGCTCGGCGGAGTTCCGCCGCCCGCCGCAGGTCGGCCCGCGGCACACGAGGACGGTGAGGCGGCGCGGCTCGCTCACTCGGCCGCCGCCGCGGCCGCCGCGCGCGACGCCGTCTGCGCGAGCGCCCGCCGCAGGTGCGCGCGCAGCGCCTGCACCGTGCGCGGCTCCTCCGACAAATACAGCAAGAGCTGCCGCTCCGACTGGCCGCCCAGCGCGAGCATCGCCTCGGACGCCGCGACCAGCGCCGTCGGATCGCCGTCGTAGATCGGATCGGCCCGGTACATCGTCAGGAAGTCGCGCAGCGCGGGTAATGCGTCCGTCGCCTCGAGCGCCGCGAGGGCGCGCGCGATCGCCGCCGCCGCCGCCGGCGTCGTCTCGGGCCGGCGCAGGTGCGCGACGAGCGCGGGCGCCGCCGCCTTGGCCTTCATCGCGCCCGCGGCGCGCGCGAGGATCTCGACGGCGGGCGCCGAGCGCCCCTCGGCGTAGTCGGCGTGGCGCTCGAGCACGTGCGCGAGCATCTCCGACGAGGCGGCCGCCGAGCCCGCGTCCTTGCGCGCGATGAGCGCCTCGCCCGCCTTCTGGTAGACGGCCGGCGGCAGGCCCTCTTGCTCGGTGATCTTGAGCAGCTGCTCCGTGACCTCGCCGCCCGGCTGGCCCGCGAGCGCCTCGATCGCGAACATCTTCACGTCCCAGAAGCGCCGATCCGGATCCCACACGATCGACGACAGCGCCTCCGACAGCGTCGGGGAAGCCCCTGTCGCGTCGTGCGGCGCGAACCCCTCGGCGTCGAAGGTCACGCCGCGGACCACCTCGCCCGGCAGGCGCGCGGCGTAGGTGCGGCGGCCCGTCTTCGCGTCGAGGGCGCCCAGCTCGCCGTCGGCCGTCGCGAACAGGATCGCGTCGCCGACGTCGGCCGACGAGACCGCCTCGGTCGACGGGTGGTTGTACGCCCATCGCAACGCGCCCGTCTTCGAGTCGAAGCCGAAGAAGAAACGGAAGTTGTGAACGACGGCGAGGTCGTCGCGGAAGCGCGCGGCCTCGTCTTCTTTGTTCGGCGTCATGCGCCACAGCACGCGGTTGCGATCGAGGGCCGAGTAGTCGCCTTGTTCGGGCCGGTACTGATCGAACCAGTACACGGGGCGCACGAACTCGGGCAGCTTGGCGGCGACGTAACCGGCGGACTTGCGCGAGCCCGCCGCCGTCGCGCGCGACAGGCGAAACACGCCGCTCGAGCCGAAGAACACGCCCTCGGGCAGCGCGCGCACGTACGTCGCGGCCTCTTCGTTCGAAAGGACGGTCGCGAGCTCGGCGCCCGTCGCGCCGTCGAGGATCGCGACGTACTGCGACTGCAGCAGCACGGCGACGAGGCCGCCGCCCGCCGTCGGACCGCCCGCGTTCGCCGACGGCAGCTCGTGGCGCCATCGCTCGGCGCCCGTCGTGCCGTCGATGGCCGCGAGGTACGCCGTGCCGCCGTGCAGGTGCGCGCCGCCCTTCTGCACGAGCACGAACGCCGTCGCGCCGTCGGCGGCGTAGCCGAGCAGCCGCTCGTCGGCGGCGATCGCGCGGCGCCAGCGCTCGCCGCCCGCGCGCAGGTCGCGCCCCACGAGCGCGTTCGCCGACGCGTGCACGACGAAGTCGGCGCCCACCTCGACGCGCGCCTTCAGATCCGCAGGCTGCGTCCAGAGCACGCGCTTGTCGGCGAGGTCGTAGGCCGCGAGGCGCGGGCCCTTGGCGCCCGCGAGCGCGAGGAACGCGAGCGGGCGTCCGCCGGCGTTCGCGGGCCGCGCCGCGCCCGTCCCGTGGCGCGCGAGCGCGGCCGCGACGTCGTCCATGTTGCCCGCGCGCTTGTACGGCTCCGTCGCGCAGCCGAGCGTCGCCAAGCCAAACGACGCCAGAAGCGCCACGAGCCCGAACGCCCGCGCCTTCACTTGACCGTCCCCTTCTCGTCGACGACCTTCTGCGCTTCCTTCTTCGAGGGTCGATCGTCTTTCGCGGGGATCGTCGCCAGGTACTCGACGAGCGCCGCCGTGGACGCTTCGCCCGACAGGCGCGCCATCGTGTGGATGACGTCGACGCGCAAGCCATCGCGCACGTCGTCGCGCTTGAGGATCTCGCCCAGCGCCGTCGCGACGACGTTGTCGTCGACGGCGCCTTGCAGCTCCGCGAGCTGCGGCACGAGATCGGGCGCCGCCAGCTGGCCCAGGGCGGGCGCCGCGCCCAAATCGTTGCGTTTGACCAGCGCGAGCAGCCGCGGCCCCGCGACGGCGCCCTCGGCCTTGCGCGCCGCGAGCGCGTCGGCCGCGACGGCGCGCACGTCGGGCGCCGCGTCGCCCAGCGCCGTCAGCAACGGCCCGAGCGACCGCTCACCTTTGATGGCGCCGATGGCCTTGATCGCGGCGCGACGAATCTCGGGCGTGCGGTTGCCCGCGTAGAGCTCGAGCACGTCGAGCGTCGAGGGCACGGCCAGCTGGCCCAGCGCCGCGAGCGCCGCCTCCGTGCGTTCGGGCGAGCCGCCGACCGACAGCGTCTCGAGCAACGGCTCGACGGCGTTCGCCGCCCCCGACTGCCCGAGCGCCTTGGCCGCGTCGATCGCCGCCGCGTCGTCCTCGTCGAGGAGGATCTCCCGAACCTTGTCGAGCTTCTCCTTCGGGACCGAAGGCGGCGCCTTCTTCTCCGCGACCGGCGCCGCCTTCTTCGCGGAGGCCGTCGAGGTCAGCGCCAACACCAACACCAAGCCCAATCGGATGCCTCTCACGAGGTCAGATTAATACGCCCGATGCGCAAATTTGTCGACGGGAGGCGCGGCTCCGCCGCGCCGGCATCAAACTCAATTCTTGGGGGGCCCGTGGGGGGGCGAGCCCCCCCACGCGCGTTCAACGAGCCTTCGTGTCTTCGTCGGAGAACTCCACCTTGCCGCTGTAATTGGCGCCCTTGCCCAGCAGCCAGAAGCTCGTCGTCGCGATGATGCGGTTGCGTGACTCGGCGGTCATCATGTAGTGCCGGCGCACGTCGAACTCCGGCTTCCCCAGCTGGATGCTCGAGCTGAAGATGCGCGAGCCCTTCTCGCGCGTGTATTGCGCGTCGCCCGCGACGTACTTCTTGCCGGCGGTGATGTCGTAGAACTTCACCTGGATCTCGCTGTCGTTGAGCGGCTGCGCGAAGAAGGCGATGTACTCGATGTTCCAGGTGCCCTTGTCGGCGCCGTCCTCTTCCGTCGGCCAGATCTTGTCGGTCTTGCTGCCGTTGACGGCCTGGATGAAGGCGCCCGCCGACGAGAAGTGAAGCGGCAGCCGCTTCTTCGTGATGATGATGCGGCCCTTGAAGACGTCCTCTGGCTTGGCGCCCCCGGCCCACGCGGCCGGCGCCGCGGCGCCCACCGCGATCGCCGCGGCCAACAGGAAACCGAGGAACCCGAAGAGGAAGCGCCCGTGGGTCTTGTGCATGCCGACTCCCGAAAAAGGGAGCGCCAGTGTATCAGGAGCCGTCGCCGGGCGGCGCGCCAAACAAGGACGCGAGGCGCGCGACGACGTCGGGCGCGAGGCCGGACTTTTCGCGCGCGAGGCGAAGCACGTCCCGACCCAGGGTTTGGTAAACGCCGACGAGCTCGGGCGCGTCCGCCGCGAGCGCCCGCAGGTGCGCTTCGACCGTCGAAGCGTCGCCTCGCTCGACGGGCCCCGTGAGCGCGCCCGGCAGGCCGAGCGCCGCGAGGTTTTGCACGACGCTCGACATGAGCGGCACGAGCGCGGGCAGCGCCTCGTCCGCCGGCACGCCGGCGGACAAGAGCAGCCGCCGCGCGAGATCGCCGAGCGCGACGACGTAGTTCGACGCGAGCACGGCGCCCGCGTGGTAGAGGGGCAAGCCCTTCGCGTCGAGCGTCACGACGCGCGCGCCGAGCGCCCGCACGATTCGCGTCGCGGCCTCGCGCGCGGAGGCGTCGCCCTCGACGGCGAACGCGACGCCGGGCACCCCGGCGATCGCGAGGCGCGCGTCGGCGAACGACAACAGCGGGTGAAGCGTGCCGACGCCACGCACGCGCGGCCGCGCCACCGCGAGGACGCCCGCCGATGCGAGCGCGCCCGATGTGTGCAGCAGGACCTGGTGGTCGCGCAAACGTCCTTCGTCGGCGAGACGCTTCGCGACCTCGGGGATTCTTTCGTCGCGCACGGCGATCACGACGACGTCGGCGGTCGAAGCCAGGTCAGGAATCTCACCCACGCTCGCGACGACGCCCGAGAGCGACCGCAGCTCATCCGATTGCCGCCCGTGCAGCCCGACGAGGGGAACGCCCGCGCGCCCGAGCCACGCCGCGAGCGCCGTGCCGACGACGCCCGCGCCCATGACGAACACCGACGGCGCGGGCTCGCCTTGGGTCATGCGGGATCTCGGTAGAGCCCGTGGCGGTAGATGTAATCGAGCACGGACCGCGGCACGAGGCCCTCGGCCGATTGCCCCGCGCGCAGCAGCTTGCGAACCTCGGTCGAGCTGACCTCGGGCATCGTGATGGGCGTGTGATCGGCGGCGCCGACGGCGGCGCGCCGCCCGATGACGATGAACTCGACCATCTTCTGCAGCTCGTCGATGCCGTGCCAGGCGTGCAGCTCCGCCGTGATGTCGCTGCCGATGACGATCGAGAACTTCGTCTTCGGGTGCAGCTCGCGCAGGCGGCGCACGGTGTTGAGCGTGCGGCTCGGCCCGCCGATGGCGCGCTCGATCTCGGTGACGCGCGCGCGCGCGCCGAGGCCCTTCGCCGCGAGCTCGCACATGCGAAAGCGGTTCTCGAACGACGCGAGCGGCTTCTGGAACGCGTGCTTGTACGCCGGCACCCACCATAGCTGGTCGACGCGCGTCGTCTCGAGCACGTAGAGCGCGACCATCTGGTGCGCGACGTGTGGCGGGTTGAAGCTGCCGCCGAACAGCGCGACGGTCTGCGGCCCCGTGCGGGCCCCGGGCCTCGTCGCCATGTCTGTTTAAGCGTACTCCGGCAGGAGGTGCGGGCGGCGACGCTCGGCGAACTCGGCCTCGAACGCCGAGAAGCCCGCGGCGATCTCGTCGAGCGACGCACCCGCGTCGATCGCCCGCCGCGCGTGCCCGTCGCCCGTGAGCAGATCGATCGCGGGCGGGTCCGACACGAACTCGTAGGTCTCCGTGCGCCAGCGGAACTCCGCCGGCGCTTCGGCGCGCGCCGCCGAGAGCAGCGCGAGGCCCGCGCGGTACGGCCGAAAGCGCGCGCGATCGATCACGTGGAATTGCACGCCGCCGCACGACCTGCCCGCGAACTTGTGGAACATCGGCCGGAACGACAGCGGGCGGAACGTGACCCCAGGAAGGTTGAACGACGCGAGGCGCGTCGCGAGCCGGTGCCCGTCGAGGTAGGCGGCGCCGACGAGCTCGAACGGCCGCGTCGTGCCGCGGCCCTCGGACAGGTTCGTGCCCTCGACGAGGCACTGCCCTGGATAGACGAACGCCGTGTCGACCGTCGGCATGTTGGGCGAAGGCATGACCCAGGGCAGGCCCGTCTCCTCGAACGCCATCGCGCGGCGCCAGCCGCGCATCGCGATCACCGTGAGATCGACGTCGAGGGCGCGCGCGAAGCGCGGCGCGCCCCACGGCATGCCCGCGCGCACGAGGCGCGCGACCTCGCCCGCCGTCATGCCGTGGCGCACGGGAACGGCGCCCAGGCCCACGAACGACTCACACGCCGGCTCGACGCTGCCGCCCTCGACGTCCTCGGCGCGGCCGCCCAGCGGGTTCGGGCGATCGAGCACGACGACGGCGACGCGGGCGCGCGCGGCCGCTTGCATCGCGAGCGCCATCGTCCACACATACGTGTAGTAGCGGCTGCCGACGTCCTGCAGGTCGACGACGAGCACGTCGACGTCACCCAGGTCGCGCGCCGTGGGCGCCAGCGATTCGAACGTCTCGCCGTAGAGGCTCGACACCGGGATGCCCGTGCGCGCGTCGACGTCGTGGCCCACGCCGATCATGTCCTGCGCCTCGCCGCGCACGCCGTGCTCCGGCCCGAACAGCCGCGTCGGCCGCACGCCCGCCGCGATCAACCGATCGACGGCGTGCGTGAGGTCCGAGGCGACGCTCGCCGGATGGCACAGTACACCCACCCGGCGGCCGCGGAGCAGGTCGAGCCGCTCCGCACACAGAACGTCGAGTCCCGTTTGAACCACGACGCGAATCTATCGCGGCCCGCGGGGGCCGCGCTCGTTTTGCGCCCTAAAAAATCGGAACGGGCTTGAGAGTCACCTGATCGCCGTGCGTCTGGACCTTGAAGCGAACCAGACGGCACTTCCACTTCTGCTTGAGGCCGCCCTCGATGAGGCGCAGTTTCGCCGTGAACGCCTGCACGGTGATGCCCTTCGTGGGCTTGCTCTGGCTCTTCAGCGCCGCGACGTACTCGTTGAAGATGCGCGCGAAGTAGATCGGCTCGGCCTCGCCGCTGAGCGCATTGGCCTCGGGGTCGTTGCCCGCGGCCGCCGAGGCGCTGGCCTCTTCGACCAGCATCTGCTCCGACTTCCACTTGTTGGCCTCGTCGGCCTCGTCCTCGCCCTCTTCCTCGTTCGGCTCTTCGCGGCCGAGCAAGCGCGCCAGCATGACGTTGAGCGCGTTCGACAGGCCCTCGAAGTCCTGGCCGACGGGCTTGAACATGTAGTCGATGTTGCCGTTGATGATCTCGCCCACGCCGAGCTCGATCTTGTCGAGCGGCTTGATGAAGCGGCTCGCCGTCATGACGACCGCGCCCAGGAGGACGAGGATCGCGAGGACGCCGAAGCCGATGAGCTTCATGCCGACGTCGTTGACGGGCTCGATGATGTCGGAGATCGACTTGAGGACGACGACGCCGCTGGTCTTGCTGAAGGCGTTGCCCTGCAGCGGCGCCGCGATCGCCGCGTACTCGCGGCCGTCGAGCGACATGTGGAAGAGCTTCGTCGGCTTGCCCTCGGTGGTCGCCATCTGGCCCCACTTCTCGGGCGACTGGAACAACACGGTGTTCAGCGCCTGCGTCTTGTTGCCGTCCTCCTTGGCGCTGTCGCCCGCGCCCTCGGAGACGAAGCTCGACGTCGCCATCTTGCCGTCGTGGAAGTAGCCGACCTCGACGCCGAGCGTGTCCTGCTTGAGCTGCGCGTCCCGCGCGTCGACGACGTAGCCGACGAGCAAGGCGCCTCTCGTCGTCGCGTCGGGCGCGATCACGGGGGCGACGGCGACACGGGTCATGCGGTTGTTGAACGTCCACACGTCCTTCGTCGGCTCGCCACGAAGCGCGAGCGCCACGGCCGGGTACTTCGACCGCATGTCCTCGCCGTACATCGCGTTGACGTTCAGGTCGCGGGCGACGACCTTGCCGGCCGAGTCGAGGATGACGACGATGTCGGCGCGGCGCGAGCCGCCCTTCGCGAGGAACGTCTGCACGTCTTCGCACTGCTCGAAGGCGGCCTGGCGGCGGCCGTTCTCGTCGGCCTTCTCGAACACGCCGACGATGGCGGCGCGGTGGCTCAACCCGGCGACGAGATTCGCGAAATCGAGGGATTCGAGCCGCGCGATCGACTGGTGCATGCGCTGGCCACGAGCGACCTCGGTCTCGACCTCCTTGGTCACCGTGTCTTTCAGCTCCGCGGTGACGACGGAGTAGAGGCCCGCGGTGAGCGCGAGCAAAATGATGGCGGCGACAAGCCCGATCTTCATGCGGTGCATGTCCTGGCTCCTGTGCTGGGCTGGAGGTGGGAGGGAGAACCCGGTGAGGCTGAGCTTGGGAGGCGTCGTAGTAGACGTCGCGACGCGGAAAGAGACGCCGGATTATCCGGCAGTGCGGCGCTTCGAGTCAATCTTTGGCCGGGTTTTGGTGCATTGAGACGTCGGCGCTTCACTCTCGGCAGAACGGCAAAAAATTTGACCACCTTTGCGCATGGACATACATGTAGGGAAACATCCTCCGGAGGCTCTTCATGTCCATGCCGCTCTCTCTCCGCGTCCTCGACCGCCGTCATGAGCGACGCGAGACCGCGTCCGATCGTCGAGGTTTCGAGCGCGTCGGCACCGACCTGCTCGTGAACCGCTTCCTCGACGGCCACCCGTACATGTGCCGCATGACCGATCTCAGCCGCACGGGCGCGCGCCTCGTGCCGCTGCTCGAGCCGAAGACGACACGGACCCAGCGCTTCATGGGCATTCAGTTTCAGTTGCCTGGCCAGGACGCGGTCCTCACGGCGTCGGGCGAGACGATGAGCCTCGAAGACGGCAAGAGCGTCGGCGTGCGCTTCTCGAATCTCCCGCCGCAGTCGGCTTGGGCGATCGAAGCGTTTCTCAAGGCCGCTTAGCCGGCGGGCCGGAGGCGCGCGCGCGACACGATCGCGGCGCGCGCGAATCCTGAAACGCTCTTTGTTTTTCCGGGGTTTCCTTGACAGCGCCGGGGCGGCATCGCTATGGTCGCGGCTTCTGTTGTAGCTCGCCTACACCTTCGACCTCGACCCCGCAGAGCGCGTGAAACCAACGCGCCGCACGCCGGAGGAATCTCGTGGATCAGAACAGGAAGCCTGGCGCCCCGCCCGCGAAAGACATCAGCGATCTGAAGGCGCGGTTGGGCTTGAAGCGCCCCGACGCGGCCCCCGCCCCCGCCGCCCCCATGCCCGGCGTTCCGGGTGGATTCCCGCAAGCCGCGCGCGCGCCCATCCCCGGCGCCCCCGCGGCGGCCCCGCAGTACCAGCAGGCGCCGGCCGCGCCCGCGGCGCCGCCGGCCGGGCTCGATCCGTTCGCCGGCATGAAGCCGCAGGCGGGTCACTTCGACCTGCGCACGATCGACGACGGCGTCCCCGCCGAGAACGTCCGCTCGGGGCGCGGCAAGGCCGCGATCGTGACATCGATCGTCGTGGGCATCGCGGCGTTCGCGCTCGGCGCGGGCCTCGGCGTCGGTGGCGTCGGCCGCGCCAACTTCAACACGGCGAACCACGCCGCGAAGACGATCAAGGGCGAGGTCGAGACGATGCAGAAGACGCTCAACCAGATCGGCACGGCCGTCGCGTTGAGCCAGCAGCGGCAGGCGGCCGCGCACAAGGACGTGCTCGACTACGATCCGCAGCTCATCGCCGAGCTCGAGAAGGTCAAGCTCGACCCGCGCCCCAACACGGCGACGATCTTCCGCGTCGACTACTTCCGGTTGGAAGACATCGTCGTCGACCACCTCTTCAACTACTACTACGACACGATCGCCCTCTATAACGAGGTCGACCGCCACATCAAGCGGACGAAGGCCGACGCCGAGTCGCTCAAGGCATACGCGGACAAGACGGCGGCCGCGGGCCAGAAGAACTACGGCCTCGTGTTCGACAACTCGGCGAAGATCGTCGTGGGCAACCTCGTCGAGATCGGCGAGCAGGTCTGCAAGGGCGGCGGCAAGGACTGCGGCGCCAACGACCTCGTCGGCTTCAAGGTGCGCGCGAACACGGGCGCGCCGTGGGTCGACCGCAAGTCGGGCGCGAAGCTCGACGACGAGAACGTCGTGCCGATCAAGCCGACGCCCCTCATGGACGCCGTCATGACCGGCTCGCCCGACCAGGTCCGCGCCGAGGCGTACAAGCAGCGCACGGCCAACATCCGCTCGCTCGTCAGCCGCATCACCGCCGTTCAGAAAGACTTGAACGAAGGCGTGAGCAAGGCCGCCGAGCGCCCGGATCTGTTCACGATCTTCTAGGGGGGACCGCCCGGCGCCGTCGGCGTCTGAATTCTAGGCCGGCGCAGCGGGGCGCCTCTGCGTCCCCCCTAACCCCCGCAGGTCGTCGCGGCAGAGCCGCGCCGACCTGCCCACGCGGCTGCCCGAAGCTCAGCCCTCCGGAGTCCTCTCTCCGCTTCGCGCGGCGAGAGGGTAAGAGGCTCAGAGCGAGCGCAGCGAGCGCGTCCAAGCACGGTGAGGCGCGGCTTTGCCGCGCCGGCCAACATTGCGGAGGACTGGGGAGGGCCCGCGGGAGGTGCGCCAGCCCCGAAGCGAAGCGAAGCGCAGCGGAGCGCTCTAGAGCTCGAGGCCGTCGAGGGCGTCGTTCTTCTTGTTGGCGCCCTTCTTCTTGGGCGATTCCTTCTCGGGGCTCGACGACGGGCTGCTCGGCGTCGACTTCGCGTTGACCTCGGCGGGCGTGGGGCCGTTGTGCGTGGGCGACGGGACGACGATGTCGGCGTGCTTGTCTTCTTCGCCGGGCTTCTTCGTCTCTTTGCCGGTGAGTCGATCGATGATGTTGTCGTTCGCGTCGCGGCTGTTGTCTTCCTTGGCCGTGACGGCCTCGACGAGCGAGTCGTGGTGCTCGCCGCCCGGGTTCACGATCTTGCGGCGCTCGGCGAGGCGCGTCGCCGTGCCGCCGTCGAAGAGCACGAGGCAGTAGACGCCGTAGAACTCCGAGCGGTCGACGAGGCGCAGGCGATCGCCGCCCGCGCTCCACTCGTAGTGGTCGAGCACGTGGCGCACGCCGCCCTTCGTCTTCTCGTCGCGGTAGACCTCTTTGGCCTTGCCGTACTTCGCCTGCATGCCCTGCCCGAACTCCTCGAAGCTCTTACCCTCGAGCGCGTCCTTGTTGAACGCGAGGAACATCTTGTAGAGCCCGTCTTCGAAGAAGAAGAAGTAGCGCGTCCAGATGTCTTCCTTCGTGACGATGACGGCCTCGCCCGTGTTCTGCTCGAACTCCTGGCCGATGATCGAGACGTCCCAGCCGGTCTTGTTGCCCTCGAACTTCGTGTAGCTCTTCTTGACGGCCTGGAACTCGCGCTCCTTCTCGTCGCGGATGCGCTGCTGCTTGCCGGGATCCTGCGACGCCTTCTCGATGCGCTCGACGTACTTCGCGTCGATCGACTTCTGCACCTGCGCGAGGATCTCTTCGGGCTTCATGCCCCACTTGAAGGTGCCCGCCTTCGGATCGCCCAGGCGCACGGCCTTGAGCTTGTTGACCTCGGCGGCGCTCGCGGTCGGCGCGGCGCTCTCGCCGCCTTTGCGTTTGGGCTTGGCAAACGCCGGCGAGCCCGAGAGACCGACGGCGGCGAGCGCCAGCGCGATCGAAAACGAACCGAATGTCCTCTTGTGATCCACCGAGGCCTCCTTGAGCCGTTCCGAGGTGAGCGCGGAACTTAACACAGTCGAAACTCAGGGGGGCGCAGTCGGCGGCGCGCTGGCGCCCGCGACGGCCGTCGGTCCCCCCGAAGGCGCACCGACGGGCGGCGGGCCGGGCGCGGCGGGCGCGTCGTCGAGGAACTCCTCGCCGATCTTCGTCGGGTGGTACTGGTCGGCGCGGCCCGACTTCAGGTCGGCGTCGGGCGTCTGCGAATAGACGGCGCGCTCGCCCGGGCCCGAGTAGTCGATCCAGAACGCCGAGCGATCCTTGCGGACATCGAGGTGCACGAACGACGAGTTTGGGTAGTAGCCGACGCCGACCTTCTGCAGGTTGCGTCGCAGATAATCACGCAGCTCCGTGTTCTTGACGCCGACGACGCGGAAGTCGCAGGCGAGGCCCAGCATGTGCGGGCTGTGCGGGTTCTTGGCGACCGACGGGCTGCGGTAGCCCGACACGACCTCGAGGCGCCGGCCCGGCCAGTGATGGCCCGTTTGGTACAAGAGCCGCATCAGGCGCGGGTTCATCGCGTGCTGCTGGTTCGTGTAGTGGCAGCGCAGGAACTTGTCGAAGCGCTTTTGCTGCGGGCGCCACGGCACGGGCCGGCCCTGCGCGTCGCGCATGCGGATCGACAGCGTGTCGTGGTGGTTCACCGAGTAAAGAACGACCGGCGCGTTCTTCGGGACCTTGGGCTTCTTCTTGGCGCTGGTCGCGGCGACGGGACGCGGCTTGGCGTGCCCCACAATCGAAACGAATTGGGGGACGACGACCAAGACGGCGATCAGGCACAGACGGCGAAAGACCAGCATCGACGGCCGCGCGAGAGCCGCGCGTACACAAGTTTGGACGACGTTACCGTGGGGTCGTCAACTTCTTTGTCAGCTGCGCGAGCACGTCGTGCGCGGCGCGCGGCGACAGATCGTCGACGTCGATCGCGCCGAGCGTCGTCAAGATCTCGGCGACGACCTCGGGCGGCGGACCGCTCGGGGTTGGCGGCGGCGCGGGCGCCGGCGGCGGCGTGGGCGCGAACAGGCCGAGCTGCGGCGCGGGCGTGACGCTCGCGGGCACGACGGCGCGCGGCGTGTCGGCGCCGGCGTCGCCTTGGCTCTCGAGCGTGCGCAGGATCGCGCGCGCGCGTTCGACGACGGCGGGCGGCAGCCCCGCGAGCTTCGCGACCTCGACGCCGAACGAGCGGCTCGCGCCGCCCGGCTGGAGCTTGCGCAGGAAGACGACCTCGCCCTTCCACTCGCTCGCGGCGACGCTCGCGTTGCGCACGCGCGCGTGCGTCGCCGTGAGCGCCGTCAGCTCGTGGTAGTGCGTCGCGAACAGCGTCTTCGCGCCGACGCGATCGTGCAGGTGCTCGGCGACGGCCCAGGCGATCGAGACGCCGTCGTAGGTCGACGTCCCGCGCCCGATCTCGTCGAGGATCACGAGGCTGCGCGGCGTCGCGTAGCGCAGGATGTGCGCCGTCTCGCGCATCTCGACCAGGAACGTCGACTCGCCGCGCGCGAGGTTGTCGCCCGCGCCCACGCGCGTGAACACGCGATCGCACACGCCGATGCGCGCGGCGCGCGCCGGCACGAACGAGCCCATCTGCGCGAGGATCACCGTGAGGCCCACCTGCCGGATGAGCGTCGACTTGCCCGCCATGTTGGGGCCCGTGACGACGAGGACCTGCTCGGCCGCGGGATCGAGGCGCAGATCATTCGGCACGAAGGCGCCGGCGGCGGCGAGGCGCTCGACGACGGGGTGGCGCGCGTCGGCGAGCTCGACGACGCCCGACTCGTCGACGACGGGGCGGCAGTAGCCGGCGCGGTGCGCGACCTCGGCCAGCGACGCGAGCGCGTCGACGGCGGCGACGCGGGCCGCGAGCGCCAGCAGGCGCTCGTCGGCGGCGGCGACCTCGTCACGCAGGCGGCCGAAGATCTCGAGCTCGAGCGCGACCCGCCGCTCGTCGGCCGTGAGGATCTTCTGCTCGAAGTCGGCGAGCTCGGGCGTGACGAAGCGCTCGGCGTTGGCGACGGTCTGCTTGCGCGTGTAGTCGGCGGGCACGTCGCCCTTGGCGAGGTTCGCGCGCGTGACCTCGATGTAGTAGCCGAAGACGTTGTTGAACTTCACCTTGAGCGACGGGATGCCCGTGCGCTCGCGCTCGCGCGTCTCGATCGCGGAGAGGCGCTCGCGGCCGCCGCTCGCGATGGCGACGAGATCGTCCAGCTCGGCCGAGATCCCGGCCGCGACGTAGCCGCCCTCTTTCGTCGTCGCGGGCGAATCAGGACGCAGCGTGCGCGTGAGCGTCTCGGCCAGATCGGCGCCGAGGCCACCGCCCGGTTCGTTCGCGTCGCCGAGGCGCAGCAGATCGTCGTCGTCGCCGACGAGCTCGGCGGCGCGCGCGTCGTCGAGGGCGGCGACGAGCGCGGGCAGACCCGCGAGCGAGCGGCCCAGCACGGCGAGATCGCGCGGCGTCGCGACGCCGAGGCGCGCGCGGCCCACGAGCCGTTCGAGGTCGGCGATCTCGCCCAGCTGCGCGCGGATGCGGTCGCGCGCCTCGTGCGCGCCCACGAGCCGCTCGACGGCGTCGTGCCGCCGCCGAATCGCCGCGACGTCGACGAGCGGGAACAGCAGCCAGCGCCGCAGCAAACGGCCGCCCATCGCCGAGCGCGTCTCGTCGATGACGTCGAGGAGCGAGCCCTGCCGCTTGCGTGTCTGCAGCGACTCGGTGAGCTCGAGGTGAGCGCGCGCCTGCTCGTCGAGCACGAGCGTGTCGGCGCGGCGGTAGACGTCGAGCCGCGTGACGGGCAGCGCGGCGCCCGGCTGCGTCGCGCGCGCGTACTCGCGCACGCGCGCCGCCGCGGCCGCGGCGAGCGGCGTGCGTTCGACGACCGTGTCGTCGTAGCCGGCCCGCAGCGTCGCGCGCAACGTCGCCGCGGCGCTGCCGCCGCCAGGCGCGCGCGCTTGCGGCACGCGCGGGTAGGCGCGGCGCAAGAGCTGCGCGAGCTCGCCGTCGCTGGGGTCGGCCGCGCCGTCGCCCAGCACGAGCTCCTTCGGTTCGGCGCGCGCGAGCTCATCGACGAGCGCCTCGGCGCTGGACGCCTCGGTCGCGTGGAAGTCGCCCGTCGAGACGTCGAGGAACGCGAGGCCGTAGCCGCGACGCCCGTCGCCGATCGCGGCCGCGACGAACGACGGCTCGCGCGGCTCGAGCGACTGCTCGTCGAGGTTCACGCCCGGCGTGACGACGCGGACGACGTCGCGCTTGACGATGCCGCGGACCGACTTCGGATCCTCGAGCTGCTCGCAGAGCGCGACGCGGTGGCCGAGCTCGGTCAGCTTGACGAGGTACGTCCGCACCGCGTGGTGCGGCACCCCGCACATCGGCACGGGGTCTTCCTTCCCTTTGTCGCGCGTCGTGAGCGTGAGCCCGAGCGTCTTCGCGACGTACGTCGCGTCCTCGTAGAACATCTCGTAGAAGTCCCCGAGGCGGAAGAAGACGATCGCGTCCGGGTACCTCGCCTTGACGTCGAGGTACTGGCGCATGAGCGCCGTGGGAGCGGCGGCGGCGGTCACGACGCGCGGAGCGCCAATGCGCGCTACTCCTTCGCGGCGGACTTTTTCTTCGCAGCGGGCTTGGCGGCCGGCGCCTTCGCGTTGGCGACGCGCTTGCGCTTCGTGCGCGCCTTGAGCTTCTTCTGGCTGATGCGGCGGCGCATTTTCATCGAGCGCCGGTTGTCTCGTCTACCCATGGGTGCGCAGCTAAACGGTTCTGCGCCGCCGTGTCAACTACACGCTTTGCGCGACGCGAGCGTCCAGCGCACCGTCGCCGTGCTTGACCTTGACCTCGCCGCCGACCGGGACGCTCACATGGAGCATCGCGAGCGCGACGGCGCGGCCGCCGGGGAAGCGGGCGGCGGTCGTGATCTTGCCGGCCTTCGGCTTGGTGTCGGTCGCCAGGGCGTCGCCCGCCGACGCTTCGCCCGAGACCTCGAGCTGCACGAGACGCCAATTGATGTGGCCGCGGTCGCGCAAGCGGACGATCGGCTCTTGGCCGAGGTAGCAGCCCTTCGTGTAGTCGATCGCGCCCGTGAGGCCGACCTCCATGGGGAAGTAGTCGGGCGTGATCTCGGCGCCCCAGCGGCCTTCGAGGGCGACGACGCGCGCCGCTTCGACCGCCGGCGCGGCGAGCTCGGGAACCTTCGCCTCGAGCGCGTGGCGCGCCGCGAGCGCGTCGAAGGCGCCCGCGACCCAGTAGCCGTCGGCGCCCAGCTCGTGCACGCGCACGATCCAGAGCTCGCCGAACGTCTCGACGTCGGCGTGCGCGAACGTCGCCGGCCCCGGCAACGCCGCCTCGCTCGGGACGATCCCGGCTTCGACGAGGGCGCGACCCGCCGCGGGTCCCAGCACCGACAGCTGCGTGAAGCCCGGCTTCCGCACGGCCGCGAAGTCGTCCATGATCGCGTAGCGCGTGAGCGCCGCCGCCGTCGCGTCGCCCTGCCCGGCCGGCACGACGATCCAGAGGTCTTCGGGCCGCGCGAAGATCATCAGGTCGGCCACCATGTGGCCCTTGGGCGTCAGCAGCGCCGAGCGCGCGCCGCCACCGACCGGCGTGCCCGCGACGTCACCCGTGACGATGCTGTGCAGGAAGCGCACGCGATCGGCGCCGCGCGCGACGACGAGCTCGCGCTCGTGCCCGCCGTGGAGCACGGCGCCCGTCTTCAGCAAACCGACGTCGCTCGTCTCAGCCATTGCGTTTCGTCATAGCGCGACGCTCGCGCAGGCGCACGGCGCGCCGCACCTGCGCGTCCTCGAACCGGCGCTTCTCCTCGGCGGTCTCGCACACGAGCGGCGGCACCGCGACGGGCCTGCCCTCGCTGTCGACGGCCACGAACGTCAGGTAGGCGCGCGTCGTCTGGCGCCGCTCGAACGTGATCTGGTTCTCGGCGAACACGCGCACGCCCACCTCCATCGACGTGTTGCCCGCGAAGTTCACCTGCGCCTGCAGGACGACGATCTCGCCCAGCTGCACGGGCGACAGGAAGTGCAGCCGATCCATCGACGCCGTGACGACGGGCCCACCGGCGTGGCGCGACGACGCGATGCCGGCGGCGATGTCGATCCACTGCATGAGGATGCCGCCGAAGATCGTGCCGTGCGTGTTGGTGAGGCCCGGCAGGACCAGCTGGGCCGTCTCGACGCGAGACGCGCGCGGCGTCTTCTTCAGCGTCGCCTTGCGTTTCACCGCCATGGGAATGCCGGTAACACGCCGGGCGCGCCACGGTCAAACAACGGCGACAATCGACGCAGCGACGAGGAGCCCTGTGTATAGTCTTTGCCCGATGCGGCTATCGAATTCGTTGATCGCGGCGCTCCTGTTGTCACTGGGCGCGCGCGAGGCGCACGCGAAGAAGATGACGCTGCCCGAGCTGCTCGACCTCGCGCGCGCGGCGAGCCCGGGCATCCAAGCGGCGCAGGCGGCGACGGCGGCGATGGAGGCGCAAGTCTCCGAGGCGCGGCGCAACTGGCTGCCGCAGGGCGACCTGCTGTCGGTGCTGTCGCCGTCGCCCAACGTGAAGTGCCTCGACGAAGCCGGCGTGCCCGATCGCAACAACTGTGTGCAGACCTCGAACGGTGAAGCGAGCATCACCAACGTCGCCTGGAGCCGCGTCTTCACGCGCACCGAGGTCAAGCTCATCCAGCCCGTGTGGGACTTCGGCAAGATCTCGGCGGGCGTCGCGGCCGCGCGCGCCGGCGTCGGCGTCGCGCAGGAAAAAGAGGCGGGCGCGCGCGCCGACGTCGAGCAGAACGTGCGCAAGGCGTACTGGGGCATGAAGCTCGCGCGCGACGTGCTCGACATGCTCGACACGGGGTCGGGCTACGTCGACGACGGGCAGAAGAAGCTCGAGAGCGATCTCGAGAAGGGCACGGGCACGGCCAGCGTCACCGACAAGCTGCGCATGCGCACGGTGCGCGCCGAGGTCGACGCGCGCATCCTCGAGGCGAAGCGCGGCCAGGGCCTGGCGCGCGACGGCCTGCGCACCCTGCTCGGCGCGTCGGCGCCCGACGACATCGACGTCGACGACGACGACTTCCTGCCCATCGAGCTCAAGGACCACCCGGTCACGTACTACGAAGATCTCGCGCGCTACAACCGGCCCGAGGCCAAGCTGCTCGACTACGCCGTCAAGGCGAAGAGCGCGCTCGCCGACCTCGAGCGCCGCAAGGAGTACCCCGACCTCGTCCTCATCGGCTCGGGCGCCTTCGCGCGCGCGCAGGAGGTCGACGACCCGCAGAACGCGTTCCTGTCGCACTACTTCAACAGCACGTCGTTCGGCGTCGCCGCCGCCGTGCGCATGCAGCTCGACCTCGGCCCCAAGCTCGCGCGCGCCGATCGCATGGCCGCCGAGGCCGCCGAGATCGGCTACCGCCGCACCGAGGCGCTGGGCGGCATCGCGCTCGAGGTTCGCAAGGCCTACGGCGAGGTGACCGAGGCCGGCGAACGCGTCAAGGCCGTTCAGAAGGGCGAGAAGGCGGCGAAGTCGTGGATCTCGGCCGTCGCGCAGAACTTCACCGTCGGCCTCGCCGAGGCGCGGGATCTCACCGACGCCCTGCTCGCCTACTTCAACATGCGCTACCGCTACCTGCAGGCCGTCTTCGACTACAACGTCGCCGTCGCCGCGCTGACGCGCGCGACGGGCGCCACGGACCTCTAGAACTTCAAGCTCTTCACGAACGCCGCGTACTCGTCCTTCAACTTCGGGTACGCCCGCGCCTCGGCGTCCAGCGACAGAAAGTACGCGACGCCCGCGTGCTCGAGCGTCGTGACCTCGCCCGCGCGCGCGTCCCCGTCCTTCACGCGGTAGGCCTCGTGACGGCTGCCGGCGACGAGCGGCGGCAACGCGCGACGCTTGCCGGGCGGCAGCACCTCTTTGGTCATCTCGGCGAGGACGTCCGCGACACGACGGCCCGCCTCGGGGCGCTGCACGATCAACGTGACGGCGCCCTGCCCCGTCTCGCCGTGGTCGTCGAAGACGCGGCTCGTGAGGATCTGCAGAAGAACTTCGCCCGGCCCGCGCGGCACGACGGCGACGACGCGCCAGGGGATCGGCCACTCGACGCGAAAGCCGACGGCGCTCGTGACGGCGGCGTGCTCGGCGTTCGCTTCGAAGTGGAGGCCCTCGGGCGGCGCTGGTGCCGGCGCGAGCTTCGGGTCGCGGCCGCCGCTCGCGACGATGCGGCTCGCGCGCAGGTCGCGCGGCTCGACGGCCAGATATTGCCGAAGCGCCGCTAGGCCCGGCTCGGTCTTGCCGGCGGCGAGACGCGCGCGGCCGAGCACGTAATGTGCGCGCGCCGGCGCGTCGGGCAGCGCCGCGGCCGCTTCGGCCGTCGTGAGCGCGCGCTCGACCTGACCCGCGAGCAAATACACGCTCGCGCGCGCGACCAACGGCGCCGCGTGCGTGGGCGCGCGCGCGACGACGTCGTCGAGCACGGCGGCGGCGCTCTCGGCGGCGCCAGGCCAATCGAGCGCGGCCGCGAGCGCGAGCGCCCGGCCGCTGAGCTCGCGTCGCTGAAGATCGAACGCCGGATCGGCCATGAGGGACCACGCCTCGTCGACGAGCTCGTGCACCTTGTGCGCGACGGCGTCGCCCGCGCCCTTGGCGACGAGGGGCGGTCGCTCGGCGATGACGCGCTCGAGGTGCGTGAGATCGCGATCGAGCTCGCGCACGTGGCCCAGCGTGCTGTCGGCCTTGACGCGCGGGCGAAACGCGGACGTCTCGGGCCGCAGCGCCTTGCCGTCGAAGAAGAACGCGTCGTCCGAGGCCGGCGCGGCGCCGTCCTCGGGCACGTTCGCGTCCTGCAGGATCCAGCGCCCCTCGGCGCGGCCCGCGACGACGGCGATGCGGCCGCACGACCCCGCGCCGACGCCGGCCGGGCGCACGACGACGTCGCCCGCCTCGAGATCGGGGCCCTCGACGTGCGCGTAGAGGCCCGCCTTCGCGTCGCGCGCCTCGGCGGTCAGGATCTCGAGGGCGCGGCGCGGCCCCGGGTAGTGCCACCACAGCGGCGGCGCCTGCGTGCCGTCGTCCTCGATGTCGGGGACGACGCCGCCGCGCGCCTCGACGGCCTTCCACGCGGTCGTGGCCGCCTCGGCACAAGGATCGGCGCCCTTGTCGTTGGCCGCGGCCGTCCGCGTGAAGACGCACGCGAGCGCTAAACCAGCGAGCGCCGTGCGCACGCTACACGCCGATGAAAAGACGGTGGCCGAAGTTCGGCTCGAGGTCGGTGCCGAAGATCTTCTCCGCCGACGCCTTGATGTCGTAATCGACGCGCTTGAACTCGAACAGGCGCGTCTCGGTGTCGAAGATCGTGTAGCTCGCGCGCGGATCGTAGTCTCGCGGCTGGCCCACCGAGCCGACGCTCACGATGTAGCGCCAGCCCTCGCGCAGCTCGAAGCGATCCGACACGACCTCGTAGACGCCGTCGGGCGAAAGCGCGAACGACTTGCACAGGTGCGAGTGGCCGATGAGCGTGAGCGGCGCCAGCTGATCCCATATCTGCATGCACTGCGCGGCCTGGTCGCGCGCGAAGATGTAGTCGAAGTCTTCGATGTTGAGCGGCGAGCCGTGGCAGAAGTGCACGTCGCCCTGGCGAACTTCATAAGGCAGCGATTTGAGCCACTGCATGTGCTCGGGCTTGAGCAGCCGCGCGTGCAGGTCCAAGGCGTGGCGGGCCGCGTGGTAGTAGTACGAGTAGTCCATGCGCCCCGCGACGGCGGCGTCGTGGTTGCCGAGGATCGTGTGCGCGGCCTTTTTACGCACGAGCGCGCAGCACTCGTTGGGGCTCGCGCCATACCCGACGGTGTCGCCGAGGCACACGTACTGATCGACACCCTCCGCCTCGAGCGCCTTGATGACCGCCTCGAGCGCCTCGATGTTGGCGTGAGTGTCGGAGAAGATCCCGATCCGCATCGGCTGTTAGGACACCTACAGTAACACGGGCCCGGAAGCGCGGCGCCCCCGCGCGCGGCTTTTTCCGCGTCAGTGCAGATCGGCGGTCGTCGGCGGCTGGATCACGACGCGCCCGAGCACCGCCGACACCTCGAGGAGCGCTGCGCGCGTGCCATTGCCGGTGTTCCCCCAAAAGGCACGCGTCCAATCGCCCTGGTGGCCGGCGGCGCGCAGCGCGTACGCCGACTCGACGGCGGCGGCCGAGCGCGCGCGCAGCTCGAACGGCGGCGGCGCGGCCATGGCGACCACGCGCACGTCGCCCGCGTAGCTGCGCAGGTCGTAGCGCGCGCCCGGCCGAATGACGCCGAGGAGCACGATTTGGCCCGTCGTCGTGCGCAGGCGCACCCAGGTCGAGCGCACGTCCTCGGCGCGGATGCTGCCGTCGACGACGCGCGCGTCGACCCGCCCGCCCGCGAGCCGCTGCAGATCGAGATCGCCCTCGACGCCGTCGAGATCGACGTCGCCCTCGACGCCCGCGACGTGCTGGCCGCCGCGCAGCTGGCGCGTCACGACGCCGCCGCTCACGTCGGACACGCCGATGCGGCCGCCCGTCGTCTCGAGGCGCGCGCCCGCGTGCAGGCCCGTCGCCGTGACGTCGCCCCCGAAGGTCTTGGCCTCGATGGCGACGTCGGGCGGCACCTCGACGACGAGGTCGATGCCGCTGCCCGACAGCGGCACCGAGCGCTCGCCGCCCTGCAGCTCGACGCGCGTGTCGATCTGGACCTCGCCGTTTTGGAAGGCGGCGTAGTGGACACGAAGGCGCCCGAGCGCCTCGGGCGTCGCGGCGCGCTTGTCGGCGACCACGTGAATGGCGTCGATCTTCGACGAGCCGCGCACGTCGACGCGGCCCATGGGGTTGTCGATGCGCAGCACCTCGACGCTGCCGGCCGGCACGGGCACGAGGATCTCGCGGTGATCGGTGAGCGGCGCACCCGCGTCCGCCGACTTGTTTTGGGCGCGCGCGGCGGGCGCGAGCGCGAGCAGCGAGGCCGCGAGGCCCGTCGCGAGACGCCGGCTCGACATCAACGTCCGCCCTCCCCCCACGGCGAAGCCCCGCCGCCGCCGCGCTGAACGGCCTCGGCGAGGAACGTGATCTTGTCTTGGTAGGCGGCGAAGAGCTGCTCGTGGCCGACGCTGTCGGCGGGCGTGCGGCGCGCCGCCTCGCGCGAGCGCGCGATCGCCTCGTCGAGGCGCGCGAGGCGATCGGCGTAGCGCGCGCGCGCGTCGGGAGACCAGCCGGCTTCCTCGCGCGCGACGAGGCCGCGCAGCTTCTCGATCGAATGCTCGTACTGCGCCGCCGCGCGCGCCAGCTCGGCCTCGGCCTCGGCCAAAAGAGGGTCAATCTGACGGGGGCCTGGCTCGCTGCCGCTCGCAGGCCCCCGGTCCCCCCTCGCTTCGTGCGGCAAAGCCGCACTGCGCTCGCGCGCTTCGTTGAGGGCTCCGACAGCCAGGAGGGCCAGCACGGCGAACGCCGCGCCCGCGAGCGCGCCCGCGGCGAACGTGCGCCAGCCGAGGCGCCCCCACGATCGCGCCGCGACCGCGCGCGGCGGCTCGTCGAGCGCGCCCTCGATCGAGGCCCACAGCGTGGGCGGCGGCTCGGGCGCCTCGATCGCGAGCGCGCGCGCCGCCCGCGCGAGACCGCTCAGCGCCTCGGCGCGCCGCGCGCACGCGCCGCACGCCTCGAGGTGCTCGCGCACGCTCGCGAGCTCGACGGCCGGCAGATCGCCGTCGCCGTAGGCCGAGAGGCGCTCGTCCGACAGGCCCGCGCCGCCGCGCACGCACGTCGTCACGGCGCCCCCAGCAGCTCGTCGGCCGTGATGCCGCGCGCCGCGAGCGCCTCGCGCAGCTTGGCGCGCGCCTTGTGCAGCTGCGACTTCGACGTGCCCGGGTGGCAGCCGAGGATCGACGCGACCTCTTCGTGCTCGAGGCCCTCGATGTCGTGGAGGACGATCACGGTCCGGTAGCCGACGGGCAGCGCCGTCAGCGCCTGCTCGAGGTGGCGGCGCAGCGCGAGGTCGCGCGGCTCGGGCGCAAACGACGACGGCGACTCGGCGGCGGACTCCACGGCCGGCTCGGGCAGCACGGCCGGCCGGCGCGCTCGGTGCGAGAGCGCCGCGTTGACGGCCAAGCGGTAGATCCACGTGCCGAGCGCGGCGTCGCCGCGGAACTTCGGCAGCCCGCGGAAGATGCGGATGAAGGCCTCCTGCGAGACCTCCTCGGCGTCGCTGGCGCCGACGATCCGCACCGCCAGCGCGAACACGCGCCGCTTGTAGCGGTGGTAGAGCGCCTCGCGGCTCCCGGCGTCGCCGCGGCGCACGGCCTCGACGAGCGCCGTCTCGTCGGCGCGCGCTCCATCGCCCTGCGTCGCTGTCAGGCCCTCGATCACGGACACGCCGAACATCGTCGAATTGTCGCGTTTGACCGCCATGGGAGCCGGCCGGGTTGCCCGGCGCCCGGAACTTAGCAGGAAGGCCGCCCGCTGGTATGGTCGCGGCCCGGTGCGGGCCCTCATCCTCGCGTGCTTCTTTCTGTCCGGCGCTTCGGGCCTCATCCTCGAGATGCTGTGGACGAGGATGCTGACCCTCGTCTTCGGCTCGACGACGCTGGCCGTCTCGACCGTGCTGACGGCCTTCATGGGCGGCCTGGGCCTCGGGTCGTACCTGGCGGGCAAGTTCGCCGACCGCCTGCGAACGCCCGTGCGCGCCTACGCGCTCGCCGAGGCGTCGATCGGCCTGTACGCGCTGCTCGTGCCGCTGGTCGTGTCGTTCTACCCGGCGCTCAACCGGGGGCTGTGGTCGACCTTCGGCGATCGGTACGCCCTGCTGTCGGTGCTGCGCTTCGCGGCTTCGGCGGGCGTGCTCCTCGTGCCGACGACGCTCATGGGCGCCACGCTGCCGATCCTCGCGCGGCACTTCGTGCAGCACCCGTGGGAGCTGCGGCGCGTGGGCCTGCGCATCGGGACGCTGTACTCGGTGAACCTCTTCGGCGCCGTCGCGGGCTCATTCTTCGCGGGCTTCGTGTTCTTGCCGAGCTTCGGGCTGCGCTGGACCAACGTCACGGCGGCGACGTTCAACCTCTCGCTCGCGGCGGCCGTGCTCGTCGCGCGCCGCTTCGTGCGCGAGGGTGCCGCGCATGCGCCGGGTCTCGAGGCGCTCATCGACGACGCCGCCGAGCGCGGCGCGATCGAAGGCCGAGCCGCGCCGCCCGCCGCCGTCGTCGACGATCGCTCGCGGCGGGTCGCGCTCGGAGCGTTCATCGTCTCGGGCGCGACGGCGATGACGCTGCAGGTGATGTGGACGCGCGCGCTCGCCGTGCTCATCGGCTCGTCGATCTTCTCGTTCACGATCATCCTCGTCGCGTTCTTGGTCGGCCTCGGCATCGGGTCGGCCGTGTTCGGGCGCCTCTCGCAGCGCACGGCGCACCCCGTGCGCTGGCTCGCGGGCCTGCACCTCGGCATCGCCGCCGCCGTCGGCGTCTCATACCTTTGCACCGATCGCCTGCCCTTCGTCTTCACGTGGCTGCTGCGCTCGTCGAGCTTCGCCGTCGACACGATCCTCTCCTGCCAGTTCGTGCTCGCCTGCGTCACCGTCTTGCCGGCGACGATCCTCATGGGCGGCATCTTCCCGCTCACGGTGCGCGTCGCGACGCCGCGCCTCGAGACCGTGGGCCGCGACATCGGCAACGCCTACGCGCTGAATACCATCGGCGCGATCGTCGGCTCGTTCCTCTCGGGCTTCGTCACGCTCCCTAAATTGGGCCTCCAACGCGGCATCTATGCGTCGGTGCTCGGCGGCCTCGCCGTCGCCGCGGCGCTGTTCGCCGTCGCGCCCGGGCTGTCGCGCGCGCGCCGCGCCGTGGGCGTGGGCGCCGCCTTCGCGCTCGCGCTCGTCGGCCTCGCGCTGCCGCGCTGGAACCTCGTGACGTTCTCGTCGGGCTTCTTCCGCGTGTCGATCGCCAAGGAGTACATCGCGCGCCAGAACAACAAGCGCGCCTGGCAGGACCCCAAGCTCGTCTTCTACGAAGACGGCACGGCGACGACCGTCTCCGTGGACCAGTGGGGCAAGACGTACTCGCTCAAGAACAACGGCAAGGTCGACGCCTCGAACGACAGCGACATGGCGACGCAGATCATGGTGGGTCTCTTGCCTCTGCTGCTGCGGCCGGCCGAGACGCCGCCCAAGGTCGCGCTCGTGGGCTTCGGCTCCGGCGTCACGGCGGGCGCGATCACGCAGGCGCCCATCGCGTCGCTCGAGGTCGTCGAGCTCGAGCCGGCGATTTACCGAGCCTCGCACTTCTTCGACGCCGACAACCACCGCCCGCTCGAGAACCCGAAGGTCACGGCGCGCGTCGGCGACGGGCGCAACTTCCTCACGCAGCGCACGGACGAGTTCGACGTCATCGTGAGCCAGCCGTCGAACCCGTGGCTCACGGGCGTGTCGAACCTCTTCACGCGCGACTACTTCAAGAGCGTCAAGACGCGCCTCGCGCCGCACGGGATCTTCTGCCAGTGGGCGCAGCTCTACGAGATGTCGCCCTGGAACATCAAGACGATCTACCGCACGGTGCGCGAGGAGTTCCCCTACGTCTATGTGTTCTCGGCCGAGGACCTGTCGTCGGACACGATCCTCATCGCGAGCGAAGAGCCCGTGCCGCTCGATCTCGATCGGCTCACGCGCGCGTTCCGCGATCCGTCGACGCGCGCCGAGGCGCGCCGCGCGGGATTGTTCTCGCCCCACGACGTCGTCGCGTACTTGCTGCTCGGGCCCGATGAGCTGGCGTCGTTCACGGCGGGCGCGCCCGACAACACCGACGACAACGCGCGCATCGAGTTCTCGGCGCCGCGCGATCTCCTCGGCTATGCGAAGTTCGATCCGTACCTCGCGAAGGTCTACGGGCCGATGTGGCCGTACGGGCGCGTGACGGATCTCGTGCGCGGCTACGACGACCACGGAAAATGGCGCAGCGCCGACGCAGGGTTGTTGGGGCGCAGCCTGCTCGCGCACGGCAAGTCGCGCGAGGCGGAGCTGTGGACCCGGCGCGCCGAGGCGGCGGGCCCGTCGCCCGAGGCCCAGCACGCGCGCCTGCTCTTGAGCCTCGTGTCGACGCGCCTCGATCGCGATCCGGAGATCCCGCTCGCGCCCACGGAGCCGCTCGCGCCGCCCGTCGTGCCCGCGAAGGTGGCGGCCGCGCATCCCGAGTGGGTCAAGATGGTTTCCGACGAGTGGCGCGAGGCGCTGGCCCAGATCGCCGACCGCCGCTTCGTCACGGCCTACAAGCTGCTCGACGCGTGGCCCGAGCCGCTGTGGACGGGCCTTGGGCAGGACTTCGCGCTCGTGTCGGGCGTGCTCGACTACAAGGCCGAGTTCTACACGGACGCCGTCGAGACGCTGAAGCCGCTCGCCGACGACGCCGCGTTCGTCGCGCGCCGCCCCGAGGTCCTCTACTACCTGGGCCGCGCGCACTACGCGAGCGCCGCCTACGGCAAGGCCGTCGACGCGCTCGAGCGCTTCGTGCGCTCGCAGCGCGTGCTCGACCGGCCTGTCCTGCCCGCGTCGGATCCGCTCGCCGGCGCCGCCGGCGCCGCGCCCGCGGGCGCGACGAGTCCGGCCCCCGCCCCGCTGTGATAAATTGGGCACGATGTCGGACGCATCGGAGCACGCGCCCGGTTACGTCGTCGGGCTCGGCCAGGCGATGGTCGAGCAGCTCGGCGTCGGGCCGCGCTCGCCCGAGACGGTCGTCGAGCTCGGCGCGTTCAGCATGCAGGCCGGCGGCGCCGTCGGCACGACGCTCGCGGCCGTGTGCGCGTTCGGTGGCCGCGCCCGCTACATGGGCCGGCTGTCCGACGACGACTTCGGCAAGATCATCCTGCGCGGCCTCAAAGAGTTCGGCGTCGACGTCGACTCGGTGCTGATCGAGCCGGGGCGCGTGTCGCCTGCGTCGTTCATCCTCGTCGACGATCGCACGGCCCGCCGCATCGTCCGCTTCACGCGCGGCAACACGACGCCGCTGTCGCCGGGCGAGCTGCCGCGCGATCTGTTCGACGGCGCGCGCGCGTTGCTCGTCGACGGCCGCACGCCCGCCGCGCAGATCGCCGCCGCCGAGCGCGCCAAGGCGCTGGGCTTGCTCGTCGTGCTCGACGCGCGCCACCTCGGCCCCGGCATGGGCGAGCTGCTCGGCATCTGCGACGTCGTCATCGGCAACGAGCGCTTCGCCGCCGAGTTCTCGCACTCGGCCGACGTCAAACGCAGCCTCACCGAGCTCAACAAGATGGGCCCGCGCACGGCCGTCATCACGCTGGGCGAAGAAGGCTGCATCGGCCTCGAGGGCGACCTCGTCGTGCGCAAGCCCGCGCTCGATCTCGAGGTGTTCGATCGCTCGGGCGCGAGCGAGGTCTTCCGCGGCGCCTTCATCTACGGCCTGCTCCAGGGCTGGGGCCTCGAGCGCTGCCTGCCCTTCGCCAACGCCGCCGCCGGCCTCAACTGCCGCCACCTCGGCGGCCTGGGCGGCATCCCCGCCCTCCCCGAAGTCCTCGAAGTCGCCGGCCTCGCGCGGACGTAGTCAGCGCGAAGCGGTGACCACCACGCCGTCGGGTCGCAGCGCCACCTTCGGCACTGGCCGCGACGCCGTGAACAGCACGCGCACGTGCGTGCCGCCCCCCGCGAGCGGTCTCACCCAAACCGCGCGAACGCCCTTGAGCGCCGTCTCGTAGACGCCGAGCTTCAGCGTCGGCTGCGCGTGCGGCAAGTTGAAGGCGACGCCGTCGGGCGAGCTGAGCGGGTAGCGCACGGCGCCCGCGAGCGAGCCGGTGATCCCGACCGTGAAGTGCGGCGGTCCGGATGCGGCCTTCGCGGCTGGCGGAGGATCGGCGGGCGGCGCCGGTTCGTCGGCGGGCACGGGCACGACGGCCTCGGTGGGCGCGGCTTCGACAGGTGCGGGCGGAGGTGGCGTGGGAGGTGGCGTGGGAGGCGCCGCGACGGGCGCGGGCGCGGCCACGGCTTGGCTCGGCGGCGTCATCGCGGGCGGCTCGACGGGCGTGTGCGACACGCGACGCGCGAGCGTCGGCCCGAACGCGATCAGCCCGGCGGCGCCGACGAGCATGCCGGCGATGATCGCCGACGCGCGCCGCGGCCGCGGCGGCGCCGACACGAGCTGCGTCAGATCCTCCGGGTTCAGCGGCGTGGGCGTCGCGCCCATCGACAACGTCCGCGTGCGCGGCGGCGGCGTGACGAGGTCGACGGTGGTGATCGCCTCTTCCGAGGCGAGCTCGTCGGCCTCCCACACGTGCTCGGGGATCTCGGCGGGTACCGCCTGCCGCAGCGTCGCCGCCATCGACTCGCCGACGGGCGTCGGCTCGGCGACGTCGCTCTCTTCCGCGAGGTGCGCACCGACGGAGTCATCGACCGACGCGCTCACCGACGCTTCGTCGAGGTCGACGTCGATGAGGAGCCGAGGAATGCCGTCGACGGTGTTCGTCTCGAGCCCGAGCGCCGTGACCTGCCCGCGCGCGTGCGGCGCGGCCCCGTCGGTGGTCAACGACAGGTCGAGCGCCGTCCCCCGCTTGAGAAACGGCAACGTCGTCGTGAGCCGCAGGCCCGCCGCCGTCGAGTGGGCACGCGCGCGCACGGTCTGGTTCGTGCCCGCGAAGTGCACGAGCACGCGCTGGGGCTTGTCGTGGCCCGCGTCGACGAGGTCGCGCAGCTCGGCCGCCTCCATCGGCGACAGATCGACGAACTCGATCCCCATGCCGACCTTCGCCGCCGACAACAGCCGCCGGTGCGCGACGCGCCCGCGCAGCAGCACCTGCCCGTTGCGCGGCAACGCGACGTCGCACAGCACGTCCGACCCGACCGCGCACGGCGTGGGCGTCGGCGCGTCGACGAGGATCCCGGCCGGCGACAGGTTGATGGCGCGCGCGCGCACGCCGCTCACCTCTCCCGGCCACAACACGCGAACCGGCTCGCGGTAATCAACCCGCGGCTCCGATCGTCTTCCCAACCAAGCTCCCATGGCCTTGCGGCCAGTCTAGGATCGCGAGGCTCGAAGTCCATTATTCGGAATCAGATCGAAGTCGAATTTTTCCGATATTTCGCGCGTTTTTCCGCGCCTTCAAGATGTGGGCGCGCACACCGCGAGCCGCGGTGAATCTCTCGCGCCGTCTCTCTACTTGGGCCCACCGGATTTTGGATCGGGACCTTTGTGTCCCGGCGGCCCCGCCGTCGTCGCGAACGCGGCGCTCACGTTGGCGGCCGTGCCCCACCGCGTTTTGTTCCAGCGCGTCTCGTACGCGTACACGAGCGCGAGCACACCGCGCATCTGGCGCAGCGCGATCGGGCGATCGGCCGCGACGTTCTTCTGCTCGCGCGGGTCCGTCAGCTCGTCGTAGAGCTCGATGCGCCCCGGGCCGTCGTGCACGAGGCGGTAGCGCTGCTCCTTGAGGCCACGCGACACCTGTCCGTCGACGGTGAGCGCCGCGCGCGGCGTGGAGCCCACGGCGTCCTGCGCGAGCGGCACGAGGGACGTGCCCTCGACGATCGGCTCGGGCGTGATGCCCGCGAGCGCGAGCATCGTCGCGTAGACGTCGGTGATCTCGACGTCGGCGTCGACGACGGCGCCGCGCGGGAACGCGCCCGGCGCGCGGATGATGAGCGGCACGTGCGTGAGCTCTTGGTACACGGTGTCGCCATGGCCGACGCTGCCGTGCTCGTAGAACTGATCGCCGTGATCGGCGACGACGATGATGGCCGACTTGTCGTAGACGCCCGCGGCCTTGAGATCGGCGATGAACGTCGCGAACGCGGCGTCGCTCTGCGTGATCTTCGCGTCGTGCAAGGCCTCGAGGTACGCCTTGTCGTTGTCGTTGATCTTCATCTTGCCGACCTTGATGAGGCCGAGCTGCGCGCCCGTGAGCGCCGGCTTGATGGGCCCGCTGTAAGGCTTGTTCCAGTACTTCACGAGGAACTCTTTTTGCGGGTTGTAGGCCACGTGCGGCTCGACCGTCGCGAGGTAGGCGAAGTCGCGCTTGCCCGCCTTGATGTTCGGCTCGATCCACGCCTTCGCCGTCTTCCACAAGAACGGGGCGGCGTTCGCCAGGTTCTCGCGGATGAAGTTGCGGTTGACGTCCCAGCCGCGATCGAAGCCCCACTTCGACGACACGTACCCGTTCGACGAGAACAGGCCCGTGCGGTAGCCGGCCTTCTTCATGTCCTCGGCGACGAACGGCACGTCTTTGGAGAGCTTGGCTTCGTGCGCCGTCGCCTTGTGCACCGTGGGGTAGACGCCCGTGAGCAGCGACGCGTGCGACGGCAGCGACCACGTGCCCGGCACCTGCGCCCACGCGAAGCGCGTCGCGTCCGCGGCGAAGGCGTCGTAGTTCGGCGTCTGCACGCGCGTCTTCGGGTTGAAGGCGTGCACCTTGTCGGCGCGGAGCGTGTCGACCATCCAGACGTAGATATGGTCGAAGCGCTTGAAGGAAAGCGGCGCGGGCGCGGGCGGCGCCTTGACGATCACGCGCGGCTCGGCCCACGCCACCTCGCCGTTGCGCGCGACGAGATCGATGCGCGCGGCCTGCATCGCGGCGGCGTCGAGCGGCAGGCGCAGGTTCGCCCATTCGGTGGTCGCGCGGCCTTCGAACAGCGTGCGCAGCGGCTGGCCGTCGACGGCGAGGCGCACGAGGTAGTCCACGCCTGGCGTCGCCGTCGACACGCCGACGGACAGCTCGCCGTCGGCGGGGAGCTGCTCGTAGTACGAGATTCGTGACGACGTCCCGCCCGTGACGAGCGAACGGCGGCCGCGCACGTCTTTGATGGCGACGATCGCTCCGTCATCTTTGGGCGGACCGAGCGACGCGGGCCCGAGCGCGACGCGCGTGAGCGCCGCGGCGGCGCGCCGACCACCCGCGAGGTCCGCGGCCGCGCGGAAGGTGAGGCGAACGCGGTTGTCGCCGAGCTTGAGCGTCGCCACCGGCACGTTGACGTCGTAGCGCTTCGAGACCTCGTCGACGTCGATCGTCGAGACCGGCTTCTCGTTGACGAAGATCGAGACGCGCTGCTTGGGCGCGACCGCGCGCATCGTGAGCGACAGCGTCGCGTCGGCGAGCTTGTCGCCCCCCGCGCCGTCGCCGTCGGTGTCGACGGGCACGAAGAACATCGCCGAGAGCCCCGACACGAGGGCCGCCGGCTTGCCGTCGCCCGGATCGCGCTCGCCGACGACGAACGACGTCTTCCAGCCGCCGTCGACGTACTTGAGGAAGTCGAGCCCGCCCGCGTCGGTGACGAAGCGGCCGTCGCGGTGCGAGGTCGCGTGCACGACGTTCGCGAGCAGATCGATCGCCGTGCGTGTGCCCGCGAGATCAGCGGCGGGCGGCGGCTCAGGCGCCTTCGGCGCGGCGTCGGCGGGCGGCGGGCCGGCCTCGAGCGGGGCCGTCGTCTTGACGCCGCCGCAGCTGGCGAAGGCGAAGGCCGCGAGCGGCAGGATCCGGGGGCGGGTGAACGGGCTCCAGCGTGTGCGCGTGTTCAACTCGCCCGCCAGTATCGCGGCCTCGTCCATGGCGTCAAGCGCGCGACCGCTCCTAATTTGTCAGCGACCGACGCGCGTGGTAGCCACGATCGACCAACGATGCGTCTCCGCTCCGCGCACGGGCCGCTCGCGGCCTCGACGTTCGCCGGCGTGCTCGGGGCCGGCCTCGTCGATGCCGTCGTGACCCTCGCGCGCGGCGGTGTCCCCGGCGCGGCCTCGGGCGTGGTGCCGATCGCGATCGGGCTCTACGGCGTCGCGGGACTCGCGCTCGCCGTCGGCGTGGGGCTGCTCGGCGGCGGCGTCCTCGAAGCCGTCTCGGGCGGTCGCGGCACGCTGCGCTCGAACGCCGAGCGCGACTCGGACGTCGCGACGGGTTTGCTGGCCGTGGGCGTCGGCGTCGCGGTCGCCGCCTTCGTCGCCGCCGCCGGCCAGCGGTTGCTCATCGGCAACATGCAGAGCCAGAAACTCGCCGCGATCGCCGCCGCCGGCATGGTCGCGATCGCCGCCGTGCCCGCCGTGACCATCGCGCTGTCGGCGCTGTCGCTGCTGCGCCGGATCGCGCGCGCCCTGCCCCGCCCTCACGCGACGGGCGCCTCGGGCTTGCTGCTGCTGCTCACCGTCGCGGGCGGCGCGCTCGCCCTCGTGTTCGCGCTGTCGCGCGCCGACTGGCGCGTGCTCGACCTCGGTCCGCTCGTCTCGTTCGCGATCGCCGGCGCGCTCATCGCGGGCCACGGCATCTTCTGGTTCGGCACGGCCACGGGACGCGGCCTCATCGCGCGCGTTCCGGTGACGGCGCTCAAGCTCGGCGCCGTCGTCGTGTCGTTCGGTGCGCTCGTCGTCGGCGCGCGCGTGCCCGAAGGGGCGCCCGCCTACGCCGCGATCTCCGACGGCTCGCTGGGCCTGCGCCTCGGGCTGTCGTTCGCACGCAAGCTGACGGACCGCGACGGCGACGGCTTCTCGGCGCGCTTCGGCGGCGGCGACTGCGACGACCACAACGCCGACATCTACCCGGGCGCCGACGACATCCCCGGCGACGGCATCGATCAGAACTGCGAGGGCGGCGACGCCAAGGTCGCCAACGACACGCCCGAAGCCGACGCGCCGAACCCGGCCGCTCCCGCGCCGTTCGTGGCGCACGACGCGCCCGCCGGCGCGTTTTGGAAGGGCAACGTCCTCATCATCACGATCGACGCCTTTCGCGGCGATCGCCTCGGCGTCGCGGGCTACCGGCGCGCGCCCGGCGGCACCGCGGCGGGCGGCAAGTCGCTCACGCCGGCGCTCGACGCGCTCGCGGCGCGCGGCACGTACTTCTCGCACGTGTGGTCGCAGGCGCCGAACACGCCGCGCTCGTTCCCGTCGATCCTCACGAGCCGCACGCCCTCGGGCATCGCCTGGGACAAGCCGGGCGTGAACTACCCCAACCTGCTGCCGTCGAACCGGACGGTGTTCGAATCGCTGGCGGGCAGCGGGCTCAAGCCGCTCGGGATCTTCTCGCACTTCTACTTCACGGCCGATCGAGGGATCAGCAAGGGCTTCGCCGAGTGGTCGAACGACGGCGCGCTGTCGATCGCCGAATCGAACAAGGACTCGGCGTCGCCGCGCATCGTGCCGCGCGTGATCGCGCGCCTGAAAGAGGCCGCCGCGCACAAAGAGCGCTTCGTGCTGTGGACGCACCTGTTCGAGCCGCACTCGTCGTACATGCCGCACAAGGAGTTCCCGACGAGCTCGTCGGGCGTCGCCGGGCTGCAAGAGAAGTACGACTACGAGATCGCGTACGCCGACCTGTGGGTCGGCAAGCTGCTCGCGGCCGTCGCCGAGATGGGGCTCGCCGACGACACGGCCGTCGTCGTCATGGCCGATCACGGCGAGGCGTGGGGCGAGCACAAGGCGTACTTCCACGGAAGCGATCTCTTCGACGAGCAGCTGCGCGTGCCGCTCATCATCGCCGTGCCGGGGCGCGCGCCGCGCAAGATCGACGATCGCGTCGCGCTCGTCGACGTCGCGCCGACGCTGATCGAGATGGTCGGCGGCGCGCCGCCCGCGACGATGCGCGGGCACAGCTTGTTGCCGCTCCTCGAGGGCAAGCCGCGCGCGGCGCAGCCCATCGTCTCGGAGCTGCTGCCGGCGACGGCGTGGCCGCACCACGCGGTCATGATGGTCGACGGCAAGCACAAGATCATCCACCGCGTGAGCGACCGTCGCTGGGAGCTGTACGACCTCGACGCCGACCCGCACGAGCAGCACAACCTCGCCGACGTGCCCGGCAGCCGCGCCGTGTTCGAGGCGCTGCGCGCGAAGCTCGTCGCGATCGAAGAGCGACCCAAGTGAGAGAAGGCGTTCGAAGCGGAGGTCTCGGCGGGAGACCGTCAGGGTGAGGGCGCGTCCAACGCCGCCGCGACCGCCGCCCTCCGCTCCGGCCGCGCCCGCGCGATCACGTACCCACGAATCTCTTTCCAGTCGCCCGCGCCCGGATCTTTCCGCGCGCAGGCGATCGCCTCTCGCCACGTCGGATCCTCCGCGTCGTCGCGCCAGCGCGCGGCGCGGATCCACTGCACGCACGACTCGCGCGGCCGGCCGACGCGCGCCCAGATCTCCGCGCCGCGCGCCAACCCGACGGCGCGATCGGGCGTCGCGTATTCCAGCTCCATCAACATGCGCTCCGTGCCGCCGAAGCGATGCGCGTGCCCGTAAATCGTCGCGGCGAGCGCGAGCGTGTCGGGCGCGGTCGCGTCCTCGTCGAGCGCGAGATCGATCCAGTGGATCGCGCGCGGTAAGTTGTCCTCGACGATCCACGGCTCTTGCGCCGCGAGCGGCAGGAGGCGCGCCGTGAGGCACTCGCCCGCGAGCATCCACGCGTCGAGATTCGACGGCACGAAGAGGCGCGCCGGCGCCGCGTCTTCGTCGGAACCACCATCGGCGGTGCCGCTCGCCTGCTCTTCCGCGACGACGCCGCCGTCCGCATCCGACGGCGCGAGCGCCCGCTCGATCCGCGCCGCGAGGCCGTCGAGGCGCTCCTGATGCGCCGCCGCGAGGGCGCGCGTGAGCGTCGCGCGGTCGGCGCCGCCGCGCGCCACGTACACCGACGCGAACGGGCCAACGGCGCGCAGGGGCAACGAGGCGATCGCGAAGCGCAGCTCGGCGAGCGGCGTCTCGGTCGTCGGCGGGTGCCCCCACAGCGCGCGCAAACGGATGTCGAGATCGGGCGCGCCCAGCGTGCCGGCGAGCTCGTAGGCGGCGCCCGCTTCGGTGCGCGCGTCGACGGCGAGCCACGCGTCGCCTGCAGCCCGCGCCGCCGCTTCGCGCTCGCCGAGCAGCCCCGCGCCACGCGCCGGCACGAGCCGCGCGATCCGCTCGAGATCGCGGCTTTCTGCGATCGGCCGCGCGAGCGCGTGGAACACGTGCGCGCGGCGTTCGAGCAATTCGACGAGGCGCGCGCGCTGATCGTCTTCGAGGCGCTGCGCCTCGTCGAGCGCGAGCAGCGCGCGCAGCTCGAGCACGGGCTGCCCCGCGGCGCGCGCGCGCGTCGCCTCGGCGCGCTGTTGGCGAAACGACAACCGCGCGCGCGATTCGGGCACCGACGGCTTCCCGTCGAGCGGGTGGCCCATGTACCAAGGCGGCCCCGAGCACGCCGTGAGCAACAGCGACGCCGCGAGCACGCGCAGCTTCACGAAGCCCTCCGCGCCGCGAACGCCGCCGCCATGACGCCGCCCGCGGCGAGCGCCCCGCCGAGGAACGCGAGGCCCCACAAGCCGAGCGGCTCGCTCGCGACGGCCGCCGCGAGCGCGGCCGCGGCCCCCGGCGCGAGCCCGACCGACAACCACGTCAACCCGTCGAAGCCGCCGAGCATCAAGAGCAACACCGCCCAGGCGACGACGAGCCCGAGCCCGGGCCGCAGCCCCGCGAGCCACGCCTTCGACAGCGCGGCGTCGTTGGCGGCGCCGCCCGTGACGGCGACGTCGATCGACAGCGCGTGCGGCGTTCCGGGCGCGACGGGGATGCCCACGACCGGCCCCATGCCTTCGAACGTCGCGCTCCTCACGGCGTCCGAGAGCACGCCGTCGGCGGGCAGGCTCGCCGCCGAGAGCATCGCCGCGATGTCGAGGCGCGCCGTGTGCCGGCGCCGCACGGCCTCGAGACGCCGGCGCCAGATCGCCGTCGTGTCGGCGAGCATCGCGCTCGTGACGCGATCGCCGAACGCCGTCGCGACGACGCTGCGCACGTCGACCTCACCCGTGGCGTCGTCGGGCTCGAACGGCAGCGCGGCGAGCGCGGCGACGAGGCGCTCTTGCTCGGCGGGGCGCAGCCGCACCGGGTAACCGGCGACGAGCGCGCGCGCCGCCTCGGTGAGCTCGCCGGCGAGGCGCGCCGGATCGGCGACGGGCAAGGCCGCGGTCTGGCGCGCGGCGCGCTCGACGGCGAGCGTCTCGCCGGGCGTGAGCTGCCGCCCCGCGAACGCGCACAGCCGCGCGACGCGCGCCGACGTGTCGCTCGCGAGCAAGCCCTTGGCGACGACGCGCGCCTCGGGTTTCACGGCGGCGTCGCGCAGGTCGATGACGCCCAAGGTACGGCGCAGCTCGGTGCGCGCCCACGCCTCGACGCGGTCGACGATCGCGAGGCGCCCCGGGATGCCTGGCGCGCCGTCCTCGAAGCGCACGACGACGAGGCCCTCGTGGTGATCGGGCGCGAGCTCCAGCGCGAGCGCTGAATCGAAGCGGGCCTGTGCGAACACGCGCTTGACGTCGGCGGCGTCGGCCGGCACGCGGCGCGCGGGCTCGCCTTCCACGTCGACGGTCGAGAAGAGATCGGCGGGCGACCACGCGGCGGCGACGCCCGGCTGCAGCCGCAGCGCCTCCGTCAACCGCTGAACCTCGCGCAGCACGACGGGCTGATCGAAGTCGGCGCGCACGTCGACGAACAGCATGGGCGCCTCGCTCCACTGGTGCGTGCCGACGCGCAGCTGCGGCGAGAACCACGCGAGCGCCGCCACGGCGGCGAGCGCGAGCGCCTGCACGGCGGCGGGCGGGTGCGCGAAACGGTTCCAGCGCCCGGGCTTCGCCGCGCGCGCCCGCTCGAGGGCGACGCCGACGACGAGCGCGGCCGCCGCGGCGCCCGCCGCGGTCGCGCCCGTGACGCGCACGCCGAGGACGTCGACGCCCCAAAATGGCGCCGCCGCGCCGAGCATGGCCGCGACCGCGACGCCCGCGGCGCCGCCCGCCGAGAGCCGCCCCGTGAGCGGCCGCGCCTTGTAGCCCGCGACGACGAGAAACAACACCCACGCGCCGGCGAGCATCGCCGGCAGCCAGCGCGCGCCGTGGGCCCGGGGATCGGGCCACAGCGCGCGGGCCACGGCGATGTCGGCGCCCGGCTCGGGCACGAGGTCGAGGCCCGAGGCCCGGAGCGCGTTGGCCAGGCCAGGCCAGGCTGTCCCCAAGTCGCCTTCGACCTCGACGTAGAAGCGCGCGGCGCGCCCGTTGGTCGAGAAGAACCAGCCGAGCGCGTCGGCGCGGCGCTGCACGCGCGCGCGCGCGTCGTCGGCGTCGCGTGAGAGCACGGCGCGCGCCGTCGGCTGACCGTCGGCGTCGACGGCGACGTCGAGCAGGTTCGTCGGGCCGATCACGCGGTGCACACCGCGCACGCCGGCGAGCCGCCGTTCGGCCTCGCCCAGGGCCGCGCGGTTGGCGTCCGAAAAGACGTTGTCGACCTCGACGCTCAGCTCGACGAGGCCGCCCAGGCCCAGCGCACGCGCGACGGCCCGGCCACGTTGGACGCACGGCGCGTTGGCCGGCGCCCAGGCGAAGGTGTCGGCGGCGCGGGCCGGCCCCGCCCCGACCACGAGCGCCGCTGCCAGCGCCGCCGCCGCGACGCCGATTTGTGACCGACTCCGGGGCACGACCCCGCACTATAGGGTGGGACGATGCCCGTGACATCCTTTCGAGTCCTCGGCCCCCCGAGGGGATCGGACGCCGGGGCCGACCGCAACGAGCGACCGGCGAACAGCGCCGACGTCGAGGTCGTGCTCGCGCTACGCCGCGGGGAGCCATCGGCCGAGCTCGACGCCTGGAACCGGTTCTCGCCGGGCATCGACGCGGCGCTGCGGCGAATGCTCGGCCCGGCCGGCGGCGAGGGCGCCGAGCGCGAGGATCTGCTGCAAGAGGTCTTCCTGCGGTTCTTTCGGCGCGTCGGGACGCTGCGCGAGCCGGCGGCCGTGCGCGGCTTCCTGACGTCGATTTGTTTGCGGGTCGTCCAGACGGAGATCGCGTCGCGCCGGCGGCGCCGATGGCTGCGGCTCACGGACACGGGCGAGCCGCCCGAGGCGGCGGCGCCGCGGCACGACGAAGACGCGCGCGAGGCCGTGGCGCGTTACTACCGACTGCTCGACACGTTGAGCGGGCGCGAGCGCTCGCTGCTGGTCGCGCGGACGATCGAGGGGCTCACGCTGGAGGAGGTCGCGGCCGCGCACGGGATCTCGATCTCGACGGCGCAGCGGCACCTCGTGCGCGCGACGAAGCGCATCGCGACGCTCGTGCGCCGCGACCCCGTGCTCGTCGCGCTCGCCGAAGCAACCGAAGCGGAGACACCGTGATGGATCGGAAGTCGGCCCGAGAGTACGAAGACGAAGCTCTGATCGGCGCGCTCGGACGAGCCGCGCGCGAGGTCGCCGACGCGGCCGCCGACGGTGGACCCGCGCCGGCTGCTTGGCACCGCCTGCGCGAGGCGCGCGCGCGCGGCGAAGCGGCGGCGCCGCGGCGGCCGTGGATCTTCGTGGGGATCGTCTTCGCGGGCGCCGCGGCTCTCGCGATCGTCTTCGGCGCGCGCGTGCTGCGCCGGCCCGTCGATCTCACGTACGTCGTGAGCGGCGGCGAGGCGCTCGACAACGGCTACGTGCGCGCGGCCGAGACGGTGTCCGACGTGCGCTTCTCCGACGGCACGGCGATCCACCTCGAGCGCGGCGCGCGCGTTTCGGTCGGCGCGCCCGGGCCACACGGCGCGCGCGTCGTCGTCGACGACGGCCAGGCGCACTTCGACGTGCGTCACCTGCCGGGCGCGCAGTGGTCCGTCGAGGCCGGCCCGTACCGCGTCGACGTCACGGGCACGGTGTTCGACGTCCGCTGGTCGGGCGCCGACGAGACGGCCGTCGTCACGATGTTTTCGGGCTCGGTGCTCGTCTCGGGTCCGCACCTCGCGGCGCCGCTGCGGCTCGTCGGCGGGCAGCGGCTCTCGGCGCGCGTCGCGCTGGGCGAGGTTCACATCGAGGACACGACGCGCGCAACGGCGCCGCGCGCGACGGTGACGCCCGCGCCGACGCCACCGTCGGTCCCAGCGGTCGTCACGCCACCCGCTCCGCGTCTGCGCCGTGCGCCTTCGATCGATCCCGAGGCAACGACACGCGCGCATGCCCTGCGTTGGAGCCACGACGTCGCGGCCGGCGACGCGACGGCCGTGCTCGCCGACGCACGCGCGCGTGGTCTCGACGACGTGCTCACGACCGTCGACGACGACGCGCTCGCCGCGCTTGCGGACGCCGCGCGCTACGCGGGCGCGCGTGACGTCGCGACGCGCGCGCTCGAAACGTTGCGCCGCCGCTACCCGACCTCGCCGCGCGCGCCCGCTTCGGCGTTCTTGCTCGGGCGTCTCGCCGACGACGGCGGCGCGACGGGCGCGGCGCTCGACTGGTACCGCCGCGCGCTCGCCGAAGCCCCGCGAGGCTCCTACGCCGCCGAAGCGCTCGGCCGCGAGATGCTCGACATCGAGCGCCTCTCGGGGCGTGACGCCGCCGCTCCGCTCGCGCACGACTACCTCGCGCGTTTCCCCGACGGCCCCTATCTGCTCCAAGCTCGTGCGATCCTCGGCCTCCCGTGAGGCCCCCATTCGCGGCCTTTGCCGCGCTCGTTTTTTCGTTGGTCTCGTTGGCCGCACATGCAGCTGAACCTGCCTTCGCCGGTCCCACGGTGGACGTCGCCGTGCTTCGCCCGGCGGCCGACGACCGCGTGCTCGTCGAGGCCGCGGCGCGAGCGCGCCTCGAGCTCGGCGCGGCCGGTCTCACGAGCGCGTCGGTCGACACGGCGGGCGACGCCTACCCCGCGCGGCTCGCCTTCGTGCGCGAGGACGGCGTCGCGACGATCGATCTGCTCGGCACGCTCGCCGACGGCTCGCCGCTCGAACGCCGCGTGCCCGTCCCGCGCGGCGCCGGCGGCGACGATCCCGCGCTGCTCGCGTTGCGCGCCGTCGAGATCTTGCGCGGCATGCGCCTCGCTTCGCGCCGGCCCACGCCGGTCGTCGCCGCCGCGCCCGCGGAGATCGCGGCCGAAACGCCACCACCGCCGCCACCGAAGCGCCCGCCGTTTCGCGCCTTCGCGGGCCTCGCCGCGCTCGAGGGCCGCGTCGTCGGATCGGGCGCGGGCGTCGCGCCGAGCGTCGCCGCCGGCATCGCCGCTT
The DNA here is from genome assembly GCA_035549075.1 of Polyangia bacterium. Classification (GTDB taxonomy): domain Bacteria; phylum Myxococcota_A; class Polyangia; order Fen-1088; family Fen-1088; genus DASZFV01. Next base: position 24,445 of record DASZRT010000031.1, on the reverse strand, counting down.
CGGTCGTGCCTCACGTCGCGATCGAGCTGACCGTCGCCGGCCCGTTCTTTCGTGACCTCGCGCCGACGACGGCTGGCAGCGCCCACACGCGCGAAGAGCTGGGGCTCGTCGGCGTCGTCGTCGAAGGAACGCTGGGACGCACCGACGTTCGCGCGCGGATCGCGACCGGCATGCATCACCTCGTCGCCGCGTACGACGCGCGAGGCATGCCGCCCTCTACGCCGCCGCAGACGATCCACGTCCGCGCCGACCAATTCTTTTGGACGCCCTTCGTCGCGGCCGGCGTGGGCGCGAGCCGCGCGTTCTGGCGCAACGCCGGTCTGTCGATCGAAGCGGACGCCGTCATTTTGCAACCCGCGATCGACGTCGTCGTCGATGGACACGTCGTCGGCGGCGCCGGCGCGCCGTCGCTGCTCGAGATCGTCGACTTCTGGGCGGCATTTCCATGACCGACTTTCCGTCGACGACGCGCACTCCTCTGCCAAAGGAGCCGCCATGATCATCACACCGCCGCGCCTCGCCTGCTTCGGCCTCCGCGCCGCCGCCCTCGCCTCGCTCGTCGTCGTCGTCGCCTGCGACAAGCGCGGCGCCGTCGTCTCGAGCTCAGCATCGACCGACCAGATCTACGCTTTGACAGCCAATTGGCCGTCCTTCGCGCAGAAGGTCGACTCGAGCCCGGCCCCCAAAATCGACCTTCTCTTCATGGTCGACAACTCGTCGTCGATGCTGCCGCTGCAGGCGAAGCTCGTCGCGAGCTTCAGCTCGATGATGACCGTCTTGCAGGGCCTGCCAGGAGGCGTCCCGGATCTGCACATCGGCGTCGTCTCGTCGGACCTGGGAGCCGGAAATTCGATCGACGTCCCAGGATGCAACAGCGGCGGCGGCGATCGCGCCGTGCTCCAATCGGCGCCGCGCGATCCCACGACGTGCGCGCGCATCGGAACGTTGAACGGCAGGTTCCTCTCGGTGTCCACCGATTCGACCGGGGCGATGGTGCACAACTGGTCCGGCGATGGCTCGCTCGCCGACGCCTTCACCTGCATCGGCCGGCTGGGCGACAGCGGCTGCGGGATCGAGCAGCAGCTCGCGTCCGCCGAGCTCGCGCTCGATCCGGTCATCGCGCCTCCGGAGAACGCCGGCTTCGTACGAAGCGACGCCTACCTAGGCGTCGTGCTCATCACGAACGAAGACGACTGCTCCGCGCCCTACAACTCCCCGGTGTTCCAGGCGACGTCGAAGTACGTCTCCGACCCGCTCGGGCCTCTGACTTCGTTCCGCTGCAACCGGGTGGGCCACGAGTGCCGCATCGGCGACGGTCCGTGGGAAGCGCCGATCGCCGCTGGCACGTACACCGAATGCCGCTCCAACGAGAATGGCCCTCTCGACAAGGTCGGCGACTTCGTGACCTTCCTTCGCGGGCTCAAGGGCGATCCGGCGCGCGTGTTCCTCGGCGTCATCGCCGGCCCGCCGACCCCCTACGTCGTCACCGACGACTACACGCCGACGAACGACGACCCCGCGGGCAAGTGGCCGCAGGTTTCGCACTCGTGCACGCAGTCCGATGGCACCTACGCCGATCCCAGCGTGCGCCTGTGGCAGACGGTCGAGGGGGTCGGCGAGCGCGCCATGTTCGAGAGCATCTGCAACGACTCGATGGGCCCAGCGCTCACGAACCTCACGCGACGCCTCGTGGCGCCGCTCCAGCCCCCGTGCGTCGTCGTACCCGATCCAGGCCCAGGCTGCACGGTCGTCGATCGCTGGCAGGACGCCGACGGCACCAAGCACGCGACGCGGCTGCCCGCCTGCTCCGATGCGGGCGCGACCAAGCCATGCTTCAGCCTCGCCAACGACGCGACCTGCGGCACGGGCGAAAAGCACCTCGTCATCGATCGGTCCGGCACGATGGCGTCCGACCAGCTCTACACGGCCGCCGACTGCACGACGGCGCACCCCTAACTCGGATGTCGCTACTTCACGAACGTGGCCGAGCGCGCGACGTTGTTGACGTGGTGGGCCTGTGACTCGGTGAGGATGCCCGCGTCGAGCAGCATCTCGTACTCGTAGCGCAGGTGCGTCGACAGCAGGTACGGCCCGTCGGTGTTGATCGTGTAGCGGACGTGGTGGGCGTCGAAGGTGCGCAGCGCGCGGCCGAGCTCTTCCAAGCTCGCGACCGCGCGCGTGCGCAGGTTCGAGCTGGGGCAGATCTCGAGCACGACGCCCGCCTCGGCGAGCTTGCGCACGCACTCCTCGCTCTGCGCCGCCGCGACGCCGTGGCCGATGCGATCGGGCTGCAGCTTGTCGAGCACGGCGAGCACGCCTGGCACCGACGTGTACGGCGTCTCGCCCGTGTGCACCGTCGTGCCGAGGCCAGCGGCGCGCGCGCGGCCGAACAGGTCGCGGTACGCGTCGACCTCGGCCGTCAGCTCGAGCGTGTGCATCTCGGGCCCGGCGAGGTCGATGCCGATGACGCCGCGCGAGCGGTAGCGCACGGCCTTCTTGACGATGATCTCGTTGAGCTCGATGGGGAACTCGCGCGCGAGGCAGAAGATGAGCCCCGCCTTCACGCCGTACTCGAGGCACGCGCGATCCATCCCGCGGAGCGCGGCGTGGATGATGTGGTCGAGGTCGCGCTCGCCCTCGAGGTTGCGCTTCATCGGGTTGAAGCGCAGCTCGATGAGCGACACGTTGCTCGAGCGGAACTCCTTGCCGATGATCTCGTAGACCGAGCGCTCGATCGCCGCCGGCGACGACTGGATCTTCTCGGTCCACTTGTGGAGGATCGCGAGGTAGTCGTTGAGGGACGACACCTTGTCGGGCTTGGCCGTGACGAGGTCGCGGAACTCCCAGAAGGTGTGCACGGGCAGCTTGAAGCCCTGGTCGTGCGCGATCGACCACAAGATGTGCGGCGCCACGGCGGCGCCGACGTGGATGTGCAGGTCGGCGAGCTCCAGGCGCGGGTCGAGCATTCGGTCCCTCTAGTGTGCGGCTTTCGGGGCGAGAGGACCAGCGCCGCGAAGCACCCGCGCGACCCTGCTATTTGGCGACGCCGTTGGCGGGCGCGGCCTTGCCGTGCGACTTGCCGTTGCGGTTGAGCAGCGCGCGCAGCTCTTGCCCCGGCGAGAACGTCACCGTCTCCTGCGCCGGGATCGTGACGCTGGCGCCCGTCTTGGGGATCTTGACGACGCGCTCGCCGCGGCGGCGCTTCGAGAACGTACCGAAGCGCGGGTAGGTCAGCTTGGCGCTCTGGTTCCGGGTGAGGCGCGCTCGGATGAAGTAGTCGCCCATCTCGATGAAGACCGCGTCCACGATCTGGGTCACCGTCTTCTTCGTGAGGTCGGCGGGCAGGCCTTTGCGACCGTAGATCTTCTCGATGAGCTCGGCCTTCGTCATGGCTGCCTTCCCCCCCGGGAACTGCGCTGAAATGTCCTGCGCGAAAACGTCCTGCGCTGGAACAAGAGCGCGACACTAGTGATTCGCTGCTGGGGTGTCAACGCCGACAGAGCCAAGTCAACGAATCTCGTTTATTCTCAAGGGGCCACCATGTCGTCCACGGGCAAGATCACCTACATCAGCCTCGGCGCCGACGATCCCGAGGTGAACGCCGCGTTCGACGCCGCCATCGCGGACGTGAACGCGCAGCTGGGACGCACCGTCCCGTTGCGCGTCGCGGGCCAGCCGCGCGCGGGCACGGGCACGATCGAGAGCCGATCGCCGACGGACACGCGCATCGTCGTCGCGCGCGTCGCGAGCGGCGCGGCCGACGACGTGCGTGACGCCGTCGCCGCGGCGCGCGCCGCCTTCGCCGCGTGGAGCCGACGGCCGTGGGCCGAGCGCGCGCGCGTCCTCGAAAAAGCCGCCGACCTCATTCGGCGCCGCCGCTACGAGCTGTCGGCCTGGCTCATCCACGAGACGGGCAAGAACCGCATCGAGGCGCTCGGCGAGATCGAAGAGACCGCCGATCTCATCAGCTACTACAACGAGCAGATGCGCCTCAACGACGGCTACGTCCGCGAGATGGGGCGCCTCGTTCCCACCGACCGCAACACGAGCGTGCTGCGCCCCTACGGCGTGTGGGCCGTCGTGTCGCCCTGGAACTTCCCGGTCGCGCTGTTCGGCGCGCCCATCGCCGCCGCCCTCGTCACCGGTAACACCGTCGTCGCGAAGCCGTCTTCCGAGACGCCGCTCGTCGCGCTCAAGATCGTCGAGATCTTCGAGGAGGCGGGGCTGCCCGCGGGGACGCTCAGCTGCGTGCCCGGCAGCGGCCGCGTCGTCGGCGACGGGCTCACGATGCACCCCGACGTCGACGGCGTCACCTTCACGGGCTCGTACGACGTCGGCTTCCACCAGCTGTACAAGCGCTTCGCCACCAGGTTCCCCAAGCCGTGCATCACCGAGATGGGCGGCAAGAACCCCGCGATCGTCATGGACAGCGCCGACGTCGACAAGGCCGTCCAGGGCGTCTACCGCTCGGCGTTCGGCATGAACGGCCACAAGTGCTCGGCGTGCTCGCGCGTCTACGTGCACAGCGCGATCGCGAGGCCGTTCGTCGAGAAGCTCGTCGCGATGACGAACGCCACGAAGATCGGTAACCCGCTCGACAAGGGCGTCTTCGCCGGGCCGCTCGCGACGAAGGCGAGCTACGAGGACTACCAGCGCTTCGTGGCCGCCGCGGGTGCCGGCGTCATCAAGGCCGGCGGCGCCGTGCTCACCGACGGCGCGTTCGCGCACGGCTACTTCGCCCGGCCGACGGTCGCCTTCGGCCTGCCACACGATCACGAGCTCATGCGGCGCGAGCTGTTCGTGCCGTTCGTCGGCGTCGTGGGCGTCGGAGATCTCGACGAGGCGCTCGCGCTGGCCAACGACACGGACTTCGGCCTGACGGCGGGCCTGTTCTCGCGCAAGCAAGACGAGATCGACACGTTCCTCGATCGCATCCAGGCGGGCGTCGTGTACGTCAACCGCGCCGCGGGCGCGACCACGGGCGCGTGGCCGGGCGTGCAGCCGTTCGGCGGCTGGAAGGGCTCGGGCTCGACGGGCAAGAACATCGGCGGGCCGTACACGCTGTCCTGTTACCTGCGCGAGCAGAGCCGCACGATCTGCGAGTAGGCCTCATGTGGACGTCTCAAGAATCGCCCTCGACCGCCCGATTTCACGACGGGAGGACGACATGACCCCGCAAGGTGCGTCCGCGGCCGCCGCCAAGCTCGCGCTGCAGGCCCTCGCGGCGCAGCCGATCACGATCGTGACCGACCCACCGGGGCCGCGCGCGAGAGAGATGATCGCGCGCGCCAAGCCGCACCTGTCGCCGTCGCTCATCCACTGCTACCCGCTGATGGTGCGGCGCGCGTCGGGCTGCATGGTCGAGGACGTCGACGGCAACGTGTACCTCGACGTCGAGGCGGGCGTCGCGACGGCGTCGACGGGCCACTGCCACCCGGCCGTCGCGGCCGCGATCGCCGAGCAGGCCGAGGTGCTCATCCACATCTGCGGGACCGACTTCCACTACCCGGGCTACGGCGCCATCTGCGAGAAGCTCTCGCAGCTCGCCCAGAAGATTGGGCCGGCTGGCAACAAGCACGAGTGGCAGACGTTCCTCACGAACTCGGGCACCGAGGCGGTCGAGGCGGGGCTCAAGCTCGCGCGCAACCACACGCACCGGCCGGGCATCATCGCGTTCCGCGGCGCGTTCCACGGGCGCACGCTCGGTTCGCTGTCGCTCACGGCCAGCAAATCGAAGTACCGCAAAGGCTTCGGCCCGCTGCTGCCCAACGTGTATCACGCGACCTACGGCGACGCGGCCAGCGTCGAAGAGCTCTTCTCGACGGTGACGGCGCCCGAGGACGTCGCCGCGATCGTCGTCGAGCCCGTGCTCGGCGAAGGCGGCTACGTCGTGCCGCCGCCCGACTTCCTGCCGCGCCTGCGCGCGCTCTGCGATCGCCACGGCATCCTGCTCGTGTTCGACGAGGTGCAGACGGGCATGGGCCGCACGGGCAAGATGTTCGCCGCCGAGCACACGGGCGTCGTGCCCGACATCTTGTTGCTCGCGAAGGGCATCGCCTCGGGCATGCCGCTGGGCGCGATGATGGCGCCGCGCGAGAAGATGACGTGGCCGCCCGGCAGCCACGGCTCGACCATCGCCGGCAACCCGGTGTCGATCGCCGCGGGCCTCGCGACGATCGACCTGCTCGAGCGCAGCCTCGTCGACAACTCGGCGCGCGTCGGCGCCGACCTGCAGGCCTCGCTGCGCCAGGCGCTGGTCGGCAACGCCAACGTCACCGACGTGCGCGGCGTCGGCCTCATGATCGGCGTCGAATTCGCGACGCCGGCCCTGGCCGAGAACGTCGCCGACCTGTGCTTCCGCCGCGGCCTGCTCGTGCTCGAGTGCGGCAAGCAAGCGATTCGCCTCTCCCCGCCCCTCATCCTCACCGCCGAGCAAGCGCGCGCGACCGTCGACGTCTTCGCGGCGGCCTGCCGCGACGTCCAAGCGTGAGCGACGCCGACGATCTGGTCGCGCGGCAGAACGCGCGCGTCTTCTACACGTGGAGCGCGCAAAAAAGCGCCGTGCCGCTGGAGATCGTCGACGGCCAGGGCGCGCGCTTCACGACGGCCGACGGCGCGCGCTGGTGGGACCTCGGCAGCATGACGTGGAACGCCAACCTCGGGCACGGCCACCCGCGCATGAAAGAAGCGCTGACGAAGGCGGCCGCGCGCGGGCTGCTCGCGTATCCCACCTCGGCCTTCCCCGACAAGGCGCGCGCGGGCGAGCTGCTCGCCGAGGTGACGCCCGCGGGCCTCTCGAAGAGCTTCATCTGTCTGTCGGGCGCCGAGGCCAACGAGAACGCCGTCAAGATGGCGCGGCTCGTGACCGGGCGGAAGAAGATCGTCGCGCGCACGCGCAGCTACCACGGCGCCACGCTCGCGATGTTGTCCCTCTCGGGTGACCCGCGCCGCGAGCCGTTCGAGCCCGGTTTGTCCGGCATCGTCCGTATCGCGGACCCATATTGCTTCCGCTGCCCCATGGGAAAGGTCCCGTCCAGCTGCCACCACGAGTGCGCCGACGACCTCGAGGCCGCGCTGTTGCGCGAAGGTCCCGACACCGTCGCCGCCGTCATCGCCGAGGGCATCGTCGGCGCCAACGGCGTGTTCGTGCCGCCACCGGGCTACTGGAAGAAGCTGCGCGCCATCTGCGATCGCCACGGCGTGTTGCTCATCGCCGACGAGGTGCTGTCGGGGTTCGGCCGCACCGGCAAGTGGTTCGCCGTCGACCACGACGGCGTCGCGCCCGACCTGATGACGATGGCCAAGGCGATCACGGGCGGCTACGCGCCGGGCGGCGCCGTCATCGTGAACGAGCGGATCGCGAAGCACTTCGACGACCACGTGCTGGTGGCGGGGCTCACGAGCTACGCGCACCCGCTGGTGTGCGCCGCGATCGTCGCCGCGATCGAGGCGTTGCGCGACGAGGACCTCGTCGCGCGCGCCGCCGTCGCGGGCGCGCGGCTCGGCGCGCGGCTGCGGGCGCTCGCGGCGACGCGGCCCGCGATCGTCGACGTGCGCGGCATCGGGCTCTTGTGGGCGCTCGAGCTGTGCGAGCCGGGGACCAAGACGCCGCTCGCGGCGCCGGTCCTCGCGAAGCTCGCGACGACGCTGCGACGTCATCACTTGCACATGCACAAACGCGACAACCTCGTCTACGTCGCGCCGCCGCTCGTGATCGGCGACGACGAGATCGACGAGGCAACGGCGGCGCTCGGGCGCGCCCTCGACGAAGGGCTCACCGCATGAGCAAAGTCTATCCCAGCGTCGAAGCCGCGCTCGACGACGCCGTCCTGCGCGACGGCATGCGCATCATGTCGGGCGGCTTCGGTCTGTCGGGCAACGCCGAGGCGTGCATCGAGGCCATCGCGCGCCGGGGCGTCAAGGACCTCACGATCATCAGCAACAACTGCGGCAACCAGGGCCAAGGCCTGGCCGTGCTGCTCAAGAACCGTCAGGTGAAGAAGGTCATCTGCAGCTTCATCGGCGGCAACCCCGACCTCGCCGAGCAGTACCTCGCCGGCACCGTCGACGTCGAGCTCAACCCGCAGGGCACGTTCGCGGAGCGCATCCGCGCGGGCGGCGCCGGCATCGGCGGCTTCTTCACGCCCACGGGTGTGGGCACCGTCGTCGCCGAGGGCAAGGAGCTGCGCCAGATGAACGGCCGCACCTACGTGTTCGAGACGCCGCTGCGCGCCGATCTCGCGATCGTGCGCGCCGCCGTCGGCGATCGCTACGGCAACCTGCGCTTCCACCGCACGTCGCGCAACTTCAGCCCCGTCATGGCGATGGCCGCCGACGTCACCGTCGCCGAGGTCGACGAGCTGGTCGAGCCCGGAGCGATCGATCCCGACGACGTGCACCTGCCCGGCCTGTTCGTGAAGCGCATCGTCGAGGTGCGCGAGCACAAGAACGTCATCGAATTTCGCACGACGCGGCCGCGCTCCGGGGGCGTGTCCTAATCGATGGCCTGGTCGCGCGACGACATGGTGAAGCGCGCCGCCGCCGAGATCCGCGGCGGCACGATCGTGAACCTGGGCATCGGGCTGCCGACCGAGGTCGCGAACTTCATCCCGCCCGGCGTCGACGTGCTCTTGCACTCGGAGAACGGCCTGCTGGGCATGGGCCCGTTTCCGTACGACGACGAGGTCGACCCGCAGCTCATCAACGCAGGCAAACAGACCGTGACGGCCAAGCCCGGCGCGAGCACGTTCGACTCGGCGCTGTCGTTCGCCATGATCCGCGGCGGCCACGTCGACCTCGCGATCCTCGGCGGCCTCGAGGTCGCGTGCACGGGCGACCTCGCGAACTGGACCGTCCCCGGCAAGCTCATCACGGGCATGGGCGGCGCCATGGATCTCGCCGCGGGCGCCAAGCGCGTCGTCGTCTTGCAGAGCCACGTCGCCAAGGACGGCAAGCCCAAGCTGGTCGCGCGCGTAACGTTGCCCGTGACCGCCCTCGCCTGCGTCCACCGCGTCATCACCGAGCTCGGCGTCTTCGACCCCGCCGGCGATCACTTCGTCTGCATCGAGCGCGCCGCCGGCGTCGGCGACGACGAGATCATGCGCGGCACGGGCGCGCCCGTCGTCTTTCGTTAGTCACCGTCGCGTCATCTCGATCATCGGCTGCGCGGGGGCGCCGTCTTCGGCGGCGTCGGCGTAGCCGCGCAGCTCGATCGTGAGCGGCGTGTGCGTCTCGGTGTCGAAGGCCCAGGTGCGGCGCACGTGCTGGCGCGTGCACGGGCGCTCTTGGCCCGTCTTGCAGTCGTGCACGGACTCGACCTCGAGGACGTGGCCGCCGGCGGGCAGCGAGCCCGAGTACACCTGCGCGAAGTCGGGGCTGTGCAGCTCGCCCGCGTTCTTGTCGCGCGTGACGACGGGCGCGAAGTCGACGGAGATCATCACCGAGCGCAGCGAATATTCCTCGGGCACCTCGTCGCGGTAGCGCAGCAGCACGGGCCCGCGATCGGGCGTCGCTTGCTGTTTGTCGGCGAGCTCTTGGCGCGCTCGCTCGAGATCTTGCTCGACGGCGGCGTCCTTCGCGTGCGGCGGCATCGCCAGCGCGCGCGCGAACGAGGCCCACGCGTGCGCGGGCGCGCCGCGCCGCTCGTGGCCGCGGCCGAGCGCGAGGTAGGCCTCGCGGCAGCGCTTGTCGGGGTTGGTCCACGGGCACGCCGTCGTCGTGAAGGCCGCGAGGTCCTTCATCGCCGTGTCCCAATCGTCCTTGCGCGCGGCCTTGACGCCGCGGTTGTAGAGACCGTTGAGATCGGACTGCGACGCGCACGCGACGAGCGCGAGCGCAAACAGAGCTCTCTTCATGTGGGTCCTATCCCGCGGGCGGGCGTGGGGGTTCGAAGCCGAGTCGGCGAAGCGCGGTGTTGACGGATTTGAGGTCGTCCCACGCCTCTTTCTTCTTCGAGGGATCGCGCAGCAGGTAAGCCGGGTGGAACGTCGGCATGAGCGCAATGCCCTCGTACGAGCGGAAGTTGCCGCGCAGGCGCGAGATGGGCGTGTCGTCGCGCAGCAGGCATTGGGCAGCGAACTTGCCGAGCGCGACGATCATGCGCGGGCGGATGGCCGCCAGCTGCGCCTTCAAGAAGGGCTCGCACTTGGCGATCTCGTCGGGCTCGGGGTTGCGGTTGCCGGGCGGGCGGCACTTGAGGATGTTGCAGATGTAGACGTCCTCGCGCGCGTAGCCCATGGCCTCGATCATCTTCGTGAGAAGTTGACCCGCCTTGCCGACGAACGGCTCACCCTGCGCGTCTTCGTCGGCGCCCGGCGCCTCGCCCACGAACACGAGGTGCGCGTTCGGGTTGCCGACGCCGAACACGAGCTTCGTGCGCAGCGGCGCGAGCTTGCAGCGCTGACAGTCGCCGAGCTCCTCGCGCACGATCGCGAGGCCCGCGGCGCCCGTGGGCCGGCCCGTCGCTTCGTCGTCCGCGGCAACTTCGGGCGCAGCCGTGGAGACGACGACGACGGGCGGCGCGGCGACGGGCGCGACGACCTTCGCGCGCGGCGCGGCCGCGCCACGCGGCACGCCCAGCAGGCCCGAACGCTGGCGCGACGTCAGGTTCGTGCGCAGGCTGCCCGCGAGCGATCTGAGCTCGTCGCGCAACTCGTCGCGCGCGTCGTCGTCAGCGGCCATCGGCGACCAGCGCGTCGACGGCGAGCGCGTAGTAGAAGGTGGCGCTCGTCTCGCCGTCGTGGACGGTGCGATCGCGCGGCAGCGCGCCGTCGCGATCGCCGTCGCGGCGCTCGAGCTCATCGACGATCTCGGTGTAGGCCTGCAGGAACGTCGGATCGGTCGCGACGACGTAGGCCTGACCCAGCGCCCACGCCGCGCACGCGTTCCACGTGTTCTCTTCGCGGCGACGCGCGACGAACGCGGGCGGCACGAGCGGCGCGACGCGCTCGCGCAGCCACGCGCCCACGAACGGCGTCGGCCCCTCGGCCGCGATCACCGCCAGCACCCGCGTCGCCGTCGTCGACGAAAAGTCGAAGAGCCCACCCTGCGTCTCGACCTCGGTCGAGAACGGCGGCGGCGCCTTCATCCCGAAGGCGCGCTCGACGAACTTGCGCCCCACGGCCGACAGCCCGCGATCCTCGACGAGGCGCGCGTGATCGACGAGCGCCTTCGCGAGGAAGCCGGGGTCCTTGAACTCGCGCCCCGACAGGTCGTGCAGCTCGGCCAAATACGCCGCGAGCACGCGCGCCGCGCGGTCGACGAGGATCTGCTTGCGCGAATCGATCGCGCCCACGGCGCGCTCGGCCGCGTAGGCCATCAACAACACGGCGCAGTCGTACGCGCCCTCGTCGCTCGCGAGGCTGTCGAGCGCCTCGGGGATGAACTTTCGCCCCTGCGCCTCGACGAACGCCCACGCCGACGCGCGGTTCGCGGCGAAGCGCGCGTCGCCCGTGAGCAGGTGGTGCCGCGCCCAGATCCACACGGCGCCCAGCGTCCCGTGAAAGTCGACGTCGTCGGCGCGCGGCCAAGGCGGCACGTTGCCACGCGCCGAGCCCTCGGCCGCTTGGCTCGCCGCCGCCTGGCGCGCGGCCAGCGTCGCGCCCGAGAGGCCGAGGTGGCGTCCCGCTTGCGCGGCGTAGTTCTTGAGGCGAGGGTCGGGCATCCGGGCGGGTCGCAGCGAGATTCGTCCGAGTCGGGGCGCCGACGCAAGACCCAACAGCCCCGATGGCTAGCCGGGAACGCGTTGGGACTTGGTCTTGCCGCGCGCCGCAGGCGCACGCGGCGACGGGCGCGCGGCCAGGCGCGGCACGAACAGGCTCCACAGCTTGTCGGCGATGACGGCCTTGGGCGCGCGCGAGATCTCCGTTTCGGTGCCGTCGGCGAGGATCACCGTGACGGCGTTGTCGTCGGCGCCGAAGCCGATGCCGGGCTGGCTCACGTCGTTGGCCACGATCGCCTCGCAGCCTTTCTCGACGAGCTTGGCCGACGCGCGCTCGGCCAGGCGCTCCACGTCGCCGTCGACGGTCTCGGCCGCGAAGCCCACGAGAAACGGCAGGTGCGCGGCGCCGCGCGCGTTCACGAGGCCCGCGAGCAGATCGGGGTTCGCCGCGAGCGCCAGCGTCGTCCCGCCAGCCGTGCGTCGCGAGAGCTTGCCCACGACCTTCGTCGCCGGCCGAAAATCGGCGACGGCCGCCGCCATGACGACGACGTCGGCGTCGGGCGCCGAGGCCGCGAGCGCCTTCTCGAGCTCGGCCGTCGTCCCGACGTCGACGCGCTTGGCGACGCCCGCGGGCGTGGGCGGCGTGCCCGGCCCCGCGAGCAACGTCACCGAGGCGCCGCGCGCCGCGGCCGCCGCCGCGATCGCGAAGCCCATCTTCCCCGACGACCGGTTGCCCAAAAAGCGCACGTCGTCGACCGGCTCGTTGGTCGGGCCCGCCGCCACGACGACCTTGCGGCCCGCCAGATCGCGCGGCGCGAACGTCCGCGCCGCCGCCGCGCGGATCTCCTCGGGCTCGATGAGCCGACCCGCGCCGACCCAACCGCAGGCGAGCGGCCCGCGATCGGGTCCCACCGTCGAGAACCGCCCGCCGCCGTCTGGCCCCAGCAGCCGCGCGAGGTTCGCCTGCGTGAGCGGGTTCTCCCACATGTTGACGTTCATCGCGGGCGCGAGCAGCACGGGCGCCTTCGACGCGAGCACGACGGCCGCGAGCAGATCGTCGGCCATGCCGGCGGAGATGCGCGCGATCGAATCGGCGGTCGCGGGCGCGACGACGACGAGATCGGTCTCGTCGGCGAGCCGGATGTGGCCGATGCGCGCCTCCTCGTCGAGGTCAAATAGGCGCCGACCCACGGGGTGACCGGAAAGCGTCTGCATCGTGAGCGGCGTGATGAACTCGGCGGCGGCGTCGGTCATGACGACGCGGACGCTCGCGCCCACCTTGACGAACAGCCGCACGAGCTCGGCGGCTTTGTAAGCGGCGATGCCGCCCGTGACGCCGAGAACGATGCGCTTCCCGCGCAGCGTCTCGAGGTCGTCTCCGTCGGTGGCGTGCGTCTCGGGGCTGGGGCTCATGCGTGTCCTCGTCTCGACGACTGGCGATGCCGCCGACACGTTACCGTAAAACACGAAACCCGACACGGCCCGTCGCCAAAAGGTATAACGGTCGCGTGGACGGATCCGGGGCAGCGGCGGGCGGGTTCCCGCGGCGGTTCGACCAGTACGTGCTCCTCAAGCCTCTCGCGCGCGGCGGGATGGGCGAGCTGTACCTCGCGCTCGCGGGCGCGCGCGGCATGGAAAAGCCGTGCGTCATCAAGACCGTCCTTCCGACGCTCGTCGCGGGCGACAGCGCGCAGCGCTTCCGCGACGAGGCGATGGTCGTCGTGCGCCTGCAGCACGGCAACCTCGTGTCGGTGTTCGACGCCGGCCGCAACGGCGACCAGGTCTACATCGTCATGGAGTACGTCGACGGCAAGGATCTCCTGGCCGTGTGGAACCGCTGCGCGCAGAAGCGCGTGCCCTTCCCCATCGACGTCGCCGCCTTCATCGTCAAGGAGCTCGCGCGCGGGCTGGGCTACGCGCACGCGTTCGGCGGGCTCAAGCTCGTGCACCGCGACGTCTCGCCCGCGAACGTGCTGCTGTCGTACACGGGCGAGGTCAAGCTCACCGACTTCGGGCTCGCGCGCTCGACGCTGAAGCTGCAGCAGACGGCGCCCGGCATCATCTACGGCAAGCTGTCGTACCTCGCGCCCGAGCAGGCGCGCAGCGAGCCGCTCGACGGCCGCACGGATCTCTACGCCGCGGGCATCTTGCTGTGGGAGCTGCTCACGGGGCAGCAACTCTTCCCGGTCAAGCCCGTGCCCGCGGGCGACGTCTCGGGCGCGCGGCGCGACTCGACGGCCGACGCCCTCGCGCGCTTGCGCGATCCGCAGATCGTGCTGCCCTCGCACGTCACGCCGCGCGTGCCGCCCGAGCTGGATCGCATTGCCATGAAGGCCCTCGCCGTCGACCCGGCCAAGCGCTACCAGTCGGGCGAAGAGCTGCGCGCCGACCTCGCGGCTTTCCTGGCGGCGACGACGCCCGAGACGGACACGGCGCGCCTGCAGGCGTTCCTGCGCCCGCTGTTCCACGACATCGCCGAGGCCGAGCGGCGCGAGCGCGAGTCGCTCATGCGCGACGGCGCCGGGTTGCTCTCGGGCGCGTTCAGCGCCGAGCTGCCGCGCGGCGCGCCGCCCAACGACTTGGTTCCCGAGGCGAGCATGCCCCGCAACGACTCGCGACGCGCCGACCGGCGCGCCAACGACGTCGGCCGGCGCCGCGTCGATCGCGACGAGCGCCGCGGCGTCGCCGACACGGGCGAAGGCGACTCGCGCGCGCACCCGCCCCGCCCCGGCGAGGATCCGCGCGTGGGCGCGACGCTGGGCGGGCGCTACCTCATCGAGCGGCTGTGCGGCGAAGGCGCCATGGGCCGCGTCTACGAGGCGCGCCACGTCGACATCGGCCGGCGGCTCGCCGTGAAGGTGTTGAACTCGAGCTACCTCGGCAGCCCCGAGCTCGTCGAGAGGTTCAGGCGCGAGGCGCGCGCCGCCTCGAAGATCGGCCACCCCAACATCGTCGACGTCACCGACTCGGGCACGACCTCCGACGGCGCGTTCTACTTCGTCATGGAGTTCCTCGACGGCCTCGACCTCGAGCAGCTCGTGCAACAGGAAGGTCGGTTGCCCGTCGCGCGCGCGCTGCGCATCGCCGCGCAGATTTGCCGCGCGATCCAGGCCGCGCACGCCAGCGAGATCATCCACCGCGATCTCAAGCCCGCGAACGTCATGCTGGTCTCGCGCAAAGACGAAGAGGACTTCGTCAAGGTGCTCGACTTCGGCATCTCGCGGAACATGGATCTCGAGAGCGGCAGCGGCGACGGCCTCCGACGCGCGGGCCTCACGCGGCCCGACGTCGCCGTCGGCACGCCCGTCTACATGTCGCCCGAGCAGGCGGCCGGCGTGCGCGCCGACGCGCTCACCGACGTCTACGCCGTGGGCGGCCTGCTCTACGAGATGCTGACGGCGACGCCGCCGTGCGCGGGCGACGACGTGCTCAGCGTCCTCAACAAGAAGGCGACGACCGATCCCGAGCCCATCGGCAAGCTGCGGCCCGAGCTGCCGGCCGACGTGCAACGGCTCGTCATGCGGGCGCTGTCGCGTGCGCCGAAAGATCGTCAGCCGTCGATGGCGGCGCTCAAGGACGAGGTGCTCGCGTGCCTCGCCGCCGTGCACGGCACGCCGCCGCCCGTCGTGCTCGTCGAGCCGCGCCTCACGCCGCCCACGCCACAGGACACGCGCGGCCAGACCGAACGCACCGTCGTGCTGCGCGCGCGGCCGTGGATGTTCGCCGCGGGCGCGGGCTTGCTCGCCGTCATCGCGGGCGTGGGCTGGCTCGCGAAGCGCTCGGCCATGCCCCCGGAAGACACGCGCCCCGAGACGGCGAGCGCCACGCCCGAGCCGACGCCTGCGCCCGTCGCGCCCACGATCGCGCCGCTGCCGGCCGAGGAGCCGCCACCACCGCCGCAAGACCCCGTCGAGCTCAAGCGCGTCGCGCGCGTCGTCGAGCCGATCGCGCCGATCGGGGCACGCACGCCGCTTTCGGCGCCGGCGTGGCCCGCGTCGTCACCGCCCGCGTTCGCCCAGGCCGCGAAGGCGATGGGCGCGGGCAAGCACGTCGCCGTCAACGTCGCGCCCGTCGGGCACGCCGCGGGCGACGCAGGCGTTGCCCCGCCACCCGCGGCCGTCGCGCCCCCCACGCCCGACGAGGTGCTCGCGCGCGGCCAGGCCGCCTTCGATCGCGGCAACTACCCCGAAGCGATCCGTCGCGCGAAGGAGGCCATGGCGATCGGCGCCGCCGTGCCCGGTCACCTGCTGCTCGCCGACGCCTATTACCACCTGCAGCGCTACGCCGACGCGCTCCGCGAGTACCAGGCGACGCTCGCCCTCGAGCCGTCGAACGCCCTCGCCCGCCGCGGCCGCGAGCTCGCCGAGTCCGCCGCGACCGCCGAGTCGAGCCGCTGACTACGGCAGCCCGAAGGCGGTGACGGCGCCGTCGGACGCGACGTAGAGCCGCCCCTTCGCCGCGATCGCCGAGTTGTAGCGCCGCATGCCCGTGATCGTCTTCGTGCCGCCCGCGAACGTCACCGGCGTGCCGAGGTCGCCGTCGAAGGCCTCGAGCTGATTCGATCCCTCGGCGCCGGGCAACCACACGATGGGGTCGTGGGTGCCGTCGGACGTCGTGACCATCGGCGAGCCGTTGCCGGTTCCCCCGCACCACGCGAGAGAGAGCGTGGGGGGAGCGCCCGGCGTGACCTCGAGCGCCGTCAGCGTGCCCGCCTTCGGGCATCCGCCGTTGCTGCCGCGGAAGACGACGTACGTGGCCGTCGTCGTCGTGTAGACGGCGGGCGCCGAGATGGGCGGGGTCGCGGAGGCGTGAAGCGACGCAGAGCCGTTGGCGCCGCTGCCCGTCGCGCCCAGCGCGTTGCCGATGCCACCGAGGTTCGCGCGATCGAGCAGGAACGCGTTGCCGTCCTTCTGGAAGAAGATCGCGAGCGAGCTCGGCGTCGAGCCCGCGAGCGAGAAGAGCACGGGCGCGGCGCCCGAGCCGAGGTCGGCGGGGTCGAGGCCCGTCTTCCAGTTGGTGGGCGCGAACGAATCCGCGGGGGCTGAGAGGTCGGAGCCGATCGCGAAGCGCAACACGGCGTCGCCGCCACCCCACGTCGTCGCACCGAAGGTGACGCCCGTTCCGACGTAGATGCTGGCGTCGTCGGACGCGATGCCGCCTGGCGCCCAGGCTCCGCCGCCCGACGCCGGCGTGGCCCAGGCCTTGGCCGCGGTCGGGTTGGCGATGGGGATCCCGACGACCCACCCGTGGAAAGGCAAGCACGCGCCGAAGAGGCCACCGAAAGGCACGTACAGCGTCCCGCGCGCGAGCGCGAGCGCGCCGCGCTGGCCCTGCGTGGTCGCGTGGAACGTCGTCGATCCGCTCACGCCGATCGTCGACATGTCGAGCGGCCAACCCGGCGAGATAGAGCCGTCGGCGAGCGACAGCGCGAAGATCTGGTACGTCGGCGTGCCCGACGCGGGCAGGACGGCGGCCGCGAGGAACACGCGCCGAGACGCGAGATCGATCACCGGCGTCCCCGTGATCCCGAAGGCGGGCATGATGTTCCCGCACGACATCATCGCTTTGGGCACGGGCGTGCCGACGTTCTTCGTCCACGCGATCACGCCCGTCGTCGCGTCGAGCGCGTAGACGTTGTTCGCCTCGGTGGCGACGATGACGAGATCGGTGCCGCCCGCGCCGCCGTCGACGTAGAGCGGCTGGGCGTAGACCTGATCGTTGGGATCGGGGAGCGTCGCCTTGAACGAAGCGAGCACGTCGAGGTTCGCGATGGCGCTGCGCTTGAACGCGGCTTGCACGTAGGCGCCGTCGTGGCTCGGGTTGCGATGGAGCATGAGCACCGAGTCGCCGGCGGCAGGTGCCGCGCCGCCAGCGCCGCCACCACCGCCCGTGGCCTGCGCTCCGCCACCACCGCCTGTGGCCTGCGCTCCGCCAGCAGCACCCGTCGCTTGCGTCCCGCCAGAGCCGCCGCTGCCGGTCACGCCCGCCCCACCCGTGACGCCCGCGCCCCCGCCGTCGGAGGGGCCGCCGTCGTTCGACGACGCCGACTTGTGCGAGCACGCCGCGAGCGCGAGCGCGATTGCCACCGTCCACGACCGCATTCCCTTTCCCACGAACGCCATGACCCAGTCCTAACGCGCCCCGAACGCGTGGGGAAGGATGAACGACTGAGAAGGGGGGACCGCCCGGCGCCCTTCGCGTCGGCTCCTCGGCGCGCGACGACGGGCGCCTCTGCATCCCCTTGCCCCCGCGCGCGATCCCTTCTTCAAATCTGGGTGGGCGCTTTTGCCCACGTGGAACTACTGGACGGCGCCGCAGGAGGCCGTCGGCCCGCGCGCTTTCCCGTTGTAATCGTGATCGGGGAACGTGGCCGGCGGCGTCGTGCACGCCATCGCGGGCGGCAGCGACACCGCTGAATACGTCGGACTCGTGGGCGTGAGCGTGTCGTTCAGCGTGCAGCCGTCGTTGAAGCCTTGGATGACGCTGTCGTCGATCGTCGGTGAGCTGGTGTCGCAGGCGATCGCGCTGCCGGCGCTGCCGACGACGGTGTCGAACCAGAACTGCGAGCCGGCCGAGACGTTGAGGAGCTTCGCGCCGAAGCCGTTGCTGGCGATGATCGTGTTCTGGACCACGAAGCCGCCGCCGTGCACCGAGAGTCCGCCGGCCGCCGAGCTCACGATCGAGCAGCGGTCGAGCGTGAGGTTGGCGCCGCCCGAGACGTCGATGCCGAGACCTTTGCCGCCCGAGACGGTGACGTTCGAGAGGTTCAGCTTCGCCGTCCCCGAAACCTTCACGCCGATCGACTGGCTCGACGTGCCACCCGCGATGGCCAAGTCGCGAACCGTGATCGTGCCCGAGCTCGCGATGACGGCGCTCGAGGTCGTGTACCCGATGTTGGGATCGTCGCCACCCGCGCTCTTGCGGCCGACGACGAGCAACGGCGCCGACCCGGCAGGAAACGTCGGCAGGATCAGCTGGTCCAGCGCGGCGCCCCTCAGCACGACGACGGTGTGGCTGCTGTTGGGGCCGATGAACGGCGAGGCATCGTGGAACGAGCAGTAGGGACTGGCCGACGACCCGTTGGCGCCCGAGCACCCGGAGTCCGAGTACTCGATGAAGACGACCTCGTCATTGGTGGCGCAGTGGCCGTCGCCGACGCACACGCCGGGGTCGCCGCACTCCGAGTCCTGCTTGCACGCGCGGCAGCCGTGCGCCTCGCAGATCGGCGTCGTCGAGACGGTGCACTCGACGTTCTTCGTGCACGGGTAGCAACGCTCGTCGCTGTCGCAACCGCGAAGGGCGCCGCCGCTCAGGTTCACGCATTCGTCGGCGCTCGCGCAGCCACGGCACATGCCGGCGTCGACGTCGCAGATGGGCGGGCCGCCGTCGACGCTGCCGCAGGCCGTTTGGGTGCACATCGGATGCTCGGGCGCGGCTTCCATCGCCGCGTCGGCGTCGGAGGAATCCGAGGCATCAGCCGCGTCGGCGGCGTCGCTCGCGTCGGCGGCGTCGCCCGCGTCGCCGTCAGGCCCCGCGTCGACGTTCATGCAGTCGCTGTTCTTCACGCCCGCGCAGTAGCGCGGGTTGTGCTTCGTGCACGCGAACCCCAGCAGCGCTGCGACCAGCGCGAGCGCCAACGATGCGCGCACCGTCATCAAAACTTCCCCGTGAGCACGAACGCGCCCGCGGCGACGGCGGCGACGCCGAGCGCGAGCAGCGTGATGCCGCCCGCCTTGGTCTGGTAGACGTCGGGGCACTGCATGCCCGAAGCGGCGCCGCAGGTGCCATGCCCGTCGATGCCGATGAGCGCCGAGCCGACGCCGATCGCGACGGCGCCCGCGCCCACGCCGATCCACCCGAGCTTGTGGTGATCGCGCGCCGGGCTCGCTTCGACGGCGGCGGGCGGCGGCATCGGCGCGGCCGGGGCGACGACCTCGCTCGGCGCGGGCGGCGGCGCGACGGGCGTCTTCTTGAACGCCTGGACCTTGAGCGCCGACGCCGACACGCCCGCCATCTCGAGCGCCTCGCCCTCGGTGCAGATCTCGCAGCGGTCTTCGCGGCTTTCGATGAGATCGCCCGATCGGCCGTCGAGGATCTCGAGGCGCAGGCCATACGTGCGGCCTTCGATCTCCAGCGTGCCGCGCACGACGTAGGCCGCGACGGCGGCCTTGGCCACGGCCGTGATGCAGCCGCTGCCGTCGCAGGGCGCGCCGCCCGGGCCCGTCGCCGCCGCGGGTATGCCCTCGACGACGTCGGCCCCCGACGCGAGCAAGCCCTCTTGCACCGAGCGGGTCATGCGCTGGCGAAGGTCGGCGGCGACCTTGGGCGCGGACAGCTCCATGACGGCCATGCGCGGCCGCTCGGCGCGCGCCACGGAAGGGAACGACGACATCAGCGCCAGCAGCGTCGCCGCCGCCGCCACGACCGTCGCGGTCCTCTTCATGCGGGCGATGCTCCGGTTGCCGTCGTTAGAAGTCAAGACTTTGGCGGCGCGACGCCATCGTCTTTTCCGCGTACTCCGCGCAGGAAGACCTCGAGCACGCTCTCGGGGCGCGCGATGCCCTCGCGCACGATCGGACGCAGCATCTCGACGGTGTCGAGCGGCTTGTGATCCGCCGGTACGCCCGTCGCGTGCAGCCCGATATGGCGCGCGAGGAACAGCGCGCGCGGCAAGTGGTAAGCCTGCGTGCACAAGATCGCGTCGCGAATGCCTTCGGCGTAGGCGTCGGCCATCGTCGCGGCGGTGCGGTAACCGCCGCGATCGAGCGCGACGTCGGCGTCGGGCACGCCGCGCCGGCGCAACCACGCCGCCATGGCCGACGGCTCGTCGTAGAACTCCTCGGGCCGGTAGGCGCCCGAGACGTAGATCTTCCCGACCTTGTGCGTGCGGTAAAGGTCGAGCGCGACCTTGAGCCGCGCCGCCAGCTCGGCCGAGACGGCGCCGCTCGGGAAGACGAGGTTGCCGAGCACGATCGCGACGTCGGCGCGCGGGGCTTCCGCCACCGTCGAGATGGTCTGCGACCGCGCCGAGCGAATCTCGTAGACGTTGCCGGCGGTGACGAGCGCGGCGACGACGAGCGTCCCCAGCACGAGGCCGCGCGCGACGAGGCGCCACCGCGGCACCGGCGCTGGGCTAGCCATCGCCTCGGTAGATCTTCGCGGCGCCGAGGTGCCCGAGGCGGTGCCAGCGGATGTGGCTGCGCGACAGGTGGAACAGGATGTCTTCTCGCGCCGTGCCGCGCTCGACGGCGCGGTCGACCCAATCGAGCACGACGGCGCGCGCGTCGGGCGGGTGGAACAGGAACGTGCGCCCGAAGATCGGCGTCGTCCCGTCCCAGATCACGCGCGCCTCGAACAGATCGCCGGTCTGGAAGCCGAGCGTCTTGCGGCGCTCCGTGACCTGGAAGCGCGCGCCGCCGATCAAATCCTCGACGTCGAGCACGTGCTCGGCGACGCCCGCGAGCTCGAAGAGGCTGCGGTGACTCGACGCCAGGCTCGCGAGCCCGCGCCGCTCGGCCGCCGACCAGCCCGGCTCGGCGAGCGCCGCCTCGACGGGACGCACACCACCATTGTCCTGTGGCCGCTCGAGCACGTACCATTCGAGGAACGACGCCATCCGCCCCTCGAAGAGTTCGGCATCGTCGTCGAAAACTTTGCCCGCGCGCTCGAAAAATTGCTCACGCGCGCGCATGGCCGCCAGCTTGAGCGGCCCCGACGAGAACCGCTCGGCGAGGCGATCGATGAGCCCGTGAATCGTCAGATCGCCGAGCCCGCG
Organism: Polyangia bacterium; assembly: GCA_035549075.1. Classification (GTDB taxonomy): domain Bacteria; phylum Myxococcota_A; class Polyangia; order Fen-1088; family Fen-1088; genus DASZFV01. Next base: position 3,011 of record DASZRT010000031.1, on the reverse strand, counting down.
AGGCGTCAGATCGCCGCCCGAGGCTGCCGCCTCGATCACGCTAGCCCCGGCGGCGCTCGTCCATGAGCGCCGTGAACCGATCGAACAGGTACGACGCGTCGTTCGGCCCCGGCGAGGCCTCGGGGTGGTACTGCACGCTGAAGATCGGCAGCGTTCCGTGGCGCATGCCCTCGACCGTCTTGTCGTTGAGGCTGACGTGCGAGAGCACGGCGCGACCCTCCATCGAGTCGACGTCGACGGCGAAGCCGTGGTTCTGCGACGTGATCTCGACCTTCTGCGTGTGCAGATCCATCACGGGGTGGTTGGCGCCGTGGTGCCCGAACTTGAGCTTGTACGTCTTGCCGCCGAGCGCGAGCCCGAGGATCTGGTGGCCGAGGCAGATGCCGAAGATCGGCAGCTTCGACTCGCACAGCGTGCGCGCCGCCTCGACGGCGTACTCGACGGCCGCGGGGTCGCCGGGGCCGTTCGAGAGGAACACGCCGTCGGGCTTGAGCGAGAGCACGTCCTTCGCCGACGTCGCCGCGGGCACCACGGTGACCTCACACCCAGACGACCGCAGGCGCCGCAGGATGCCGCGCTTCATGCCGAAGTCGTAGGCGACGACGCGGTGGCGCGCCGGCGTCGCGTCGGCGAAGAGCGCGCCGTTGGGATCGCCCGGGCGCGGGCCGCACCAGATCGTCTCGTTCCACGTGTAGCTCTTGTCGGTCGTGACCTCTTTGACGAGATCGCGGCCTTCGAGCGAGGGGTGCTTGCGCGCGCGCGCCACCGCCAAGGCTGGTTCTTTGAGGTCGCGCGCGTCACGGGTGATGACACCGCGTTGCGCGCCCGAGATGCGCAGGCGGCGCGTGACGGCGCGCGTGTCGATGCCGGTGATGGCGGCGACGCCCGCGTCGCGCAACAGCGCGTGCAGGCTGCCCGAGGCGCGCCAGTTCGACACCGCGGGCGACAGGTCGCGCACGACGAAGCCGGCGCACCAGGCGCGAGACGACTCGAAGTCGACCGGGTTGACGCCGACGTTGCCGATCTCGGGCGCCGTCATCGTCACGATCTGCCCGCGGTACGACGGATCGGTGATGACCTCTTGGTAGCCGGTGATGGCCGTGTTGAACACGATCTCGCCAGCGCCTTCGCTCTCGGCGCCGAAGCCGAAGCCGCGGTAGATGGTTCCGTCTTCCATCGCCAAAAGGGCGGGCGGCAGCCCGGCCGTGATCGTGGAGGCGGGCGGAAGACCCGTGGGATTTTCGTCTTGGGTGCTCACGACAGGTTCTCCCCGGAATATACGATCCGTCCGCCCACGATCGTGAGTGTTGCGCGACCTTTCAGCGCGCGCCCCGCGAAAGGCGTGTTGTGGCTCTTCGACCTCAGCCGCGCCGGCTTCAGCGTCCAGGCCGCGTCGGGGTCGATCACGGTGACGTCGGCGAGGCGGCCCTCGGCCAGCGTGCCGCCGCGCAGCCCGAAGGCCGCGGCCGGGCCTGTCGACATGCGGCGCACGAGCTCGGTCGGCGTGAGGCGGCCCTCGTGCACGAGCGCGAGCACGAGCGGCACGGCCGTCTCGAGGCCGATGACGCCGAAGGCCGCCTGTTCGAACTCGACGTCCTTCTCGACGGGCGAGTGCGGCGCGTGGTCGGTCGCGACCGCGTCGATCGTGCCGTCGGCGAGCCCCTCGCGCACGGCCTCGACGTCGGCCGACGTGCGCAGCGGCGGGTTGCACTTCGCGTGCGTGTCGTAGGCCGCGCACGCCTCGTCGGTCAGCGTCAGGTGGTGCGGCGTCACCTCGCACGTGACCGGCAGGCCGCGGCGCTTGGCCTCGCGCACGAGGCGCACCGACTCGGCGCTGCTGATGTGCGCGACGTGGTAGCGCGCGCCCGTGAGCGCGCAGATCTCGATGTCGCGCGCCACCATCGACGACTCGGCGGCCGACGGCTGCGCGCGGATCCCGGCGCGCGTCGACACGACGCCCTCGTTCATGGCGCCGCCGGCCGACAGCGTGAGATCCTCGCAGTGCTGCACGATCGTGAGGCCGAAGGTCCGCGCGTACTCCATCGCGCGCCGCATGAGCTCCGAGCTCATGACGGGGTGTCCGTCGTCGGAGACGGCGACGCAGCCGGCCTCCTTCAGCTCGCCCATCTCGGCGAGCGACTCGCCCTTGCTGCCCTTCGAGATCGCGCCCACGGGGTAGACGCGCACGACGCCGACCTCGGCCGCGCGCCGCACGATGAGCTCGGTCACCGCGCGCGTATCGTTGACGGGCACCGTGTTCGGCATGGCGCAGACGGCCGTGAAGCCGCCCGCCGCCGCGGCGCGCGTGCCCGTCGCGATGTCTTCTTTGTATTCCTGCCCCGGCTCGCGCAGGTGCGTGTGCAGGTCGATGAGCCCGGGGACCACCCAGCTGCCGGCGACGTCGATGATGCGCACGTCGCGCTCGACGGCGCCCGCGAGGCCCGCGCCCACGCGCGTGACCAGCCCGCCCTTGAGCAAAACATCGGCCGTCGCGTCCATGCCGCGCGCGGGATCGATGACCCGGCCGCCTCGCAGACAAATGTCCATGCCGGGACCTGTTGATAGGTGGTTGCGCATCTTCCGTCAACGACTATCGATTGCATCGGGCTCGCTCGCTGCCGCTCGCCTCGCGGTGCGCGGCGTAACGGGCTCGCTTGCTGCGCAAGCATCGCGGCTCGTCTCCGGTCGCTGGGCTGGACGTGTTTGGGGATGCGTCTGGGCTCCGCGGCTCGGGCGGGCCCGGCACGGCGCCAGCGGGTGTGCGGTCGAAAGGGCCCTGGAAGCTCCGCCCAGCCGCATCCCCAAACCCGTCCGCCCGCGCTTTCTACGTCTCGCTTCGAAGGTCGGCCGATACCGCCACAATTGGAGCGCGCGGCTCGAACGCCGGCGAGTCCCCGCCTGACTTCGACGGCAGAACGTAGCGAGTGCAGTGCTGGAGGGGTTCGGGGACTCGGCCGCGCGGAGCTTCCAGGGCCCCTTCGTCCTCACACCCGCTGGCGCCGTGCCGGGCC
>DASZRT010000030.1:0-100952 GCA_035549075.1 Polyangia bacterium | reverse complement strand
GGGCGGCGCGCCGCGACGAGACGCCGTGCGCGCGGCGTTCGCGCGCGTCGGCGGCGCCGCCGTCGACGACGCGTGGCCGCGCGTGAGCGCCGCGCTCGATCGTTACACGGCGGCGTGGACGCGCATGAGCGTCGACAGCTGCGAGGCGACGCACGTGCGCGGTGAGCAGTCGGCCGCCGTGCTCGACCTGCGCACGAGCTGCCTCGGCGCGGGCCTGCAGCGCCTGCGCGCGCTCACCGACGTCCTCGCCGCCGCCGATCGCGGCGTCGTGCGCGAGGCCGTCGCCGCCGTCGACGCGCTGCCAGACGTCGCGGCGTGCGCCGACGTCGAGGCGCTCAAGGCCGTGACGCCGCTGCCGAGCGATCCGGCGGCGCGCGCGCGCGACGAGGCGCTGCGCCGCCGCGTCGCCGAGGCGAACGCGCTCAAGGACACGGGCAAGATGGCCGAAGCGGAGCCGCTCGCGCGCGCGCTCGTCGTCGACGCGCGCGCCGCCGGGTACGACCCGACGCTCGCCGAGGCGGCGATGCTCAACTGCTGGCTCGAGGATCACAGCGGGCGGTGGGCGGCGGCCGCGGCGCTGTGCGAGGAGGCGCTTTGGGCCGCCGAGGCGTCGCGCGACGACGACGTCGGCGCGACGGCGGCGGCGCAGCTCGCGGGCCTGAGCGTCGCGCGTCGCGACGACAGCGCGCGCTGGACGCGGCTCGCGCGCGCGATCGTCAAGCGCATGGGCCCGGGCCACGATCGCGTCGCCGGGTGGATCGCGCACAACGAGGCCAACGCCGCGCTCGAGATGGGCGACGCCAAGGCGGCGCGCGGGCTGTACGAGCGCGCGATCGCCATCAAGACGGCGGCGCTCGGGCCCGAGCACCCGGACGTCGCGGTGTCGCTCAACAGTTACGGCAACACGCTCCACGAGCTCGGTGCCGACGAAGACGGCCTCAAAGCCCTCGCGCGCGCCGCCGCGATCTTCGAGCGCGCCTACGGCCCGGGCAACCGCTTCGTCGCGATGGCCCTTCAGAACGAAGGCGAGATCCTCGACGCGACAGACCGCCCGCGCGAGGCGCTGCCGCTGCCTGTCGGCGAGTCACGCTTCGCGCTCGCGCGCGCCCTCTGGGACGCGGGCGGCGATCGCCGCCGCGCCCGCGCGCTCGCCGAGGCCGCGCGCGAGGCCTACGGCCGCGCGACGAACGCTCAGAAAGAAATCGCCGGGATCGACGCGTGGCTCGCGAGCCACCGCGTGTGAACTAAGGCGCGGGCAGCGACGACCAGAACTTCCACAGGCCGTCGTAGCGGTACTTGCCGACGGCCGGGTCTTTCGCGTCGGGCAGGTGGCCGGAGTTGATGGCGCACCAGACGACGGGGTACTTCTCGGGGCAGCCCGTGTACTTCACGCACATCGGGTAGTCGGCGTCCCACGTGGCGGTGGCGTTGCCCTGGCAACCGTTGCGCGTGAGCACCTCGTCGCGCCCGGGCGCCGAGCCGAGGCTGTCGTGCAGCGGCGCCGACAGCGGGCCGATGGGGTTCTCGGTGTCCTGCAGGCCCACGACGTAGAACGCCGCGATGGGGTGCGTGCTGAACGTCGGGTGGTGGATGCGCAGGCCGCCGCCGATCTGGATGCCGTAGGCGCGCAGCAGGTCCGAGCTCGTGCCGCCGAGCGTGATGGCCTCGAAGGCGCCGCTGCTGTAGCCGCTGAGGAAGATCTTGCCGGGATCGATGCAGTACTTCGCCGAGATGTCCTTGATGACGGCGGCGAGGTAGGCCGGATCGGGGCTGTTGACGAAGTCGTCGGCGAACACGGCGCCGCCGCAGTCGCCGTTCGCGGCGGCGCTCGACAGGACGTAGCTCAGCGCGACCTGGATCGCCTGCGTCTCGCCGGCCGTGACGCCGAGCGGGGCGTAGCCGCCCTCGGAGCCGACCGTCTCGGTGCCGCCGCAGCCGGACATGCCGATCGTGAGCGGGTAGTTCGTGCCGGGGTTGTAGTTGGTCGGCAGGCGCAGGAAGTAATTGCGGTGCGTCCAGCTGTACTGCTGGCCGGCGTTCACGGGGTACATCGAGATGAACTTCTGATCGACGCCCGTGACCTCGACTTCGTGTTTCACGAAGTTTTTCATCGAGTCGTTCTGCTGCGGCGACATGTTGCAGCCGAGGCTCATCGTCGGCGGCGGGCCGCTCGCGCCGCCCGAACCGCCCGCGTTGGATGAGCCGCCGGAACCGCCGGCACCGCCGGTCGCGCTCGCGCCGCCGGTGCCGGGCGAACCACCGCTGCCGCCGGTCGCGGTCGATCCTCCGGCCGAAGAGCCGCCGGTCGCGCTCGTGCCGCCGGTGCCGGGCGCGCCGCCGCTGCCGGCCGTCGCGGTGGAGCCACCCGAGCCGCCCGCGCTCGTCGTCCCTCCACTTCCTCCGCCACCGCTGGGCGTGTCGCTGCCGCCGCCGCAAGCGACGAACGACAGCGAAGCGAGAGACAACGAGAGGACGAGGGAGACGCGGGGGCGGCGGCTCATGAGGTGGTGATCCTTACTTGCAGGAGTTGGCGAAGCCCGGAATCATCGCGCCGGCCGTCAGGATCTGCTGGCAGTCGGCCTGCGCCTGCGCCGACGACTGGGCGTTGGTGCACGCCGAGGGCAACTGGCTGCACGGGCTCGTCGGTGTGATTGCCATGCAGCACGTGACCGCGCGCGTGCAGACCGAGGAGCAGTCCCCGCCGCCAGACGAACCGGTCGAGCCACCGTTGCTGCCGGTCGAGCCGCCATTGCTGCCGGTCGAGCCGCCATTGCTGCCCGTTGAGCCGCCGCTGCTGCCGCCTTCACAGGCGGGAATCGTCTGGATGCACGCGCTGGCCATCGTGCAGTCCGACATCGCGGCGCACGTTTGGGCCTTGGCCACGATCGCGCTCGAGTTGGAACAGGTCGCGCCGGAGCTCGTCTTGTCGATGGCGAGGCAACCCGTCATGCACTCCTGCATGGTTTCCACGCCCCCCGAGCATTGAACGGCCTTCGCGCATCCCTGCATGCAGATCGAGTTGAGGTCGCCGCTCGAGCTGTCACCGCCGCAACCCTGACCGACGGCCGCGAGGAGCGCGAGCCCGCCGATCAATCCACATATGCCGCCCAGAACTTTCATGGCCTTGATTTTCATGCGCGGCACACTATCACGCCGTTTACGGTTTCAGCGCACACAGCGCACGCGAAAAAGACGCTCATTCACGTCGCGGTCCGTCGCGCCGTAAAAGAAATCGACGTACCATGACGTGCCCGGCGTGTCGGCGAGCGGCGTCGACGTCCAAAAGTCTTCCGACGGTGTATTTGGAAACGCGGCCGCAACGACGGCGGGATATTCGTACCCGTCGTCGATGATGGTTTGCAGCTCGAGCAGGCTGGGCACGCGCCACCCGGCGCCGAGGCCGGCGCAGTATTTCGCGGCGTCGTCCCACGAAAACTGACGCGGGTCGAGCGTCTGCTGCCACGTCAGGCCTGTCGTGCGATCCGTCACATGCGTGGGGTCGCCGTCGGCGGCGGGCACGGGATCGACCGGGCAGCTCGAGACGGCCTCGTTCACGCAACGGACGAGGTTGTCGGCGTTTCGCACGCCGTAGTCCGAGTAGCCGATGTCGAAGCTGACCGTCCACGCGTCGCCGAGGTCGCCTTTGTATAAGGATGCCGACCAAAACGGCTCGGGCGGCGTGTCGGGAAAGACGGGCGCGATCGTCGGGCCGGGCGAGCCGACGGTGAAGTCGACGAGCGTGAGCAGCTCGAGGCGCGTCGGCAGCCGCCAATGTTCGCCTTTGGCGGCGCACGCGGCGATCGCGCCCTCGTGCGAGATGCCGACGTTGGTGACGGCGCGCTGCCACAAGAGGCCCGTGACCTCGTCGCGCACGGTGCCGTCGTCGAGCGCCGTGTAGGCCTGCGGATGCGGCAAGCCCGACGACGGCGGGTTCGGCATCGGGAACGCGTGGCACGCGGGCGTCGGCGCCCCCGCGTCCGCGGCGCGCGGCACGGTGGTGAGCGACTGGCCGCCGCACGAAACCAACAGCGGCGCGAGCGCCGCCGCGAATGAGATGCGCGGGAGGTTCATGAGCGCGCCGGCAGTATATGCTGCCGCGCACGCCGTCCGCGCCGGCCAAAGGTGTCGCGAGAATTTGCCGAAGAAAAGTCGGCGCGGACGTTCAAGCAGGACGTTGGGGGGATAACCGGACAGGAGGCTTGCGATGTCGCTCACCGAACGAAAGATCAAGCGTTACGGCTGGATTCCCGACCTTCCCGACAGCCGTGACTTGCCGTACGCGGCGCCGCACGCGCTGCTGCAGAAGCTGCCCCCGAGCGTCGACCTGCGCCCGGGCTTCGCGAAGGTGCCCGCCTACGACCAGGGCCAGCTGGGCAGCTGCACGGCGAACGCGATCGCGGGCGCGCTCCAGTACGATCAGAAGGTGCAGAAAGAGCCGCGCGACATGCCGTCGCGTCTCTTCATCTATTACAACGAGCGCAAGATCGAGGGCACGATCCAGAGCGACGCCGGAGCGATGATCCGCGACGGCGTCAAGAGCGTCGCCAAGGTGGGCGCGTGCAGCGAGAAGATCTGGCCCTACAGCGACGACACGTCCGATCACCCGGCGCCGTTTCAGAAGACGCCGACGGCCGCCGCGTACGCCGACGCCACGAAGCACCAGGTCACGTCGTACCAGCGCGTGCCGCACAGCCTGCCGGCGATGAAGGCGTGCCTCGCCGAGAAGTTCCCGTTCGTGTTCGGGTTCACCGTCTACGAGAGCTTCGAGGATCAGGCGTGGTGGCCGACGGGCAAGATGCCGATGCCGGCGCACGGCGAGGGCGTCCTCGGCGGCCACGCCGTTTTGTGCGTCGGTTACGACGACTCAATCCAGTCGTTCATCGTGCGCAACTCGTGGGGCGCGAGCTGGGCGAAGAACGGCTACTTCTTCATGCCGTACCTCTTCGCGATCGGCACCGACGCCCAGGGCCACGCCAACGCGAATGATTTCTGGACGCTGCGCCAGATCGAGTAAAGAGAGAGACGAACCGCGCGCGCGTCGGGCTGGCGCGCGCCCGGCTCGAGACGACGACGAACGGCGTAACCGAAATCGAGCCGTCGGCATCGGTCCCGACATGAAAAAATCTGTCTTCGTCGTCGCGGGCGCCTCGCTCGCTCTCACGGTTCTTTCTCTAGGCGCGCGCCCGGCGGGGGCGAAGGTCGTCGGTCCGCCCGAAGTGGCGTGGAAGGACATGACCTACGCCCAGAAGAAGGCGTACATGAAGACCGCCGTCACCCCGAAGATGAAGGAGGTCTTTCAGGCCTTCGACGGCGAGACGTTCAAGACTTTCAACTGCGAGACCTGCCACGGCAAAGGCGCGGCCGACCGCAAGTTCAAGATGCCGAGCCCCGACATCAAGCCGCTCCCCGACACGCCCGAGGCTTTTCAGGCGAAGCTCAAGGCCGAGAAGACGTGGCCCAAGTGGACGGACTTCATGGTTCATCAGGTCGAGCCTTCGATGGGCAAGCTCCTCGACATGCCGGTGTTCGATCCGAAGAAGCCCGATCCGAACGCGTTCGGCTGCAACCGCTGCCACAAGCTCGAGCACGAGAAGACTTAGCCACCGGCCGTCCGCTCGTCACCGTCCGACGCCGAAGACTTCGAGCTCGTAGATCCGCGCGCACGGGATGTCCGTCGACGTTTGCGCCTGCGTGACGTGCAGGCGCGCGTAGCGGGCGGTGAGGGCCGGGATCGGGTGCGTCGTGACGTCGCTCGTGTTGCCCGTGACGGTGACGGCGCGTGACCACGTCTGCGCGTCGGTGCTCGTGTCGAGCTCGAAGTCGCGCGTGTCCCACGTCGTCGGCTCGCCGCCCGCGCCCGCGTGGCGGAGGCGGAAGCCGACGACGGTGAGCGGCGCGCCCAGATCGAGCTGCAGCGTCTGACCGCCCGCGCCACCCGAGCACCACTTGCTGTTGGCGCGTGAGCTGCCGTCGGCGACGTTGCTCGCGACCTCGCTGGCGCTGCACGCCGCCGAGCCCGTCGCCGTCGCGCCGAGCGCGAGGTTGAGGTTCGACGACGCGATCGCCGCGACGAGCGCGTCGATCGCCGAGCTCTGCCGCGACGCCGTCGCCTTGTCGAACTGCAGATCCCACTCGTAGCCGAACTGCGTCTGCGCGTTGCGCGCCGCCCAGAGCGTGTCGCTCTGCCGCCGCATGTAGAGCTGCAAGTCGGCCGCGGGGCGCGCGCGGTAGAGCGCCGACAGGTTGCGCATGAACACGCCCTTGAACTGCGTGCAGATGTCGCCGCCGCACGGCGCCTCTTTCAACACGCCCGACGACGTCGACATGAGCGACATCGTCGCGTGCGCGATCGCGCTCGCTTGATCGAGCAGCGTCGCGTCGCCCGTGCCGGCCGCGAGATCGACGAGCCCGCCCACGATGACGCCCTGGTTGTAGGTGAAGATCGGCCCGGCGGCCTTGCACGTCGTGAGGCCGTCGAGCCCGTCGACGATCTGGTTCTTGGCCGTGATCATGCCCGTGCCCTTGAACCACGCCCACTCGCGCTGCGCCCAATCGAGGTAGCTGCCGGCGCCGCCGTCGCCGGGCGTGCGCTGGTGCAGCTTCGCGGCGACCTGCAGGAACAGCTCGTTGGGGATCGCGTTCTTGTTCTTGAGGCCGTCGCCGCCCGCCTTCGCCGAGGCCCAGTAGATCCCGCCGCCGCACTTCGAATCCCAGCCGCCCGCCATGCGCGCGAAGATCGTCTTCGCCATGTCGAGGTACTTCTGCTGGTGCGTGAGGTCGTAGGCCTTGATCCACGCCACGGCCCACCAGCCGTCGTCGTCGTAGTAGCCGAACTGATCGAAGTCGTTGCCGGCGTTCTTCGTGAAGGTCGTGTCGATGTCGGCGAAGTACGTCGGATCGCCCGTCTCGCGCGCGTAGTCGATCACCGTCTCGAGCTGGTTGGCGCTCGTCCACCAATCGGTGTGGTTCCACAGGCCCGTCGTCGTGTCGTACCAGGACTGCAGCGGCACCATGGCGGCCGCGGCGCGCGAGCGCAGGTCGTGACACTCGCCGGCGACGGGCGCGTGCGCGGCGCCGTGCGCGCCGTCGGGATCGATCGTGACGGCGAAGCGCCAGTCCTCGACGTAACCGACGAGCGGGCCGCGATCGAACGAGAGGTCGGCGCTGAGGCCGGCGGCGAGCTTCGGCGTCGCGAGGCGGACCTCGTACGACGAGCCCGCGGTGGCGACGCGCACCGTGGTCGCCCCGGTGTCGGTCGAGCCGCCGTTCTTGATCGTGACGACGACGTGGCGGCCGTCGTCGGACAACCGGCACAGCGCCTCGCCCGGCGTGCCGACGACGGTGAGGGCCGACGCGTCGAACGGCGGGCCCGCTGGAATGTCCGGCGCGGCTTCCGAAGCCGCGTCAGGAAACGTGTTCGAAACGAGATCAGACGAGGCGTCAGACGACGCGTCGGGCGTCGACGGAAGCCCGGCCGCGTCCGTCCCGGCGTCCGGGTTGTCCGGCCCGGCGCCTTCTTGCGCGGCGTCGGGTACCGTTCCGTCGGGCGATCGGCTGACCGCCTCCGCTTGGTCGCGCGCGCAGCCCGCCGCGGCGAACGTCGCCACGAGAACGAAACAAAAGACGAACGTCGGGCGAGCTGCGAGCGGGCGCACGAGCTCTGATGGCCGCGCGCCGCGCGTTTCGTCAAAAAATGCGCACGCGCGCCGAACGCGTCCGTGGCCGCCGTTTTTCACGCTATGGTCAGCCTCGGGCGGGACGACGATGAAGCGAGTCGAAGCGGTGGTCCGGACGTCGAAGCTGGACGAGATCGTCAACCGACTCCACCTCATCGGCACGAACGGCCTCACGGTGACCGAGGTGCACGGCATGAGCGCGAGCACGACGACCGTGACCGTCGTCCACGGCCACCGCATGCAGCAGTTCGCGGCGCCGCGCTACCAGATCATGACCGTCGTGCGCGACGAGGACGCGGCCCACGTCGTGGCCGCCATCCTGCGTACGGCCCACACGGGGTCGCCGGGCGACGGCATCATCACCGTGGCCGACGTCCTGGGCGTCATGCGCATCCGCACGAACGAAGTCGACGACGACGCCGTTTGATATAAGTTCCCTCGCCATGGGACGCATCTTCGAGACCCGCAAGGCCACCATGTTCAAGCGGTGGGACAAGATGGCCAAGCTGTTCACCCGCGTCGGGAAGGACATCGCCATCGCCGTGAAGGCCGGCGGCCCCGATCCCCACACGAACCCGACGCTGCGCCGCGTGCTGCAGAACGCGCGCGCCGCCAACATGCCCAAGGACAAGATCGAGAACGCCATCAAGAAGGCGTCGGGGCAGGGCGCCGAGAACTACGACATCGTCATCTATGAGGGCTACGCGCCGCACGGCATCGCCATCATCGTCGAGACCGCGACCAACAACGTCACGCGCACCGTCGCCAACGTCCGGTCGGCCTTCAAGACCTACGGCGGCGCCATGGGCAACGAGGGCAGCGTCGCGTTCCAGTTCAAGAAGATGGGCGTGTTCCGCCTCGCGCCCGACGCGCTCGCCGGCAAGAACGCCGACGAGGTCGAGCTCGAGCTCATCGACCACGGCCTGGAAGAGATGGGCGAGGGCACGAACGACAAGGGCGAGCCGCAGACGATCATCCGCGGCGCCTTCGCCGACTTCGGCAAGCTGCAGGCGGCCATCGAGGCGAAGGGCCTCGCCGTGCAGTCGGCCGAGTCCGAGTACGTCGCGCAGAACCACGTCACGCTCCCCGAGGACAAGTCCACCGAGGTGTTGGAGCTCGTCGACGCGCTCGAGCAAGACGAAGACGTCCAGCGCGTGTTTCACAACCTGGGTTAGCGCTTAAGCGAGAGCGCCCTCACGAGACCCTCGAGGGACTCGTCAGCCCGCTACATGCACATGAACAAGAGGTCGCAGACGGCGTTGGTGCCGCACGCGACGAAGGGACCGGCCGTGCAGTTGCCGCCCGAGCAGACGTCGCCGTCCGTGCAGGCGTTGTTGTCGTCGCACGGGCTCGTGTTGTCGGTGAAGGTGCAGCCGGTGTTGGGGTTGCAGCCGTCGTCGGTGCAGCCGTTGCCGTCGTCGCAGGTTTTGGCGCCGCCCGGCTGACACGAGCCGCCCGAGCAGGCGTCGCCGACGGTGCAGGCGTTGCCGTCGTCGCACGCCTTGGTGTTGTTCGTGAAGACGCAGCCGCTGCTCGGGTTGCACGAGTCGTCGGTGCAGGCGTTGTTGTCGTTGCACGCCTTGGCGCCGCCGGGCTGGCAGGAGCCACCCTGGCAGACGTCGCCGACGGTGCAGGCGTTGCCGTCGTCGCAGGCGTTCGAGTTGTTGGCGAAGACGCAGCCCGTGACCGGGTTGCACGAGTCGCTCGTGCAATCGTTGTTGTCGTTGCAGGTCTTCGCGCCGCCGGGCTGGCACGAGCCGCCCGAGCAGGTGTCGCCGACGGTGCAGGCGTTGCCGTCGTCGCACGCGTTCGTGTTGTTGCTGAAGACGCAGCCGGAGCTCGGGTTGCACGAATCTGTCGTGCAGGCGTTGCCGTCGTCGCAGGTGCGCGCCGCGCCGCTCTTGCACGAGCCGGCCGAGCAGGTGTCGCCGACGGTGCAGGCGTTGCCGTCGTCGCAGGGGTTCGTGTTGTTCGTGTGCGTGCAGCCGGTCGAGGCGCTGCAGCCGTCGGTCGTGCAGGGGTTGCCGTCGTCGCAGTTCATGCCGCCCGACCCGACGCACGAGCCGCCCTGGCACGTCGACGTCGGCGTGCAGGCGTTGCCGTCGTCGCAGGTCGGGTTGCCGGCGACGGGCGGGTGCGTGCAGATGCCGCCCGAGCAGACGTCGGCCGTGCAGGCGTTGTTGTCGTCGGTGCAGGTCGGGTTGCCGGCGACGGGCGGGTGCGTGCAGGCGCCGCCCGAGCAGACGTCGGCCGTGCAGGCGTTGCCGTCGTCGGTGCAGGCGGTGTTGACCTTCGCCGGGTGGGTGCACACGCCCGCCGAGCAGACGTCGGTCGTGCACGGGTTGCCGTCGTCGGGGCAGACCGTGCCCGTGAGCGGCGTCGAGCCGCACGCGCCGTTGGTGCAGACGCCGGCGTTGCAGGCGTCGACGGCGGGGCACACCTTGGGGCCGCCGCCGAAGCAGACGCCGCTCTGGCACGTGTCGTTGGTCGTGCAGCCGTCGCCGTCGTTGCAGGCCGTGTTGTCGGCCTTGGGCGTGTTGGAGCAGCCGTTGCCCGCGCAGGTGGCCGTGTGGCACTGGTCGGACGGCGTGCACGTCGTCGGCGTCGCGGCCGCGCACGTGCCGGTGCCCGTGCAGTGCGAGCGCGGCGTGAACGTCGTGCCGCTGCACGACGCCGTCCCGCACGCCGTCGACGCGTCGGCCTTGGCGCAGACGCCGCCCGCGCCGCAGACGCCCGTGTTGCCGCAGACGTTGGTCGAGTCGACCGCGCAGCGGTTGGCCGGCGGCGCGTCGCCTTGGGCGACGGCGACGCACGTACCTTCCTGGCCGGCGACGGCGCACGACAGGCAGCCGTGGGCCGCGTCGCTGCACGTCTGTACGTTGCAGCACACGCCGTCGACGCAGAAGTTGCCCGTGAGGCAGTCGGCCGAGGTCGAGCACGCCTCGCCCTGGCGCTTCTTGTTGCCGCAGCGGCCGAGCATCTTGTCGCAGATCGTGGGCGCGACGCAGTCGTTGTCGCTGGCGCACGCGCCGTTGCACGCGCTCGAGCCCGTCGCGCACTTGTACGGCGCGCACGACGACGTCGGCGGCGACGGCGCCTTGCACGTGCCCGCGCCGTCGCACGAGCTCGCGAGCGTGCGCGTCGAGCCCGAGCACGAGGCCGCGATGCACTCGACGCCCGCCTTGTAGAGGTGGCAGGCGCCGGCGCCGTCGCACGTGCCGTCCTGCTTGCACGAGGCCGCGCCCATGTCGTGGCAGGTGTTCGCGGGATCCGAGCCACCCGCGGGCACGTTCGTGCAGGTGCCGAGGCTGCTCGACAGCGAGCACGTCTGACAAGCGCTGTTGCAGGCCTTGTTGCAGCACACGCCCTGCGCGCAGAACTTCGACGCGCACTCGCTGGGATCGGCGCACTGCGCGCCGTTGCCCTTGAGGCCGCACGAGCCGGTCGCCGTGTTGCAGATCGCCGGCGAGACGCAGTCGGCGTTGCTCGTGCACGTCGTCTTGCACGCCGTCGAGCCGCAGGCGAACGGGAAGCACGTCGTCGTCGACGGCATGACGCACACGCCGGCGCCGTCGCACGTCGACGCGGGCGTCGACATGTTGGTCGCCGTCGCGCACACGGCACCGCGGCAGGTGACACCCTTGCCGTACTTCTGGCACGCGCCCGCCTGGCACTTGCCGTTGTTGCCGCAGCTGGCGGCGCCCTGGTCCTTGCAGATCTGCGCGGGGTCGGCCGAGCCCGTCGGCACGTTCGTGCACTTGCCCACCGTGCCGCCGAGCGCGCACGACTGGCAGGCGCCGTTGCAGGCCTTGTCGCAGCAGAAGCCCTGCGCGCAGAAGCCCGATTGGCACTCTTTGGCCGCCGAGCACGACTGGCCGTTCGGCTTGGGCCCGCACGAGTTGTTGGTGCAGACGTTGGGCGAGACGCAGTTCGTGTTCGAGGTGCAGGCGCCGAAGCACGCCGTGCCGTTGCAGGTGTACGGGCTACACGCGAGCGTCGCCGGCTTGACGCAGCTGCCGCTCGCGCTGCACGTCGAGGGCGGCTGGTAGACGTTGCTCGTGCACGACTCGGGCGCGCACACGGTGCCCATCTTGTACTTCTGGCAGCCGCCCGCGCCGTCGCACTTGCCGTTCGTGCCGCACGAGGCCGCCTTTTGATCGGTGCAGACGGCGCGCGGATCGGCGGCGTTGACCGGGATCATCGTGCACTTGCCGGGCGACGACGGCAGCGCGCAGCTGCGGCACGCGCCCGTGCAGGCCGTGTCGCAGCACAGGCCGTCGACGCAGTTGCCCGACGCGCACATCGTGCCCGTCGTGCAGTGCTCGCCGTTGGCCTCGGGGCCGCACGAGCCGTTGACGCAGACGTGGCCCTTGTCGCAGTCGTTGTTGGTGACGCACGTGTTGGTGCAGGCCGTGCCGACGCACAGGTACGGCGTGCAGTTCTGCACGCCCTGCGGTTTGCACATGCCGAGCCCGTCGCACGTGCCGGGCGTGTTGCGGCGCGTGCCCGAGCACGTCGGCGCGACGCACGTCGTCTCGGCCGCGTACTTCTGACAGCCGCCGAAGCCGTCGCACGTGCCTTTGGCGCCGCAGCTGGGCGCGCCCTGGTCGACGCACTGGCCGCGCGGATCGGGCGCGTCGACGTCGATGGGCCAGCACGTGCCGACGAGGCCGGTGAGCTTGCACGAGACGCAACCGCCTTCGCACGCGACGTTGCAGCACACCTTGTCGGCGCAGAAACCTGAGGCGCACTCGTCGCCCGTCGCGCACATCGCGCCCTTCATCTTCTTGCCGCAGCTGCCGTTGACGCATTGCTGGCCCGACGCGCAGTCGGCGTCTTGGCGGCACGCGCTGAAGCACGCCCCCGTCGCCGAATTGCACGAGAAGGGCGCGCACACGATCGCGGGGCCGGGGCTGCACTTGCCCGCGCCGTCGCAGACGCGGCTGTTGACGACGGCGGCGCCGTCGCACGTGCCGGGGACGCACGTCGTGCCCGATTGGTAGAGGCGACACGCGCCCGCGCCGTCGCACGTGCCGTCGAGGCCGCACGTCGAGGCGTCGCTCTTCGCGCACGCGGCCGCGTCGCGCGGCATCGTGCCCGCGGGGATCGAGGTGCACGTGCCCGCCGAGCCCGCCGCCGTGCACGTCTTGCACGACTCGGTACAGGCGGTGCTGCAACAGACGCCGTCGACGCAGAAGCCGCTCGTGCACTCCGAGTTGCACGAGCACGAGTCGCCCATCGCGCGTTTGTCGCCCGCGTCGGCCGAGCACGTCGATCCGGCCTCGGCGTCGAGCTTGCCGTCTTTCGGACCGCCGTCGGTGGGCTTGCCGTCGGTCGTGCCCGTCGAGCCGCCGCCGCCGTCGGTAGGCGCGATCGGTTTGTCGAGACCGCCGTCGGTGGGCTTGCCGCCGCCACCACCACCACAACCCACGACCGCTACGACCGTGGCGATTGAAATCAGCTTAAGCAATTTGAACATGCAGATACTCTCTGGGCCTTATGTAGGTCACCGCGAAGCTCACCGCCAGCCTCAAAATGGCGGTTGTGCGTACAAGCTACGGCGTCTGCGTCGCGCGGAAACCGCCGCGAAATATCCGACGACGAGCGACGCCAGCCCGACGCGTCGGCTCATTTTCGGGCGCCCGAAAAATCGCGCCGCGGAGCGCTTCGCTAGATGAGCGCCTTGTTGAAGCGAATGTACGGGCCGATCGCGCGCTCGAGGTCGTTCATCGCCTTCTCGATCTTCGCGTAAACGTCGTTCGCCTCGGCCACCATCTTCACGGCGACGTCGCCGCGCAGCTCGCGCGCGTGCTTCTTCGTCGCGATGATCTTGTACGAGTCGACGCTGATCCGACCCATGAGCTCGAAGACGCCCGAGTCGTCGTCGAACAGGAACTGCGTCTCGCGGTGGGCCTTCGTGAACCCGCGGTGCAGCGCCTTGAACGCCTCGCTCTCGAGCGCGTCGGGCGAGCCGGCGAGCTCTTGGTAAAAGGCCAGCGCCGTCTCGTAGATGGCAAAACGCTTGTCGTAGAGGTCGAGGCGCAGCTTCGCCATGTTCGTCTTCGACTGCCGCGACGCGACCCACAGCGCCATCGCGGCCAGCGTCGTCGACATGATCGCGGAGAGAATGGGGAGCCACGTGTGTTCGGACGCCATGCGCCGGCCAGGGTAGCCCAACCGTTCGCGTCGTGAAACCCGAGCTCCCTCAGGGCCGGTTCCACAGGTGCAGCACGGCGTAGCTGCGCCACGGCCGCCACGCGCGCGACAGCTCGTCGGCGCGCGCGGCCGTGACGCCGCCCAGGCTCGCGCGCACGGCGACGTCGCCCCGCGGGAAGGCGTCGGGCCAGCGCAGCGCGCGCATGGCGATATAGTGCGCCGTCCACGGGCCGATGCCGGGCAGCGCGACGAGGCGTTCGACCGTCGCTTCGAGATCGGGGCGCGCGCCGCCGTCGAGCGGCAGCGCGCCCGACACCTGGGCGCGCGCGAGCGCGACGAGGCTCGCGGCGCGCGCGCGCGGGATGCCGTGCGCCGCGAGGTCTTCGACGCGCGTACGCGCGAGCCGCGCCGCCGTCGGTGACAGGCGATCGAGCGGCGCGAGCGGCGTGTCGACCGGTTCGCCGTAGGCGCGCGCGAGGCGGCCCGCGATCGTCGTGGCCGCCTTCACCGTGACCTGTTGCCCGAGGATCGCGCGCACGGCGAGCTCGAAGCCCTCGAACGCGCCGGGCACGCGCAGCCCGGGGTTGGCGGCGACGAGCGGCGCGAGGACTTTGTCTTTGCGCAGGTGGCGCGCGATGGCGTCGGGGCGCGCGTCGAGATCGAAGAGGGCGCGCACGCGGCGGAGCAGCGTCGGCAACGCCGGCGTCAAGCTCTGCGCGAGCTCGAGCGCCAGCGACGCCTCGGTCTTCCCGCGCGTCACGCGGATCCAGCCGACGTGCGCGCCCAGCCGCACCGTGCGCGCGTAGGCGTCGTCGGTGACGTGCTCGACGCCCGCGAGCGCGCGCCTGCGCAGGAACGCGAGCACGCCCGGCCAGTCGAACGGCGCGCGCGCCGAGAGCCGCAAGGTCAGCGTCGTCGGCCTGCCGTCACTCGGTGCGCCGGCGCGGCGGCGCAGGCGCGACGGCGCGAGGCCGTAGCGGCCGACGAACGCGTCGTTGAAGCGCCGCAGGCTCGAGAAGCCGCTCGCGAACGCCACCTCGGTCACGGGCAACGAGGTCTCCGTGAGCAGCTGCTTCGCGAGCAAGAGCCGCCGCGTGAGGACCAGCTGAATCGGCGCGACGCCCAGCTCGCGGCGCACGATCCGCCGCAGTTGGCGCGAGCTGAGCTCGAAGCGCTCGGCGAGCGCCTCGAGCCCGGCCGCGGCGTCGATCGTGCCGTCCTCGAGCTGCTCGACGATCGCGCGCGCGATGCGCTGAGCGTCGTCGACGGGCGCGAGGCCGGGCGCGAGCTCGGGGCGGCAGCGCAGGCACGGGCGGAAGCCGGCCTGCTCGGCCTCGTGCGCGCTCGCGAAGAAGCGGCAGCTCGTCCGGCGCGGCGTGCGCGCGGGGCAAATGGGGCGGCAGTAGATCCCCGTCGAGGTCACGCCGCAAAAGAAGACGCCGTCGAAGCGCGCGTCGCGCGCCGACAGCGCGCGGTAGAGGGTCGGCGCGTCCGTGGCCACGGGCGCAACTCTAGTCGGGGCGCGCACGGACGCTCGCCGTTTTCGGACATGAGGATTCGCCCGTGGTCGCGTCCGAAAATGGCGAGCGCGACCGGCTCGCCTGACGCATCCTCGTGCCCATGAATCGCGAGACGTCGTATTCGGTCGTCGAGAGCCCCGTGGGGCCGCTCACGCTCGTCGCGGAGGGCGGCGACTTGGTTGGCGTGTACTTCGCGAACGCGTCGCACGCCGTCGATCCGCCGGCGGCCTGGAAGCGCGACGAGCGGCGCCTGCGCCCCGTCGCCGCCCAGCTCGCCGAGTACTTCGCGGGCCGGCGCACGCGGTTCGATCTGCCGCTCGCGCCGCGCGGGACGCCGTTCCAGCGCGTCGTCTGGGACGCGCTGCTCGACATCCCGTTCGGTGAGACGGCGAGCTACGGCGAGCTCGCGCGCGCCATCGGCAAGCCGAGCGCCTCGCGCGCCGTCGGCGCCGCCAACGGCAAGAACCCGCTGTCGATCGTGATCCCCTGCCACCGCGTCATCGGCGCCGACGGCTCGATGACCGGCTACGGCGGCGAGATCCCGCGCAAGCGAGCGCTGCTCGCGCTCGAAGCGCGCGTCAGGGGCGCGCGCCTCGTCTGACGCGCGCCGGCCGAAGCCCCGCGACGATGCGCGCGAGCGGCGCCTCGATCTCGGCGCGGGCGCGCGCCGGATCGTCGGCGTGGGCGATCATGAGCGCCGCCTCGATGAGCGCGCCCAGCAGCAGGTGCGCGAGCGGCCTCACGGGCTGGCGCGCGAGCGCGCCGCGCGCCATCGCCGCCTCGAGCGCGCCGCGCACGAGGCCCAGCCCGTACTTCGCGTCGAGCGCGCGCCAGCGGCGCCACCCGAGCACCGAGGGCGCGTCCTGGAAGAGCACGCGCTGCACGTCGCGCCGCTCGCTCAGATCGAGGAAGGCCGCCGCCGCCGCGAGCAGCGCCCGCGCCGGCGTCGCCGCGTGGCGCGCGAGAACGGCGCGCAGCGCCGCCTCGTTGTCGCGCATGACGTCCTCGACGACGGCGACGAACAGGTCCTCCTTGTCGCGGTAGTGGTGGTACAGCGCGCCGCGCGTCACCCGGGCGGCGCGGACGATCTCCTCGGTGCCGACGGCGGCGTAGCCGCGGCCCGCGAAGAGGCGGCGCGCGACGGCGAGCAGGTGCCGGCGCGTCTCCTCGGCCTCGGCGGCGGTCTTCTTGGGCATGGCGGGCGAGTCGTGAGGGTAGTCGGTTTTACATACATACAGTTTGTATGTATCCTCGTCGTCATGAGCCGATCGACGTTCCTGACCCTCGTCGCCGCCGTCGCCTTCGCCGTGGGGGCCCTCGCGGCGCTCGCGCCGGCCGTCCTCCTCGCGAGCAAGGGCGTCGCCGCCGACGCCGCCGCCGCCGTCTGGGTGCGCGAGGTCGGCGTCGCGCTGCTCGGGCTGGCCGTCGCGAGCTTCGGCCTTCGCCGCCAGCCCGACTCGCCGGGACTGCGCGCCTTTCTCCTGGGGAACCTCGTGATCCAGCTCGGCCTGCTGCCGATCGAGATCGCCGCCTACCGCGCCGGCGTCCTCACGCGCGCGTCGGGCATCGTCCCGAACTCGGCGCTGCACGTGCTGCTCGCGTGCGGCTTCGCGCACTTCGCGGCGAAGATCAGGGTCGAGCGTCGCTCGCCGCTCTGAGCTCGGCCTCGAGCGCGGCGACGAGCTCGGCGGCCGGCAGCGCGCGCGCGAGCGGCGCGCCTTGCCCCGCCCACTGCGCCGCGAAGCCCGTCTCGCCTCGCGCGCGCGCCGCGGCCGAGAGCGCTTTTCCTGCGGCGTAGGCGAGCGGGTAGTCGGCGGCGTCGCGCTCGTCGATCGTGCGCGTGAGCGCCGTGAAGCCGTTGGCGAGGCAGCGCGCCGGGCGTCCCGAGATGATGCGGGTCATCACGGTGTGCGCCGCGGCCGGGCCGGCGAGCAACGCGCGGTAGGCGGCGTCGGCGCTCGACTCGGGACAGCCGATGAAGGCCGTGCCGAGCTGCGCCGCCTCGGCGCCGAGCGCGAGCGCCGCCGCGACGCCCGCGCCGTCCATGATCCCGCCCGCCGCGATCACGGGAGCTCGACGGCGCGCGACCAGCAGCCGCACGAGCGCGAGCGTGCCGAGCCGATCGTCGGGCGCGTCGGCGTCGAACGTGCCCCGGTGACCGCCGGCCTCGTAGCCCTGGGCGACGATCGCGTCGACGCCGTCGTCTTCGAGCGCGCGCGCCTCGTCGACGCTCGTCGCGCTCGCGAGCAGCACGACGCCCGCGCCGCGCAACGCCGCGATCGCCTCTCGCGACGGCGCGCCGAAGTGGAAGCTCACGGCCGCCGGCCGTTCGTCGAGCAGCATCGCCAGCATCTCGCCGTCGCCCACGAACGTTCGGTAGACCTCGCTCAAACGATCGGGCGGCGCCGCACCGAAGGATTGAAAGACGGGCGCGAGCGTCGCGAGCCAATTCGTCTCTCGCGCGGGATCGCGCCGCGGCGGCCGATGGCAGAACAGGTTGACGTTGAACGGCCCGCGCGTGAGCCGCCGCGTCTCGTGGATCATTCGACGCGTCTCCTCGACGCCCGCCGAGCCGACGGCGATCGAGCCGAGCGCGCCCGCGTTCGTGACCGCCGCCGCGAGCGCCGGCGTCGACACGCCGGCCATGGGCGCTTGAATCACCGGAACGCGAACCCCGAGCCGTTCGAGCAACGCCGCCACGCGCGACAGCGTAGCAGGATCGGCGCGCGCGTTACTCGGTCCGGCGGTCGCCGTCACGAACGTGCCCGCCGACGACGGTGCGCGCGATTGCGCCGCCCCCACGATCATCCCGCAGACCGCGTCGTGTTGCGCCGACGTGAGCGTGGGAACGTCGGGCCCGAGAAAGCTCAGCCGCGCGAGGCGCTGCGTGCCGTGCACGACGCGTCCGTGAACACGAGCCCGAGGGCCAGGCCGCGCGGCGCAAAGTGACGACTCACGGCGTATCGCGCAGGCTCTTCAGGAACTCGATGACGTTGGCGCGCGCCGTCGCGTCGGCGACGAAGAACGGGTGCGGCGCGCCGGAGCCGCGCGCCGGGTCGAGCAAGCTGCTGAGCCCGACGACCTCGCCGTCGTGCAGGAAGCGATCCTTGCGCGCGAGGTCGAGGAGCAGAGGCAGCGCGCTGCCACGGACCTCGCCTCGCCGGCTCGCCTCGATGACCACCATTTTGTCGTCGAAGATCGTGTTCGGGTCATTTTGAATCGGGGCGTACGCCGTCGGCCGGATGCCCGCCTCGACGGGCCGCTGCACGAGGACACTCGGTGCATACGAAGGCAGCACCGTCGACATCGCCACGACGAACGAGGGGACGCGAACGGACTGGTTGACGTTGTGGCAGGACGTGCAGCTCTGCTCGAAGGTGATCAGACCGGACGTCACCTTCGCGACATCGAGGCCCGCGGGCGGCGCCGGCGCGTGCAAGCTGTCGGTGTAGGCGTTGAGATCGAGCAGCTTCTGGTTGTCGACGCGCAGCCCGACGGGCGCGTCTTCGCTGCCGGCCGTGACGCCCGCGGGCAGTGACGCCGTGATGAACGGGAAGCCCGTTCCCGGCGTGGTCCCGGCGGGCCCGATCACGCCCGTCGCCGTCAACACCTGCAGGTAGCTCGTCGCGAGCTCCGCGCCGGCTGCGTCGCCGCCCAGCGCCTTCAAGAACGTCTGTCCGCTCGGAAGCACCAACGTCGTCGGATCGAGGAGCGCCGTGTAGACGAGGTTGTTGAAGTTGTCGAGGCGCGCGATGTCTCCGGGCGCGCCGTAGGGCGCGGAGAGATCCGTGCGGAAGAACGGCGAGATGTGCTCGGGCGCGCCGTTGCCGTCGGGGCCATCGTCGAACGAGCCAAGCGGGTAGTAGGCGGGGTTTTGCAGATACGCGTCGACGTCGGCCTCGGTCGAGGTCACGGTGATCGCGGCGCTGTCGGGCGCGCGGCCGGTCGATTTGTTGCCGTTGGCGACCAGCTTGAGCTGCAGCAACGGGAACAGCGCGCGCGAGTTGTTGGCCGCCGCGAAGATCGCGCCGAGGTTCAGGTTGTGCGGCGTGGGCCCGTCGATCTCGTGGCCGATGCCGCCGCCGCCGAGGTTGCTCGGCGAAGGAACGATCGAGCCGTCCGTGATCGCGTGGCACACGGCGCACGTGACGCCGACCTTGTCGCCCGCCGTGACGTCGAGCTTGCCGTCGCCGCTCGTGTCCTTGACGACGACGCCGATGACGGCGTTCTCGTCGAGGAGCTTGAGCGTCGTCGCGGCGTCGTTGAGGAGCGGCCCGGTCGTGCCCGAAGCGGCGAGCTCGGCCGTGATCGCGGCCTTCGTCGTCGTGTCGAGCGCGTCGACGTTGACCGACAGGCCCAACGCGAGCGCCTGCACGGGCGTGACGTGAGCGGCGACGAGGCCCGCGGGCAACTTCACGGCGTCCGTCCAGAAACCTTCGTTCCCAAACGTTTCGAATCGGAACACCTGTTGGCCGTTGGTGGCGTTCCCCGCCTGGTGGGGGAAATCAGGCCCCTGGTTCGCGGGGCCGATGGCCACGCTGCCGTCGACACCGCCGGTCGAGCCTCCGCCTGCGCCACCCGACGAGCCGTCGGCGGCGCCGTCGGTCTGTCCGTCGATGCCGGCATCGATCGAGCCGCCGCTGCCCGCGACGACGCTGCCGCCCATGCCGCCCGAGCCGCCGACGCCACCCGTGCCGCCGGCCGCATCGACGACCGCATCGCCCGCGGCGCCGTCGCTGACGTCGGCCGTACTTCCGTCGGCCGCGTCGCCCGCGGCGCCGTCGAAGGTTCCTCCGACGCCTCCCACCGCGCCGTCTCCGGCTTCGCCGCCCCCCCCGCTCCCGTCCGCCGGTGTGCTCGAACCACCGCAGCCACCCATCAGAAGGCCCACGAGCCCGACGCCGAGCGCCCACCCAGAAACAGTCTTTCGTCGCATCACGACCTCCTGATCTCGCTGCGCACACGAGAAAGCGAACCAATCGCTCACCATGATCGCGTTCGTCGACAAACTGGACATGGCAACGTCGCGGCGCCAGTCCCGACTTCGCCAGATCCGGTTGAACGAAAGTCCATTGCCCCCGCGACACGAGTTCTTAGATTCCGGCGGCGACATGGCGAACAAACGGTCGACGAGCGAAAGCCGAACTCAGAAGCGATCGAATGGCAGCGCGGCCTCGAGCGCGCGCGCGACGGTGGGTGGACCCGCGCGCCGCAACGGCCGCGGCACCAGCGGCGGCGGCGACGCGCTCGTCGAGAAGGCGGCCGCGGTCGAGGCGCTCGCCGCGGCGGTGCCGTACAACACGGGCAAACCGCTCGAATACGGTCGGGCCGCGGCGACGCCGCCCGTGGGAGCCTCCGTCGAAGCGCAGCCTGCTTCGACCGGAAGCACGCTCACCGAGACGAGCCGGTCGATCAAAGTGGGGTCCGGCGCTCCGGCGTTGGGCGCGAACCCGACCAACCAACCCCTCGATCGTGTCCGCGTGGACTCGACGGCGCGCCCGCTCACCACGAACCAGGGCGTCCCCGTCGCCGACAACCAGAATTCGCTCAAAGCGGGGCTGCGCGGCCCCGCGTTGCTCGAGGATTTCATCCTTCGTGAGAAGATCACCCACTTCGATCACGAGCGCATTCCCGAGCGCATCGTCCACGCGCGCGGGTCGGGCGCGCACGGTTATTTCGAATGCACGCAGCCGATGGGTTCGGTGACGCGCGCCGCGCTATTCTCGGAGAAGGGCAAGCGCACGCCCGTGTTCGTGCGCTTCTCGACGGTCGTGGGCGAGCGTGGCTCGACGGACACGGCGCGCGACGTTCGTGGCTTCGCCGTGAAGTTCTACACGGAGCAGGGCAACTGGGATCTCGTCGGCAACAACATCCCCGTGTTCTTCATCCAGGACGCGATGAAGTTTCCCGACCTCATTCACGCGGCCAAGCCCGAGCCGCACTTCGCGATGCCGCAAGCGGCGACGGCGCATGACACGTTCTGGGACTTCGTGTCCCTCATGCCCGAGTCGACGCACATGCTGATGTGGGTCATGTCCGATCGCGCGTTGCCGCGCAGCTACCGCATGATGCAGGGCTTTGGCGTGCACACGTTTCGCCTCGTCAACGAAGCGGGCAAGAGCACGTTCGTAAAATTTCATTGGCGGCCGCTCTTGGGCACGCATTCGCTCGATTGGGACGAGGCCGTGAAGATCTCGGGCGCCGATCCCGACTTTCACCGGCGCGACCTCTGGGAAGCGATCGAAGCGGGCGCGTTCCCCGAGTGGGAGCTCGGCTTTCAGATGTTCTCGGAGCGTCAGGCTGAGAGCTTCAGCTTCGACGTGCTCGACGCGACGAAGCTCGTCCCCGAAGAGCTCGTGCCCGTGACGCCCGTGGGTCGCCTCGTGCTCAATCGCAACCCCGACAATTTCTTCGCCGAGACCGAGCAGGTCGCCTTTTGCACGGCCCACGTCGTGCCGGGCATCGACTTCACCGACGACCCGTTGCTCGCGGGCCGCATTCACTCGTACGTCGACACGCAGATCTCGCGCCTCGGCGGGCCCAACTTCCACGAAATCCCCGTCAACGCCTCGGTCGCCGAGGTGCACAACAACCAGCGCGACGGCATGCACCGCCAGGCGATCCACCGCGGGCGCGTCGCCTACGAACCGAGCTCGCTCGGCGGCGGTTGCCCGTTCCAAGCGGGCGCGCGCGGCTTCACGTCTTTCGTCGAAGCCGTCGACGGCGACAAGCTGCGCGGCAAGCCCGAGAAGTTCGCCGAGCACTACAACCAAGCGACGCTGTTCTGGAACAGCCAGACGCCCGTCGAGAAGGCGCACATCGTGCGAGGCTTTCGCTTCGAGCTCACGAAGGTGCAGGTGCCCGCCGTGCGCCGTCGCGTCGTCGCCACGCTCGCCAACGTCGACCGTGAGCTCGCGATGACGCTGGCCGCGCAGCTCGGCTTCGACGACATGCCCGAAGCGTTGCCCAAGGCCCTGAGGCGACCGCCCACTGCCGAGATCGACCGCTCCCCGGCGCTGTCGTTGCTCGCGCGTCCCGGCGACGGCGGCATCGGAACGCGGCGCATCGCGATCCTCGTCGCCGACGGCGTCGACGGCGCGGCCGCACGTCGGCTGCACGAAGGCCTCACGGCCGCGCGGGCCGTTCCGCGCTACGTGGGCCCGCGCCTCGGCGTCGTGAAAACCGCCGAGGGCCGCGAGCTCGAGGTGGAGGTCACGTTCGAGACGACGCCGTCGGTGTTGTTCGACGCCGTCGCCGTGCCGGGCGGCCAAGAGTCGGCCGACGCGCTCGGCAAGCTGGGTCACGCCATCGCGTTCGTCACGGACGCCTACCGTCACGCCAAACCGATCCTCGCGCTCGGCGACGCGTGTGGCTTCGTCGAGAGCACGGGCGCGACCGCTGTGTTGCCGTCGGGGGAACGCGATCCCGGCTTGCTGCTCGAACGGAAACGCGACGCTGATGCGGCGTTGCCCGATTTCGTGCGCGCGATCGCGCGGCATCGGCACCACGAGCGCGAGATCGATCCTCCACCCGTCTGAGCGCGTACAAATTAGAGCCTGGTCCGGGCAGACGCGAGCCGCCTGAAGACGCGGCCGATCTAGCCCGACCGATCCTCGAATCTGGGAAGTCCAAGCAACTAACGGATTTACTTGAGCTTCTTGCGTGGCATCGGCGAGGTGTGCGTCGCCTCACGCCGAGTGTTTACACGCCTATGTTTACGCCGCCCCCCCGGGCCGTCTCGCGAACATAGGAGGTTTAGCGTGAAGGCAGACTCGCTCGTGTCGAAGCTGGTTCTATCGTTGGTTCTTTCAGCTGGTTGTTCGAGTGGCCAAGTCCCGAAGGGCGGGCAAGGTGGACAAGCCGGGCAAGGCGGGAGCGGCGGCATCGCGCAGACGGGCGGCACGAGCGGCGGCGAAGGCGGAACCACCCAAGCCTCGGGCGGCTCCGGCGGCCAGAGCGCCTCGGGCGGAAGCGGCGGCGAAACCGGGTCCACCGGCGGGAGTGGCGGCGACGTCGCGGGCACCGGCGGAAGCTCGTCCGGCGGAAGCGGCGGGCAAGCCGACGCCGACGCGGGACAAGGCGGCCAGGTCGGGCAAGGCGGGGCGGGCGGCACCGGCACGTCGGCCGGTCCCTTCTCGTGCACGATGGTGCTCGGCCTGTTCACGACGAGCCAGTGGTTCAACGGCACGAACCCCGGCGGCGCCACCAAGACGTTCTTGCAGCAAGACGGCATCGACCCGACGAAATGGGAGGCCAAGCTGCAGAAGTACTCGTACGTCGAGAAGTGGGCCGACCCGAAGAACGGCGTCTGGCAGATCAAAACGTACACGCCTTGCCCCTCGGGCGAGACCACGCCGGACCGCGTGCTCTTCGTCGGCTTCAGCCCCGACACGAAGCACGATCAGCCGACGATTCAAGGGTTGCTGGAGAAGGTCCTCACCAACATCAAGACGACGTACCCAACCGCCAAGGAGATCGATCTCCTCACGATGGGCCGCGCGCCGGGCAACATGATGTGCCCCAACAACAGCGATCCGTCGACGGTCGTGGGCCAGTACTTCGACGACGCGATTCAGGCGCTCGCCGATTCGTCGAACGGCCTCATCAAGGTCGGCCCGAAGTACTACGTCCCCGACTGCCAGAATTCGTACATCTTCGCGAACGACACCGACTACACGACGACCGCCGCCAACGCGATCGCGATCCAGAACGCGGCGTACTACGCGCAACACCCGTAGCGCTTCGCCAGCCCTGGACGACGGCGACGTCGCCCAGGGCTGCTTCGATCGGCGGCCGAGTCTCGCGGTCTATTTGACCTGCGCCGAGACTTCGCCGCGGGCCTTGTACAGGTCCCACAGCTTCGCGGCGACGGTCGAGGCCTCGAGGGTCGCCGTGCCGTTGTCGAAGGGCGTGCCCTTCACAGACACGAGCACGACGACCTCGCCGACGTAGACGCCGTCGCTCGCGAGCTGCTTCGAGAGCAGCCCCACGAGCTTGTGCTTCGCCGCGTTCGCGATGGCGAGCCCCGACGCCTTCCACTGCACCGCCATGGCGTCGACGTTCTCGTCGAAGTAGCCGAGGCCGCCGTTGATGACGAGCACCGCGGGATCTTTCTGCTGCTTGAGATCGGGCAGCGCTTCTTGCACCGCCGCGAGCAAGCTGGTCACGGCGACGTTCAGCGCCGTCTGCAGGGCCGCCGCGTCCGCCGCCAGCAGATCGCCCGCCGCGCCCGAGTACGCGTTCCACTCGACGGCCGCGATGGGGCCGAGCTTCTCGCGAACCTTCGCGACGACGGCGCGCGCCGCCGCCGGATCGCTGACGTCGGCCGGGAAAGCCGCCGCGCGAATCCCCTTCGCCTCGAACGCCTTCACCGCGGCCGTCAGCTTCTCGGCGTTGCGCGCGACGAGCGCGAGCGAAAACCCTTCAGCCCCGAACCTCTCCGCGACCGCGTTCGAGATCCCGGGACCGTAACCGTAGATGATGATCGTCTTGGACATGGTGACGGCTCCCCTAGCACGCGCGATCGATCGAGTCGAGTGCGGCGGGCGTCACGGTCCGCGTGTCTCGACCTGATCACGGACGGCGCGCGGTGCGCGCGATGATGGAAGCGATGTAGAAAAGTCATATGCGATCACGGGCGACCGCTCGCCTCTTCTTGATTTTCATCTCGTTCCTCGGCACGGCCGCCGCGACCTCGCGCGCCGAAGCGTATCCGTGGATGATTCGGCACGGGCACGACGGATGCGTTTCGTGTCACGTCGATCCGTCGGGGTCGGGGCTGCTCACGCGCTACGGGCGCGAGGAGGGCGACGAAGAGCTCACGATGCACCACGGCCAGGGTGGCGAGGAGCGCAAGGCCGGCTTGTTGTGGGGACACGTCGATACACCGGATTGGCTGCTGCTGGGCGCCGGGTTTCGAGCCGCAGTTCTCGGGACGCAGGTGACGGGGGCGCCCGCGGGGTCGGGCGCTCCGGGCCCGAGCTGGAAGGCCGACCTCGTCCTCATGCAGGCCGACCTGCGCGCGGGCATCCGGCAAGGGCCGCTCCGCGCGTCGGCGAGCCTGGGCGTCGTCAACGATTCGTCCTACGCCGCCGTCGCGGGGAACCTCGTCTCGCGCGAGCATTGGGTCGGCTACGCGCCCGACGGGGACACGTTCCTCGTGCGCGCCGGCCGCATGAACCTGCCGTTCGGGATCCGCTCGATCGAGCACACGCTCTGGGTGCGCCAAGAGACGCGCACCGACATCAACGATCTCCAGGAGCACGGCGTCGCGTTCGCGTACTCGTCGAACCGGCTGCGCGCCGAGCTCATGGGGATCCTGGGCAACTACCAGATCAGCCCCGATGCACGCCGCCAGCGGGGCTACAGCGCCAGCGTCGAGCTCGTCCCTCGGCCGGGCCTCGCCGTCGGCGCCAGCAGCCTGGTCACGCACGTGGCGCAAGACGTGCGCCTCGACGTCGCCAACTGGCGCCAGGCCCACGGCCTCTTCGCGCGCGCCTCACCGGCCGAGGCGCTCGTGATCCTCGCGGAGGCCGACGTCGTGCACGACAGCCCGACGGGCGCGTCCGCCACGACGGGGTTCGTCAGCATGCTCCAGGGCGACGTCGAGCCCGTCGGCGGCCTTCACGTCATCCTCACGGGCGAGACGTTGACCCCGGGAACGCCGGCGACGAAGTCGTCCTACGGAGGATGGGCCGCCCTCGATTGGTTCTGCTTGAGGCAGTTCGACGTGCGCCTCGACTTCATGTGGCGGAAGATGGCGTTCGGCACCGACGAGCTCGACGAGAAGGCGTTCCTCGTCCAGGCGCATCTCTATCTGTGAGGCGACCCATGACTCATTCGAAGCGTTCGTCGTCGGCGATCCTCGGTGGGCTCGCCCTCCTCGTGGTTTCGGGCGCGCGCCAGCCGTGGGCTCAGGCGCGCGATGAGTTTCCGCGCGAGATCGCGAGTCACCTCGGGGCTCCGACGGCGCCTCCGTGCGGGGTGTGTCACGAGTACGGCAAGCAGGGCATCGGCGCGACCGTCGTGACGCCGTTCGGGTGGGCGCTGCGCGCGCGTGGGCTCGGGGACGGCGACGGCCTTGCCCAGGCCCTCGATCGGCTCGTGACCGACAAGGTCGACAGCGACGGCGACGGCTCGATCGACACGGACGAGATCGTCGCTGGAAGCGACCCGAACTCGGCGGCGAGCACGCCGGCGCATCCGGGCGCCGTGAGCGATCCCCAGCTCGGCTGCGCCGCCGCGGGGGGCCGCTCCTCGTCGATCGCCCTCGGGGCGATCTCGCTCGCGCTGCTGATCACGGCGGCTCGCTCGCGCCGGTCTCGTTGACCACGCAATCTTTCGGCGGAAACGCCGAAGCGAGACCATGAGCGATCTTCGTCCTTACCAGCGCGCCGCCGTCGACGCCGTGCTGGCGGCTCGTCGCGCGGGCAAGCGGCGGCTGCTGGTTCACCTGCCCACGGGGGCGGGAAAGACGGTGATCTTTTCGCACCTCGCGGGGCTCGCGCGGCGGCAGGTGCTGGTGCTCGCCCACCGCGAAGAGCTGCTGACGCAGGCGCGCGACAAGCTGCAACGCGCGATGGGCGGCGAGGGCGTCGTCGCCATCGAGCGCGGCGCCTCGCGCGCGGCGCCGGACGCGCGCGTGCTCGTGTGCTCGATCCGCTCGCTGCACGAAGAGCGCCTCGCGAATTTGCTGCGCGGGCGCGACGTCGGGCTCATCGTCTACGACGAGTGCCACCACGCGGCCGCCGAGGACAACCTGCGCGTGCTGCGCCAGCTCGGCGTCTTCGAGCCGACGTTCACGGGCACGCTGCTCGGCTTCACGGCCACGACGTCGCGTGGCGACGGCCAGGGGTTGAACGCGGTCTTCGAGGAGATCGTCTACTCGCGCACGCTGCCCGAGCTGATCGAGGACGGCTTCCTCGCGCCCTTGCGCGGCTACCGCGTCGCGACCACGGCCGACCTGCGCCGGCTCTCGACGGCGGGCCTCGACTTTGACGAGGCGCAGCTGGCCGAGGCCGTCGACATCGAAGATCGCAACGCGCTCGTCGCGCGCTCGATTCAGGAGCTGGCGCGCGATCGCCGGACGATCGCGTTTTGCGTGACGGTGAACCACGCGCGGCACCTGGCGCACGCGCTGAACGCGCTCGGCGTCCCCGCGGGCATCGTCCACGGCGCGATGCCCAGCGACGCGCGCGCGCAGGCGCTGGCCGACTTTCGCGAAGGGCGCGTCCAGGTGCTCACGAACGTGGGCGTCTTGACCGAGGGATTCGACGATCCCGGCGTCTCGTGCGTCGCCATGGCGCGGCCCACGCGCTCCGAAGGGATGTACGCGCAGTGCGTGGGACGCGGCACGCGCCTGCATCCGGGCAAGGCCGATTGTCTCGTGCTCGACTTCGTCGATCTGACGGAGCTGAGCCTGTGCACGTTGCCGTCGCTGTTCGGCGCGCCGCGCGACCTGGACCTGCGCGGCGGCGACGCCAACGAGGCGCGCCGCGTGTGGATGGCCATCGAGTTCGATCGCCCCGGCTTCGAGCTCGAGGCCGGCGCCGTCACGCTGGCCGAGATCCAGGATCGCGCCGCGAGCTTCGATCCCCTCACGCTGCGCACGCACGAGGACGTCCGCGCGATCTCCAGCCACGCGTGGTTCTCGCTGGGCCACCACGGCGTCGGTTTGCACTTTCAGCGGGGAGGTCGCGCGTGCGAGGTGCTGGTCGTGCGCCGCGCCGCCCGCGGCAAGTGCTGGGAGGTCGTCATGGACGGGCGACCGAAGGAGCGGTTCTCTCGCATGGAGGCGGCGGTCGAGGCCGTCGACTTCGAGCTCGAGCGCATGGGACGCGCCGTCGTCGGGTCGGCTCGCGCGGACGCCGCGTGGCGACGCGCGGCGAACCTGGGCGAGGAGCTGCAGCTGAGCGTCTGGAACCGCTTCCACCCGCGGCGTTGAGTCTTTCGTAGCCGCTCCTTGCGGGGCCTCCGCGCGCGTGTTAAATACTTTACCGAATGGTAAAGCATTCGGAAGCCAGGCTCGACGCCTCGTTCGCCGCGCTCGCCGACGTCACCCGCCGCGGCGTACTCGTGCAGCTCGGGCGCGCCGACACGTCGATCACCGACCTCGCGGGGAAGTTCGACATGACCCTCGCGGGGATGATGAAGCACGTCGGCGTGCTGGAGCAGGCGGGCCTCGTGAGGACCGAGAAGGTCGGCCGCGTGCGCACCTGCAAGCTGGGCCCGCGCCAGCTGCAAGAGGCGACCAACTGGATCGAGAGCTTCCGCCAGCTGTGGGCCGCGCGGTTCGACGAGCTCGACAACGTCATCGAAGACCTGAAACAGAAGGAGAAACGGATCAAATGAAGAACGACACCCACGTGGAGCGAAAGTCCGAGCGCGAGCTCGTCGTCACGCGGATCTTCAACGGCCCGGCGCGCCTCGTGTTCGAGGCGTGGACCAAGCCCGAGCTGTTCAAGCGCTGGTGGGTGCCAAAGTCGGCCCCCATGAAGATGGTCACCTGCGAGATGGACGCGCGCGTCGGCGGCAGGTACCGCCTCGTGTTCGACTTCGGTGGGCCGAAGACGATGGAGGTCTTCGGCAAGTACCTCGAGGTGGTCCCCGGCTCGCGCCTCGTCTGGACCAACGAGGAAGCCGGCGAAGGCGGCCCCGTCACGACGGCGACGTTCGAGGAGAAGGGTGGGCAGACTCTGCTCACCATCCACGACCTCTACCCGTCGAAGAAGGCCCT
Organism: Polyangia bacterium; assembly: GCA_035549075.1. Taxonomy (GTDB): domain Bacteria; phylum Myxococcota_A; class Polyangia; order Fen-1088; family Fen-1088; genus DASZFV01. The sequence goes on along the minus strand of DASZRT010000030.1, from coordinate 71,865 downwards.
CGACGAAGCCGTTGCCTCGGGCGCGACGAGCGGGCTGCCCGAGCAGCTCGAGCAGCTGAGCGAGCTGCTCGGCAGCCAGGCGTGAAGGCCGGGCCTCGGCGCGAAGCGGGCAAGGGACCGGACGGGCGTGGCCCTTGCACTCGCAGGGCCTGTGCGACGCGGCAAGATCTTCGTGGGACCGAGCGGCTGGAGCTACCCGTCGTGGAGCCAGCACGTCATGCGGGGCATTCCGCTCAAACAACGCTTGGCTCACGTGAGCCGGCTGTTCGACGCCGTCGAGGTGAATGGGTCGCATTACACCCAAATCGCCCGCGAGACGTACCAGAGGTGGGCCGCGCAGACGCGCCCCGCATTTCGCTTCTGCGTGAAGGGTCACCGTTACGTGACCCATTACCGCCGGCTCGCAAACTGCGACGAGCCGATCCGGCGCCTTCGCGATCAGGCGTCGGGGCTCGGAGACCAGCTGGCCGTCGTCGTGTGGCAGCTGCCCGCAAGCTTCCGCCGAGACGACGCGCGCCTCGCGGACTTCCTGCGCGCGCTCGGCGCGTGGCGAGACACACGTCATGCGATCGAGCTGCGTGACCCGAGCTGGTTCACGCCCGACGTGGCCGCGCGTCTCGCCGACGCGGGCGTCGCCAACTGCCTCTCCGACGCGCCCGACTTCCCGATGTGGGACGCGGTGACGACGGATCTCGTCTACGTGCGCCTCCACGGCCACACCCGCAAGTACGCCTCCAGCTACAGCCGCGCCAACCTCGAGCGCTGGGCCGCCCGCGCGCGTCGCTGGGCCGCCGAAGGTCGCGACGTTCACGTCTACCTCGACAACGACGCCGAGGGCGCGGCCGTCCCCAACGCCTCGTCGCTCGCCGCGCTCGCGCATGGACGCCCGCCCGTCGGCTGCTAGCCTCGCGAGATGCGCGTCGCCTCTCCAAGGCAGCCGACGTTGTTCGATCGCGGCGCACCGGAAGCTCTGCCCGCGCAGCTGGCGCAGCTCACGCGCACGAACCTCGACGCGACGGCGTGGGTCGAGCACCTGCCCGCGTGGGTGACGGGCGAGGACGCGCTCATGGAAGAGCTCGTCCGAACAACGGGGTGGAGAGAAGAGAGCCAAGAGATCTACGGCCGGCAGGTCGCCGTCCCGCGGCTCGTCGCGAGCCTGCCGGACGACGGCCCGATGCCCGCCGTGATCGAGAGGATGCGCGAGGTGCTGTCCGAAAGATACGAGACCGCGTTCACGCGCGTCAGCGTCGCCTACTACCGCAACGGCGACGACAGCGTCGCGTGGCACGGCGATCGTGTCGCGCGTCGGTTGCCGCGGGCCGTCGTCGCGACGGTGTCTCTCGGCGCGCCCCGTCGGTTTCTGCTCAGGCCGAAGGCCGGCGGGGCCTCGATCGCCTTCGCCCTCGGTCGCGGCGATCTCTTCGTCATGGGCGGCGCGTGCCAGCGGACGTGGCAACACTCGATCCCCAAAGTGGCGAGCGCGCTGCCGCGCCTCGCGATCATGTTTCGGCCCGTGTGGAAGTAGCTTGTTGGTCGTGCCCGTCGCGGGTCACGGGATGACGGAGCCGGGACAACCGTAGACGGCCTGCACCTGCTTGGTCACCCGGTTCCTCACGTCGTCGCAGGCGGGGCCGAAGAGCTGGATCGACTTCATGTCGGCGCCATAGTCCCAGCCGTTCGCGTGCGTCGGGTCGGCGGGGATCTTCGTCCCGTCGCCGTAGACGCCCACGTTGTCGGGGACGGGCGGCGCCTCGTCGAGACCGAACGTGCACGACGCGATCTGGCCGCTGATCATCGTCAGCACCGAGACGAGGTCGGCGGTGTTGCCGACGGGGTAGTACTTCGTGGGACCGGCCTGCGCGCGACCGCCGTTGACGGCCATCGCGTTCAGCGTATCGACGGCGGTCGCGACGTCGCCCACGCCCAACACGAACACGGGGATCCCCGCGCGCGCGACGTCGCCGATGGCCTGCGCGGCCCCGACGTCTTGGTTCGTCCCGTCGCTCGAGCACGTGGGGATTCCGTCGGTCGCCAGCAAGATGAACTTCGGGTTGGGGTCCGTGAGCCCCGCGAGGTAGGTCGCGGCCGTCGTGATGGCCGCGCGGGTGGGCGTGGTGCCGCCCGGCTTCATCCCGCCAATCGAAGCCTTGATCGTCGCGGCGTTGTTGGCGGCGACGCCGACGGCGGCGCCCGGGTCGACCGTGCAGCCGCCGTCGTTCGGGAAGACCTTGAGGCCCCATCGGATCGTCGCCTCGGTCAGGGAGACGACCATGCCGATGCCGTCCGTCATGTCGCTCCACTTCGACGCGCACATCGAGACGCGGCGGCACGATGTGCCGTCGGGTTGGTCAGACATCGAAATCGATTTGTCGAGCACGACCAGCAAGTCGGGTGGAATGTTCTGCAGACCGAACGACTGCAGTCCGCAGTTGCGTCCGTCGGCGCTGGGCGTCGGCGCGCGCGAGCTGGCGTCGTCAGTCGCCGCCGCGTCGAAGGGGTTGTTGTAGCCGCTCCCGCCGGCGCCGGCGGCCGCTCCGCCGGGCGTCTGCCCGGTCCCACCCGTCCCGGAGGGGCCCGACTTGACGCCGGCGCAGGCGAGGGTCAGGACGGCGGACAACGCCAGACAAAGCTTTCCCCTGGGCATCGAGGTCCTCGGATCTCGTAGTGGGGAGAGCCGGCGACAATCGTTGACCGATTTTCGCCGCGTGCCTCGCGCGCTATTTCATTTGGGCGTCTTGTAGCCGCGCCAGGCCCAGCGCAGGGCGTTCGGGAAATCGGCCATCGCGGCGTGCGGCGGGTAGTGCACGTCCATCGTCTGCATGTAGCGATCGTGGTAGGGCGCGCCCATCATCTGCAGGATCATCGCCGCGTTGTCGTTCGCTGAGCGGAAGCCGCCGAGGTCCATCGTGCCCGCCGTGTGGTACACGCGCAGCGGCTTCGCGGCCATGGTCTTGAAGAGGTTCGGGAACATGCCGCCCTTGTTTGGGAAGCTCGGGCTCGCCGTGACCGCCTTGTGCCAACGATCGTTGTGGAACCAGCCCGCAATGATCGAAGCGATGCCGCCCGAGCTGTGGCCGCCCATGGCCCAACCATCGGGGTCGGTGACGATCGTGTACTTGTTCAAGATCTCCGTGGGCAAGAACTCCTCGCGCAGGAACTTGCCGTACTGATCGTTGGCCGTGTCGTATTGCGTGCTGCGCCCGTTGTCGCCGCCGCCGACCTGGTGCCCGTCGGTCGTGCCTGGGAAGATGCAGACCGCGATCGTCACCGGCATCTCGCCCGACGCGATGAGGTTCTCGATGACGGTGGGCGCGTTGAAGTGAACCTGCGAGTCCTGGCTGGTGGTGCCCAGCTTGCCGTTGACGGCGCAATAGAGGTAGCCGTCGTTGAAAACCATGAGCGCGGCGGCGTGCCCCGGTTGGTACTCGGCGGGCACGAACACGTAGTAGGTGAACTTCCACGTGCTCCATCCCGTGTACGTTCCCGTTTGCGTGTGAACGAACGGCCCGAGCACCTGGCCAGCCTTGGCGCCGTTCATCAGCGACATCTCTTCGGGCGGCGTGTTGTACGGCGGGTTCAGCGGGAACGTCCCGTCGCCGTCGCTGCCGGGATCGGCTTGCGAGCCCGCATTGGCACCCGCGCCGTCGCCGGTCGAGTCGGCGTCGGTCGTGCCGGTCGAGCCGCCGTCGTTGCTCGAGCCGCCGTCGGTGCCCGCACCGCCCGTGCCCGCGGCGCCGGTCTCGCCGCCTGGCCCGGTCGTCGTGTCGCCGCCGGCGCCCACCGATCCGCCGGAACCGCCCGACGCCTCCGTTCCGCCCGTACCTCCTTCGCCCGCGGCCACCGCGCCCGTTCCGCCGGCGCCGGCGTTGGCGCCGTCACCTCCGGCACCACCGATGTGACCGCCGCCGCCAGCGGCACACGCCGCGAATGAGCTGACGACCAAGAACAGTCCGAACGAGACCAGGCCGTTTCCGGCCTTCGGGGGGCATCGGTTCATGCAGGCACCCTAGGGGCATGGGTTGCGTAAACAGATGCATAGAGCCTACTAACTGCGTAAACGGCTCTCGTGAATCGGGCGCGGGTGCGCTGCACCACCGCGGCCGAATTCGTCGGCGGCTACGCGCTGCGCGACTCTTCAGCGGAGAACGCGCTCTTCCACGAATCCCAGCGACACGCCGAGCGGGATCGTCAGCGCGACCTCGTCGCGGTCAGCGGCGACGTCGATTCAAAAAGGCATGGTCTGGCAGGAGGCGGTGACGGTCTTCGTCGCGCCGGTGCCGTACACGACCCAGTTGCCGGCCTTGATGACGTTGCCGGACGAGTTCTTGAAGATCGGCGAGCCGTCGGCGACCCAAGCGCTCGCGCCGTCGAGCTGCGACCCGCCGCAGCCGCCCGCGGAGCAGCCGAAAGCGTGGGTGTCGGCCCACTCCGTCAGATAGCAGATCGAGCTGGTCGAGCTGAAGCCCGTGTCTTTGGCGTAGCTTCTCGGGTCGGCGCCCGTGTTGTTGTTGGTCCACGTGAAGGTCTTGGCGCGCGACGCGGCCGACACGACCGGGGAGCGAGACTCGAGGTTCGTGTCGACGCAATCCACGATGACCGACGGCGTTTCGTTCTTGAGCACGAGGTCGGTGGGCTTCGTTTTGTCGCCGCCGTGGCCTTGCAGCAGGATGTCGCCGGTCTGCGCCAGGCTGAAGTTTCCGCTGATGCCGGCGATCATGCAGGCGTTCGTCGCGGGGTTGCCTCCCGGGACCGCCGTCTTCGAGGTGAGGCCGTCGCTGGTGTGGCCGAACCACAGCTGAGACAGCGGGGCCGTCGAATACCCGGCGATGAGGTCATTCCACCGCACGCAGTTCGCGCTGATCTCGGAGTATCCGCTGGGCGCGTTTCCCCAGCCGCCCAGCGTCCAGTCCGTGCCGTAGGCGAGCGCGACCTCTTCGGCCACTGCGCTGCCGCCATCCACACGGGCGTCGTACTGCTTGAACGAGTTGACGTAGCAGAACTTGTCCTGGATCGAGCCGAGATCCCGGTTGGGCGCGCTCCCGTTCACCGTGATGGGGTTCCAGTACACCCGCGCGGGCACGGGGCCGCCGCACGAGAGGAAGGCATCGACCTTCGGGCTCGGTTTGCCGTACACAGGGATCGGCGCCGCCCCGTCGAGGATCTCGAGCAGCTCCTCGTTGGGCCCGCGGAAGAGGATGCTGTTGTTGTACTGGTACATGAGCTGCCGCCCGAACGGATCGTGCTTCAGCGTGCCGGTGGCCTTGTACCGAACGTGCGTCTCCCAGTCGCCCGTCGGAGACGTCGTGGACGCTTCGACGACGCTGCTGGTCGTCCCCGAGATCGAGAGGTAGACGACGCCCGTCGCGTTGTCGTTGCGCAGGTACGCCGAGGGGGCCGACGCAATGTTCGCATCCGACGAGACCTTGACGTCGACGTAGTTCGGCGTCGTCGAGGTGTCCGCGCCCACGTCGATGAGTTGGTGCAGCCCGTCGACGCCGACGTAGTAGAGCGACGTGGGGTTGGTGGCGGCCGAGGGCATGAACGTCCCCTTCATCTTGGCCGCTGTGGTGACGTGAGAGGCCTGCCAGTGGTCGGGGCTGGTTTGCGCCGAGCGCAGCTCGCAGAGGGTCGTGTTCCCGCATTTGAAGACGATGCGGTTCGTTCCGCTGGCGTTGAACGCCAAGGGGTCGCTGAGGACCGCGTCGGTCTGGTTTGCCAGGAGCGTGTGGTTCCAGACGGTGCCGTCCCACTTGAGCTCGTGAATCAAGCTGTCGAGCCCCCGGTAGACGATCACGTTCGATAGATCGTCGCGGATGTAAGCCGAAGGCGCGCCGGCAGCGAGCCCCGAAGCGGGTGTGCTCGCCGTCGCGTTGGTCAGCGCGCCGCCGAGCTCTTGTACCCAGATTTTCCCGTCGATCCCCGTGAGCGCGATGGCGTAGGTGTCGGGGTTCCCCGCGGCATCCCGCTTCTGCCACGTCGAGACGCGCTTCTTCGTCTCGGGCCACATGCTGGACGTCGGGTTGGGGGAGTTCTTCCAGCCCTGCCGCGCCCACGTCCCCGAGGTCGGGTTGTAGGTGAACGGGTTGTAGCTGAGCTCGAACTCGCTGACGTCGAGCGCGTTGACGGTCCAGCTCGCGACCTGATCGTAAAAGCCGGGGTACCCGGCCACGTCGTAGGTGTTGAGCGCGACGGGCGAGTTCGCGTCGGAATGCGCCGCCTCGTACGCGTTCGCCGGCAACGTGTACTTGACGTCGTTCTGCTCGACACCGAAGTCGGACAGCATCTTGGCGACGAACGGATCGGTTTGGGCGGCGCAGTTCAAATTGGGCGTGCACTCACCGATGGACTGGGGCATTCCGCCCTGCGAGGCGGGCCTGTTCACGACGGATGAAAGGAGGACTTTGTAATTCCCCGCCTTCATCTGCGCGAGGCTCGCAAATTGCCCGCCGGGCCCTTGCGCCTTGTGGCACGTCAGGCAGCCCAGCGTGCTCGTCGGGTAGCCCGCGAAGGTCTCTGGAGGAGGGTTTTGCGTGTCCGCCGCCTCGACGGCGTCATACATCTTGTTGGAGGGCATCCAAGAGGACTGCCCCACGAGGTTCAGCGGGTGCGCCTTGGGCCCGACGGCGGCCGTGACGTGCGTGATGAAGGCATTCTGGCCGCCGTGACAGTTCGTGCAGTGAACCCCTTCGACCAGCGGGGTGTCCTGGCTCATCGTGACGCCGTTCATCTTGACCATGTCCTGGCCGGCGGCGGCGCCGAAGTTGTTGTCGATCACCTTCACGGCCGTCGGCGGGATGTAAGTCTGGTTTTGGTGCCCCTCCCAGAAGCAAGCCTCGGCGTTCGCGCCTTGGCAGATGATGTCGAACGTCCCGCCGGCGTGCTGGTTGATGACGCAGATGCCGGGCTTCGTCAGCGCTGGCGGCGTCGAGACGTAGACGTGCCCGCCGAATTCCAAGTCGTTCATGAAGGAGTCCGCGTAGGCGCCCCGATCGATCCATTTCACGCTGCCGCCGATGGACGAACCAATGCTGCTCGTGCCCCAGTCGGGGGGTAGCGGAACGCCGGCGGCGTCGCAGGCGTCCGCGTAGGCCTGCCCTTCGGAGCCCTTGTAGACGAGCTCGCTGAGGGTGGCCGAGGGTTCGGCGCCGACGTCACCAGGTTCGGGCGCCCCACAACCGACGACGCCTCCGCCGCAGGCGAGCCACACCACGCCCAGCACACAAGCGCCCGCCTCGTTCACATTCGTCGTTCCACGCGCTCGTTTCGTCACGGCTCTCCCTGGTTGTCGTCGCCTCAGTGGCTCGGCGACGGAAGCTCGAGGCAGACCACCACCTCGTCACGAGAACACGCCACGGCCGTCTTCTTGGCAACGCGTAAGCGGCTCATCCGCCGTTGCGAGGCTCGACGTCCCCATTGCGATGTCGCCCTTGTTGCAGAGGCGCGCGCGGAGATGCCGCAACGAGCGGCGCTCATCCCGTATGGTGCAGGCCCCCCACTCGTGACGAGGCGAGAATCATGAACAAGAACACGAGACTGGTCCTGGCGTCGTCGATCGCGGCCCTGATCCTCGCGTGCGCCTCGAGCGCCCGCGCGCAATACGTCGTGCAAATTCCGGTCGATTCGATCCTCGATGGCCGCGCCGTGACCACATTCACGGGAGGCAAGGTCGTCACGTTTGGCAGCAAACAAGGCATCTACAGCGGCGGCCAGACCGGCTATGCGACCGCCGCGGTGCAAATGATGTTGAACCCGACCTCGAAGGGCGTTGGGCTACCCGACGACGGCTTTTTCCCCGCGACGGGGGACCTGCCAGCCTTTCAGCTGCACTTTTCGAACGCCGCGCCCGCCACGAGCCCTCAGACAAAACAACTGCCGGCCTCGGCCACGGCGGGCGCGCAGACGTTCCAATTTCCCGTCCCGCCGGCGACGTACAGCGCGCTCTACTTGATCCTGGCGTCGGGCGACGGTCAGGCGAGCTTCACCGTCACGCTCTCCTACGCCGGGGGCGCACCCAGCACGACGACGACCATTACGAACTTACCCGACAGCGGCGCAGGCGTGCAGATGAACGGTCCTCCCCATTTCTACATCGTCACGAACACCGGCAAGTGGGACACCAACAACAAGGATCTGGAGCCGACGGCCCACACCATCGAAGGCATACAGATCACCCCGAGCCCTGCGCCTGCCGTCCTCACGGGAGTGACGATCACCAAGACCAACGGCGCGATCCTCGTCTTCTGGGGCGCCACCGGCATCGCGACGACGCCGGTTGACGGCGGCGCGGAGGCATCGGTCGATTCGGGCGTCGACGGTGGTGGGTCGGGGAGCGGAGGCGTGTCGGGTGGTGGAGGCGCGTCCGGAAGTGGAGGCGCGCCGGTCGACGCTTCGACGGGCTCGTCGAGCGGCGGCGCCGGCGGGACGACGACCTCCTCGGACGCCGGCACCACATCGTCGGGGTCCGGCGGGGCGACGTCGTCATCGGGCTCGGGCGGCTCGGGCTCGGGCGGGAACGCGATGACGCCGCCTTCGTCGAAGAGCTCGAGCGGCGGCTGCTCGCTCGCTCCTACCGGAGGTACCGGTTCCCGCTGGAGCTTCCTCGCGGCGCTCGCCGCGCTCGCGCGCGTCGCGCGGCGTTCCAGGCGAAAGCACGCGGAGACGAACGCATCTCGGGCGTGAAGCCCAACGGATCAAGCTGGCGACCGACCTGCAGCGCCCCCGAGCTCGTGCGTCTTGCGGTCGGGCGTAAATCGATTTGCTCAACCGTGCGCCAATCCTTCTCGCGTCGCGCGAACGCGGGCCTCAGCCAGACGTTTGGTCGCTGCGCGCATGGGCACTGCCGCGTCAGTGGTCAGCAAACTCGAGGCCGGCGCCGATGTAAAGCTGTCGACCTTGCAGCGCTACTGCGTCGCGATCGGTCAGTCGTTCCCGCCGCGTGTGGGAAAGCGAGTGGCCTGACTCCGCCGGCGATGAAGCCGGTCCGGATCGAGTTGGAGGGAAAGACTCTCCCGCGCGCTTGCCGCAGCTTTCGTGAGGTTTGGTTGGATCGAGCTTGGGAAGGGTGACTCTGGTTGGGCAAGTGGTGGGCAGCGACTTCAGGCTGCCTTCAGGTCGACCTCGAGGCGTGTACCTAGCGCAGTAGCGACTCGCTCTAGCATGTCGAGCGTCGGGTTGTAGTCCGGGTCCTCCAAGCGCGCGACGGCAGGCTGGCTCAGTCCGGCACGCTTCGCCAACTCTGCCTGCGTGAGGCCAGCTCGCTTGCGTGCCCATCGGAGCGCCAGCTTGACCGCCAGCTTCGCCGGAACCGGGACATCGATCGTGCGTTCTCGACCCTTCGATCGATGCTTCTTCGGTTCGGGCGGCGCTTGTCCAGAGGCGAGGTGAGCTTCCAGCCATCCGGCGAGAGCCTCCTCGGCGCGTTCGGCGATGTCTTCGCCAGGATCAGCGAACGTCTGACATCCCGGGCAATCGGGGAACTCCGCCAGCGTCTGCTTGCCTTCCTTCGTCACTAGAGCCGAGTACTGCATGTGGCTACCTCAGTTTGATTCCGGCTTGACGCTCGATGCTCGCGAGGGTCCCCACGGGAATGTCCTTCTTCGGGTGTGGAACCGTGACGATGCCGGGCTTGGTCTTTCACTCGAGCCTCGGCCCAGCCATCGCGCTTGAGGGCGCGGATGATGTCCGCCGAGGTCACGAGGCACAGTATATCAGATATGATATGTGCGCGCTCGTCCGGGTCGCGTCGTCAGTCGCCTCACGACTGGAGCTCCCCGCTCCAGTACGGCCGCCATTCCGCCGGCACATCGCCGCCCATCCTCACGGTGATCGACGGCAGGAACGTCGGCCGACGGGGCCGACGCCGAAGCTTCATGCGGGCCTCCTCGGGCGTGCGGTCGGCCTTCGCCGAGTTGCAGGCGATGCAGCAAGTGACGATATTCTCCCAGCTCGTCGCGCCGCCGCGCGAGCGGGGCAGGACGTGATCGAAGGTCAGATCCTCGGTCACGAAGCGACTCGCGCAATACTGGCAGGTGAATCCGTCGCGCGCGTAGATGTTCAGACGCGAGAAGCGAATGCGAATTCGCTCGCGCTTGAAGCGGCGGAGGACGCGCACGACCGAGGGCAACGGAAAGGTCCGATCGACGCCCGTGATCATGCGGTCGCGGCTGTACTCGACGACCTCGACCTTCCCGAGGAAGAAGTCGGCGATCGCGTCCTGCCACGAGTCGATGCGCAGCGGACGCCACTCGGCGTCGAGAAACAGGACAGGTTGGGTGGCGGCAGAGAGTCGGCCTCGTGCAAGTCGGCGCGGTGCAAAGCAGGAGCAACATGCCCGCATACCGCGACCGAAGAAGCGGCGGCTGGAGGTATCGCAAGCGGATCCGTCTGCCCGACGGCACCCGCCCGCGAATCGAAGGCACGCCATTACCTAACACGAAGCTGGCGGCGGAAGCCGCGGAGAGGGCGCACATCGAGCGCCTCCTCCGCGGCGAGCCGGTGAAGCCGGCCGAGACGAAGGAGGTCCCGAAGTTCGAAGAGTTCGTGCCGCTCTTCATGGACATCTGCCGAGCCAAGAACAAGCCGAGCGAAATGGACTCGAAAGAGTCCGCCTTCCGCGCTCACCTCACGCCGGCCTTCCAAGGGCGCAGGCTGGATCAGATCGGGTACGCCGAGATCCGGGACTACGCTGCTCGGAAGACGGCGAAGCTCAAGCCCAAGAGCGTGAACAACCACCTGACCATGCTCCGTCGCCTGCTCGTCGTGGCGAAGAAGCGTGGGCTCATCGCAGCCGTGCCCGAGATCGAATGGCTCAAGGTGCCGCGTCCCGACTTCGACTTCCTCGGCTACGAGGAAGCGGGACGGCTCCTCGCGGCGGTCGACCCCGGTTGGCGCTGCATGGTCGTCACGGCCATGAAGACCGGCCTCCGTCAGGGCGAGCTCATCGCTCTGCAGTGGCAGGACATCGACCTGGTCGCGGGGCTCCTTCGTGTCCGTCGCTCAGCCGTTCGCGGCGTGATCGGCGTGCCGAAGAGCGGGAAGGGGAGGGAGGTGCCACTCGGCGACGAGGTGCTCGCGGCTCTCAAGGCCGAGAGACACCTCCGAGGTCCGCTCGTGTTCTGCACGGCGGAGGGCGGATGTTCACGAAGCACGAGTGCAAGCATCCGCTCTGGCGAGCGTGCAAGAGGTCGGGCCTCCGAGAGATCGGCTGGCACGTCCTCCGTCACACGTTCGCTTCTCATCTCGTGATGCGAGGAGCGGCGATGAAGGCGGTCCAGGAACTACTCGGTCACGCCACGATCGAGATGACGAATCGGTACTCGCATCTCAGCCCGGAAGTACCTCGTCACGCGGTCAAGCTGCTCGATGGGCTCGACCGGATCTCCGAGAAGCTGCCTGGGCGACAGCTGGGCGACAGCGCCAAAAACCTAGCCTAAGTACGTGAAAAGATAGTGGAGGCGCCGGGAGTCGAACCTTTGCGATCGGTCTGAACAGAAACGAGAGACGACGCGGACTTACCCACCAAACCCACAGAATCGTTTGGACAAGTCGCTCCCGTTCGATCCCGCGCCCTCCCGTCTGGTTCCGCCCTTCGGTGCAGAGTCGGGGCACAAGGAGGGCACAAAATTTCGGGCTGACACGACTGGTTCGGGTACTTGCCGATGGCACACGTGCGCGGCACTCTCTGGCGGCGTGAGACGTAAGAAGACGAGTCTCGTTCGATCACCAGCGGGCGACTACGGGCCCGTGCTCGCCGACGTCGTGGGTCTGGTCGATGCCGCTCGTCGCGGGGCGGTCCGGTCCGTGAATGCGATCATGACGGCGACGTATTGGGCCATCGGCCGCCGTATCGTCGAGCAGGAGCAGCGCGGGGCGGCGAAGGCCGGCTACGGGGACGAGCTCATCCTTCGGCTCTCAAGAGACCTTCAGGCCCGCTTCGGCAGAGGATTCGGGCGCGCGAATCTGTTTCAGATGCGCGCCTTCTATTTTGCGTACCGCGAGATAGTCCAGACAGCGTCTGGAGAATCGCCGGTCGCGGAGCGACCGAAGAAAGTCCAGACGCCGTCTGGACAATTGGCCAGACACGATGACGTGGCGGAGGTCGCCAACCACCTGCCGCTGCCTTGGTCGCAGTACGTTCGGCTGCTCGCCGTGCGCAATCCCGAGGCGAGGAGGTTCTACGAGACGGAGGCGCTTCGAGGTGGCTGGACGATCCGGCAACTCGATCGCCAGATCGGCAGCCAGTTCTACGAACGCACGATCCTTTCGAAGAACAAGGCGGCGATGCTTCGCCGTGCGGTCGCCTCTCCTGGCGATGTGCTGACGCCCGAAGAGGAGATCAAGGATCCGTACCTGCTCGAGTTCCTCGCGCTCAAGGACGAATACTCCGAGAGCGATCTGGAAGCCGCGCTCATCACGAAGCTCGAGGCCTTCCTCTTGGAGCTGGGGAGCGACTTCACGTTCGTGGGTCGCCAGCGGCGGCTTCGAGTCGGCGACGAATGGTACCGGATCGATCTCCTCTTCTTCCACCGTAGGCTGCGCTGCCTGATCATCATCGACCTCAAGCTCGACAAGCTCACGCACGCCGACGCGGGCCAGATGCACCTCTACCTCAACTACGCTCGTGAACACTGGACGCTCCCGGGCGAGAACCCGCCGATCGGGCTCATCTTGTGCGCCGAGAAGGATCACGCGGTGGCCAAGTACGCGCTCGAAGGACTTCCGAACAAGGTCCTCGCCGCCGAATATCGGACCGCCCTCCCCAATGAGCAATTGCTCGTCCAGGCGATAGAGAAGACGCGAAAGCAGCTCGAGAGGCGCCGCGGGAGCCGGTCCAAGCCTGGGTTGGACCGCTGAAAGGCGGCTGATGGAGCCGGCCGCAGTCGACGGAGGCGATCCGTTCCAGGGGTTGTCGATGGCGTTGTCCCCACAGGGGCGCCTTCACATCGAGATGCGACAGGACGCCGAGGTCGTGCCGCTGTTCGGAGACATCGCGAAGCACTTCGAGCGCGGAGACGGTCATGGCGTGTTCCGGTTGGGCGCCTCACAGCCGGAGACCGTTCTGCCCGCAGCGCTGAGCTTCTGGCGCGACGTGGGCCGGGCGTTCGTGGTGCGACTGTGCGCCACCGAGGAGCTCGAGGCGCTTCGAGAGAAGGTCGAGGTCGAGGTGCCGCCGGACGAGCTGGAGGCGCTGGCCGCCTCGGCCCCGCCGATGAGGGGCGGCGAGTATCTGACGCCGGCAGCGCTCAGGGACCTGTGCGCGCGGATGGCCGCAGCCGTTCGTGATGACCTCTCGGCGTGGGCCGGCACGGTCGAGGCCTTCCTGCGGCAGGCGAGCCCGGCGTGGAGCGTGGTCGGCCGCGTGTGCTTCCATCTCGCCGAAAACAAGAACGATCCAGCCGCGCCCTTCGCGTTCGTCGCGACCTACACGACCCGCCTCTCGGATCGTGCGAAGGCTCAGCATCTGCCGTTGGCCCAAGCGCTGTGCGAATACGCCGGCGCCCGCAACAAGTCGGCGCTGTTGGCCTTGCTCGAGCCGGTACAGCGCGCCGCGCGGACGAGCTCCGTCGCGAAGGATCTCGTCGACGGCGGGGCCGTGTTCGAAACGCTCGCCTGGACGCCCGCGGAGGCGCATCGGTTTCTCGCCGAAGTCCCCGTCATCGAGGCCGCCGGGGTGCTCGTGCGCATGCCCGCGGCCTGGCGCGCGAAGCGACCGCCGCGCCCCGAGGTGCAAGTGACGGTGGGGAAAGCCCCCGGCAAGGGCGTCGGCGCTGACGCGATCCTCGACTTCTCCGTCGACGTGATGCTCGAAGGTGAGGCGCTCACCAACCGCGAGCTGCGCGCGATCCTCGACGGCACCGATGGTTTGGCGCTGGTGCGCGGCCGGTGGGTCGAGGTCGATCGGGAACGGCTGCGCCAGGTGCTCGATCGCTGGTCCACGTTCGAAGCAGCTCACGCCAGCAGTGGTTTGACGATCGTCGAAGGTTTGCGGCTGCTCGCCGGGGCTCAGATCGGAGAGACGAGCGGCGACACGCCAGCGACTGGCGTCGCGGACTGGTCGAAGGTGGTCGCGGGCAAATCGCTGGCGAATGCCTTGGCGGGGCTTCGAAGTCCGGAGGGACTGGCCGACGTCGATCCGGGGCCGTTGCTGCATGCTGAGCTGCGTCCGTATCAGAAGGTCGGGCTCCGTTGGCTGTGGTGGCTTCGGAGCTTGGGGCTGGGAGGCTGCCTCGCGGACGACATGGGTCTGGGCAAGACCATTCAGGTCATCGCGTTGCTGGCGCTGCTGAAGAAGAAGGCCGACGGGCCGAGCGAGCCGAACTTGCCCAGCTTGCTCGTCGTGCCCGCATCACTGATCGCGAACTGGCGCGCCGAGCTCGCGCGCTTCGCTCCGAGCCTGCGCATGCTCGTCGCGCATCCTTCCGAGTTGCCGGGGACTGAGGTTGCTTCGCTGACTTCGGAGACGTTCTCCGATCGGGACGTCGTCATCACGACCTATGGGACTTTGCAGCGGGTCGCCGCGCTGACGTCGCGATCATGGAACGTCGTCGTTCTCGACGAGGCTCAAGCGATCAAGAATTCGGGCGCGAAGCAGACGCGCGCGGTAAAGGCGTTGCGCGCGCGCTTTCGACTGGCGCTCACCGGAACGCCCGTCGAGAACCGCCTGGGGGATCTGTGGTCACTGTTCGACTTTACGTCTCCGGGCCTGCTCGGCAGCGCCAAGGCGTTCAGCCGATTCGTGAGGGCGGCCGAGAAGCGCCCGCACGGCGGTTACGGCCCGCTCCGCGAGCTGGTCCGGCCGTACATCCTCCGACGGCTCAAGAGCGACAAGCGCGTGATCGCCGACCTGCCGGACAAGACCGAAGTGCGCGCGTTTTGTGGCCTCACGAAGAAGCAGGTCGCTCTCTATCAACAAGCGGTGGACGAGCTCCGGGAGAAGCTGGCCACGAGCGACGGCATGAAGCGTCGCGGCGCGGTGCTCGCGTCGCTGATGCGCCTCAAACAGATCTGCAATCACCCGTCGCATTGGCTGGGTGACGGCTCGTACGCGCCCGAAGAGAGCGGCAAGTTCGCTCGGCTCAACGAGCTCGCCGACGAGATCGCCGCACGGCAAGAGAAGGCCCTGGTGTTCACCCAGTTTCGTGAGCTGACTCGCCCGCTGGCCGAGTTTCTGGCGGGGGTCTTCGGACGACCGGGCCTCGTGCTTTCCGGTGAAACCGAGGTCAAGCGACGAATGGGCCTAGTGGAGCAGTTTCAGCGCGAGGACGGTCCCCCCTTTTTCGTCCTGTCGCTGAAGGCCGGCGGCACGGGCCTCAATCTGACCGCCGCCCGTCATGTCATTCACTTCGATCGCTGGTGGAACCCCGCCGTGGAGAGCCAAGCGACGGATCGCGCGTATCGAATCGGCCAGAAGAACGGCGTCGTGGTCCACAAGTTCGTCTGCCGAGGCACCGTGGAGGAAAAGATCGACGCGCTGATCGAGTCCAAGCAGGACATGGCACGACAGATCCTCGAAGGGACCGACGAGGTGAAGCTGACTGAGCTCGACGACGAGCAGCTCTTGCGCTTGGTGGCGATTGACATCCGAACCGCGCTCGCAGAATCCTGACACCGGGAGACGACGACATGGCTTGGTACGCTGGCGGCTTCGAATTCCCCGAGTACGTGTCAGTGCAGACGCGCCGCGCACGCGCTCGCGCCGCCGCGGACAAGATCGCACGCAAGCAGAAGCGGAGCCTCACGCCCGTCGGTCCGATCGAGGGGAACAAGTTGGTTCGCACCTTCTGGGGCAAGGCTTGGTGCGACAACCTCGAGTCATACCGCGACTACGAGAATCGTCTTCCTCGTGGGAGGAGCTACGTCCGGCACGGCGCGGTCATCGACCTACGGATCGGCGTCGGCAGCATCGCGGCGCTTGTGAGCGGAACGTCGACCTACGAGGTCGACGTGAAGATCAACTCGTTGCCGTCAAAGCTCTGGACCCAGATCGCTTCGGAGTGTACGAAGCAGATCGATTCGCTGGTCGACTTGCTTCGCGGCAAGGTCCCCACGCAAGTCATGGAGCTGGTCACTCGCAAGTCGGGGGGCTTGTTCCCTACGCCGAAAGAGATCTCGTTCGAATGCTCGTGCCCGGACTGGGCCGGGATGTGCAAGCACGTCGCGGCGGCGCTGTACGGCGTCGGCGTGCGCCTCGAACAGAAGCCGGAGCTGCTGTTCGAGCTTCGCGGCGTCGATCATTCGGAGCTCGTCGGAGGCGCCGCCGAAGCGGTCCCGCGTCTCGCTGCCGGCACCAAGGGGCGCAAGGTGATCAAGGGCGCCGATCTGTCCTCGCTCTTCGGAATCGAGCTGGACTCGTCGACGACGGCAGCGACGTCGGGCACGGACGGCGCCGGGAATCCCACCCCCGATCGCGTCAAGACAACGAAGACCCGACGAGCGAAGTCCGCGAAACGAGCCGACTCTGCTCATGCTTCGAAGGCGCCCGAAGCTCACGCTCGGGGCACAAGGAGGGCACAAAAGAAACCGGCGGAACGCAACCATCGATGATCGCTTAGGAAAAAGGTGGAGGCGCCGGGAGTCGAACCCGGGTCCGGAAGTGCTCCGTTTATGCCGCTACGTGCGTATCCGGCGATTTGGTTTTCGACGTCGGGTTGGCCCACCGGCGAGGCATCCTGACGCTTAGCTCCTCCTGTGTCTCACTGGTGCGTCGAAGAGCTCTACGCATCAGCCAGCCCGAGAAGATGTCCGGTTCCCCAGGCCACGGGCGCCTCCTGGGTTCGCGGTCTCGTCGGTTTTTTAGGCCGCGAGAGCAAACGAGTTATCGTTCGCTGTTCTTTTTTTGCCCGTTTTTACGAGGCCTCGGGCGCCTCGGCACGCAACACGAACTTCGCGGACCTCCGTCGAAACCGTTTCGCCCCCGAACCCAGTCGGGTTGGGGCACAGTATATCGGATGCATGGCTGGGTGCTCGCCGTCGTCGCTGGGGCGGCGCCCTCGCTCGCGCTGCTCACCTTCTTCTACCTGCGCGACCGTTGGGAGCGGGAACCCTTGCACCGGGTCGCGATGGCGTTCGGGCTCGGGCTCTACGCGATGGCGGCGGCGCGCGGGCTCGCGTTCACGGTCATCAACTTCGTCTCGGCCGACTGGCTGGGCGGCGGCACGGAAGGCGCGCGGCTCTTCGAGTCCTTCGTGCTCGCGGCCTTCATCGAAGAGATGTCCAAGGCCGTCGTGCTCTTCGCGGCCATCTACCACTGGGACGACTTCGACGAGCCGCTCGACGGCGTGGTCTACGGCGTCGCGGTGTCGCTCGGCTTCGCCACGCTGGAAAATGTCCTCTACCTCATGAACGCGCAGTCGACGTCCAGCATCGCGCTGGAGCACGGCGCGATCATCTGGCAGCGCGCGCTCTTTTCCGTCCCGGCGCACGCGCTGTTCGGCGGCGCGATGGGCTACTACGCGGGCAAGGCGAAGTTCGATCGCACGAATGCCGCCGCGCTCGTACGCGATCGCGCGCTGTGCTTGCTCGCGCCGCTCGCGTTCCACGGGGCGTACAACTACGCGCTCCACCATCGGCTCGACGCTCACCTGTGGGCGATCGTCTCGCTGCTCTCCGTCGGCATGTGGATCTTCGTGCTGCGCCGCATGGGGCGCGCGGATCGCGCCTCGCCGTTTCGCCCGAAGGCCTGACCGTCGCGGTGCTAGCATTCTGCCCATGAAAATGACGCACATGCTCGGGATGGGGCTGGTGGTGGCGGCGATCGCCGGGGGCGCGGGGTGCAGCAAGTCGCAGGCGAACGCGGGCGGCGGGCCGTCGCCCTTCGACAAGCGCTGGGAGACGCTGCAGCAGCAGGGAGCGCAGGCGATTCGCATCACGGACGATCGCGGCGCAGCGCTCATGGACAACGTGCTCGGCGCGCAGGGCGGCGCGCTCGCGATGGCGCCGTGGGTGGCGCAGAGCCTCAAGGGCACGGGCGGCAACCTGCCCGATCACCCCGACGCGAACGACGTCCAGAAGCTGGTGCGGCAGTACGTCCCCGGCGTGAAGTCGTGCTACGAGCGCATGACGCGCGAGGGAGACACGCGCACGGGCAAGGCGATCGTCAGCTTCCAGATCGCGGGCAACGGGCACGTGCAAGCGCTCACGGTCGACGCGCCGGCGTTCGACGGCTCGCAGCTCGCGAGCTGCATCGACGGCCAGGTGTCGCGCTGGGTGTTCCCGGCGTCGAAGCAGGGGCTGCAGGCCTCGAGCTACCCGTTCGTTTTTGTCGGCGGCTGATCGCCGTTGGGCGGCTGATCGCCGTTGGGCGGCTGATCGTGTAGAAGAGCGGCCATGTTGTCCGCGGGCGCGGGGCTGGCCATCGCGAAAGACGGCGCGACCGCGGGCCATGAGGCCGCGCGGCGCGCGCTGGTCGCGGCGCGCGTGACGACGGCGGACCTCGCGATCGTGTTCGCGGGCAGCCACCACGAGGCCGACGAGTATGGCGCCGTGCTGGGCGCGGTTCAGCGGGCGATCCCGCGCGCGTCGATCATGGGCTGCTCGGCGACGGGCGTGCTCTCGGCTGGCGAGGAGCTCGAGAACGGCAACGCGGTCGCGGTGCTCGTGCTCGGCGAAGAGGCCGTAGATGGTCAGGCGTCGCGCCTGCCGCGGCCCATCCTCGTGGGCGGCGTGCGCGGCGACGCGCGGGCGGCGGGCGCGCGGCTCGGGCGCGAGGTGAAGCGCCTCGCGGGCGGCGACGAGAGCGGCGTCGCGGTCGCCGTGCTCATCGATCCCGAGCAGCTCGACGCGGTCGACTTCGTCTCGGGCGTCGCCGAGACGGCGCCGGGCGCGCAGCTCACGGGGGCGGGCGCGTCGGGCGGCACGTCGGGCTGCCGCATCTTCTACGAAGGCGCGGCGCGCACCGACGCGTGCGTCGCGCTCGTGCTGCCGCGCGAGCTGCGGCCCACGGTCGGCATGACCCAAGGCTGCCAGGCGCTGAGCGATCCGCTCACGATCACGGCGGCCGACGGCAACCTCATCCTCGAGATCGAAGGCCGCCCGCCGCTCGAGGCGCTCGACCGCACGATGTCGAACCCCAGCTGGCCGGGGCTGCGCAAGATGACGCCGCACTTGCTCGCGGGCATCGGCGAGCGCGGCGCCGACGGGCGGTCCGACTACTTCGTGCGGCACTTCGCGATCGCCGAGGGCGATCGCCCCGCGCTCGCCGTCGCCGAGCCGGTGCGCGCGGGGCAGACGATCCGCTTCACGGTGCGCGACGCGATCGGCGCGCGCGACGACATGAAGGCGATGCTGGAAGAACAAGCCGACGCGCGCACGGATCACCCGGCGCGCTTCGGCGTCTACTTCAACTGCGCGGGCCGCGGCAGCGCGCTCTACGGCCAGCCCGGGCTCGATCCCGTGCTCATCCAACGCCGCTTCGGTGACCTGCCCGTCGTCGGCATCGAGAGCAGCTTCGAGATCGGCCCCGCGTGCGGCCGTCCGCGGATTCACATGTTCACCGGCGTGCTGCTTCTTGCGGGCTGATTCGTAGAGACGGGTCTACGAACGATGTAGCGCGCGGCGCGATCGCGCGATCGGGCCTGTTTTCGCGGCGATTTCGTGCGGCACGGACGCTGCAATCGAGATCGGGCGAAAGGAGATCCCATGAACCCGATCAAGAGCCGCATGGTCCGTTATTGTCTCGCGCTGGCGTTCGCCGGCACCGTCGCCGCCTGCGAGGATGTCCCGCCTCCGACGCCCAAGGTGAAAACCTCGTTGGTCGTCGAGGAGCCGAAGCCGGTGACGCCGCCGCCGCCGATGCCGTCTTCGCCTCCGGTCTTCCCGACGACCGAGATCGCGAAGACCGATCCGCCCAAGGTCGACACGAAGGTCGTCGACGAGAAGCCCACGTCTTCGATCGAAGAAGCGCGCTCGCTCCTCGACGCTGGCAAAATCGACGAAGGCCTCGAGGCCGCGAAGCGCGCGACCGACGAGCACCCGAAGCGCTCGAGCGCGTGGAACGTCCTCGGCCGCGCTCAGCTCAAGAGCGGCAAGCGCAAGGACGCGATCGAGTCCTTTCAGAAGGCCGTCGACCTCAACCCGAAGAACAGCTTCGCACGCAACAACCTCGGCCTCGCCCTCATCTACGACCACCAATATGAGGACGCCGCCTCTACCCTCGAAGAGGCCGTCGAGCTCGAGCCCGTCACCGCGTACATGTGGAACAACCTCGGCATGGCCTACGAGCAGCTCGACCGCCTCGACGACGCCCGCGACGCCTACACCAAAGCCACCGAGCTCAAGAGTGACCTCGCGCCATCAAGCCTCGCCCGCCTCAAAGGCGTCGAGTCCATCGTCCGCACCGCCAAGGTCGACCCGACGCCCGACGCCCCGATCCCGCCTTCAACGCCGACCAAGGTCGAGTGAGCGAAGCGAACGGTTCCAAGCACCCGGGAGGCGCGGCTTCGCCGCGCCGGCCCCAACTCGAAAAAAGGGGGGTCACGAAGGGGGGACGAAGTCCCCCCTTCGCGCGGCGCTAGCCGCGATCTTCCCACCAGAAGAGAGTGATCGCGAGGCAGTGAAACGCCTCGTCCGACGACTGCGTGACGACGGTGTCGACGATCTGGAACTGCGGATGTTCGCGGATCCAAGCGGTCACCTTCTCGCCGAGGTTCTCGCGCTCCTGCGCCATCGTCGCCGAGAAGATCTTCACACCGTTGAAACGAGCGGTCGTGTGGGTCTGCTGTTGTGGCATCGGTCCTTGTTTCCCTTGATACGAAGCTGCGGGGGCAGCGAGGACGAAAAGGCCTTATAGCAGCGATTCCAGCACAACGGCAATCCCTTGGCCGCCGCCGATGCAGGCCGCCCCGAGGCCGAGCCGCACGCCCCGTCGGCGCAGCTCGTACAGAAGGTGGGTGACGATTCGCGCGCCCGACGTCCCCAGCGGGTGGCCGAGCGCGATGGCGCCGCCGTCGACGTTGGTGCGCTCGCGCGGCAAACCGGCCTCGCGCTCGACGGCCAAGTATTGCGGCGCGAAGGCCTCATTCACCTCGATCAAGTCGATCTCGGCCAGCGTCAGGCCCGCGCGCGCGAGGGCCTTCGCGATCGCGGGCACGGGTCCGATGCCCATGAGCGTCGGCTCGACGCCGACGAAGGCCCACGACACGAGGCGGCCGAGCGGCGCCGCGCCGGCCTTCTCGGCGGCGGCGCGCGACGCGACGACGAGCGCCGCCGCGCCGTCGGCGATCCCCGACGCGTTGCCCGCCGTGACGACGCCACCGGGCTTGAACGCCGACGGCAGGCGCGACAGCGTCTCGAGCGACGTGTGCGGGCGCGCGTGCTCGTCCTTGTCGAACACGAGCGCGCCGCCCTGGCCCACCTTGCCGGTCTTGCCAACCTTCACTTCGACGGGCGCGAGCTCCTCGCGAAAGCGGCCCGCCTCGTGCGCCGCGGCCCACCGCTGCTGCGACGACAGCGCGAGCTCGTCGCACGCGGCGCGCGTGATCCCGAACTTCTCGGCCAGATTCTCGGCCGTGATGCCCATGGGGCAGCCCGCGTACGAATCGGTGAGCGCCGTCCACAGCAGATCCTCGACGGGCGGCGCCTTGCCGAAGGCCGCGCCCCAGCGCACGCCGCGCAGCGCGTGCGGCGCCTGGCTCATCGATTCCGTGCCGCCGACGAGCGCCACCTCGGCCTCGCCGTGGCGGATCTCCATGGCCGCCGAGATCACGGCCTGAAAGCCCGAGCCGCACAGCCGGTTCACCGTGAGCGCCGGGCGATCGATCGGCACGCCGGCGCGCAGGCCGATGTGGCGCGCGCAGTAGACGTCCTCGGGCGTCGTCTGCAGGACGTTGCCGAAGATGACCTGGTCGATCTTCTCGGCCGGCAACCCCGCCTGCGCGATCGCGGCCTTGGCGGCGACGACGCCGAGGTCGGTCGCCTTGAGGTCGCGCAGCGTGCCGCCGAAGCCGCCGAACGGCGTGCGCTTCGCGGCGAGCAGCCAGATGTCCGTGGCGCCTTCGGGGGCTGCGCCGTTGGGCATGAGCGGCGCTAGCTCTTCCCGCTCGATCCCTTGGCGGCGTCTTCACCGGCGGGCAGCGCGGGCCGCGCATCGGGCATGGGCCCGAGGCCCATCTTCGCCTTGAGCTCGGCGAGCGCGAGATCGCCGCCGCCGCCCGACGCCGCCTCGAGCTTCTTGAACTTCGACTGCAGCGTGTCGCCCGCGAGCTCGCCGCCCAGCTCGGCCGACGCCTCGCTCTCGGCCTCGATCTGGTCGACCTTCTGGCTCATGCGCTCGAACGTGTCGAAGGCGCTGTTGTCGCTGAGGCCGCGCATCGTGTCCTGGATGGCCTTCTGCGCCTCGGCGCGCTTCTGCCGCGCGATGAGGATGTTCTTCTTGCGCTTGGCCTCTTCGATCTTGTCGTTGAGCGTGCGCAGCTGCTCTTTGAGCTTCTCGACGGCCTCCTTCTGCAGGCCCCACTGCTTCTCGAACTCCAGCGTCTGCTTGTCGTGCTCGCTCTTGCGTACGAGCGCCTCCTTGGCGAGCCCGTCGTCCCCGCTGCGCACGGCGAGCATGGCCTTGCGCTCCCACTCCTTCGACAGCTCGACCTGCTCGTCCCAGTTCTTCTTGAGGCGCTTCTCGTCGGCGATCGAGACGGCCACCTGCTTCTTCGCTTCGACGAGCTGGTTCTGCATCTCGACGACGATCTGGTTCAGCATCTTCTGCGGGTCTTCCGCCTTGCTGATCAGGTCGTTCAGGTTCGACTTGATGAGGGTGCCGAGTCTCGAGAAGATTCCCATGGGGTTTTCCTGGTGTCAGCGCGCTTCGACGTAACGCGAGAGGTTGGGGTGGTGCTTCGAGATGGCCATCGACATGTCGTCGAGCACGGCTTGGAACTCGTTGAAGTCCAGGTTCTCGAGCTCGAGCGCGTGGACGATCACGACGGCGTCGCCCTCGAGGCCGAACGCGCCGTGCACCATCTCGGTCGTGTTGAGCTGCAGCAACGTCCGGAACAGCTCTTCACGTCCCTTCGTCGGGACGTCGAGCACCTTGAGCCGGAAGGCGACGACTGGTCCCGCGATGGAAACGGCGAGGCGACCCCCGCTGACCGACACCAGCCAGATGCCGGCGTCGATGGTCTCGTAGGGGAGGGCGGCGCGCAGGAGGTAGCTCTCGACGTCCTCGGCGCTCTTCATTCGAATGAGGTTAGTCGGTGGTCCCCCCATCGACAAGGCTTCCTTGGTATGGTACCGGGGAACCCGCCGGATGCTCTTAGACTCGACCCAGCTCCCTCGCCACGTCGCGATCATCATGGACGGCAACGGCCGCTGGGCGCAGCGCCGTGGTCTTCCGCGCGTCGAGGGACACCGCCGCGGCGCCGTCGCCGTGCGCGAGGTCGTGCGCGCGGCGCGTGAGATCGGCCTGCCGGCGCTCACGCTCTACGCGTTCTCGGCGCAGAACTGGGACCGTCCGCCCGAGGAGGTCGCGACGCTCATGCAGCTCCTGCGCGACTACGTCATCGACGAGCACGACGAGATCATGGAGAACCGCATCCGCCTCGTCGCCATCGGCGACATCGAGCGGTTGCCTTCGTTCGTCAAGGAGCCGCTCGACGCCCTCATGGCCGAGTCGGCGGGCAACACGGGCATGACGCTGTGCCTGGCGCTGTCGTACGGCGGCAAGGAGTCGATCGTCGCGGCGGCGCGCGCGCTGGCCGAGAAGGTCGCGCGCGGCGAGCTGCAGCCCGGCGACATCACGGAGGAGAAGATCGGCGACGCGCTGCAGACGGGCGGCTTGCCGCAGCTCGACCTGCTCGTGCGCACGTCGGGTGAAGAGCGGCTCTCGAACTTCCTGCTTTGGGAGTCGGCCTACGCCGAGCTCTACTTCACGGAGACGTACTGGCCGGACTTCGGCAAGGACGAGCTCTACCAGGCGCTCGACTCCTACCGCCGCCGCGAGCGCCGCTTCGGCCGCACGCGCGAACAAATCCGCAGCGTCGGCTAAGGTGGCTCGGGACATGTCGCCGGGCGCCATGTCCCGTACGCGGACGGACAGCCCACCCTGCCACCCCTCGCGCCGGAGGCGCGACCGCTAATGTCGAACCTCGCGCTGCGCGTCCTCACCGGGATCGTCGCGCTTCCGCTCACCTTCGCGCTCGTCTTTTGGCGCGAGCCGCTCGGCTTCGGCGCGCTCGTGCTCGTCATCGCGGCGCTCGCGCTCACCGAGTACACGGGCATCACGCTGGCGAAGGCGCCTGTGCGCGTGCGCGCGGGCGTCGTCGTCATCGGCGTCGGGCTCGTCGCGGGGCTGTACCTGCGGCCCGAGCTCGCGATGATCTGGCTGCTCACGGCCGTCGTCGCCGTGTCGGCGCTCGTGCTCTTTTCGCCCGGTGAGATCTCGGGCGCGGGCGCGCGCCTCGGGTTCGCGGGCTTCGGCGTCCTCTACCTCGGCATCTTGCCCGTGCCGCTCGCGCTCATTCACCGCGACGCGACCGACGGCTCGGTCTGGGTCGCGGCGACGATCGTCGTCACCTTCGCGAACGACACGGGCGCGTACTTCGCGGGTCGCTTCCTCGGCAAGCACAAGCTCTACCCGGCGATCTCGCCCGGCAAGACGGTCGAGGGCGCCGTGGGCGGCCTCGTGGGCGGGCTCCTCGTGCTGCTGGCGTTGCGCTTCGCCTTCTTCGCCCGGTCGCTCTCGATCGCCGACTGCATCTGGGTCGCCGTGCCGGGCGCCGTCGTCGGCCCCATCGGCGACCTGGTGGAATCGATGATCAAGCGCGCCGCGGGCGTGAAGGACTCGGGCAAGCTCTTGCCCGGCCACGGCGGCATGCTGGACCGCATCGACGCCCTGCTGTTCGTGGGCGCCTGGGTCTACGTCTACGCCGTCCACATCCGCTGAGCGGCTCCGTTGAGGCCCGATACGACACGACCCCCGCGGGAGATTCCCGCGAGGGTCGCCAAGAACTAACTAGGGCTGCGAAAGCGAAGAGAAGTCAGGCTAGAGAGAGCGCGAACCCTTTATGAGCACGCCTCGGCAAAAAGGTAGGGCGCCGGGGCGTCGATCTAGGTCACACCGGCCGAAGCCGGTGTGAGGGGAGGAGTGGAAGCAACCCGCGGCCTTAAGTTTGGAAGAGGTGCCGCGAGAGACTTCTGGCCCAGTTCATCAGCAAGGTGTGTGCCGACCGAGGGCTCGCACGCCGATGTCGTTGAGTTGCGCGCGTTTCCGTGGTACGAGACCCATCACCCTCACAACATCTTCGCGATGGACCCTGACATTCCCGTCAGCGTGCGAGCCGTCGCCACGTAAATTTTTGTCGCCCTCCGAAGCGCGTGTCCATGCCGCATAGCCTGTTGGTCATCAATGCCGATGGCCCGGAGACCCGGGTCGCGCTCGTCGAAGATGGATTCCTCGGCGAGCTCTACATCGAGCGCAAGCGCGAGCGAGGCATCGCCGGAAACATCTACAAGGGCCGCGTCGAGCGGGTCTTGCCGGGGATGCAAGCCGCATTCGTCAACATTGGCCTCGAGAAGAGCGCCTACCTGCACGTCTCCGACGTCCGGGGCACACCCGACGACCTCAAGGGGTTGCTCGCGGGCGAGTCCAACCGGAACGAAGATCGCGAAGACGAAGAAGAGGAGCGCGACAAGCAGCGCGCCGGCGGGGGCGCACGGATCGAGGACCTCCTCAAAGAAGGCCAGGAGGTCATCGTCCAGGTCACGAAGGAGCCCATCAGCACGAAGGGGGCGCGCACGACGCGCTACATCTCGCTGCCGGGGCGCCACCTCGTGTTCATGCCGACGGTCGATCACATCGGCATCTCGCGCCGCATCGCCTCCGACAAGGAGCGCCGCCGCCTGCGCGAGATCGTCGAGTCCGTGCGGCCGCCGGGCTCGGGCTTCATCGTCCGAACGGTCGCCGAGAACGTCTCGGAGCGCGAGCTCAAGAGCGACATGGAGTTCCTCATGAAGTTGTGGAACGAGGTCGTGCGGCGCGCCGAAGGCGGCCGCTGCCCCTCGCTCATCTACAACGACCTCGACCTCCTGCTCCGCTCGGTGCGCGACCTGTTCACGGCCGACGTCGAGAAGCTCATCATCGACTCGCGCGCCGAATACGACCGCGTCAAGAAGTTCATCGCGGCGTTCATGCCCGACTTCGGCGGCAACATCGAGCTCTACACGAGCCAGGAGCCGATCTTCGACGGCTTCGGCATCGAGATCGAGATCGACCGCGCGCTCGAGCGCAAGGTGTGGCTCAAGTCGGGCGGCTACCTCATCGTCGACGAGATGGAGGCCCTGACCGCCATCGACGTCAACACGGGGCGCTTCGTCGGCAAGTCCAGCCTCGAAGACACGATCACGAAGACGAACATGGAGGCCGCGCGCGAGGTCGCCGAGCAGCTCCGCATTCGTTCGATCGGCGGCATGATCGTCGTCGACTTCATCGACATGGATCGCCCGCACAACCGCGAGAAGGTCACGCGGGCGTTCAACGACCACCTCAAGAAGGACCGCGCCAAGGCGGCGGTGACGCGCATCTCGGAGCTGGGCCTCATCGAGATGACGCGCAAGCGCACGCGCGAGTCGCTGCTGCATAACCTCACCGAGCCGTGCACGGCCTGCGAGGGCAAGGGCTACACGAAGTCGCGTCGCACCGTCTGTTACGAGCTGTTCCGCGAGCTGCGGCGGCAGGGCGATCTCGTCGAGGGCGACACGATCCTCATCGAGGTGCACCCCGAGGTCGCCAACGTGCTGGCGTCGACCGACCGGCCGTTCCTCGACGACATCGAGAAGCGGCTGCAGAAGCGCATCGTCGTCAAGGCGCGCGGCTCGTTCCACATCGAAGACTTCGAGATCCGCTCGCCCAACGACAAGACGCCCATCGAGAAGTCGGAGATGGCGGGCGGGCGCGAGGAGCGCGAGGGCGGACGGGACAATAAAGACGACCGCGGGACGAAGCGCCGCCGCAAGCGCAAGCGCGGCCTCGGCTCGCCCGCCGAGGTCGAGGCGATGCTCGAGGAAGAAGAGGCCGCGAGCGTCGTCGACCCCGAGGCGCTCGCCGACGCCGAAGCCGCGAACGGCCACGGTCACGGTGGCAACAACGGCGGCCAAGAGCCGCCGACCAGCTAGCGCGGGCGAGGCGCACGTGGTTCGGGTCTGCTTCGTGTGCCTCGGCAACATCTGCCGATCGCCGACGGCCGAGGCCGTCATGCGCCACCTCGTGCGCGACGCGAAGCTCGAAGGCCAGATCGCGATCGAGAGCGCCGGCACGGGCGATTGGCACGTGGGCGGCCTGCGCGACGCGCGCAGCCGCGCCGTGGGCGCCGCGCGCGGCATCCCGCTCGAGGGCACGGCCCAGCAGTTCACGAGCGCGAGCTTCGCGCGCTACGACTACGTTCTGGCGATGGATCGAAAGAACCGCGAGGACCTGCTGCAGATGGCGCGCAGCGCGGCCGACAAAGCCAAGGTTCGCCTGTTCCGCTCGTTCGATCCGGCGGCGCCGCCCGACGCCGAGGTGCCCGATCCGTACTACGGCGGCCCGCGCGGCTTCGAGGACGTCTTCGACCTGTGCGAGGCCGCCTGCCGCGGCTTGATTGCCGAGCTGCGCCGCGCGCACGAGATCTGAGGCGATGATCGAGGGCGGCGTGAAGACGGCGCTCGAAACGGCGCTCGGCGCGCGCGTCACGGGCGCGCGGGCCGTGAGCGGCGGCGACATCAACCGCGCCTTCGCCGTGAGCCTCGACGACGGGCGTCTCGTGTTCGTGAAGACGAACGACGCCGCGCCCCGCGGGATGTTCGAGGCCGAGGCGCGCGGGCTCGCCTGGCTCGCCGAGGCGAAGGCGCTGCGCGTGCCCGACGTTCTCGCTGTCGGCGACGACTTCCTCGCGCTCTCGTTGGTGATCGGAGGCCCTCCTGCGCGCGACTTCGACGAGCGGCTCGGCCGCGGGCTCGCGGCGCTGCATCGCTTCGGCGCGCCGCGCTTCGGCCTCGATCACGACAACTTCATCGGCCGTCTGCCGCAACCGAACGCGGCCGCGGCGCACGCGGGATGGGCGGCGTTCTACCGCGAGCGCCGCCTCGAGCCGCAGCTGCGCCTCGCCGCCGACGAGGGCCTCGCGACCTCGCGGATGCGCGCCGGGTTCGCGCGCCTCTTCACGGCCCTCGACGAGCTCGTCGGTCCGCCCGAGCCTCCAGCGCGCCTTCACGGCGATCTTTGGAGTGGCAACCACCTCGTCGACGAAAGCGGCGCGCCCGTGCTGTGCGATCCCGCCGTCTACGGCGGCCACCGCGAGGTCGATCTCGCGATGATGCGGCTCTTCGGCGGCTTCGGCGCGCGCGTGTTCGACGCCTACGCCGAGGCGTGGCCGCTCGCCGACGGCCACGCCTCACGCGTCGCGCTCTACCAGCTGTACCCGCTCATGGTTCACGTCAACCTGTTTGGCGGCGGCTACGTGCGGCAGGTCGAGGCGCTGCTCGACGGGATCGTCTAGATCCCGCCGGGGTTGTCGATGCTGACGGTCTTGCAGGTCTTCGAGCAGCCGGGCGTGCCGTCGCACTGCTCGGGCGGGTTCTGCACGACGCCGTCGCCGCAGTAGGGCGCGAGCGTGCAGTCGGCCTTGCAGCCGCCGTAGGCGCCCGTGTTCATCTTCGCGCCGAGGTCGCACTTTTCAGGCGGCGTGACGTGGCCGTCGCCGCACGCGCCGACGCACTGGCTCTTTTCGCCCGTGAAGCCGCTCATCGTGAGCTGGTAGTTCGATTCGCTCGTGTAGCGCTCGGCTTGGAACACGGCGATCTCGTAGACGCTGCCGATCTTGAGGCCGAGGTCGACGTCGCGACCACCGGCGCCTGGGCCTGTCGCCGTCGCCGTGCACGCAGGAGAGGGGTACGCGTTGCCGCCCGGCACGCCAAAGTCGCACACGTAGCCGTGCCCGCTCGTCGCGTCGAGCGTCACGCTTCCCGATGAGCGCTGGTGAGTGCCGCCCAGGTCGACGGCCAGCTTCTTGTTGATGAACACCCAGACGTCGTCGTCGCCGAAGAACGTGAGGTTCGCCGTGCCCGAGTACTCGAACCACGCGCGCACGACCGACGTGAAGCCGAAGTTGTGCGCGTTGGGTCCGTTGCCCCAGCCCAGGCCGTCGATCGTGAAGAAGCCCGGCGGCGTGTTGTCGCTGCTGAACTGGAAGGCGCCGCCCGCGATCGGGGGCAGCGTCAGCGTCTGGACGATCGTCTTGTTGTAAGTCGGGTTGTCGACGTACCACATGCCGAACCAGTCGACGGCGGGATCCCACGCGGGGCCGGCGGGCGCGGGCGTGCCGCTCGATGCGCATCCATTGGCCGTGAGCAGCGCCGGATAACCCATGCCGGGCGTCGGGAAGCAGCCCGTGACGTGCACGGGCACGCCGCCGCCGACGGCGAACGGCCCGAGTGTCTGCTGGACGATGCCCGCGTAGCCCTTGCCGTTGCCCGGAAAGTGCTGGAAGTCGGGGTGATCGTGCGCGGTGTCTCCTTCGTTCCAGCCCTTGAAGTCATGGAAGATGATGGGCAGCACCAGCTTGTCCGGCTTGACCGTCACCGGGTTGCAGGTGAAGCCCACCTCTTTCTTGCAGGTCGAGCTGCAGCCGTCGCCGCTCACGGTGTTGCCGTCGTCGCACTCTTGGCCGGCCGCGATGTCCGCGGGCAACAGCAGCCCGTCACCACACGCCGTCACGCACGCGCCGCCGCCGTCGGGGCACACGGGCTCGAGGCGACAGAGCGGCGAGCACGGGTGCTGCGCGTCCTTGGTTCCGTCGCACTGCTCGGAGCCTTCGATCGTCCCGTTCCCGCACGTCGTCTTCGCGCACGTCGTGGGGCCGATGCAGCCGTTCGCCATCTTCGGCGACGTGCACAGCCAGCCCTCGGGCTCGGTGACGGGGCGGCTCTCGAGCACGCACGTCGAGCTGCAGCCGTCGCCGTCGGTCGTGTTGCCGTCGTCGCACTGCTCGATGCCGGCCTTCATGCCGTCGCCGCACTTGAGCGCGCGGCAAGCCGTGCCCGGCGGGCACTCCCAGCCGCACTCGAGCGTGCAGTCCATCGCGCAGCCGTCACCGCTCTGCGTGTTGCCGTCGTCGCAGGCCTCGTTGCCGTCGATGCGGCCGTCCCCGCAGATGACGTCGTGGATGCACGGCTTGTTTTCGGTGGGGCACGTGTAGTGATCCTCGATCTTGCACATCGACGAACAGCCGTCGCCCGAGTCGGTGTTGCCGTCGTCGCAGCCTTCGCCCGCCTCGCGCACGCCGTTTCCGCACTTCGTGACGGCGGTGTCGAAGGGATCGCCGGCGTCGAACGGCATGTCGGTCGAGCCGCCCGTGCCGCCGGTTCCACCGGTTTCGCCGCCGAAGCCGAAGCCGGCGCCGCCGCCCGACCCGCCGTCGCCGCCGGCGGTCTTCACACCGGCGCAACCGAGCGGGGCCAGCAACGAGAGAGCAATCAAGAACGTTCCGAGACCGGCGGGGGCAATCCGGACAGCTCGCACGATTAAGATCTCTTTCTGCAAAGAACCTGGAGGGCGAAGCGCCCATCGACAGGATCGATCACGGTTCGAAGCGTAACACAGGTGTGAATCGGTCGAGCCCGGCCGCCAAGTTCGTTGAACGATTTTTCTCACCTTCATTGAGACGGCGGGGCCCGGAAGCGGCACGTCAACAATCAGCTGCGACAAACCGGCCGACGCCCCAATCGGCGTGGTCAGCCTCGGCGGGCGGCGCGCAGGAGGGGGGCGACGGGCGGCGTCCGGCCGAGGGCGAGCTCGACCGCGCGGGCGGCCTGGTGGACGAGCATGCCGAGGCCGTCGGCGTAGCGGGGGGCGCGCGGGCGAACGGCTGCGGCGAGGGGCGTGACCCCGCCGTAGGCCATCTCGAGGACGGCCGTTTCGCGCGCAAGCCCGCGCAAACCCGAGAGGAGCTCGTCGTCCCAGGCCGCGGCCGGCACGGCCGAGACGACGGCGGTCGCGCCGCCGAGGGCGGCGGCGAGCGTCTTCGGGGTCAGGCGGCCGGGCTGGACGCGGGCGCGCTGGCGGGTGGGCAGGCGGGCGGCGAGCTCGCGGGCGGCGGCCGGCCGGCGGGCGAGCACGGTGATCCGCGCCCCCGCCCGCGAGAGGGCTTCGACGGCGCCCGCGGCGGCGCCGCCCGCGCCCACCATGACGATCCGGGCGCCGCGCGCGGTGACCCCCAGATCGGCTAGGGCGGCGATGAGGCCGACGCCGTCGGTGTTTTCGGCGCGGACGCGGGCGCGCCGGCCGGGCTTGGCCGGCTCGAACAGCAGCGTGTTCGCGGCGCCCGAGACGCGGACCTCGGGCCCGCGGGCGTCGGCCAGCTCGGCGGCCGCGACCTTGTGGGGGATCGTGACGTTGAGATAGCGGTAGCCCTGCGCGCGCAGCTCGGCGACGCGTGCCTCGAACGAGGCGGCGTCGACGCTCACCGCTTCGTACGTGCCGCGCACGCCGAGGGCGCGGAAGGCGGCGGTGTGGATCGCGGGCGAGCGGCTGCGGCTGACGTCCGCGCCGAGCACGGCGCCGCGGATCACGTCTCGCCCTTTTTCTTTTCGGTGCCTTCGGCTTGGACCGTGGCGTGGACGTCGCCGCGGCGGAGGCGCACGCGCAGCAGGTCGCCGGGGCGCGCGTCGGCGGCGTTCGTGAGCAGGCGGCCGTCGGGCAGCTGCGCGAGCGAGAAGCCGCGCTCGAGCACGTTGAGCGGCGACAGCGCGTCGAGCTTCGCGCGCGTCGACTCGACGACGTGACGGCGGCGCGCGAGCTCGCGGCGCGCGGCCGTCTCGAGGCGGTGCCGCAGCGCCGTGAGCGCGTGGCGCTGCTCGAGCACGCGCCGGTGCGGGTGCGCGCGCAGCAGGCGCGTCTCGAGGGCGCGCAGGTTGGCGCGCGCCGCCGCGAGCCGCCGCGCGAGCGAACGTCGCGCGCGCTCCGCGTGCTCGTCGAGGACCTGCCGGCGTTGATCGAGCAGGCGGCGCGGATCGCCGAGGCGGTGGCGCGCGAGATCGAGCGCGTGGCGTCGCGTGCGCAGGTGCTCGCGCGCGGCGCGGCCCGCGCGACGCGCGAGGACGGAGAGCTCGCCGCGCAGATCGGCGAGCACGGGCACGGCGCGCTCGGCGGCGGCCGACGGCGTGGGCGCGCGGAGGTCGGCCACGAAGTCGGCGATCGTGAAGTCGGTCTCGTGACCCACGGCGGAGATCACGGGCACGCGGCAGGCGAAGATCGCGCGCGCGACGATCTCGTCATTGAAAGCCCAGAGATCTTCCAGCGAGCCGCCGCCGCGCGCGACGATGATGACGTCGACGTCGGGCACGGCCTGCAGCCGGCGCAGCGCCGCCGCGATCGCGGGCGCGGCGCCGTCGCCTTGCACGGGCGTGGGCGCGAGCAGGATGCGCGCGGGGTAGCGGCGGTGCGCGACGCGCACGATGTCGCGGATGACCGCGCCCGTGGACGACGTCACGACGCCCACGCGCCGCGGGAGAAACGGCAGCGCGCGCTTGCGCCCGGCCTCGAACAGACCCTCGGCGCCGAGCCGCTGCTTGAGCTGTTCGAACGCCAGCGCGAGCGCGCCCGCGCCCGTCGGCTCCATGTCGGCGACCGTCATCTGGAAGCGGCCGCGCGCCTCGTAGATCGTGAGGCGGCCGCGGCAGCGCACGGCCATGCCCTCCTCGGGGCGGAACTTGAGGCGCGTCGCTTCGCGCGAGTAGACGACGCAGTCGAGCTGGGCGTCTTCGTCTTTCAAGCAGAAGTAGAGGTGGCCGTTGCCCGAGCGCTTGAAGCCGGAGATCTCGCCCTCGACGCGCACGTCGGTGAAGCGGCTCTCGAGCGTCTGGCGCGCGGCGCGGAGGAGATCGGCGACTTGGTAGACGCGAGGCGCTGCCGGCTCCGCGACGGGCGCGGGTGCGGGAAGTGGCACGACGCTCTCGCGCGCACGAACCACGGGCGCGGGCGGAGGGGGCGGCGGCGGCGCGAGGCGCGCCTCGAACGAGAGCTGCGTCTGGGGCGCGGTCTCGTCGGGCTTCGCCTTCGGGCTCATTTCACGGCCCGCGTCGCCGCGCGCTCGTAGTCGGCCGCCGACGCGCGCACGACCTCGAGGTCGTGCGACGCGCGCACCTTGATGTCTTCGGCTTGGCTCGCGAGGCCGGCGAAGCCCCACGAGCCGTCGTCGCCGCGCGCGAGCGGCACGCGCGCGCCGGACACGAGCACGGCCGCGGCCGTCGTGCCGCTCGGGTCCGTCTCGATGCGCGCGTCGGCGACGGCGAGCGGCACGTAGACCGCCAAGCCGCCCGCGACGTGGGCGCGGAACATCTCGCGCGCGCTCGTCGCCGTCGCGCCTGCCTCGAAGCGCTTGGCCTCGCGCTCGCGCTCGCCGTCGGGGAACGTGCTGAGCACGATGTCGTAGGCCTCGCGGTGGTACTTCTGGATCGACATCCAGTCCCAGCGCGTCTTTTGATCGAGCGCGTCGAAGAGCGCGCGGCCGTCTTGCGCCGTCACGGCCTCGGTGAACCTCCGGTACGCGTCCTCGGGCGTCTTCGGCCGCCGGTGACACCCGGCGAAGGCGACCATGCTGACCGCCGCCAGCGCGACCGCGACGACGACGATGTTGTTCCGCGCGCGCACGCCCCAAAAATGGCGGAAAGCGCGCGACAGAGCAAGCCGCTCGCGTCGGCTCTCCATGGTAAGGTCCCTGTCCGCTTCGGCGACCCATGACCGACATCCGCGACAGCACGAGCGCGCGCGGCGGCGCGGCCCCCGGCGTCGACGAGTTCGCGCACATCCGTTCGCCCCGCGCGCGCCACCCCGTGCTCGCGGGCGCGGCGGCGCTGCTGGCGCTCTACCTCGTCATCCACGTGCGCGCCGACGTGCGCTACGCGCTGTCGTCGGGCGAGCCGCTCGAGCTCGGCGACGCGCGCGAGACCTTCGCGCCGCGCCTCACGATCTCGGGCCTCGACGACCGCTACGTCGTCGTGCGCGGCGCGCCCGACCGCGAGAGCGGCCTCGAGGTCGACACGAAGGGCTCGTGGACGTTCAGCCAGTTCTTCCGAATCCTGGGCACGGGGAACCGCCTGTTCGTGCACCGCCGCGAGAGCCCGCTGCCGGGCGCCAAGGCCGAGGTCGATGTGTTCACGGGCCGCCTCGTGCGCTTCGGCGAGCTGCCGTTCGAGGACGCCGTGCGCGCGTACTTCTCGGCCCACGTCGCCGCGAGCCACTTCTTCGCGCCCAAGGATCTGCGCGACGCCCTCAGGCGCGGCGGCGCCGTCGAGCTGCGCGACCTCGCGGGCGATCCCGTGACGATCGCGCCCGACGAGCTGCTGTTCGTCGACGCCGCGCGCGCGGGCGAGGTGCGCGTGTTCCTGCCGCGCGCGCGATTCCCCGATGCCGACCAGGCGCGCGCCGAGATCGTGAAGCGCGGCGGCGTCGTCACGCCGACGGACAAGCCGATCATCGAGTCCGACGCCAAGCCCGCGTCGTCGACGCCGCCCCCGGCCGTCGAGCGCTGGGCGTTCGTCGTGACCTTCCCCGCCGACGAGCGCGACGCCGCGCTCGACGCGCTGGCCGATTTGGATCGCGAGGTCCGCATCCAGGACGCGCGCGAGACCATCAAGGTGCGTCTCTCCGACGTGACGGCGACCGACGACGGCCTCGCGATGCGCCCCGGCGGCGGCTCCGAGCGGCGCCTCGGCATCGCCGAGATCGCTGCCGTGAAGACCGTCTCGACGGCGCAGATCCCTCCCGACGCGTACCTGCTCATCGAGGCCGATCGCCCGCGCGACCACCTCTCCACGCTGCTGCTCGCGCTGGCCGTCGCGACGTTCGGCGTCTTCAACCTCGCGGCCGTCTTCAGAGAGCTTCGTCGATGACCCTTCGCCTCTACGACACGCGCCTCGGGCGCAAGGTGCCCTTCGAACCGCTGCGCCCCGGCAAGGTCGGGATGTACGCGTGCGGCATCACCGTCTACGACCTGTGCCACGTGGGCCACGCGCGCATGCTCGTCGCGTGGGACGTGCTGGCGCGCCACCTGCGCGCGTCGGGCTTCGAGGTCACCTACGTCCGCAACGTCACCGACGTCGACGACAAGATCATCCGCAAGGCGAACGCGGAGGGCGTGACGTCGCAGGAGATCGCCGACCGTTACACGAGCTACATGTTCGAGGACATGCGCGCGCTCGGCCTCGCGCCCGCCGACCACGAGCCGCGCGCGACCGAGCACATCTCCGAGGTGATCGACATCGGCCAGCGGCTCGAGCAAAAGGGCCTCGCCTACGCCGCCGGCGGCGACCTTTATTACGCGGTCCAGAATTTTCCTGGCTACGGCGATCTGTCGGGGCAGAGCATCGACGATCTCAAGGCGGGCGCGCGCATCGAGGTGGGCGAGCTCAAGCACAGCCCGCTCGACTTCGCGCTGTGGAAGGGCGCGAAGCCCGGCGAGCCCGAGTGGCCGAGCCCGTGGGGCCCGGGCCGCCCCGGCTGGCACATCGAGTGCTCGGCGATGGCGCACCGTTATCTCGGCGAGCCGTTCGACATTCACGGCGGCGGCTCGGATCTGATCTTCCCGCACCACACCAACGAGGTCGCGCAGTCCGAGGGCGCGTTCGGCAAGGGACAGTTCGCGCGCCACTGGCTGCACTCGGGCATGGTGAACTTCGGCGGCGAAAAGATGTCGAAGTCGCTCGGCAACGTCGTCAACATCCGCAAGGTCGCCGAGTCGCACGACCTCGAGGCGCTGCGCTTGTTGTTCGTCAACGTGCACTACCGCAGCCCCGTGGGCTTCACGATCGGCGGGGACGGCGCCGGGGGACAGACGTTCCCCGATCTCGACGACGCCGAGGCGCGCCTCGAGTACTTCTACCGGACGTTCGAGCGGCTCGACCAAGCGGGCGCCAACGTCACGGATGGAGTCGATCTGAACGGCGAGGTCGTCGCGCCCGCCGACCGCACGCTCGCGGCGTTCCGCGAGGCGATGGACGACGACTTCAACACGGCGGCGGGCCTCGGCCTGCTCTACGAGTCGTTCGTGCTCGCCAACAAGCTGCTCGACGAGCCGAAGGCGGCGGCCAAGGACGTGCGCAAGCGGACGCTCGCGCGCCTGCGCCGCGATCTAGGCGAAGCCGGCGAGACGCTCGGCATCCTGCGCCGCCCGCCGTCGGAGTTCCTGCTCGCGCGGCGCGCGCGGCTGTGCGCGCGCAAGAAGATCGACGCCGCCGCCGTCGAGGCGCAGATCGCCGCGCGTCAGGCGGCGCGTGCGGCCAAGGACTTCGCGCGCGCCGACGAGCTCCGCAAGGCGTTGCAGGACGCCGGCATCGAGCTCATGGACACGCCGGCCGGAACCACCTGGCGCGTGCTCACTTGAACGCGCCGAACAGATCCAAGTAGTCGTGGTTGCCGTCGCGGTCGACGGACCAGAACGCGAGCAGCTTGACCCAATCGTTGGCGTTGGCGAAGTCGACGAGCGTCTTGGCGTTGGCCGTCGTGAAGTTCTCGCAGGCGGTGTCGTTCGTGCCGGTCATGGGCGTGACGCCGACGGCGAAGTCGACGCCGAGCTTCTGCAGCTGCGCGTGCGTCGCGGTCGCGGCGTCGGTGGCGGCCTTGCCCATGTCGAGGTTGCACGCGCCGTAGTCCATCGCCATGACGTTGACGACGTCGACGGCGAGGCTGTTGGTCTTGGCGTTGGCGACGACGTTGCGCTGATCCGACGGCAGGCCCGAGGGGTCGACGCCCAGCGTGTACGAGACGCGCAGCCCCGGGTTCGCGGCCTTGAGGTTGGCGAGCGCCTTGTTGCGGCGATCGATCGCGGCCGTGTGGGATTCGGCGCCGCTCTCGACGTCGAGGTCGATCCACTTGAGCGCGTAGCGCGTGATGACGGTCTGGTAGGCGGCCTGGAGCGCCTCGACGGTGGTGCACGCGTCGCCGAGCTCGGTGCCCGAGGCGCCGCCGAACGAGATGATGATGTCGCCGCCCATCTGCCGCAGCTTCGCGACGTCGTTCACGAAGGTCGTCGACGCCGCCGTGATCGTCGTGTCGCCGTTCCACGACGGCGTGCAGCCGTTGCCGCGCGCGATGACGAAGGCCAGCGTGTAGAACTTGTGGCCCGTCGACGTCGCGAGGGACGCGAGCGAATCGTCGTTCCATGACTCGACGTAGGGCGCGGTGACGCGCGCGGGGAAGTTGCCGGACGTCGCAGGTACGCCGCCGGAGCCGCCGACGGCCAACCCGCCGGCGCCGCCGCTCGCGCCTCCGCCGTGACCACCGCTCACGCTTCCGCCCGTGCCGCCGCTCGCGGACCCGCCGGTTCCGCCCACCGCGCCAGCGTCGGGCGCGCTGCCGCCAGCGCCGGCGTCGGTGCCCTGGTTCGGAGAGCCGCCGCTGCCGCCGGTTCCACCGCTGCCACCAGCCTCGTCGGGCGTCGTCGTTCCGCCCGAGCCTCCGGTTGTCGTCACGCCGCCGGTTCCGCCCGTCGTGCCCGTCGAGCCGCCCGTGTTTTCGACCTTGGGCGGCGACGACGAGCCGCCACACGCCCAGAGACCTGCGCTCGCGAGCGCGACCAGACCGATCGACAGGGGGGAGAGCTTGGTCATGCCCTCTAGTGGCGCGTGAGGCGCGCGAGCGATCACGCGATCAGAAATCGGGCCGCGTCCACGAGCGCCCCGCGAGCTGGCCTTTGACGCGCGCGATGTAGCCCTCGGCGCTCGCGTCGTGCCATTGGCCGCTGAAATACGCGCCCATGCAGCCCCACTCGTCGTTGGCCGCGTATGGAATTCCGGCCGGCGCGCGCGCGGACTGGCTGAGATCCCAACCCTCCATGCAGACGCGGCGCAGCCCGAACGCATAGTCCAAATGGAACGGCGTGCTGTCGCGGAAGACGGGCCACGCGGTCTTGTGGTAGCGCCACGTGATTTGGAGAATGCCGTAGGTCGTCGCGCACTCGACGCCGCCGTCGGCGTCGCTGCGCGTGTCGGCGCCCGTGGGGCAGTCGTCGGGCGTCGGCGACCAATCGGCGCGAAACCCCTGCGTCCAGCCCGTCGAGGCCGCGGCCTCGGCGCGCACGTGGTCGACGTCGAAGCCCCACTTGCACGCGACCCACTGCAAGATCTCGTCGGTCGTGCCGACGAAGTCGCCCGTGACGCGCGCTTGCAGCGCGAGGGCACGCGCGTCGAACGCGAGCTCGTCGTTCCACGGCGTGAGCTGCGCGAGCTCGGCGCCCGTCGCCACGCGGTGGTTCGCCGTCGCGTTGGCGGGGCGCGGCTCGAACGACGCGCGCAGCACGCGCGCCGCGCAGGTGGCCTCGTCGGGCAGCGCCGCTCCCGCGGGCAGCGTGAGGAAGGCCGGGGTGGGACCCGCGTCGGCGCCGCCGTCGCCGAACGTCGCGACGCGGGTGTCGACGGTGCACGCGGCGAGCGCGATCGCGGCAAAGACGACGAGCGTCGCGCGCGTCATCGCGCCGTCTCCGCGCCGCCGAGCACGGCGTCGACGCCGAGGACGATCCACGGACGAAACCGGCGCGGCTCGTAGAGCGTCTCGGAGACGCCGTCGCGCACGATCGTGTCGCGGTGGACGACGAAGCGCGCGTCGCACGCCGCCGAGAGGAACACGCCGACGCGCGTGGCCGCGCGCAGCTCGACGCGCGCGGCGGCGCGCGCGAACAGCTCGGGCTGCAGGCGCGCGCCGTCGAGCGTCGCCCCTGACGTGGCGTCGTTCAGCACGGGCGTCATCGACAGAAGCTCGGCGCCGAGGCCCGCGCCGAAGCGCGCGACGACGGGCGCGGACGGCGTCGCCACCGCGGCGAGCACCGTGAGATCGCCGCCGCGAAAGCGGAGACCGACGGGCGTGCTCGTCATCGTGCCCGCGAAACCATCGGCTTCGAGCCAGAGCGCGGGCGAGAGAAAGCGGTGATCGACGGCGAAAAGCATCGAGAGCGCGAGCGCCGGTGCCGCCGTTTGACCCGCGTCGCCGAGCAACGCGCCCGCGCCGCCCCCGAGGAGAACCGTCGTCGTCGGAGCAGGTGGCGGCGGTGGCGCGGCTGGCGCCGTCGAAAGGACCGAGACGCGCGCGTCGCCCGCGCCCGCCGTGGGCAGCGGCCGGCCCGAGCGCAGCGCCTCGATCGAGCCCGCGACGATGTGCGCGACCTCTTCGCGTGCGACCTCGTCGACGCCCGCGGGCAGCGGCATGCGGCGGATGACGACCTGCTCGGACGCCGTCGCCGACACGTAGACGACGGCGTGGCCCGGCGCGCCCACGTCGAGGTCGAGCCACACGCACGCGAGCGCGCACGGCGCCTCGTTGGTCGGGCGTAGCACCTCGGCTCTGTCGACGCCGGCGACGTCGCGGTAGCGCGCGCCGACGCCAACGCGACCGAGCAGCTCGCGCAGATCGTCGCGCACGGCCTCGGCGACGTCGGGGGAAGGCGCCGCGATCGCGATCTCGACGGCGGTCTCCTTCGCGCGCGGGGCTTCGCTCGCGGACGTCGCCGCGGCGATCAGCAGGAGCAGCGCGAGCGACGGCACGTCACTCGCCGAGCGCGCGCAGCCGCTCCCGCGCGCGCTCGGTTTGCACCGAGTCCGGGTGACGCCGCAAGAGCTGCCGCCACGCTTCGCGTTCTTCGTCGGCGCGCCCGAGCTCCTCGAGCGCGCGCGCCCGCCCGACGCGCGCCTCCTCGGCCAGCGTGCCGTCGGGGTTCGCCGCGAGGTAGCTGTCGAAGCTCGTGAGCGCGTCGCGCGCCGCGCCGCGCCCGAGCGACAGATCGCCGACGATGACCCGCGCCGTCATCTCTTGCCGCGAGCCGGGGAACGCGCGCGAGAGCTCGGCGTAGCGGCGCAACGCGCGCGCGTCGTCACCGGCGCGCCGCGCGCGGTTCGCGTCGGCGAAGATCTCGTCCGCCGTTTCCGTCGGCGCCGCCTCGACCGCGACGGTACGCGCGTGCGGGTGGGGCTTCGCCGGGCGCGGCGCCGGCGCTTCGGCGACGACCGGCGGCGCGATCGGTTCGACGACGGCCTGCGCGGGCTTCGGCGCGACCTCGGGTGGCGCCACGCGCGCGGGCGTCTCGCGCGGCAGCGGCACGACCTCGGGCAAGAACCGCCGCGCGAAGCGCGCGCCGCCCGCCGACCAGATCGCCGCGCCCGCGCTTCCCCCGACGAGCAACAGCGCGAGCGCGATCGCCGCGCGCCGCATGAAGCGCCCGCGGCCTCGCGCCGCGACGCTCGGCGCCTCGCTCGCGAGGGCGCCCTGGACCAGGCGAGCGAGGAGCGCCGCGTCCGCCGCCGTCGGCGCCGCCTCGGCGCGCAGATCGTCGGGCAGCGTGAGCGACACGCGGCAAGCCGCGCAGCGATCGAGATGCGCGCGCAGATCGGAAACCGCCGCGCCCGCGAGCGTCCCGCGCCTCGCGGCGTCGAGCATGTCCTCGGGATGCAGATCCGCCGTCGTCACGCTTCCCCCATGAGCACGTCGTGCAGCGCCGGATCGGCCTCGATGCGCTCGCGCAATTTTTCGCGCGCGAGGCGGACGCGGCTGCGCACGGTGTTGACGGGAACGCCCGTCGCCGCGGCGACTTCTTCCAAGCTGTAGTCGAGCACGACCCGCAGCGCGAACGTCTCGGCCTGCTCGTCGGGCAGATCGTCGAGCACGCGCCGGAACGCGGCCGCGCGCCGCGCGCGCAACGCCGGATCGGTCGCGTCGGTGAACGCCGGTTGCGCCGCCACGTCGACGCGGTAGCGGTCGAGCAGCCGATCGCGCGCGCGCCGCCCGCGCCGCGACGACAGCGCCGTGCGCACGGCGACCTGCCGCGCGAACTGCAGCACGGTCGACTCGCGACGGAACGAGCGGAGCGCGTCTTTGACGGCGAGCAGGCTCTCTTGCGCGACGTCGGGCACGTCGGCGTTGTCGGCGCCGAGGATCATCCGCACGACCCCGAGCATCGCCGGCGCCGCCGCGCGCAGGATCCGCGCGAGCGCGTCGGCGTCACCGGCCGTCGCGGGAGCGAGCAACGGGGCGAGCGGGTCGGCCTCGGCGCGCGCGGGCGCAGGCGACCATCTGCGGTGCAGCGGGTTCATGCGCCTTCATCTGATAGTAGCCCGCCGGTCTCTGGACCGATCAGGCCCGGCCAGACGAGACGACGCGCTACGGCGTGCCCGTGCCGGTGACGGGCGCGGCGCCGTCGCTGTGCGCGGCGTTGACGCGGTCGCGCAGCTCTTTGCCGACCTTGAAGAACGCGAGCCGCTTGGGCTTGACGTGAACCGCCTCGCCCGTGCGGGGATTACGGCCCTGATATTCGCGGTATTCGCGGATCGAGAAGCTGCCGAAGCCGCGGATCTCGATGCCGTCGCCCTGCTTGAGCGCGTCGACCATGCAATCGAACATCTGGCCGACGAGCAGCTCCGCACGGCCACGCGGGAGCTTCGTCCGCTCCGCCACGATGTCGATGAGGTCGGCCTTCGTCATCTCGGGAACGCGCACCACTGTAGGAGGGGTGGGGTGGGAAGTCAACGTTTTCGGTAGGTTACGGCTGTCGTGGCGCGCGCGGCGTCTTGACTTCTGGTCGCTTTCGCGATCACCCGAGGACGGTTTGACCGCCGAGGTACGGGCGCAGCACCGCGGGCACGTCGATCTTTCCGTCGGCGCGCTGGTAGGTCTCGAGGATGCCGATGAGCGTGCGCGGCAACGCGAGGCCCGAGCCGTTCAACGTATGAACGAAGCGGGTCTTGACGCCTTTCTCTTGGCCGTCTTTGAAACGAATTTTCGCGCGGCGCGCTTGGAACTCGCCGAAGTTCGAGCACGAGCTGACCTCGAGCCACTCGTTGCAGCCCGGCGCCCAAAGCTCGAGATCGAACTTCGCCATCGCCGAGAACGACAGGTCGCCCGTGCACATCTGAAGGACGCGGTAAGGGAGCTCGAGGCCTTTCAGCACGTCTTCGGCGTCAGAGAGCAGCGACGTCAGCTCGTCCATCGAGCCTTCGGGGCGCACGAACTTCACGAGCTCGACCTTGTCGAACTGGTGGCCGCGCTTGATGCCGCGCGTGTCGCGGCCCGCCGCCATCTGCTCGCGGCGGAAGCAGGCGGTGAAGCCGACGTGCTTGATGGGCAGCGACGCGCCGTCGAGGATCTCCTCGCGGTACATGTTCGTCACGGGGACCTCGGCCGTGGGGATCCACCAGAAGTCCTCTTCGGCGTCGTGGTAGAGGTTCTCGCCGAACTTCGGCAGGTTGCCCGTGCCCACGAGGCACTCCTTGCGCACCATGTAGGGCGGGTAGATCTCGACGTAGCCGTGCTTCTGCGTGTGCAGATCGAGCATGTACGTGATGAGCGCGCGCTGCAGCCGCGCGCCCCAACCCTTGAGCATGTAGAAGCGCGAGCCCGAGACCTTCACGCCGCGCTCGAAGTCGATGATGTCGAGCTTCGTGCCGAGATCCCAGTGCGGCTGCGGCGCGAAGTCGAACGCGCGCTTCGAGCCCTCTTCGCGCACGACCTTGTTCTCGGAGTCGTCCTTGCCGACGGGCACCGATTCGTGTGGCAGGTTCGGCAGCTCGAGCAAGAGCTCGTCGACGCGCGCCTCGGCGGCGGTGAGGTCGCCCGCGAGCGCCTCGATCTTGGCTTTGAGCGCGGCGCTCGCGGCCTTGGCCGCCTCGCGCGCCTCGCCAGGCGCGGCTCTGCCGATCTCCTTCGAGAGGCGGTTCTGCTCGGCCTGCAGCGTCTGCGACTCGTTCTTGAGGTCGCGCAGACGCGCGTCGGCGGCGATGACGGGCTCGAGGTCGACGCCGCCCCCGAGGCGGGCGTACCCCTCGCGGACGACGTCGGGCGTATCACGAAGCAAGCGAATGTCGATCACGGCGGCGCAGTGTACTTCGCACCGCCCGCATCGTCACGCGCAGCTGATCATCGGCCCACTCGCTCGGGTCACGCCGCGGCGGCGTCGTTGGCCGCTGCCGGCGCGCCCGCGCGCGCGTTCTCGGCCTTGCGGCGCTCGACGAGCTTGGCGCGGATCTCTTCGGCGAGCTTGGGGTTCGCCTGCACGTGGGCGCAGGCGGCGTCGCGGCCCTGCGCGATGCGCTCGCCGCCGTACGAGTAGTACGCGCCCGACTTCTCGATGACGCCCGCCTCGCTGCCGAGGTCGACGATCTCGCCGGCCCAGTTCGTGCCCAGGCCGTAGAGGATCTCGAACTCGGCCTCGCGGAACGGCGGCGCCATCTTGTTCTTC
The DNA here is from genome assembly GCA_035549075.1 of Polyangia bacterium. Taxonomy (GTDB): domain Bacteria; phylum Myxococcota_A; class Polyangia; order Fen-1088; family Fen-1088; genus DASZFV01. The sequence goes on along the minus strand of DASZRT010000030.1, from coordinate 28,690 downwards.
ACGACCTTGACGCGCGTCTTCGTGCCGACGACGGTCTCGCCGTTCTTCACGACGCCGATCTTGCGGATGTCGAGGCGTACGCTCGCGTAGAACTTGAGCGCGTTGCCGCCGGTCGTCGTCTCGGGGTTGCCGTAGACGACGCCAATTTTTTGTCGAAGCTGGTTGATGAAGATGATGGCCGTGTTCGTGCGCGACGTCGCCGCCGTGAGCTTGCGCAGCGCCTGGCTCATGAGGCGCGCCTGCAGGCCCATGTGCGCGTCGCCCATCTCGCCCTCGATCTCGGCCTTGGGCACGAGCGCGGCGACCGAGTCGACGACGATGAGATCGATCGCGCCCGTCGCGACGAGGCGATCGGCGATCTCGAGCGCCTGCTCGCCGTAGTCGGGCTGCGAGACCAGCAGGTCCTCGGTGTGGACGCCGAGCTTGCGCGCGTAGGCGACGTCGAGCGCGTGCTCGGCGTCGATGAAGGCGCACACGCCGCCCGCGCGCTGCGCCTGCGCGATCGCCTGCAGCGTGAGCGTCGTCTTGCCCGACGACTCGGGGCCGTAGATCTCGATGACGCGGCCGCGCGGCAGGCCGCCCGTGCCGAGCGCGAGGTCGAGGCCCACCGAGCCCGTGGGCACGACGGCGACCTCGGCGACGTCACCGCCGTCGAGCGGCATGATCGCGCCCTTGCCGAACTGCTTCTCGATCGCGGCGATCGCGCTCGAGACGGCCTTCATCTTCTCCTTCAACTTTTCCTTCAGCTCTTTCGTGGTCGACATGTCGGGTTCTCCTTGGGTTTGTTCAGGGCGTGCGATCGAGCAAGCGGTACTGCAGCGCCTCGGCGACGTGGCGCCCGCGCACGGCGACGCTGCCGTCGAGGTCGGCGATCGTGCGGGCGACGCGACGCACGCGCGTGAGGGCGCGCGCCGACAAACCGAACCGCGCGACGGCGGCTTCCATCAGGCGGTGGCCGTCGGCGTCGAGCGCGGCGACGGCGCGCAGCGCGGCCGCGGGCAGGCGGGCGTTCGACGTCGCGGCGGCGCCCTCGCGCGCGTTTTGCACGGCGCGCGCCGCGACGACGCGCGCGCGCACGGCGGCGCTCGGTTCGGCGCTCTCGTCGCGCGCGAGCGCCTGGTACGGCAGCGCGGCGACCTCGACGTGCAGGTCGATGCGATCGACGAGCGGGCCCGAGAGGCGCGCGCGGTAGGCGGCGATGCCCGCGAGCGAGCAGGTGCACGTGCGCAGCGGGTTGCCGAGGTGGCCACACGGGCACGGGTTCAGCGCCGTCACGAGCATGAAGTCCGCGGGGTACGTCACCGAGCGGCGCGCGCGCACGATCGCGACGTGGCGATCTTCGAGCGGCTGGCGCAGCGCCTCGAGCGCGGGCCGCGCGAACTCGAGCAGCTCGTCGAGGAACAGGACGCCGTTGTGCGCGAGCGTGATCTCGCCGGGCCGCACGATGGGGCCGCCGCCCACGAGGCCCACGGCCGTCACCGTGTGGTGCGGCGCGCGGAACGGCCGCTCGCGCAAGAGCGCCGCGCCGCCGAGCTGACCGACGATCGAGTAGATCATCGACGTCTCGAGCGCCTCTTCGAACGTGAACGGCGGCAGGATGCCGGGCAAGCGGCGCGCGAGCATCGTCTTGCCCGAGCCGGGTGGCCCCACGAAGAGCAGGTTGTGCCCACCCGCCGCCGCGATCTCAAGCGCGCGCCGCGGGACTTCTTGGCCGTGGACCTCGGACAAGTCGGCACCTGCCGCAGGCGTCGTCTCGTTTGCAGGCTCCGTCGAAGTCGTACGCTCGGGAGCGACGTCGCCGCCCTCACCCTTGAGAAGCGCCACCAGCGACGTCAGATCGCGCGCGGCCCGCACCTCGCAGCCGCCGACGACCGCCGCCTCGGCCTCGTTTGCGGGCGGTACGATCAACCGCCGCGCGCCGCGCGCGCGCGCCGACACGGCGATGGGCAGCACGCCGCGCACGGGCCGCACGGCGCCGTCGAGCGCGAGCTCACCCACGAACAGCGTGTCGGCGATGGCCTCGGGCTCGACGACGCCCGCGGCGCACAGCATGCCGACGGCGATCGGGAGGTCGAAGCCGGCGCCGTCCTTTTTCAGATCGGCGGGCGCGAGGTTGACGGTGATCTTGCGCGGCGGCAGCTTGAAGCCGCTGTTCTCGAGCGCGCTGCGGATGCGCACGCGCCCTTCGCGCACGCCCGCGTCGGCGAGCCCGACGATGTTGCAGCACGGGAGGCCGAGCGCGACGTCGACCTCGACGTCGATCGGCGCGGCCTCGATGCCGACGACGGTGGCGGATCTGACGCGGGCGAGCATGGCCGATCGCCAGTTTGCGAAGGCGATGCCAACGCGCGCCGCGCGCGCCGGGCCTTAAAAACGAGCACGGCGGCCGGGAGCCGGCCGCCGTGTTCTTGTTTCGGTCAGATGTAGCGAGCTCCGGTCGGAGCTCGCCGGTGGGCGGAGCGTGTCTCTAGAACATGAGGCGCAGGCCGAGCCGCGTGTAGAACGGCGCCTGGTAGGCGATCGGGTGGCCGAAGTTCGCGTTCTTCGCGATGGGGTCGCCGTTGACGTTCTTGGCGAAGAGCAGGTCCTTCGCCGTGCCGTTCTCGATCGGCGCGACGGCGTCGAAGGTGTAGTTGTCGTCGGCCTGCAGCGACGCCTGCTCGTTGAAGATGTTGAAGAGGTCGACGTAGGCCTCCATCGTCACGCCCTTCTCGAGCTTCTGCTGGTAGCCGACGTGGCCGTCGAACTGGGTCATCCACGGCGTGCGGCCGGCCGTGCCGCGCGGCAGGACGTAGACGATCTGGTTCTGCGTGCCGGGGACGAGGTTGCCGACGTAGCTGCGCGGCATGCCCGAGCGGCCGACGAACGACAGACCGAACGTCACCTTGCCGGGGCCAGCGTCGAGCGTGTAGTAGCCGTCGACCTTGGCCTGATGCGTGTGGTCGTTGGGCAGGTAGCCGTGGTAGTTGAGGTAGAGGTCGGCGGTGTCGTAGGCGTTCGTGCCGTTGGGCGAATAGTACGAGCCCTGCGTCTGGAAGAGGCCGTCGTAGTTGCCGACGAGGCGCGACCACGTGTACGAGCCGCGCAGGAACCAGTTCTTCGCGAGGCGGTGGTTGACCGACGCCGAGATCGCGTCGTACGTGCGCTCGGGCTTGGGGGCGTTCGCCAGCGAGTGGAGCGTGACGTCCTTCGTCTGCGCGCTCGAGGCCGCCGAGGCCGCGTTGGCCGCCGCCGAGGCCGCGTCGGCCGCCGCCGTCGCCTTCGCCGTGTCCATGGGCGCCGCCTTGGCCGCCGCCGCCGCCGCGTCCGAGGCCTTCTGCAACGTCATCGCCTGCGAGTTGGCGTCGGCGAGCTCCTTGTCGGCGTCGGCGAGCGCCTCGGCCGGCACGTGGCCCGGGTTGCCGAGGACACCGACGAACGTGCCGTCGCCGTAGCCGTCCTCGACGATCGTGCCGAGCCAGCGGTGCGTGTAGTCGAGGCGCACGCTCGTGTCGTCGAAGATCTCGCGCTCGAGCGTCGCGACGACCTCGTTCTGGTACTGGCCCTGGATGTGCGACTGCTTGTACTCCGAGTTGTTGACCGGCATGTAGCCGCCGGCGACGTCACCCTTGTTCGAGCCCGCGGCCGGCAGCTCGCAGCCGCGGTAATCGCCCGCGCCCGTCCACGTGAGCGGGTTGCTGTTGGCGCAGCTCGACGGCGGGACGCCGTAACGATCGAGGTAGTTCTCGCCGCCGAAGTAGCGGGCCGCGAGGTCCATCGGGATCGCCTCGAAGAAGCGGCCGTAGTTGGCCGAGACCTTCGACCGACCGTCGTTGAACGGATCGAACACGGCGCCGACGCGCGGCCCGAGGTTGTCCGAGCTCAGGAACGACGACCCGTTGAGGTCATACATCTTCTGCATCTCGTAGCGCAGGCCGACGTTGATCGAGAGGTTGCGGAGGGCGGCCGGGCTGAATGACTCCTGGACGAAGAACGCGTTCGAGAGGCTCTTCACGTCGGCCTTGAGCTCGTCCTTGTAGAGCGGCGACTGCGCGAGGTCCGAGTATGGGTAGCGCGAGCCGAAGTCCGACGGGTACTGGCCCTGGAGCCCGTAAAAGTTCTGCGTGTTGACGCCGCTGCCGTCGAACCACACGAGCGAGCGGGCGCCCGGTGGGCCCGAGTAGTAGCGCTCGAGGTCCATCGTCGAGAGGTCGCCGTGCCAACCGTACTTGAGCTCGTTGTGGCCGCCCGCCTCGAAGATGTTCGTCGACTTGAGCTCACCGCTCCAGCGGTTGGCCGTGTACTTCTGCACGGTGCCGAAGCCGCCGCGGTGGTAGGCGGGGTTGACGGGGCAGGGCTGGAAGGGCGAGGCGTACGTGTTGCCGCCCGAGCCCGTGATGGGCGCGCAGCCGCCGATGCCCTCGAGGTCGTAGAGGTTGCTGCCGTGGTACTCGAGCTGGTTGAGGCCGTTGAGCGAGGAGTCGGGCGAGCGCTGGTAGAAGTACTCGTCGTGCAGCGCGGCCGTCGCGTCGATCTGCCAGTGGCGATCGAAGAGCTTCGACGACCAGTGCGCCGAGACGTCGTTGTTGACCTTCGTGAGCGCTTCTTGGGCCCACGTCGTCTGGCCGTTCTGCGGGAAGGCGGCGTCGATCTCTTGGCCGTTCTGGAACGAGCGCATCTGGTTGTTGAAGTTCGGCGTGCCGAACAGCGTGAGCTCGAGGCGGTGCTCGGGCGCCGGGATGAAGTCGAGCTTGGCGGCGTAGGTGTACGTCCGGTGCGTCTCGTTGAGGCGGCGGGTCGCGTCGGGCAGGAAGGTGGTCTTGTAGGTGCCGTCGGCGTTGGTCGCGGCGTTGCCGGTGCCGTCGTCCTGCAGCGCGTAGGTCAGGCGGTGGACGTGCGTGTCGACGGCCTGCGGCGCCATGCCCAGCCAGAAGAACAGCTTGTCCTTGATGAGGGGGCCGCCGACCTCGAAGCCGATGCGGTCGTCGAAGTCGGGCTTGCGCACGGCCGCGAGGGCGCTGCCCTCGACGTGCACGATCGACGGATCGGCCGAGAGCCAGTACGGCGCGTACGAGGCGAAGACGCTGCCGTGGAACTCGTTCGAGCCGCTCTTGAGGACGGTGTTGATGACGCCGCCCATCGCGCCGCCGAACTCGGCCTGGTAGCCGCCGCTGTTGACGTCGATCTGCGTGAGGAACTCCGTCGGCAGGTTCGTGCCGCCGCCGATCGACGCCGTGCCGGCGTCGAGGTTGCCGTAACGAAGGCCCGTGACGTTCACGCCGTTGACGACGTAGATGTTCTCGAGGCCCGTCGCGCCGCCGATCGAGACGTTGCCGCTGGCATCGATGAAGGCGCCGGGCGCCTTCGAGATGACCGCGCCGTAGTTCGGCGGCACGGCGAGCTTGAGCGTGAAGTCCTCGTCGAACGTCGCGCCGATGCGCGAGCTGCCGACGTCGACGGTGGGCGCCTTGCCCGTGATGACGTAGGTCTGCTGCGCGGCGGCCTCGGGCGTCGTCGCGATCTTGGCGTTCACGCGCACGGTCTTCTCGGCCGACACCTTGACGCCCGGCTGCTCGACCTGCGTCGACGTGTTGGCGAGGTAATAGCGAATGACGTACGTGCCGACGGGCAGGCTCGAGAACGAGTACTGGCCGGCGTCGTCGGTGATCGTCGCGTCTTCGCCCTGCGGGCCTTGAACGATGACGGTGACGCCGCCGATCGGCTTGCCCGACGTCTGATCGACGACGCTGCCGACGACGCGGCCCGTGGTCTCCTGCGCGAGCGCCGAGCGGCTCGCGCCCACGAGCGTCGTGACGGCCACGAAGCTCATGGCGAGCCGCAGGGTCGTTGCGGTCCGGCGAATGCGGTTCATCAGGCCTCCCTCGCGGGTCTGCGGGAACGATTGTTTGGAAGCTTTGGTCGTCATCGCGTCGGCCTCAGTTCGAGCTCGAGGTGGACTTGCTCATGGTGAACGACACGGGATCCGGCGCCGTGCCCAGCTTGGCGCCGAACACGTCGGCGGCGTTCGCGTCGACGGTCACCGTGTAGGTCTTGCCCGCGGCCCACATCGTCTTGGGCTTGAGCACGACGGTCGCCGTCGGGAAGTCGGTGTCGGCGGGAGCGACGAAGTCGGTGAAGGGCTGTCCGTCCTCCGTGATCTTGATGTGGCCGAGGACGTCTTTGCCGACCGGGTTGTTGAAGGCGATCGAGATCGAGCCCGTGCTCATGTCGGCCGGGACATCGGTGGAGGGCGCCGAGGCCTCGTCGGCCGCGTCCCCCGCCGCCGCGTCGGGCGAGCTGCCGTCCGAGCCGCCGGTCGCCGCCGCGTCGCCCGCATCGGCCACGCCCGCGTCGGACGTGCTGCCTGCCGCGCCGCCGATCGAACCGCCGACGCCGCCGATCCCACCGACGCCACCGATCCCGCCAACGCCGCCCGAACCGCCGGTCGCGCCGCCCGAGCCGCCGGTCGCGCCGCCCAAGCCACCGGTCGCGCCGCCCGAACCGCCGGTCGCGCCGCCCGTGCCGGTGTCACCACCGGAGCCGGGGCAGCCCGTCATCATGTCCGAGCCCGAGTTGTCGCTCGCCGGGGGAGGGGGCGCGGGCACCGTGATGCCGCCGAACGTGAAGGCGTCCGTCTTGAACGTGACCTTGCCGCCCATGAGCGCCGTCATGCCTTCGAACGCCGTCTTGCCGTCCTTGGCCATCAGGACGCTGCCGTCGAGCGTGGCGCCGATCGTCGAGCTCGTCGGGAGGCCGGGCGCCCCCACGAGCGTCACCGTCGGGCCGCTGCGGCCGAAGAACATCGGGAACACGAGGCCCGTCGGCGAGCCGTCCGAGCGGTAGGTCCCGACGGCCGTCGGGGCCGGCGTCGGCGTCGGCGTGATCGCGAGCGTCGCGGCCGTCGCCGTCTGCGGGTTCCCCGTCGCATCGAGGAACGGCGCCGTGTCGAGGAGGCGGTCGAACGTCGCGACGACCGTCGACATCGGCGCGAACGTGCACACGAGCGTGCCGTTCGTCGTCGCGTTGGCCGAATCGATCGTCGGGTCGCACATGTCCTTGGCGACGCAGTGGCATACGACGCCCGCGAGCAGGCAGACGCCGTCGGCCATCGGATCGCAATCGCCGCCTTCTTTGGCCGCGCTCTCGTTGCCCGCGCCGCCGTCGCCAGCCGAAGCGTCACCGGCAGCGCCGTCCGTCGACGAAGCATCAGACGAAGCATCAGACGAAGCATCGCCCGTCGAAGAAGCGTCGCCCGTCGCGCCGTCGCCCGCGTCGGCCACGCCACCGTCGGCCGTCGCGTCGTCCGAGGCGTCGCCCGTTAGCGCGCTCTGCGCGTCGCCGATGGCGTCGCTCGCACCGTCAGTCGAAGCGTCGCCCGTCGAGCCGCCGCTGCCCCCGGCGCCGCTGTCCGCGGCGACAGGCTTGAAGCCCACGCAATCGGCCGTCGTCGGCGTCATGACGACGCTCGAGCCCGAAGGATCGACGATGCTCATCGAAAGCAACTCCGGCGCCCCCGATTTCACGTTGGAGGTCGGCGCGCACGCCGTGGCCGCCAACACGACGAGGCCGAGCAGGCTCTCTCGAACAGCCCGCGGGAAGAACCGTTTCATTCGGAGCTCCTTTACCGTTGGTGACGTCGGGCGAGGTCTGCTCACCCCCCCGTCGGGGCAGCATCGTAACAGCGAAATTGCGCGGTGGGAAATTCGGCTGTTCGCCTCTCACCTTTAACGAAGCGTCGTACATGCAGATCGCACGGGATGCGTGCGAACGCGATTTCCCGACGTCAGTTGACGGAATTTCGGCAGAGTTGACGGAATTTCAACCCAACGAGCGGCTCACGCAGGCCTGCGCTCGTTGGTCAGCTGCTTCGGCCGCTATTTCTCGTCTTTGGTGATGATTCCGAGCGTCGCCGCGCCCGCGCCCTTGCAGACGTCCATGATCCGCACCGCGGTGCCATAGCTCGCGTCGTCGTCGATCTTGAAGAACACGACCTTCTGGCGATCGTGCGCGAGGCGCTCACCGACGGCGCCCGCGAGCGATTCGGCGGCGACGGCTTCGCCGTTGAGCGTGACGGCGTCGTGCGCGTCGACGGCGACGACGATCGGGTTGTCGCCCGGTGGCTGAGGCACGAGCTCGGTGCTCTTCTGCGGCACCTTCGCGACCAGCTCTTTCAGCATCACCGGCGTCATCACCATGAAGATGATGAGCAGCACGAGCACGATGTCGATGAGCGGCGTGACGTTGATTTCGCCAGAGGGCCGTCCTTTGGCGCCGCCGACGGAGAAGGCCATTACTTCGCGCCTTCTTTCTTTTCGTCCGTCCCGATCTGGATGTCCTCGACGCCGGCGCGGTGCACGGCCTCCATGGCCTCGCGCGCGGCGCCGTAGCGCGCGCGGTGGTCGGCCTTGAGGAAGATGCCCTTGTCGGGGGCGCGCCGGCGCTCGTCGGCGATCGCCGCCGTGAGCTTCTCGACGGCGATCTTGTCGGCGCCGAGGTAGACGTCGCCCGACGCCGTCACCGAGACGATGAGATCTTTGTTGTCGTCGTTCTTCTTGTCGTGGTGGGCCGTCACGGGCAGCTCGACGTTCACGCCGCGCGCGATCATGGGCGTGATGACCATGAAGATGATGAGCAGCACGAGCACGACGTCGACGAGCGGGGTCACGTTGATCTCGGCGCGCAGGCCGCCCTTGGCGTGACGCTTGGATTTGAGCTGCCGCCGCGGGTGCGGGCGCGCGGGCGGCAGCTCGTCGGTGGCGGGCGCGCTCACGTCAGCTCAGGCGTGGCTCTTGAGGATCGAGTCGACGAGCTCCGACGCCGTCTCGTCGATGTCGATCGTGAGATCGTCGAGCTTCGCCATGAAGTAGTTGTAGAACCACACCGTCAGGATCGCGACGCCGAGGCCGACGGCCGTCGTGATGAGCGCCTCGGCGATGCCGGCCGAGACCGTGCCGATGCCGCCGCCGCCCTTGGTCGGGTCGGCGAGCTTCTGGAAGGCGGTGATGATGCCGCCGACGGTGCCGAACAGGCCGACGAACGGCGCCGACGACGCGACGGTCGCGAGCACGGGCAGGCCGCGGCGCAGGCCCGCGAGCTCGCGCTCCTTCACGCGCTCCATCGTGCGGTTGACGGCCTCGGCGACGTCGAACGCCGACGACGACCTCGAGCCGGCCGCGAGCGACTTCGCGTACTCGTTCACGCCCGAGCCGACGACGGTCGCGACGGGCGCGCCCACGAACTTTTTCTCGAGGCCCACCGCCTCGGGCAGCCGCGCCGCCGTCTCGACGTGCGGCGCGAGCGCCTCGATGTACGCCCGCGACAGCTTCTTGCCGCGCGCGTAGGCGAGCAGCCGCTCGCCCGTGATCGCCAGCGAGTAGAGCGACATGGACAACAAGATGACGACCACGCCGCGGGCGACGGGGCCCATCTCGTGCCAGAGACCAACGAGCGTGAAATCCATGTCTCTCTCTCCTTGGACGTTGTGCGGATCGGGCGGTTAAAGATGCGACTTGAATTCGAAGCGGCCGAAATAACAAAACGGCACGGCGCTTCCGTTGGCCGTGAGCGGCCGGAAACGCCATTTGTTCTTTACGGTTTGGACGACGTTGTCGTCGAGGAGCGCGTCGGCGTGTTTGAGGACGGTGACGCTCTCGACGCCGCCCTCTCGGCTCACGCAGATCTTCGCCTGGACGACGTACTCGATGCCGCCGTGGTTGAGGGCGGCGGGGAAGGGCGGGTCGTCGCCCGAGATCTTCTGGTTGCCGCCCATCTGCGGCGGTAGGAACTTCGGCGCGCCGCTCACGGGCGCCGCGCCCGTGCTGCCGACGACGCCGCCGAGCGTGCCGCCTTTGACGCCGCCGATCTCGCCGCCGATCGTGCCCCCGATCGTCCCACCCGCGACGCCGCCTTTGACGCCGCCCTTCACGCCCGCGGGCTCGTCGTCCTCGTCCTCTTCGTCCTCGTGCTGGCGAAACGTCTTCTTCTTCACGGGCGCGGGCGTCTCGCGCGGCTGCACGAGCTCGGTCGGCTTCGGCACGACGATGGGTGCTTCGACGACCTTGGGCTTGAGCGCGAGCTTCTTCTTCACGCCTCCACCACCGGCGGGCGGGGGGGGAGGCGGCGGCGGCGGTGGCGCCGCGGAGATGAACGTCACGCGCAGCGTGGGCGGCGTGAGCTCATCCACGTGCCAGTACGAGTACGCGACGCCGCCCGCGATGAGCGTCGCGTGCAGGACGAACGCCGCGACGAACATGATCCGCCCCGCGTGCGACGAGCCTCGCCGCGACTGCGCGCGCATGCCCTCGAAGGCCACGCTAGGTCTTCCCCGCGCGCGCGTCCGCCGCGCGCTTTTGCCACTCGTTGGATTCGTCGACGGCCGACTGCCAAGCCGGCAGGTTGCCGAAGAGCGCGAACGACTTTTGCCGCCACAGGAGCGCGATGTACGTCATCGCCTCGGCGTACTTCGGCCGCAGCTCCAGCGCCGCGCGCAGGTAGTGGATGCCCTCGTCGGCCAGCTGCGCGCGCAGATCGCCCGTGATGTCGTTGGCCGCGATCGCGGGCGGCGGCGGCGCGACCGGAACGGGCGGCGCGGCGGGCTTCGCCTTCTTGTTTTTGCTCACCTTGCTGTCGACGCCCGAGCCGGCCGCCGCGATCTCGCCTTCATCATTTTCGGGCGGCAGGCGCGGCCGCGGGTCGTAGGCCGCCATCTCGGCGCCGCCGCCCTTCGACGACAGGAGCTGCCAGACGAACGTGCCGACGCCGTACTGCGCCTCGGCGTCGGTGGGCCGCAGCGCCGCCGCGCGCTTCGACCAGTTGAGCGCCTGTGGCCACTTCCCCCACTTGTAGTAGACCTGCTGCAGCCCGCGCACGACGTCGACGTCGTTGGGCGCGCGCCGGTTGCGCTCGAGGAACAGCACCTCGAGCCCGCGCAGATCACCCGCGTCGAACATCGTGTCGATCGTGAGCGAGTCGGCGCGCGCGTCGCCGGGCCTCAGCGCCGCGAGCCGCTTGAACGCTCGGAGCGCGCAGGCGACGGCGCGCTGGCTCTCGGGATCGTGCGCGCCCGGCACGATGAGCTGCCGGCACGTGTAGCCCTCGTTGAGCCACAGCTGAGGCAAATCGGGAACCAGGGCCTCGGCCTCTCTAAATACCGAGACAGCGTCGGCGTACCGCCCTCTTTTGTAGAGATCGTTTCCTTCCTGCACGAGCTTGCGCCCGCGCACGTCCGAGCAGCCCGCGGCGAGCGCGAGACCGACGAGCGCGCACGCGAGCGCCAAGCGCTCAGTGTTTGAAGGCGTAGACGTCGATCTCATCACCACCACGCGTGAAGCTCTTGAACCGTTTGAGAACGGCGACCTTGCCCCAACCGGCGCGCCACGTGACGTTGCGTGGGATGAAGACGCGCCCGCGCAGCGTCGGCGACGCGTCGGGCTTGCTGCCTGCTGACGTGGCGTAGAGGTCGAGCATGGGGAGGTCCGGCTTCTGCCGCTTGATGGCGTCGGCGTTGAGCGGGTCGATGGCGATGCCGAACGTGAACGCGCCCGGCTCCGGCCCCTCTTGATCGGTGATCGACTTCGGATCGTAGAGGCCGAACGGCACGGCGAGCTCGACCGGCTTGCGGGTCCCCATGGCGTCCAGCACATCGACGCCCGAGTCGTTGGGGTTGAGGTCGGCGAACACGGCCCGGCCCGGGTGGCGGGCCCGCAGCTTGGCCGCCTCGAGCCAGCCCATGACGTCGGCGATCTCCGCCTCGCGCACGAGCTTGCCCGTGAGCGTGTCGAGGACGGCCATGCGCGCGGGCGCGCGGACGTCGGACTTCTTGTCGTAGGCGCGGGGGCGCTCGCCCACGGCGCGCGCGTAGCCGTCGTTGAAGTCGAGCAGCCGGAAGGGCGGGCTCTTGAGCTCGCCGCCCGCGCCCGTCTTGTAGACGCGCGGCTTTCCGGCCGGCGCGAGCGTGTCGAGCTTGTACGGCGTGATCGTGTAGGTGGCCTCGCCGTCGTGCGCGCCCAGCTTGCGGTCGAAGGCGAGCAACAGCGAACGATCCTCGGCGGGGCGGCCGAACGCCGTCGCGTCGGGCGTCTTCGCGCCGGCCTTGCCCGCGGCGTCGACGAGCATCGCCGTGAAGCGTGGCGGCTCGGCCGCGCCCTCGCGCGCGACGAGCACGACGCCCTTGCCGCCCTCGAGCGGCTCCAGGCTCTCGATGGGCGCGTGCGACGCGCCTTCGGGCAGGTCGAACGACGACGTCGTCTTGCCCGTCACGAGATCGACGATCTCGAGCTTCGCGAAGGTCGCGCCGTCGGTGCGGATGGCGTAGAGATGCGCGCCGCCCGGCTCGAGGGCGAACGCCTCGTCGAAGTAGCCGTCGGCGGGCTTGATCTGCTGCTCGGCCTCGAGCGGCTTGGGGCCGCCCTTGGCGCGCGCGGGCGTCGCCGCGACGGCGAGCGCGAGCCCGCCAACGAAACCCACCCACCAAGGCCCGGAGCGCCCGGCCGATCGGAGCATGCGGCCGAGGTTAGACCGAGATGCCGACGCGCGCTAAATACGCGTCGATCTTCGTGCGCGCCTCGTCCGACACGCCGATGAACTTCACGCCCATGCGCAGCTCGTCGGGCCCCGTCGTCGAGACGATCTCGCCCGAGACGCGAACCGAGGCCGAGTCGCCCGGCAGCGTGAAGGTCAGGTGCACCACCGTGCCGAGCGGCAGCGGGATCGTGTGGTCGAGCCCGAGCCCGCCGCGCGACAGGTTGCCGGCGCGCCGGAAGTAGCGCTCCGAGTCCGTCGTCTCTTCGACCCACATCTCGATCGGGATGCGGGGCCCTTCACGGCGCTCTCCGTCGGTGGGCGGTCCCCCAGCGGGGCCACCCTTGAAGCCGGCGTCTACGGGCATCGGGTCCTCCCTGCGAGCCAACATGGTACCAGACTTGGGCCCCGACTTTGCGCTGCTCGAAGGGTCCGGTGTATCACTCCATCGCATGTCACGCAGACGCATCTTGGTCACGGGCGGTTCGGGTTTCGTGGGCTCGCACCTGTGCGAGCGCTTGCTCGCCGACGGCCACGAGGTCGTGTGCCTCGACAACTTCTTCACGGGCACGCGGGCGAACGTCGAGCACCTGCTCGAGAACCGGCGCTTCGAGCTCATGCGCCACGACGTCACCGAGGCGCTGACGATGGAGGTCGACGAGGTCTACCACCTCGCTTGCCCCGCCTCGCCCATCCACTATCAGCGCAACCCCGTGCGCACGATCCGCACGGCCGTCGAGGGCACGCTCAACATGCTCGACCTCGCGCGCGAGGCGAAGGCGCGCATCCTCATCGCGTCGACGTCGGAGGTCTATGGCGATCCGACGGTGCACCCGCAGCGCGAGGAGTACTGGGGCAACGTCAACCCCATCGGCCCGCGCGCCTGCTACGACGAGGGCAAGCGCTGCGCCGAGGCGCTCGCCGTCTCGTACGCGCGCCAGTTCGACGTGCAGGTGCGCATCGCGCGCATCTTCAACACGTACGGCCCGCGCATGCACGAGAACGACGGGCGCGTCGTCTCGAACTTCGCCGTGCAGGCGCTGCGCCACGAGCCCATCACCGTCTACGGCGAAGGCCAGCAGACGCGCTCGTTCTGCTTCGTGAGCGATCTCGTCGAGGGCTTCGTCCGCCTCATGGCGAGCGGCCACGGCTCGGATCCCGTCAACCTCGGCAACCCGCGCGAGACGACGGTGCTCGAGCTGGCCGAGATGACGAAGAAGCTCGCGAAGTCGCGCTCGGAGATCATCCGCGCGCCGCTGCCGCAGGACGATCCGACGCGCCGCAAGCCCGACATCTCGCGCGCCCAGCAGCTGCTCGACCAGTGGGCGCCGCGCGTGCCGCTCGAAGAGGGCCTGGCCTCTACCATCGCCGACTTCAAAAAGCGCTTAAACGTCTGACACCGGGGTGCGCGCTCGCGTGGTCGAGCGCGTCGCCGGTCACGGGGTGGCGCAGGCCCCGCTCGGCGACGTCGGCGAGCGGGATGCGCACGAAGGCGCGCTCGAGCAGGCGAGGGTGCGGCACCTTGACGTGCGGGCGATCGATCACGGCGTCGCCGTACAGCAAGAGGTCGACGTCGATGAAGCGCGGCGCGGGCGACGTCGTGCCGGGCGGGCGCTCGCGGCCGAGCGCGCGCTCGACGGCGAGGCACAGCGCCAGCAGCTCGTCGGCGGCCAGCGTCGTCTCGACGCGCGCGGCGGCGTTGAGGTACAGCGGCTGCGGATCCGCCGTCACGGGGTCGGTCTCGTAGACCGGCGAGCGCGCCACGACGTGGACGCCGGCGGCTTCGAGCTGCACGAGCGCGGCCGCGATCGCCGCGGCTCTGTCGCCGAGGTTCGCACCGAAGGCGAGATACGCCGTCGTCATCACGCTGCCACCGAGAGGACCACGCCCGCACTTTAGTGTAGAACCGCCCGCGATGAACGTGGGTCTCGTCGCGGCGGCGGGCTCCGGGCTCGCGACGAGCCTGGGTGCGCTCCCGTTCGTCTTCGTGCGGTCGATCCCGCGCCGCGCCTACGACGGCATCCTCGGCCTCGGCGCCGGGCTCATGCTCGCGGCCGCGACGCTGGGCCTGCTGAGCGAGGCTGTCCACGGCGTCCGCACGGCCGAAGGGCTCGACGTCGGCCGCCTCGCGCTCGTCATCGCCGGCTTCTTGGTCGGCGTCGCGCTCGCCGCCGTCATGGATCGCTTCATCCCGCACCACCACGCGGGCGGCCACCACGAGCACCTCGGCCACGCGCCCGGCCACGACGTCCACGATCGCCACCACGACGAGCACGAGCCCGGCGAAGCGCGCCGCGGCTACGCCGTCGTCGGCGCGCTGACGCTGCACCGCCTGCCCGAGGGCCTGGCGATCGGCGCGGGCTTCGCCGTGCCGGGCGAGTCGCACCTCGGGATGTTGCTGGCGATCGCCGTCGGCGTTCAGAACGCCTGCGAGGGCCTAGTCATGGCGGCGCCGCTCCGGCAGGGCGGCGTTTCGGGCCGGCGCGGCTTCTTGTTGGTCGCCGCGACCGGCCTCGTGATCCCCGGCGCCGCGGTCCTCGGCGACGCGCTCGCGGGCCTGGCGACGGCCGCGATGCCCTTCATCCTGGCGCTCGCCGGCGGGACGCTGATCTACATCACGTCGAACGAGATCATCCCGGAGTCACACAGCCACGGCCACGAAGGCACCGCCTCGGCCGGCCTGGTCGCCGGCTTCATGCTGACGATGGTCCTACAGGCCGTCTTGCACTGATCGCGAGCGGTCAGTCCTTGCGGGCCGGGAGCTGGATGCCGCGGTCACGCAGCGTCTGGGCGACGTGCTTCGGGATGGCGCGGCACCCACAGGCGCGCGCATGTCGCAGGTGCCAGTGCACCCGCTCGTCGAACGACGGGCGGGCGTCGACCGGGTTCTTGTGGTGCCACAAGCCGTTGACCTTCCGCATGACGTCGGCGGTCCTAACACGGAAGCTCCGGCCGGGCCCGTGACACCGCATATGGCCATGCAAGACCACGTAGATATTTCATTATTTCAAATTTGCCAACACCCCGGGAATCGACTCACCGCCCGCCCGAGCGGCTTGACGCCGGGGGGGCGGGGTGGGCAAGCGCGCCGTCGATCCAGGCGTCGACCTCGCGCCAGGTCGCGGGCGTGAAGCCGCCTCGGTGGCCACCGCCGGCGATCGTGATGAGCCGCTTCGGTCCGCCGAGCGCCGCGAAGATCCGTTTCGAGTGCGCGTAGGGCGTCTCCTGGTCGGCGTCGCCGTGCACGAGCAGCACCGGCACCCGGATGTGGGGCGCCGCGGCCACGGGGCTGACCTCGTCGACGCGAAAGTGTGCCTCGGCTTCGGCCAAACGGAACGCGTCGTCCAAGTTGCCTCGGCTCGCGAAGAAAGGGGCGCGCTCGCTCGCCACCGTGCGCAGATCGGAGAACGGCGCGACGGCGACCACGGCCGAGATGCGCGCGTCCTTCGCCGCGGCCTGCAGCGCGACGGCGCCGCCCAACGACGTCCCCATGACGACGACCGGCCCCGGCGGCAAGCGGTCGAGGACGCGCGCGAGATCGACCTTCTCCCAGTAGCCGTAGGTGCACGCGTCGCCCGTCGATTCGCCGTGGGCGCGGCTGTCGTACGAGACGACGTCGAACCCCACCGGCACGAAGTGGTCGGCGATGCCGACGCTCGACCCGCGGTTGTCGGAGACGCCGTGCAAATAGACGAGCGTCGCGCGCCTCGGGCTGGTCGTGTGGAACCACCAGCCTTCGAGCTTCACGCCTTCGCCCGCCCACTCGACGGCGTCGAACGGGCGATCGGGCTCCCGCGTCGACACGTGGCGCGTCGGGTGGAGGAGCGCGTTGGCGCCCCATGAGGGCGGCATGCACGCCGAGAGAGCCAGGCCAACGAACGCGAGGGCGAAGGTCTTCATACGATCGCGACGTCGACGGGCGTGACGGCGAGAACGCGGACCAGCTCGCGGGGGTCGAGGGCGACCAGGAAGCCGCGGGCGCCGCCGTTGATGTAGATGCGGGGCAGCTCGAGGATGCTGCGCTCGGCGTAGATGGGCATCGCGCGCCGCAGGCCGAAGGGCGACGTGCCGCCGACCTGGTAGCCCGAGTGGCGGTCGGCCACGTCGGGCGCGCAGGGGCCGACGGTTTTGGCGCCGACGACGCGCGCGAGCTGTTTGGTCGACACCTCGCGGTCGCCGTGCATGAGGATGCACAGCGGGGCGCGCGCCTGGTCCTCGAAGATCAACGTCTTCATGACGGCGTGCTCGTCGACGCCCAGGGCCTCGGCCGACGCGCGCGTGCCGCCATGCGGGTGCCAGGCGTAGAGGTGCGGCTCGAGCTCGACCTTCGCGGCGCGCAGCGCGCGCACCGCCATCGTGACCGGGACCTTCGACACGGCCGCGCCGACGCGCCTACTTCTTGGCGTCGTCCTTCTTGCCGTCCTCTTTCTTGTCTTTGAGGAACCACGCCTTGAGCGTCGCCTTCTGCGCGTCCGACAGCTTCGCCTTCGGGTGCAGCGGGTAGATGTAGAACCACGGCGGCATGTCGCCCTGCTGGATTTGCTCCCAGCAGTTCTCCTTGTCGGTCTGGCGCTCGTCCTCGTCGGCGTCGCCCCACTTCGACATGTTCAGGTGGTTGCGGCCGTTGTGGACGTCGCGCGCCATGAGCCACGAGCCGGGCGCGAGCCGCGCGTAGAGCGGCCACTTCGTCTCGTTGGTATGGCAGTCGAAGCACGCGTGCCGCAGGATCTCGGCGACCTCGGGCGGCGCGCCGATGTCGAAGCGCTCGGGCGGGTTGGTGCCGATGTCTTGCGTGGGGATGCCGATGACCTTGGCGGGGAAGACCTGCAACACCACGAAGCCCACCACCCCCGCGACCACCGCCAGCTTCAACAGCTTCTTCAGTCGGGGCGACATGTGGGCACGATAGGCGACGTCGGCGCGCGGCTCAAGAGGTTGCACCGCAACGTGACGCCTGCGACAGTCGGGCGATGGCCGAGGAGCCGCCTGAAGATCTGTACGACATTCTTCAGCGCGCGCTGAAAGACCCGTCGACGCTGCCGCCGCCGCCCATTGCGTCGTTCCTCGGGTTTCGGCTCGTCGAGTACGGCCCCGGGATCGCCACGATGGAGATCGAGATCGACGGGCGCTTCTACAATCCGTTGGGTACGCTCCACGGCGGCGTGCTGTGCGACATCAGCGACGCGGCCATGGGGATGGCTTACGCTTCCGAGCTCGGCAGAGGCGAGTCGTTCACGACGATCGAGCTCAAGATCAACTTCATGAAGCCGGTTTGGCGCGGTCGGCTGCGCGCCGAGGGCAGGGTCGTGAAGCGTGGGCGCACCGTGGGCCTCACCGAGTGCGATGTGTTCGACGAGAAACGGAGCCTCGTCGCGCGCGCGAGCAGCACCTGCATGACCTTGCGTGGCGAGATGGCCAAGGGTCGCTGACCACGCGGACGAATCGTCGCACCCTGAGCCGTTTCCAACGTTCGGGCGTCGGCTGAATCAACGAAAAAACAGGCGCGAACCCGATTCCGTTTATCGTCGGTTGGTGATAAACGTCGGCGCGTCGTAGTTGCAGGATCCGCAACCGCTTAATTGAGAGGACCCCCATGCTGAAGCAGAGCTCGCTCGTAGTTGCGTTGGTCGGAACGATGATGGCCGCGACCGCGTTCACGGGGTGCAGCGACAGCGGCCCGAAGAAGGGTGGCACGGGAGGCAGCGGTGGCGGCGGCACGACGGGCAGCACCGGCGGCACGGGTGGCGACACGACGCCGACGGGCGGCACGGGCGGCGACACGACGTCGACGGGCGGCACGGGCGGCACGACGACGCCGACGGGCGGCACCGGCGGCGCCGCGACGGGCGGCACGGGTGGCACGACCGCGACGGGCGGCACGGGCGGCAGCGCGACGGGTGGCACCGGTGGTACGACCGCGACGGGTGGCACGGGCGGCGACACGACGCCTCCGCCGGTCCCGGCTCCGACGGCCGTGATTCTCATCGACAACGTCATCGTCGCGCCGACGGTGGTCCCGGATGCCGGCACGCCCGACGGCGGCGTTGCGGATGCCGGTGATGACGCGGGTGACGGCGGTCCGGTCTCGCAGAACCTTTCGTACACCTTCGACACGGCCGATGGCGGCGTCGCCGGTTGGCACTACACGGGCTACGGCTCGACGCCGACGAACGATCCGAACGGCGCCGAGAACCTCGCGCACACGTCGATGCTCGTGTGGGACGGCACGAACGACGTCAACGGCAGCTCGTCGTCGGGCTCGCTCAAGGGCACGGTCCTGTACAACGTCGTGGGCGATCAGATCGATTTCCAGGCGTTCTCGAGCCCCAACGCCCTCTACAACTGGACCGGCTACACCGTCACGGCGAAGGTCAAAGAGGTCTCGGGTGGCTGCCCGCTGCAAGGGCAGATCTACCTGTCGCAGATGGCGGGCTACAACACGGCAAGGTCGAGCTTCGTCGACCTCGTTCCCGGCCAGTGGACGACGCTGACGTACAACGCGGACGACGCGATGAACGTGGGCGGTATCGACGTCACGACCGTCAACCAGATGGGAATCGCGATCGTCACCGGCGCGGCCTGCCCGACGCCGGACGGCGGCACGGACGCTTCGACGGACGCGCCGACCGACACGCCCGTCGGCGACGGCGGCGTGGACGCGCCAGTCGACGCGCCCGCGACCGACGGCGGCGTCGATGCGCCTGTCGACTCGGCCGCGGGCGGCTGATCGGTTCGTGACATAGAAATCCGTTCGAGAGCCGGTGCGGCGACGCGCCGGCTCTCGGCGTTTTTGGGGGCGCTTGCGGTGATCGCCGCGTCGGCCTTACGATCACCGCGATGCGAGTCCACGCGTGCGTCGTGTTCGTGTCGGTGGCGGCGGCCTCGGCCTGCGGCGGCAAGGCGGCGACGCCGGGTGGCGGAGGCGGTGACAGCGGCGGTTCGACCGGCGCGAGCGGCGGCGCGACGGGCGCCGGCGGCTCGACGCCGACCGGCGGCATCAGCGGCATGTCGATGGTGAATGTGCCTTCGTGCGCGCGTCCGCTGTTTCCTGCGAGCGCGGCGTGGAACCAGCGCGCGGACGCGATGCCCGTCGATTCGCAGTCGACGGCGATCATCGGCGCGTTGCAAACGCACGGCTGGGGCGCGGGCCACATGCAGATCGACACGTCGATCCACGTCATGTGCGACGGCGCGGGCACGGCGCCCAAGAAGACGTTCACGCCCACGGGCGACTCGTACAACCCCGACTGCGATCTCGCGCCCGTGCCGATCCCGGCTGGCGGTCACCTCGAGGGCGAGCGCGGGTACGACTGCACGGGCGACGGCGACTGCCACCTCATCGTCATCGCGCCGAAGGAGCACCGCCTGTACGAGCAGTGGCGCGTCGACTTCTCGAGCGGCGACTACAAAGGCGGCTGCCTCGCGATCTGGGACACGTCGTCGGCGCCGCCGGCCTCGGGCCGCGGCGACGGCTGCACGAGCGCCGACGCGGGCGGCTTCCCGATCGCGGCGCTGCTGTTCGACGCCGACGAGGTGGCCGCCGGCCACATCGACCACGCGATCCGCTTCATCCTCCCCAACGACATCATCGAGAACAACACGTTCGTTCACCCTGGGACGCACGCGACGACGCACGACTCGCTGCCGAACGCCGTGCCCTACGGCGCGCGCCTGCGCCTGCGAACCGATCGCCTCGCCGCCGTCAAGGCCGCGCTGCCGAGCGACGCCGCGCGCGTCGTCGCTCAGGCCATGCACGACTACGGCATGATCCTCTCCGACGGCGGCAACATCGCGCTCACGTCCGAGGACGACGAGCGCACGACCGCGAAGTGGGACACGGTCCTCGGCAAAGGGCTCGGCGCCAACGACCTCCGCACGATCCAACCATCGGACTTCGAGATGGTCGCGGGCGGCACGCGCCTCGATCAGTCGAAGGCTGACTGCGCGCGCACGGCGCTCAAACAGTAGCCGTCAGGCTTTCTTCTCTTCGCCGCGCACGAGGCGCGCGATGTTCGCTCGGTGGCGAATCGTGACGAGCACGGCGACGAACGTCGCGAGCGCGAGGTGCGCGCGCGGCGGGTAGCCGAGGAGCTTCGCGAAGAGGGGGAATGACCAGATGCCCAGCAGCGAGCCCACCGACGACAGGCGCGAGAGGCCGTAGGCGATCGCGTAGACGCCGAAGCCGCACAGCGCCGCGGGCCACGACAGCGCGAACGCGACGCCGAGAGAGGTCGCGACGCCCTTGCCGCCCTTGCCGCGCAGGAAGATCGTGAACATGTGGCCGCAGATCGCCGCGAGGCCCGCGAGCGCGACGTGCGTGGCCGAGAAGCCGAGCCGCTGCGCGAGCCACACGGGCACGAAGCCTTTCGCGGCGTCGGCGAGCAGCACGAGCACGGCCCACTTCTTTCCGAGAGCGCGCGCGACGTTGGTCGCGCCGATGTTGCCGCTGCCGACGGCGCGCAGGTTCACGCCTTTGGCGCGCGCGACGACGAGGCCGAACGGGATCGATCCCAAGCCGTAGGCGAGCGCGCAGAGGACGAAGGGGCTCATCGTGTCCCTGGGAGTGACGTCTGCGCCGCGCGCGCGAGCTCGGCGCGCACGCGATCGCGATCCCGATCGGCTGCCGCGATGGGCCCGCGCGACCAGAACGCCGCGACGTCCTCCAGCGATTCGGTGCGCGGGCAGTCGGGCGGCAGCGTCGCGACGAGATCGCGCCCGTAAGATTTTTGCAGCAGGCGGCCGTCGAGCATCGCGACGATGCCGAAGTCGTCGCGCCCGCGGATGAGCCGCCCGAAGCCTTGCTTGAGCGCGAGCGCCGCGCGCGGGATCTGGAACGCGCTGAACGGCTCGCCGCCCTCTTCGCGCAGGTGCTCGATGCGCGCCGCCGTGAGCGGATCGTCGGGCACGTCGAACGGGATCTTGTCGATGACGACCAGCGACAGCGCCTCGCCCGGCACATCGACGCCTTCCCAGAAGCTGGCCGTCGCGAGCAGCACCGAGCCGATCTTCTCGCGCAGCTCGGCCAGCAGCAGGTGGCGCGGCTTCTCGCCCTGCACGAGCAGAGGGAGCTTGGTCTTTTCACGGAGGTATTTTTCGACGGTGCGCAGGTTCTTGAAGCTCGTGAACAGCAGCAGCGCGCGGCCGCTCGTGATCGTGCACAGCTCGGCCATGCGCACGGCGGCCTTGGCGGCGAAGCCGTCTTGGCGTGGATCGGGCAGGTCGGTCGCGACGTAGAGCAGCGCCTGCCGCGCGTAGCGGAACGGCGAAGGGTACGTCGCCTCGGCGGCGGCGTCACCGAGACCGACGCGCTCGCGGATGAACGAGAACGAGCCCGCGACGGTGAGCGTCGCCGAGGTGAAGACGATCGGGCCCGCGCAGGCGTCGAAGGCGCGCGCGAGCGCGGGGCCGACGTGGATCGGCGACGCGTGCAGGCTCACGTTGCGCGGCGTGGCGGCGATCCAGCGGACGTCGGAGCCGCCGCGTTTGCCGACGAGCAGGCCCAGATCGGCGCGCAGCGCGTTCGCGCGGCGGCCCAGCGCCGCGAGCTCGGCGGGATGAGTCGACTCGCGAACGACGTCGCCCTCGCCGTCGAGCCAGGTCGCGATCTCCTCGAGCACGCCGTCGAGCTCGTGGTAGCGCTTGAGCGCGGCGCCTTGCCAAAGATCACCGGCGATGGGCACGCGCACCTCGTCGAGGCCGGGGCGCGGCGCGGGCAAGCGATCTCGGAGCGCGTCGGCGAGCGCGCTCGCGACGGCGTTGAGGCGCGCCGACGCCGAGTGCGCGCGCCCCGGATCGACGACGCCCGCGCGCGAGAGATCGCGCGACAGCGCGAACATCCGTTGCGTCGACACGTGCAGCCCGAAGAACTCCGTCGCGACGTCCTCGATCTGGTGGGCCTCGTCGAAGATGACGACCTCGTGCGGAGGCAGCACCTGCGCCTCGGGCCACTGGCTGCGCAGCGCGAGGTCGGCGAAGTACAAGTGGTGGTTGACGATGATCAGCTGCGCGTCGGCGGCGCGGCGGCGCATCTGCGTGACGAAGCACTTCTCGAAGAACGTGCACCGCGGCCCGATGCGCGTCTCGGGCGTCGCCTGCACGTCGCGCCACAAGGGCGAATCGTCGGGGAGGTCGGCCAAATCGGCGCGATCGCCCGTCGACGTTTCGCTCACCCAATCGAGCACGCGATCGAGCTCGGGCGTCGGCAGCAACGATCGCTGGCGATCGCGCTCTTGCAGGCGCCGCAGGCATACGTAGTTGTTGAGGCCCTTCATGACGGCCCACGTGAGCGGGCGACCGAGCGCGCCCGTTGGATCGAGGATCGCCTGTAGGCGCGGGATGTCGACGGTGGCGATCTGATCCTGCAGCGTCTTCGTGCCCGTGCTGACGACGACCTTGCGGCCCGACAGCAGCGCCGGGATCAAATACGCGAGCGTCTTGCCCGTGCCCGTGCCGGCCTCGACCAGCAGGCGCTCGTCGCCGTCGATCGCGGCGGCGATGCGCTCGGCCATGGCCAGCTGGCCGGGCCGCGACTCGTAGCCGGGGAAGGCCGCGGCGCAGAGCCCGCCGGGGCCCAGCACGTGCCGCAGCGCCGACGTCATTTCGTGCGGCTCGCCTTTTCGGCTATCCCACGACTCGCCTTCTCGTCGATCAAGCGACTCGCTTTCTCGTCGATCAAACGACTCGCCTTCTCGTCGATTCCAGACACGCCGAAGCGCCGGCGCAGCTCGCCGAACACGCTGTCGACCGGCACGCCCGCCGCCTGCAGGCCCACGAGCACGTGGAAGATCAAATCGGCCGCCTCGTGCGCCGTGTGGGCGGCGTCGCCTTCCGGCAGCGCCTCGACGAGCTCGCCCGACTCCTCGGTGATCTTCTCGTTGATCTTCGCGAAGCCCTTGTCGAGCAACGAGACGACGTACGACTTCTCGGGCCGCTCGCGCGCGCGCTTGGCGATGATCGCGGCGACGCGCGCGACGACGACGCCGGGCGGATCGCGCGGGCCGTCGTCCTCGACGAGCGCGCCCACGCCTTTGTCGTCGCCGCCTTCCGCCCGATAAAAGCACGACGTCGCGCCCGTGTGGCACGTCGGCCCCTCGGCGTCGACGACGTAGAGGACGGCGTCGCCGTCGCAGTCGAGGCGCACCTGGCGCACCGACAGCGTGTTGCCGGACTCTTCGCCCTTGCGCCACAGCTTGCCGCGCGATCGGCTCCAGAAGGTCGCCTGCCGCGTCTCGAGCGTCTTCGCGAGCGCCTCGCGGTTCGCCCACGCGAACATGCGCACCTGACCCGTCGATGCCTCCTGCGCGATCACGGGCACGAGGCCCTGCGCGTCGAAGGTGACGGCGTCGAGCAGCGAGGCGGGCGTGGTTTCAGCCGTGGTCGACATTGATGTCATCTCTGACCGCGACGCCGCGCGCCCGCAAGTATTCGTGCGCTTGCTTCACCGTGAATTCGCCGAAGTGAAAGATCGACGCCGCGAGGACGGCCTCGGCGTGGCCCTCGGCGATGCCTTCGTACAGGTGCTGGAGCGTCCCCACGCCGCCCGAGGCGATCACAGGGCACGGCACGCGATCGGCCACGGCGCGCGTGAGCGCGAGGTCGAAGCCGTCGCGCGTGCCGTCGCGGTCCATGCTCGTGAGCAAGATTTCGCCCGCGCCCGCCTCGGCCATGCGCGCGCACCAGGCGAGGGCGTCGATGCCCGTCGGCTTGCGGCCGCCGTGCGTGTAGACCTCCCAGCGCGGGGCCTCGGGCGGCGCCGCCGGATCGCGCCGCGCGTCGACGGCGACGACGATCGCCTGGTTGCCGAAGGCGTCGGCGGCGCGGCGGACCAGATCGGGATCGGCGACGGCGGCCGTGTTGATGCCGGCCTTGTCGGCGCCCGCGAGCAAGAGCGCGCGCACGTCCTCGACGGAGCGCACGCCGCCCCCGACCGTGAGCGGCAGGAACACGCGCTCGGCCGTCATGCGCACGACGTCGAGCGTGGTCGCCTTGCCCTCGTGCGACGCCGAGATGTCGAGGAAGCACACCTCGTCGGCGCCCTGCGCGTCGTAGGCCGCGGCGACGGCCACGGGATCGCCCGCGTCGCGCAGCTCCTTGAACCGCACGCCCTTCTTGACGCGCCCATCGGCGACGTCGAGGCACGGGATGACGCGCTTGCAGAGCATCGGCGGCTCCCTAGATCGCCCGTTCTCGAACGCGTTTCAGCGCGTCTTCCACCGTGAACACGCCTTCGTACAGCGCCTTGCCGATGACGACGGCGAACGCGCCCGTGTCGAGCAGCGCGTCCAGATCGCCGATGCGCGCGACGCCGCCCGAGGCGATCACGGGGCACGGATCGAGGTGGCGCACGAGGCGCGCCGTCGCGTCGAGGTTCGGGCCCGTGCGCATGCCGTCGCGCCCGATGTCGGTGTAGAGGACGGCGCCCGCGCCCGCGCGCGCCACGGCGAGGCCCACGTCGAGCGCGCTCGCGGATGTGTCTTCGGTCCAGCCCTCGACGGACACCTTGCCCTCGCGCGCGTCGACGGCGACGACGATCTTCTTGGGCCAGCGCGCGCACGCCTCGCGCACCATCGCCGGATCCTTGACGGCCGCCGTGCCGAGGACGACGTGCTTCACGCCGACGTCGAACAGCGCCTCGCAGTCTTCGAGCGTGCGCACGCCGCCGCCGACCTCGACCTCGAGGCCCGTCGTCTCGACGATCTTGCGGATGACGGCGCGGTTGTGCGCGCCCGGCTTGGGCGTGCCGGCGGCGCGCGCGAACGCGGCGTCGAGATCGACGACGTGCAAACGCGGGATGCCCAGCTTCGACCAGCCCTTGGCGATCTCCCACGGCTCCTTGCTGTAGATCTTCGCGCTGTCGCGCTTGCCTTGGGACAGACGCACGGCCGAGCCGTCGAGCAGATCGATCGCGGGGAAAATCAGCATGTGACGAACCTTCGCAGCAGCGCGAGGCCCGCGCCCTGACTCTTCTCGGGGTGGAATTGGCAGCCGAAGACGTTGTCGCGCGCGACGGCGACGCAGAACGTGACGCCGTGATCGGTCGTGAGCGCGACGTCGGCCGCGTCGTCGGGGTGAGGGTAGTAGCTGTGCACGAAGTAGAAGAAGGTGCCGTCGGGCGTCGCGCTCAAGACGTCGGAGCCAGCCGGTCCGCGGCGCGTGCGGTTCCAGCCCATGTGCGGGATCTTGAGGCCGGGCCCGTCGGGGATGCGGCGCACGCGGCCCTTGAAGATGCCGAGGCCGCGGCACGAGAGATCCTCTTCGCTGGTCTCGAACAGCACCTGCATGCCGATGCAGATGCCGAAGAACGGCTTGCCCGCGGCGATCGCCGACGACACGGCGCCACGAAGCGCGCCGCCGCCGCGATCGAGCCCGGCACAACAGCCGCCGAACGCGCCTTGGCCCGGCACGACGATCTTGTCGGCGCGCGCGATGCGATCGGGATCCGACGTCACGACGACGTCGGCGCCCACCGTCGCGAGCGCCTTCTCGACGCTGCGCAGGTTGCCGCTGCCGGTGTCGACGACGGCGACACCGGGTTTCGAGCTCGCGTTCACGACGGCGCGGTCACCCCGAAAGGGTGCCCTTGGTCGACGGCACGCCGACGACGCGCGGATCGGGGCGCACGGCCATCGAGGTCGCGCGCGCGAACGCCTTGAAGAGCGCCTCGACGATGTGGTGCGCGTTCTCGCCGTAGCGGACCTCGAGGTGCAGGTTGATGAGCGCCGCGGCCGCGAAGCCGCCAAAGAACTCACGGGCGAGCTCCGCATCAAATGTCCCGATCGTCTTGCCCTTGACGTGATCGGCCAGATACACGAACGCCGCGCGGCCCGAGAAGTCGACGGCCGCCTGCACGAGCGTCTCGTCCATCGGCACGATGGCGTGGCCGTAGCGCGTGATGCCGGCCTTGTCGCCCAGCGCCTCGCGGAACGCCTGGCCCAGCACGAGGCCGACGTCCTCGACGAGGTGGTGCGGGTCGACCTCGACGTCGCCCTTGGCGTCGATCTCCAGATCGTAGAGGCCGTGGCGCGCGACCGCCTCGAGCATGTGGTTGAAGAACGGGACGGGCGTCGCGATCTTGCGAGCCCCCGTGCCGTCGAGCGAGACCGAAAGGACGATCTGCGTCTCTGTGGTCGTTCGTTGTACCTTTGCTCGTCGCATCATCAGGGGTGCGCCGCGTGGTATCAGCGGCGCGCGGGATTCTAACCCGGCCCGGCGCGCGGACAACAGCGCAACACTCAAGAAAGATTGGAACTCCAGCGATATAATGAAGCTTGGCCGCTCCCATGACGAAGCCCGCGCGTAGCCCGGTCCTCGGCTACAACCACAACATCCAGTTCCACGGCCACGTGTTTCACGTGCAGACCGAGGACTCGGGGGCGCAGCACGCGCGCGTGTTCACGCACCTCTTCTTCGAGGGGACGATCCTCGCGTCGAAGAAGCACGAGTACGATCCCGACGCGGCCGAGGACGCCGTTCGCCTGACGATGCAGCAGCTGCACAAGGCGATGATCAAGGAGCTCAAAGAGGGCCTCCACGATCCGCGGATCCTCGCGTTCTTCCAGGCGCGCGGCGAGACGATCACGCTGGGTGATCGCCCGTCGCTGGTTCAGATGCCTGCCGTCGCCGACGCGCCGGGCGCCGGCGCGGTGCCGATGGCCGCGGTCGCGCCGCCGTCGGCGATCGTGAGCGCGCCGGTCGCGCCCGTGGCCGTCGTCAACGATCGCCCGATGGCCGTGTCGGGCAGCATCGAGACGTCGAGCCAGCCGAAGCGCGCCGACGCGCCCGCCGTCGGCGGCACGCCGGCGCCGCAAGGCGTGCCGGCACGGCGGCCCGCCGTCGTCGTCAAGCCGATGATCAAGGCGCCCGAGCTCAAGCGCCCGCCCGTCGTCGTGTCGAGCTCGGCCGAAGGCGTGGTCGTCAAGCGCAACGTCGTCATCAACGTCGGCGGCGGCGGCGCTCCAGTCCAAGGGCAGATCTCGCGCGGCGCCGCCGTGCCGCGGCCCGCGATTCCGTACGTCGTGCGCGAGGGCAGCTACCCGTTACCGACGGTGAGCCGCGGCTCGGGCCCGCACCAGGCGGCGCCGACGACGCAGCCGCCGCCCGCGGACGGCGCGCAGGCGTCGGCGCGCGACGTGCGCATGCCTTGGGACGGCGACGCCGCGGGCGCCGCGCGCCGGCCCACGGGCGTCTCGGAGCACACGCCGCAGGGCCGCGCCGCCGTCACGGGCACGACCGAGGCGGTCATGCGCACGCGCACGCCCTCGGAGCGCGCGCCGGCCGACCGCGCGTTCGCCAACGATCTGCCGAACGACAAGAGCCTCGACGAAGTGATCCTCGAGTACTTGTCCGACGACGCGGAGTAGCTTCAGCCCAGGCGGAGGGCAATTCCCGCGTCGCCGTCGACGAGGACGAGATCGCCCGCGCGGAACGCCGTCGTCGCGCGCGCGGCGTCGACGATCGCGGGCAGGTTGCGCTCGCGCGCCTGCGCGGCGACGTGACCGAGCGGGCCGCCCGTCTCGACGACGAGCGCCGCGGGTGACAGCAACGGCAGCTCTGTCGGCAGCAGTGAGCGCGCGACGAGCACGGCGCCCGCCGGCACGGGCGCGCCCGGCGCGTGAAGGTGGACGCGGCCCACGACGCGGCCCCCCGACGCGGGCTTGCCGCGCGCGCCGCCGCGCAGATCGTCGTCGCCGCTCGCGTGAGGCGAAGGCGGCGGATCGGCGAGCGCCGCTTCGTGCGCGGCGCGCGCCTCGCCGAGGAGGCGCGTCACCGCGGCGCGGGTGAGCGGCGCTTCATCATGTGCTTCATCATGTGCTTCGTGGCGCGCGTCGGCGCGGATCGCGTCGAGCGGCAGCCAGAAGACGTCATCGGCGCGCGCGAGGACGTTGGCGGCGTGCAGGCGTCGACCTTCGCGCAGCAGCGCACGTCGAACGGCGGTCTGCGCGCGCGCGTAGAGCGCGTCGTCGTCCTCGGAGACGGCGGCGGCGGCGCGCGCGGCGGCGAGACGCGCGCGGCCCTCGGCGCGAGCTTCGGGCGGCAGCGCGGCGTCGAGCGTCGCGGCAGGGTCGAGCGGCGATGAGGGCGCCGCGGCGCGCGGCGCGATCGCGCGCAGGGGCGCGTCGTCCTCGGCGAACGTCGGCGCGGCCACGTCCCACGCCGGCGCCTCGTCGCCGAAGCGCGCGACGTAGGCGGCGAC
>DASZRT010000029.1:0-8085 GCA_035549075.1 Polyangia bacterium | reverse complement strand
TCCTCGACGAGGGCCGCGCCCGCGAGCGCGCTCGACAGGCGCGCGAGCTCCGCCGGCGAGACCGACAGCCGCACGAGCGTCGCCGCGCCCGGCCCCGCGAGCAGCCGCGCGAGCTCGGCGCGCGCGCGCCCGCCCGCGCCGTCGGGCCCCGCGAGGCCCGCCGTCTCGGCGACGACGATCTCGACGGCGCCGATTCGGACGAGATCGCCCGAGCGCAGCGGCCGCTTCGCGCCCTGCACGACGTCGCCGTTGAGCAGCGTGCCGTTGCGGCTGCCGAGATCGACGAGCCACAGCCCGCCCGCGTCGCGCACGAAGCGCGCGTGCTCGCGCGAAGCCTTCGCGTCGCTCACGCGCACCGTCGCCTCTGTGGCGCGCCCCACGAGCACGTCGGCGCCCTCGTCCAGGTGGATGACGTCGGTGCGATCGCCTTGCCGAACGACGAGATACGCGCGCCCACCGTCGGCTCCGGCGGGGATAGCCCCGCGCGTGGCGTCGATGGTCGTCTCGCTGCTCACCGGTGCCTCACGCCTTCCGTCGAGTTTAGGATCGAGCACCCCCCATGGTAGAAATATCTTCGGCGCCGCGCGGCGATGGCCGCGGGCACGTGCATTGCAGTCGAGCCCCTTCGAGGACGAACGCCTTCGCATGAGCCATCGCCACCAACTGCTCGCGGTCTTCGTGTCGGGCGCCGCCTGCGTCGCGTGCAGCTCGACCCCCGCGCAGGTCTCGGCCCCATCGCCGCAGGCGGTCGTCAGCTTCCAGGCGACCGCGCTCACGACGAGCGACGCGCTCACCGTCCAGGACGCGACCATGCGGCTCGCCCACGTGCGCGTCTTCGGCGACACGCCGCCGCCGCCCTCGTCGTCATCGGCCAACGCCGACGGCGGTCCGACGCCCGACGGCGGCCCGATCGACGGTGGCCCCCTCGACGGCCCGAGGCCCAACCCGAGCACCGATCGCCTCGACTTCGACGCCCTCGCGACGACGAGCGGCAGCCTCACGTTCGACGTGCCGCAAGGGCTGTACAGCGTCGTCGACCTCGAGCTGCAGAACGTCGTCATCGACGGGCAGTGGAAGACCACGACGTTTCACGCTCGCCTCGCGAGCGTGCACGGCCCGCACGTCGATCTTCGCGCGCCCGCGGGCATGGAGGCGACGTCGGGCGAGACGATCACGTTCGCGGTCCGCGTCGACCCGAACGCGTGGTTCGCGGGCAACGTGCTCGACGGCGCGACGGCCGACACGGCGACGGGCGCCGTCTTCATCGACGATCTCAACAACCCGACGATCGCCGCGACGCTCACGAAGCAGATCAGCGCGTCGTTCGCGCTCGAGTGACGCCGCGGACGGCCCGCCGTGCCGTCCCTCCTTTGCGCACTGTACGTTTCGTGCGCAGCGCCGCCCGGGACCGGTGATCGGGCGCCGCGCGGCCGCGAACCGCGCGGCGCTCGATCAATGCGCGACCCAGCGCGCGGGCGAGTAAAAGAGCGCGCCCAGGCCGACGCTGAAGACGAAGTCGCCGTAGAGGGCGTGCTCGAACGACACGAGCAGCGTCGACTTGGTGCGCTCGTAGGTCGCCGCGAAGATCACGCCCGCGACGATCGCCAGACCGACGGCGATCCAGTTGTTGACGACGACGTGCGCCAGCCCAAAGAGCACGCCGCTCGCGAGGACGCGCGTCGAGGGCCGCGAGAACAGCGAGCCGTAGCGGTGAAAAAAGAACGTGCGAAAGACCAGCTCTTGGGCGTACGCGGAGATCGGGTACAGCGTCATGACGATCGCCCAGCGCCCCGGGTGCAGCCGCGGAAAAAGGAACAGCGTCTTCGGCGTCAGCGCGACCGTCACGACGAGCAGCGCGATCCATATCGCCGCCGTTTGAACCAGCACGCGACGCAAGCCCGGCCGCATCGCCGCGACGTCGAAGAACGATCCTCGCGGGAACGTCGGGTCACGGCGTAGAAAGATCGCCGCGGCGATCCCCGAGCCGAGGATGCCCAGCGACACGGCCCAGCGCGGCCCGAGCGTCAGCAGCGCCGACGAGAGGACGAAGACGACGGCGAGCTCGAGGGCACGCGTGCGCGTCGTCGTCGTGCTGGCCACCTGATCACCCGCGCGGCGCCGCGAGCAGCGTCTGCACCCAGGCGTCGGTGAGCTTCTCCTGCACCGTGTTCTGGCGGAGGCGCGCCGCGAGGTTCTTCCAGTCGACGAGGTCCTGCGGCTGGTCTTGGTTCGAGCACGAGAAGACGATCGTCTCCTTGCCCGTCGCGGGGTCGACGTGCTTCTGCAGGCACTGCGCGCAGATCTCCTTCATCATGCACTGCATGGGCGAGTTGATCGACGCGATGGCGACGTGCCCCGGCTTGAAGTGCGCCGCGAGGATGCCGTGGCGCGCCTCCTTCACGGCCGCCATCATGCGGTCGCTGCCGATGGCGATGATGCGCTCGCACGCCGGCAGCGGCACTTTCACGTCGCCGAGCTCGCCCCTCGCGAAGGCGAGCATCGCCTGCACGATGTTGCCGCTGAACACGCGGTCCTGCGGGCGGCGCGCCTTCGGCAGCTCGCCGCCGTCGACGCTCCACACGACCTGATCGGTCGCCGCCTCGATCTCCTCGACCTTGTAGATGTCCTCGGCGCGGCGGTAGCCCGCGAAGTAGAGGACGCGGCAGCCCTTGTCGCGCAGCGCTTTGGCGATGGAAAAGAGCACGGCGTTGCCGAGGCCGCCGCCGCAGAGCACGACCGACTCGCCCGACGGGATCTCCGTGGGCGCACCCGTCGGGCCCATGACGACGACGGGCTCGCCCGGGCTCAGCGTCGAGACCTGGCGCGAGCTGCCGCCCATCTCGAGCACGATGAGGGACAGCAGGCCTTCCTTCTTGTCGACCCACGCGCCCGTGAGCGCGAGGCCCTCCATCGCGAGGCGCGAGCCGCGCGACGTGCCGGCGTAGGCCTCGAAGTCCTGCAGGCGGAAGAACTGCCCCGGCTCGAAGTGGCGCGCCGCCGCGGGCGCCTTCACGATGACGTCGACGATCGTCGACGTCAGACGATCGACGCGGACGACCGTCGCGCGCAGCTCGCCGTCGAGCTTCTTCGTGAACGCGCTCCACTTCGCGTTTCGCGCGGGCTGGTCGGCCGCGTCTTGCGCGCGCAGCTCCTCGGCGAAGAGCGCGGCGACGTGCGGCGCGCCGTCCTTGGCCGACGCCATCGCGCGCACGACCGAGCCCGCGTACACGGGGTGGTTGTCGCCGTAGAACGAGACGGTGTGGCCCTCGTGCAGGTAGCTCGTGAAAAAGCCGACCTCGCCGTCGTGGGGCAGGCGCAGCTGCAGCCGTCCGTCCTCGGCGCGCACGGCGACGAACGGACGGAAGCTCTTCGTGCGCGGCTCGACCTGAAACGTGCCGGGCCGCTCGTGCTCGTACGTGATGTTGGGCTGCGTGCCCGCGGCGACGAAGAGGCTGCGCGCCGGCAGCGTCACCTTCTCGCCCGTGTTCTTCCACTTGATCGTCCCGTCGGCTTCGGCGACGTCCTCGTGGCGCTCGAACTCGACGCCGGCCAGCGCGCCCGTCTCGTCGGGCACGCAGGCGATGGGCGACAGCTTCTCGATGAAGCGCACGCCCTCCTCGTGGAACTTCGTGATCTCCTCGTGGTTGAGGCGGTAGGCCGGGCTGTCCTTGATGCCGCGGCGGTAGACGAGCGAGACGCCGCCCCACGCGTTGACGAGCGTCGCGAAGTCCGGCATCTCGCCGGCCGCCTTGGCGCGGGCGCGCTCGGCGCGCACGGCGCGCCCGTGCTCGATGAACTCGCGCGCGACGGCCGCTTCCTCGACGTCGTACATCTTGAAGGCGGCCGCTTCGTCGCCGCCGCGGCTCGCGACCATCGCCTCCCAGCGCGCGAGGAACTTCTCGACCTGGATGGGGTAGTAGGCCGCGGCCTCGGTCGTCGTGTCGATGCCGGTGAGGCCGCCGCCGATGACGAGCGCGGGCAGGCGCACCTGCAGATTGGCGAGCGAGTCCTTCTTGAACCCGCCCGACAGCTGCAGCGCCATGAGGAAGTCGCTGGCCTTACGCACGCCGCGGATCAGGTTGTTTTTGACGTCGATGATCGTCGGCTTGCCGGCGCCCGAGGCGAGCGCGACGTGGTCGAAGCCCATCTCGAACGCGTCCTCGACGGAGAGCGTGCCGCCGAAGCGCGTGCCGCCGTAGACGCGGAAGGTGTCGCGCCGCGCGAGCGTGAGGTACACGGCCGTGAGGAAGTTCTTGTCCCAGCGGACGGTGATGCCGTACTCGGCGACGCCGCCGAAGCCCGCCAGCGTGCGCTCGTCGAGCGGCTGCGCCAGCTCGGTCCAGCTCTTCACGGCGCGCGGCGGCCACTGATCGGCGCCCAGCAGATCGGCGCGCAGCGGCTCGATCTTCAAGCCGTCGACGCCCACGACGCCGAAGCCGTCGTTCAAGAGGTGCTGGCACAGCGTGTAGCCCGCGGGCCCGAGGCCGACGACGAGCACGTTGCGCCCGCGGTAAGGCCGCGCGAACGGACGCGCCCGGTTGAGTGGGTTCCAGCGCGTGAGCAGGCCGTAGATCTCGAAGCCCCACGGCAGGCCGAGCACGTCGGTGAGCACGCCCGTCTCCGCCTGCGGAATGTTCACCGGCTCTTGCTTCTGGAAGATGCACCCTTTCATACAATCGTTGCAGATGCGGTGGCCCGTGCCCGGCAGCATGGGGTTGTCGACGACGATCATGGCGAGCGCCGCGATCGAGTCGCCGCCCTTCCGCAGCACGTGCATCTCGCCGATCTTCTCGTCGAGCGGGCAGCCGGCGAGCGCGACGCCGAGCGGGTTCTTCTTGAGCGCGCCGTGCTTGTCGTGCATGCCCTTGCTGCACGAGTCCTTCTCGCGCTCGTGGCAGTACATGCAGTAGTCGCTCTCGTTGGCGACCTCGCGCGGCGACATGCGCGTGTCGGTGATGCCGAAGCCGTCGCGGCGGCGTCGGTGCTCGAGCGGCCCTTCGGTGACGTTGGGCAGGCGCGCGTCGGGACGGCGCAGCGGCACGAGATCATGGTGATCGACGTTGTGCGGGACGTGGAACGACACCCAGCCCTTGACGGCCTCGCGGCCCGCGGGCGTGAAGCGGTGCACGGCGGCCCAGCGCTCGAAGAGATCCAAGCGGTGCGCGAGCGTGGCGTCGGGCTCGGCCTTCGCGGCCTTTTCCTTTTCCTCGCTCGCGATCAGCACGGCGAGCACCGTCGCGAACGTCAGCTCGTCGTCACCCGCGACGACGAGCTCGGGGAACGCCGCCGCGCACAGGCCGCGAAGCTCGCCGCGGAGCTCGCCCGCGTCGACGGCCGGCAACGCGTCCTGCGGGTACTTCTTGATGGCCCGCCGCGCGATGAACGTCTTCATGCGGAAGATCACGTCCTCGCGCGCCGCGCGCGCCAGCAGCGCGCGGTGCTCGGCCTCGACGCGGAAGAGGCGCGCGACGAACGCGCCCAGCGGCCTCGCCGCCGCGATGAGCAGGTCGGACTCTTGCGGCGGCGTCAGCGTCTCGCCCGCGCGGTAGGCCTCGAAGCGCGCCGCGAGCGGGGCGTCGGCCTTGGCGAGCTCGGCGCGAAACCGCGCGTCCAGCTCGGCCAGGCGCGCCGGCTCGAACAAATCCCCAAAGCGGAACCCCTCGATCCCGAGCGCGAAGTTACGCTCGGCGCTCTCCGAGGCCGTGCCTTTCCCTGCCGCAAACGCGAACCCTTCGAACATGTTGGCGCAAACTCATACAACGAATTCGCCCCCTTGGGTGTAACACCCCCACCCCACGGCAGCCCGGGACCGTCGAAAAGTGAGGGGGCCCCTTGCGCCGGCCGAGGCCGACATTAACTTCCGCGGGCCGGGCTCTAAGCCGAGCTTCAACTTTGACAACACGCACACCCATGACGTCGAAGGGGCGCCCGTGAAGGACCAGGACGCGCGCCGCGTGCTGCGCGGCGGTTTTTTTCGCTCGTCGCTGCCAGCGGCGACGCAGGCCGGCTTCTTCGCGGCGGTGCTCACGATCTTCGTGATCGCCGTGGTGTCCTACCGCTCGCTGCTGTGGAAAAGCGAAGGCGCGCGGCTCGTCTCGCGCACCCTCGTGGTCACGAATGAGCTCAACCAACTCCTGTCGATTTACAAGGACGCCGAGACGGGCCAACGCGGGTACCTCATCACCGGCGAGGCGCGCTACCTCGAGCCGTACGAGGCGGCGATCGCCGCCGTCGACGGCCAGGCGGCGAAGGTGCGCGGGCTCATCGCCGACAACCCCGCGCAGCAGCAGCGTCTCGACGAGATCCAGCGGCGCGGACACGTCAAGCGCGACGAGCTCGCGCAGACGGTGGCGCTGCGCCGCGCGGGCAAGGTGAACGAGGCCCTCGCGCTCGTGCTGTCCGATCAGGGCAAGCGCGCCATGGACGCCGTGCGCGCCGGCATCATCGAAATGAAGGACGCCGAGCGCGCGCTGCTCGAGCAGCGCACGCGCGACTGGGACATGGCGTCGTCGGTGTCGACGGGCGTGACCTGGGGCGGCTCGGGCCTGCTGCTTCTGCTCGTCGTCGCCGCCGCGATGCTGTCGTCGCGCGACTTCCAGGCGCAAAAGGTGCAAACGTGGATCCGCACGGGCCAGAGCGCGCTCGGCGCGCGGCTGCAAGACGCCGAGACCGTTGGCGCGCTCGCCGAACGCGTCGCCGCCTATCTGGGCGAGACCTTCGAGGCGCCGGTCGCCGCCGTCTACTTCTCCGAGCGTCCCGGCACCCTCCGCCGCGTCGGCGGGTTCGGTGTGCCCAAGGGAGACGACGAGGCGGTCGGCTTGACCCGCGAGGCCTTCTTGGGCCGGAAGCTCATCGAGACGACCGACGTGCCCGCCGACTTTTTCCCCGTGCGCGCGGGCGTGGGCCAGGGACGCGCGCGCTCTCTCGTCGTGCTCCCGACGACCGCGGGCGGCCGCGCCAACGGCGTGATGGAGCTCGGCTTCTTCACGGCGGTCATGCCCGCCGATCTCGAGCTCCTGCGCGCGATCGCCGAGCCCGTGGGCCTCGCGCTGCGGGCGGCGCAGGACCGTCATGACCTAGCCGAGGCGCTCGAAGAGTCCCAGCGCCAAGGCGAGGAGCTGCAAACCCAGCAAGAGGAGATGAGCGTCCAGAACGAGGAGCTCGAGCAGCAGAGCCGCGCGCTGCAGGAGTCGCAGGGCCGCCTCGAGAACCAGCAGGCCGAGCTCGAGCAGATCAACGCGCACCTCGAAGAACAGACGCAGGCGGTGTCGCGGCAGCGCGACGACCTCGTGCGCGCGCAGTCCGAGCTGCAGCGCGCGAGCGCCTACAAGTCCGAGTTCCTCGCCAACATGTCGCACGAGCTGCGCACGCCGCTCAACAGCTCGCTCATCCTCGCGAAGCTGCTGGCCGACAACCGCGACGGCAACCTCACAGGCGAGCAGATCAAGTTCGCCGAGACGATCTATGCGGCGGGCAACGACCTGCTGACGCTCATCAACGACATCCTCGACCTGTCGAAGATCGAGGCCGGCAAGCTCGACGTGCGCCCCGAGGACGTCGCCGTCGCGCGCGTCGTCGACGAGCTGGGCGACGTCTTTCGCCCGGTTGCCAAAGAGAAGGGCCTCGCGCTCGAGGCGATCGTCGAGCCGGGCGCGCCCGCGCACCTCGTGACCGACCCGACGCGCCTCATGCAGATCCTCAGGAACCTGCTGTCGAACGCGCTCAAGTTCACCGAGCGCG
This sequence comes from Polyangia bacterium, assembly GCA_035549075.1. GTDB lineage: Bacteria > Myxococcota_A > Polyangia > Fen-1088 > Fen-1088 > DASZFV01. Next base: position 345 of record DASZRT010000029.1, on the reverse strand, counting down.
GCCGCGTCACGCTGCGCGTGCGGCGCGCCGGCGCGGGCCTCGCCTTCGAGGTGCAGGACACCGGCATCGGCATCGCGCCCGAGCAGCACGACGTCATCTTCGAAGCCTTTCGCCAGGCCGACGGCACGACGAACCGCAAGTACGGCGGCACGGGCCTCGGCCTGTCGATCTCGCGCGACCTCGCGCGGTTGCTGGGCGGCGACCTCGCGCTCGACAGCGTCCCCGGCCGCGGCAGCACGTTCACGCTCACGCTGCCGCCCGCGTTCAGCGATCCGGCGGCGCGGCCCACGGCCGACGTCGACGCTGAGCCTGCCCGAGGTGCGCAGCGAGCCGTCGTCGCAGCCG
>DASZRT010000028.1:0-4453 GCA_035549075.1 Polyangia bacterium | reverse complement strand
CCGTCGCGCCGAAGCCGCCCGTCGTCGAGCCGGTCGCGGCGCCGCCCGAGGTCGTGCCCGCGCCGGTCGCCGCGCCCGTCGAGACGCACGCGCGGCCGCGTCACCTCGCCGCGCGCGTCGAGGTCGCGCCGCCACCTGCCGCGACCGACGATCCGACGCTCGTCGCGACGGCGCTGCGCGCGCTGCGCCGCGAGCACGATCCGGCGCGCGCGGGCGCGCTCGTCGAGGACTACCTGCGCCAGTGGCCGAACGGCGCGCTCACCGAAGAGGCGATGGCCCTCGCCGTCGAGGCCGCGGCCGCGCGCCACGACGCGCGCGCCGCCGCGTGGGCCGACCGTTACTTGCGCCGCTTCCCGAATGGCCGCTTCCGCGACGCCGTCTCGGCGTCGGCGCGCACGCCGGCGCCGTGAACGCCGCGCGCGCCGCCGGCCTCGCGCTCGTCGTCGCGCTCGCGACGACGGTGGGCGCGTGCTCGGACGCGCCCCTGAGCCTCGGCGCCGATCCCGACTTTCTGTGGTGGAGCGACCACGAGTCGGGCGATCTCTCGGACTGGACGCGCACGAGCGACACCGGCTCGGGCGCGACGTACGTCGTGGGCGGTGACGTCGCGGTTTCGACCGATCGCGCGCGCAGTGGCACGCACGCGCTGCGCTCGACGGTGACGGCGACGGGCAGCACGGCGGCGCAGATCTTCCGCGCAGGCTTCGGCGCTCGCGCCGCGTACTACGGCGCGTGGTTCTCCCTGCCGGCGTCGGCGACGCCCGCGTCGTACTGGGTGTTCTTCTCTTTTCACGCGCGCATGGCGTCGGGCGCCGACGTGGCTCTTTGGGACGTGAAGCTCGCGCCGGGCGCCGACGGGCTCGAGCTCGCGCTCCTGCACCACGACTCGGGCGACGTCGCGCCCGTCGCGCACGTGGCCGTTCCGCTCGATCGGTGGTTTCAGGTCGAGTCGTCGTTCGTCGCGTCACCGGGCGCGGATGGCCGGCTGCAGGTGTGGCTCGACGGCGCGCTCGCGTTCGACGTCGCGGGTCCCACGTCGCCCGCCGATCCGTCGACGGCGCCCGTGACCTGGACGGTGGGGACGAACACGGATGGGCTCACGCCGACGCCGGCGACGCTGTACATCGACGATGCCTACGTGAGCAAGCGGCGGTTGGGACCGGATTTTCCGGTGTTTTGGCGGCCGTAGAAATCCAGTGAAGGTTTTGGTGGGGTCGTGTCCTTCGTGGGGGTGGCACGGTCGATCGTCTTGATGGCGCTGGGCTTCTTGGCCTTGGGCGCGGGGTGCTCGGGCACGATCAGCGGCGGGCGCGCGTCGGCGCCGGGGGGCGGGAGCGGGGGAACGCCGTCTAGCTCGACGGGGACGGGCGGCTCGAGCGCGTCGACGTCGACGGGCACGGGCGGCACCGCGGTCGTCGCGCCGCCGCCCACGGGCATCACGGCGGCCTCGGCGTGCACGTCACAAGATCCCGGGCCGCGGCTCATCCGCCGCCTCACGGCGCAGCAGTTCGCGGACTCGCTGCGCGACATTTTTTTCCAGGACCAATCGTTGCCCGCGCTCGCCGTGTTCAGCGATCCGCAGGTGCTCGGCTTCTCGCTCGACGCCGACGCGCTGTTGGTCCAGGGCCTCACGGCGCAGCAGCTCGCCGACTACGCCGAGCAGGTCGCGACGTGGGCCGTCGCGCACCACCTGAACGAGCTCGCGCCCTGCCAGACGACCGACGCAAGCTGCCGCGGCCAGATCATCAACAAGCTCGGCAAGCGCATCTTCCGTGAGCCGCTGCCCGCCGATCGCGAGGCGCCCTACGACGCGCTCTTCGCCGCCGAGGCCAACGTCTCCGACGGCGTGCAGGTCGTGCTCACGGCGATGCTGCAATCGCCGTACTTCCTGTACCGCCGCGAGCTCGGCATGGGCTCGAGCCCGATCGTGCAGCTGACGCCGTACGAGATCGCGAGCAGCCTGTCGTACCTGCTGACGGGCAGCACGCCCGACGACCAGCTCCTGCAGGCCGCCGATCAGAACCAGCTGTCGAACGCCCAGCAGATCGATCAGCAAGTGCAGCGCCTGCTCAGCGATCGCCGCGCGCCCGACACGCTGGCGGCGTTCTTCACGGGCTGGCTCGGCCTCGATCGCGTGCAGTCGATCGTCAAGGACGACACGGTCTTCAAGCTGGACCAGTCGCTGCGTGACTCGATGTCGGGCGAGACGCGCGCCTTCGTGCTCGACGCGTTCAACAGCGACGCCTCCGTGGGTTCCCTCTTCACGGCCAAGCAGACGTTCCTCGACTCGAACCTCGCGGCCTACTACGGCGTCACCAACGGCGCGCCCTCGCAGGGCGCGGGCTTCGTGAAGACGTCCGTCGGCGGGCCGCGCGACACGGGCCTGCTCGCGCAGGCGTCGATCCTCACGGGCTGGGCCGACGCCGCGACGTCGTCGCCGGTCTTGCGCGGCAAGCTCGTGCGCACGCGCTTGCTGTGCCAGACGATGCCGCCGCCGCCCGCCAACGTCGACACGAAGCTCAAGCCGCCCGCGCAGGCCGAGACGACGCGCGACCACTTCTCGCAGCACGACTCCGACGCCGCGTGCTCAGTTTGCCACCGCTTGATGGATCCGATCGGCTTCGGCTTCGAGCACTACGACGGCTTCGGCCGCTGGCGCGACACCGACAACGGCTACCCCGTCGACGCGACGGGCACGCTCAACGCCGTCACCGAAGGCACGAAGACGTTCAACGGCCTCGCCGAGCTGTCGACGTACCTGTCGCAGAGCGCCGACGTCAGCGCCTGCTACTCGCGCTACCTCGCCTACTTCGCCTACGGCAAGAGCTCGTGGGACCAGGACGCCTGCACGTACGACGCGATCTCGAAAGGCGCCGGCGCGGGCGGTCTGCGCGACGTCCTCATGAGCATCGTGCACGCACCGCACTTCACGCAACGTTCCACAGGAGTCACGGGAGGTTCGCAGTGATGATCTCGCGTCGTCGGTTCGCCACCAGCCTCGGCGCGGGGCTCGTGCTCTCGCCGTTCCTGCAGCACCTCGCGGGCGGCCCGGCGCGCGCCGCCGGCAAGCGCGCCAAGCGCGTGCTGCTGTTCTGTACGATGGGCACGTTCCCCGATCTGTGGACGCCCACGGGCGTGTCGGGCGAGTCGACGTTCACGCTCACGGCCAGCACGCAGCCGCTCGACGCCATTCGTCCCAACCTCGTCATGGTCGACGGCCTCGTGAGCGGCAACCCCGGCGACAACCACGGCAGCCCCGACGCGCTCACGGGCCTCGGCTTCAGCTACTCGGGCCAGTCGACGCTCATCTCCGTCGATCAGTACCTGGGCGACAAGCTGGTCGCGAACGGCGTCAACCGCCCGATCTCGACGCTGCTGCTCGGCGCCGAGACCAACGGCAGCGGCGGCAAGAGCATGTTCAACCGCGGCAACAACCTGCCGACGATCGGCTCGCCGCTGTCGGCGTTCAACACGGTGTTCGGCGGCGCGTCGACGCCGCCCGTGAGCGGCGGCACGGGCCCGTCGCCCGACCAGCTGCTGCGACGCCGCAAGAGCATCCTCGATCTCGTCACGGGCGAGGTGAACGGGCTGCGCGGCGTGCTCGGCGCCTCGGAGCGCGCCAAGCTCGACGTGCACCTCGACTCGCTCCGCCAGGTCGAGAACCGCCTGTCGCAGTCGATGATGCCCACGACGGGCACGTCGTCGGGCGCCGCGTGCAAGACGCCGACGACGACGCCCGCTGCCGACACGAGCAACGTCCTGTCCGCCGACCTGCTCCACATGGACGTGCTCGTGAGCGCCTTCGCGTGCGACATCACGCGCGTCGCCGCGATCCAGTTCGGCTCGGATCAAACGATGTCGGTGAACCTGCCTGATCTCTCGCTGCAGGGCGAGGAGCACGGCGGCTTCATCCACGGCGGCGGGCCCGACTTCAAGAACCTCATCAAGCTCGAGGCGTGGCTCGCGCAGCGGTTCGTCGACCTCGCGACGAAGCTCAAGGCGATCCCCGAGGCCGACGGCTCGGGCTCACTCTTCGACAACACGCTCATGGTGTGGGCGCGCGACATGGGCGACGCCGTCAACCACAACCAGAAGAACATGCGCTTCGTGTTCGCGGGCGGCGCGGGTGGCTACATGAAGACCGCGCCCACGGGCCGCTACCTGCACTTCGACGGCAGCGATCCCAACGCGCGCCACGAGCGCGCGCTGCTGTCGATCCTCGACGCGATGGGCATCTCGACGTTCGCCGGCTTCGGCGATCCGAAGCTCGCGGGCGCGTCGAAGACGCCGCTGCCCGGCCTCGCGGCGTAGCTCGCTCTCTTCGGTCGCGGGGTCGCGGGGGCTGGTACGCGCTTGGACCTCGCGAGTGGGCGCGGCCCTTGGGGCCGCTTAACGGCGGCGGCCGCCCTTCGGGGGCGGCGCCTAAGCTCGGCCCAAGCGCGTACCAGCCCCC
>DASZRT010000027.1:0-8786 GCA_035549075.1 Polyangia bacterium | reverse complement strand
GGCTGCTGGCCGGCGTCGCGATGGGCCGCCTCGCGCGCGCGACGGCCATCGGCACGGGGGCGACGCGCGCGCGCCTCGCGCCGACGTGGGCGCGCGTCGCCGCGCTCGGGCGCGCGCTCCTCGACGATCCCGAGGTCTGCGCGCGTGCGCGCGTGCGTCTCGCGCCGTCGGTCGTCCGCGGCGCGACGACGGTACGTTGGATCGCGGCCGGCGAAGGCGAGGCGTTCGGCGAAGAGCGCGTCGTCGAGCTCGACGACGTCCTGCGCGCGCTCGTCGAGGCGACCGCGGCGTGGACGCCGTGGACGGACGCGCGGCGGCTCGCGCGAGCGGTGACGGACGATCCCGACGAGTGGCTGCGCGCGCTCGTCGACGAGGGGCTGCTCGCCGTCGACGTGACGCCGCCGCTCGTGGGGCCGCCCGCGGCCTCGTGGATGGGCGCGCGGCTCGCGCGGCTCGCGCGCAGGGACGACGCCGCCGCGCTCGCGCGCGCGACGAGCGCCCTCGACGCGGGAGACGCCGACGCAGGCGCGACGGCGCTCGACGAGCTTCCGGGCGCGGGAGACGGCCGCGCGCTCCATGGGGTGCTCGTCCACGAGCCGCGCCGCACGCCCACGCTCTCGCGCGCCGCCGTCGAGCGCGCCGCCGCCCTCGCGCCGCTGCTGTTCCGGCTGCAAGACGCGCTGGCGCCGCCTTCGAGCGAGCGGCTCGCGCAACCCGCGCTCGACGAGGCCCTCGCGGCGGCGACGGAGATCTTCGGCGCGGGCGCGCTCGACCTCGAGGCGTTCGCCGTCGGTGATTACGGCGTCGCGCCGGATGAGTCAGACGGCGGCGCGCGTCCCGCTCCCGACGTCGACGCCGTCGTGCGCGTCATCGAGGCCGTCGTGGATGCGGCGCGCGCGGGCAAAGACGAGGCGCGCCTCGACGTCGACGCGCTCACGGCGTTGTTCACGGCGCCGGGCGCGGCGCCGCCGCCGACGTGCGAGCTGTTTCTCACGCCCGCGCGCGAGCCAACCGGCGCGGCCGCGGGCGCGGGATGGCTCCTCGGGCTCCACGCGCCCGCGGGCGCGACGTGGGGCCGCTTCGAGGCGACGCTGGGCGCGCCCATGGCGCGCGCGCTCGCCACGCTCGCCGGCGCCGAGCGCGCCGCGCGCCCCGACGACGAGACGCTCGACGTCGCCTTCGCGCCCTCGCCCGCCCTCGCCGATCTGTGCGCGCACGGCCGCGCGCGCGGGCGCGTCCTCGCTATCTCGGCTTGGAGCGACGACGACAGCGACCTCGCGCCGCGCGACCTCGAGCTCGTCGCCGATCCGGGCGCGGCGGCGCCGCTCGCGCTGCGCGCGAAAGAGAGCGGCGTCCCCGTGACGCCCTCGCCGCTCGCGCGCGTGCGCTCGTCGACGGCGCCCGCGGGCGTTCCCCGCCTCCTCACGGGATGGAGCCTGCACCGGCAGCACGCGCCTTGGGCGCTGCCGCTCGGGGCGCTCGCGGCGCTCGCGCGCGTCCCGCGCCTCACGCTCGACGGGTTCGTCGTGTCGCCCGCGACGTGGCGGCTCCCGGCCGATCTGGGAGCGCTCCGACGGTGGCGGCGCGCCGCGAACGCGCCGCGCTGGGTGCAGGTCGGCCACGAGGATCGGCTGCTGCCCGTCGATCTGGACGCCGTGGACGCCGCGCGCGATCTCGCGGGGCACGAGCGCGTTTGGGAGATCTGGCCGCCGCTCGAGCGCGGCGCCGACGCCGGAGGCCGACGCGTCGAGGCCGTCGTCGCGCTCGTCGACGAACCCGACGCCGACGAAGCGCGCGCCGACGCAGCGACCGCGCGCGCGACGCGCGAGGCGCGGCTCGTGCCGCCTCCACGCGCGGCCGGCCCGGCGCGAGGTTGGCGCACGTTCGAGATCTACGGCGCGCCCGAGCACCAGGACGCGCTCATCGCCGACGTCATCGCGCCCGTCGCGACGACGGCGCGCCGCGCGCGCGAGATCGACGCGTGGTTCTTCCAGCGCTACGTCGTCGGCCCCGGCGCGCGCCACCACGTTCGGCTCCGCGTGCGGGGCGCGCGCGCCGCCTTCGAGCGCCGCCTCGAACGCGCGCTCGCGCCCGCGCGCGCCGCGGGCGCCGTCGTCGCCCTCGTCGTGGCCGAGTACCACCCCGAGCGCGCGCGCTTCGGCGACGCGCTCGACGCCGTCCACGCGATCTTCGAAGCGGAGAGCGTGCTCGCGGGCTTGGTGCTGCGCGACGAGTTGAACGCAGCCGAACCGGTCGATCGCCTCGTGCAGCTCGTGCTCGTGCTCGACACGCTCGCGCGCGGCCTCGGCCTCGATCCCGAGGCGCGGCGCGCCCTCGCCCGCGCGCGCCGCGACGCCGAGGGCGCGCCCGACGCCGACGAACGCGCCGCCCTCGACGCCGAGTTTCGCGCGCGAGCACGAACGTTGCGCGCGCGGCTCGGCGACGCGCCGGAGCGAAACCCCGTGACGCGCGCGCGCGTCGCCTACGACCTCGCGACGGCGCGCGCGACGAAGGCGCTCGCCCCAGAGACGCGCGCCGCGCTCGCGCCCGCGCTGCTCCACCTCGCGTGCGTCCGCCTCGGCGGCCCCGACCGCGCGCTCGAGCGTCGCGCCTATACGTTCTGGGAGCGCGCGCTCGAAGGCCTGGCGCGCGCGCCGCTCACGCCGACGACCAAGGCGCGCGCCCGACGCGCACGAACGGCATAATGGCGCGCGTGCCCACGGCCTCGATGTTGACGCTGCTCCTCCTCGCGAGCGGCCTCGACGCCCACGCGGCCGAGGAAGCGCCCGAGATCGACGTCGGCGATCTCTCGCGCGCGCCCGACGCTTGCCCCACGCGCTCGCAGATCGCCGACGCGCTCGAGACGCACATGCCCGGCATCCTCGCGCGCGTCGGCCGCGAGCTCGGCCCCAACGTCTTGCACCTCGGGCTCGCGCTCTCGCCGACGGGCGCCGCGCGCGTCACGCTCACCGACGCGACGGGCGGCCTGCGCCTCGAACGCGATCTCGAGCTGCCGGCCGCGCCGCCGCCGCCGAACGCCCCCGATACGACGCCGCCACCGGCCCCGCCGCCGCGCGCCGACTGCGCCGCCTTCGCCGACACGCTCGCGCTCATCGTCGAGCGCTACATGCGCCACATCGGCTACCACGAGCCGCCGCCACCCGCGACGGTCCCGCCACCTCCCCCGCCTCCACCGCCGCCGCCTCCGCCTCCGCCACGACGAGAGCCGCGCGCCCTCTTCGGCCTCGGCCTCTCGGTGCGCCCGCCCTGGAAGGCCCCGACCCGCTTCGAGCCCGAGGCGACCGTCGACGTCCGCGTCGGCCCGCTCAGCGTGACCGCGACCGCCTCGGCCGGTCTCGCCCTTACCCAGCCCGTCGCCATGACGAACGGCGCCGGCACATTCGAGACCTCCGTTTTTGCCGGCCATTTGGCCCTCGGCTGGCCCGTGGCCCTCGGACCCCGCGTGTCCCTCGCGCCCTCCCTCGGGGCAGGCGCCGACCTGGTTCAGGCCGAAACGCGGGGCATCGGCCTCACGCGAAGGTCCTCGGCCCTCGAGCCCACGGCCGAGGTCGGCGCGTCAGTTTCCTGGCTCGTGACGCGGCATTTCTGGCTCGGGGCCCATGCTTTTCAAGGGTTCGACCTACGACCCGAAGAGTTCTACGTGACGACGGCCGACGCCCCGACCCCGCTGACCCTCTCGACGACCCCCCGGGCGTACGTCCGGGCCGGGGTGGATTTGGGGTTCTACATCGGGAAGAACTGAGAGGTTCCGGGGCTCTAATCTGGCTGGGATGATGACGCGCGAAGGCTTCGACAAGACGCCCGACCCCGTGAGGACGGGGCCGGACGCCCGCGAGCGCGACATGGTCCGCCGCTGCGTCGACGGCGACACGTCCGCCTGGCGCGCGCTCTACGATCGCCACTTCCCCGACGTCGAGCGGCTCGTGTCGTCGCTTGGGATCACGGACGCCGAGGCGGACGACATCTGCCAGGAGATCTTCGTGATCATCTACCGCAAGCTCTCGCGCTTCCGCGGCGAGGCGCGGCTGTCGACGTGGATCTACCGCGTGGCCACGCGCGAGGCGATCCGCTTCGCGCGCCGCCGCCGCCTCGTGCGCGGCTTGACCGAGATGTTCGCGCGCGACCGCGCGTCCGTGCCGCCCGATTGGTCGGAGAGCGAAGCAGGCCGGCGCCATTACCTGCGCCAGCTGCTCGACCGCCTGCCGCCCGAGCGGCGGCTCGCGCTCGTGTTGTACGAAATCGAAGGGCTGCCGGTCAACGAGATCGCCCGCATCTCGGACTGCGCCGAGAACACGGTTTGGACGCGGTTGCACCGCGCTCGTACGGAACTAGAAAAGATTGCGAAAGAGGCCGTGAAATGAGCGACGAGAGGTGGTTGGAGACTTCCGAAAGCCCGGGCGCGCAGGCGCTGCGGCAGGCGCTCGACGAGAGCGAGCGGCACTCGCACTCGGAGCTCATGCAGCGGCGCGTGTGGGCGCGCGTCTCGGATCCACGGCGCACGGCGCGCGCCACGCGCCACGCGTTCTTGCGCGGCGCGCTCGCCGCGACGGCCTTCGCGAGCGTGCTGCTGGTGGGCGCGACGCGCTTCCACGTCCTGACGACGATCGGCCACGCGCCCGTCGCGAGCACGGAGTCGGCGCACACGGCTCCGCAGATTGATCCGATCGCGCAGCCGCCGACGGCGACGCCGGGCTCGATCGTCGAGACGCGCGCGGGCGAGCGCCTCGTGCGCGTGCTCCCGCGCGGCGCGCGCGCCGAGCTCGCGCCGCTCACGACCGTGGCCCTCGACGGCGACGGCCGGCCCGAGCTGCGCAAGGGCGAGGTGCGCTTCTCGGTCGCCGCGCCGAGCACGAACGCACAAAACTCAAATGCCCCGAAATTCCTCGTGACCGTCGCCTCGTACCACGTCGTCGTCGCGTCCTCGCGCTTCGATGTTTCGCGCTTCGTGGTCAAGTCGCAGGCGCAGACCGTCACCGTCACCGTCGAGGACGGCCTCGCCGAGATCGAGGACAACGGCCGCGTCGTGCGCATCGGCTCGGGCGAGACTTGGTCGAGCGTCGCGGGCGGCACGCACGCGCACCACGCCGCGAAGCCCACGCGCGTCGCGACGCCCACGCCCATGGAAGGCCCGAGCGTCGCGGGCGAGCAGGATCGCCAGGATCTCGCCGCCGCGCGCGCCGCGACCGATCCGCTCCTGGCGCTCTCGCTGTACGAGAAGCTCGCGACGCGCGGGGGCGCCGTCGCCGAGAACGCGATGTACGAGATCGGCGGCCTCTACCACGATCGCCTCACGCAGCCCGCGAAGGCCGTCGCCGCGTGGGACCGCTACCGCACGCGCTACCCGAACGGCCTGCTGCGCGCCGAGGCCGATCTGTCGGTCATCGACACGCTCGTGTCGCTCGGCGACGAGAAGCGCACGTTGGGCGAGGCGCTCGCCTTCCTCAAGCGCTACCCGCACAGCGAGCGCCGCGGCGAGATCGCGCGCGTCGTGGGCGACCTCTACCGCGGCGGCGGCAAGTGCGGCGCCGCGCTCGAGTTCTACCGCGTGGCCCAGGGCGCCACGGTCGGCGCCGACGACGCCGACGACGCCGCGTTCGGCCAGGCCGCGTGCCTCTACTCGATGCGCGACGAAGGCGCCGACGCCGCGCTCCGCGGCTACCTCGACACGAACCCGCGCGGCCGTCACGCGCGCGACGCGGCCCGCCTCCTCGGAGACAAGCACACGCCATGACGCTAAGATGGCTCGCCGGAGCGCCGCGGGACATGCTGAGGCGCTGGCGCGCCGGAGCACGCGGAAAGCCATCGCAGCCATCAGATGCCCAGCTCGCGGTTGATTCGTCGATCGATGCCGTGGGCGCTCGCCGCCCTGTCGTCGACGAGTCTGCTCGCGGCTTGTCGCCCGCTGCAGCAGCCGCTCGGCAGCCTGACGCCCTCGGTGGTCGGCAGCGGCGGGACGGCCGGGACCGCGGGCAAGCCGGACGCGGGGACGCCCGACGCGGCGCCGCGCTCGGACGCGGGCCCGCCGACGCTGACGGGCACGCAGATCCCAGACATCCCGCCCGAGTGGAACGGCTGCGACCCGACGGGCGTGAACGTCGTCCGCTGCTACCAAGACCCGAAGGTGCCCTCGTCGCCGCCGCCGCCGGGGCTGTTCTCGGGCACGGCGGATCCGGATCCGACGCGGAAGCCGGTGCTCGTGTACCCGCTCGCGGGCTCGATGCAGCCCATCAACCTAGCGGACATCACGTTCCAGTGGCGGCGCGCGCCGGACGTTGCGCAGACCATCTTCCGCATTCGCCTCAGCCGCATTAACGGCGACATCTTCGAGTTCTTCGTCCCCTGCAACCACACGAACGCCGCCGTCGACGCCGAGTGCGTCTACCACCTCCCGCCGGGCGCATGGCTCGACCTCGCGCAGACGGGGCGCGGTGAGCAGCTCGTCGTCGACGTCACGGGCGTCGACCCGAAGCGCGTCGGCAGCGTCGCGCCGTCCGACCCGACGGCGATCTCGTTCACGCCCGAGTACGTGAGCGGCGGCTTCTACTACTGGTCGACCAGCATCACCGGCACGATGCGGCTCTTGTTCGGCGGGCGCACGCACCAGCCGTTCGTCGTGCCGAAGACCGCGAGCAACCCAGCGACGTGCAGCGGTTGCCACGCCGTGAGCCACAGCGGCTCGACGATAGCGTTCACCGAGGGCGACACCGCGGCCGGGGTGCTCAGCGTCGCCGAGACGACGAACGTCGACAAGCCGAACTTCACGCCAGCGACGATGCACGACAGCGGCACGATGGCGCTCAACAGCGACGGCTCGCGCGTGATCGTCTCGACGGCGGGCCGACTGTTCCTGCGCGACGCGCACACGGGGGCTCAGATCCTCGAGGTGCCGCCGGCCGATCTCGGTCAGCCCATCCACGGTTTTCACCCCGACTGGTCACCCGATGACAAGAGCATCGCGCTCACGCTGTCGGCGATGGGCGCGTCCGACTGGTCGGTGAGCACGGGAGCGATCGGCGTGCTGCCGTACAACAACGGCGCGTTCGGCCCGGTCGAGACGCTCGTCGATACAGGCACCGACTTCAATTTCTACCCGACGTGGTCGCCCGACGGTCACTGGATCGCCTTCGCGACGGCCCCCGTGGGCGTGTCGATGGGCGTGGCCGAGACGAGCTACAGGCAGACGAAGGCGCGCTTGCGACTCGTCAACCGCGACACGCACGCCGTCTTCGAGCTCGCGGCGGCGACGGGAGGGGTCGGCCGTACGTCGACGTGGCCGAAGTTCGCGCCGGGCGTGCAGGCGGGCGGCCTCATGTTCCTCACGTACAACTCGAGGATCGACTACGGATTCTATTTGTCCAACAACACGAACGAGATGACCGGCCAGACCCAGCTCTGGATGACGACGATCGACGTGCGCAAGCTGCAGACGGCGGCCAGCGATCCCAGTAGCCCGCCCGTGTGGCTGCCGTTCCAGGCCGTCACCGAGCGGAACTACCTCGGCGTATGGGCCGAGCACATCGGCTGCCGCGTCGAAAACGGCCAGTCGATTGGCTGCGGCGACCACGAGATCTGCGACAAAGGCGCCTGCGCGATGGTCACGCAATAGTTCGGCTCTAATGCTACGTTCGGCCGGATGTCGGCCGACACCGAGCGGTCGGGGCACGTCCTCGCAGGGAAGTATCGCCTCATCCGCGCCGTCTCCGAAGGTGCGCGCGAAGTCTGGGAAGCGCGGCACGAGGCGATCGCGGGCCGCGTCGCCCTCAAGCTGTGGCCGCTGACGACGCCGTGGGACGCGTTCCGCCGCGGCGCCGAGCGCGCGACGACGCTGCGCCACCCGGGCGTCATGCAGGTGCTCGACTTCAACGTCGAGCCGGGGCGCGCGCCGTTCCTCGCGCTCGAGTGGGTCGACGGGCGGCGCCTCTCGGACATCATCGCCGAGGTGGGGCTCATGCCGCTCGAGCGCGTCGCGCCGCTCGTCGAGAGCGCGGCGTGGGCGCTCGCGTCGGCGCACCAGCAAGGCGTCGTCCACCAAGAGCTGCGGCCCGACGAGGTGTTCGTCGTGCAGGCGCCGGGGACGACGCGCGAGTGGGTCAAGCTCGCGGGCTTCGGCGTGTCGGCGGCGCTCGCGCGCGCGGGGGCGCGGCCGCCGTCGAAGTACCGCGCGCCCGAGCAGCGCGCGCCCAAGGACACGCTGGGCGACGGCGACACGACGGGCGTCGACGGCGACGATCCGCAGAGCGATCAGTACGCGCTGGCCGCGATCGCCTACGAGATGCTCGCGGGCGTGCCGCCGTTCGACGACGCGGCGTCGAAGGCCGAGCCGTTGCCGCTGTCGGATCTCGCGCCGGGGGTGAGCGCGGCCGTCGACGCGGCGATTCGGCAGGCGCTGTCGATCGAGCCCGAGCAGCGCTTCGCGGGCGTGCTCGAGTTCGCGCGCGCGCTGCGCGCCGGCGCCGAGGGCGCGTCGCCCGAGGCCGTGCGCAAGGGCGCCGGCACGACGCGCGAGAAGGAGACCGTATCGCCGTTCTTCAATCCACTCTCGCCCCTGCTGCCGTTGCAGACGGCGGGCGAGGCGCTCCGGCGCGTCGCGAGCGGGACGGCGCGCCTGCAGGCGCTGAACACGCCGCGCACGGCGCCGATGATGCGCCTCGCGTTCGTCGCGGTCGTGCTCGCGCTCGCCGTCGTGTTCGTCGGCGTCGGCGTGAAGCGACACCGGCGCGTCGAAACGCCCGCGCCCGTCGCCGTGGCGACGCCGACGCCGACGC
>DASZRT010000026.1:0-5574 GCA_035549075.1 Polyangia bacterium | reverse complement strand
GGGGCTGGGACGCGCTTGGGCCGAGCTTAGCCGCCGCCCCCGAAGGGCGGCCGGCGCCGGCGAGCGGCCCCAAGGGCCGCGATGCCACGCGAGGTCCAAGCGCGTCCCAGCCCCCGCGACCCCCGCGACCGAAGAGAGTGAGCGACCCGAGGGAGCTCTCAGCGAGGGACAATGGGCGGCAAGACGCCGCGCTTTGCGAGCCGGCCCAACCCGTCGTACGCGGCGTATTTGTACATTTCGGCGAGGGTGGGGAAGTTGAAGACGGCGTCGATGAAAGCGTCGATCGCGCCGCCGTTGATCATCACCATCTGCCCGATGTGGATGAGCTCCGTCGCGCGGTCGCCGATGATGTGGACGCCCAGCAGCTTGCGCGTCGTCGGGTCGAACAGCAGCTTCAACGCACCGTCGGTCTCGCCGATGATTTGCCCGCGCGCGTTGTGCTCGTAGCGCGCGCGGCCCACTTCGTACGGCGTGCCCTTGGCCTTGAGCTCCTCTTCCGTCGGCCCGACCATCGAGATCTCGGGGATCGTGTAGACGCCGAACGGCGTGAGCGGCGCGACGTGCGTCTTGTAGGGGATGCTGAACGCGTGGCACGCGGCGACGCGACCTTGCTCCATCGAGACCGACGCGAGCGCCGGGTTGCCGATGACGTCGCCCGCGGCGTAGATGTGCGGCTGCGCCGTCTGGAAGTGCTCGTTGACGGGCAGGCGGCCGCGGTTGTCGACGGCGAGGCCGGCGCGCTCGAGGGCGAGGCCCGCCGTGTTGCCGGCGCGGCCCGCCGAATAGAGGATCTTGTCGACCTGCAGGATCTTGCCGCTCTTGAGCACGATGCGCAGCGGGCCGCCGGGCACGCGCGCGATCGACTCGACGGCGTCGCCCAGCATGACCTCGTGGCCGTTGCGCTCGAGCGACGCCTTGATGCCCGCCGACATCTCGCCGTCGAGCCCGCCCAGCAGCGCGCCGCGCCCCTCGACGATGATGATCGCCGTGCCGAGCGCCGCGAACAGGCACGCGTACTCGCACCCGATGACGCCACCACCGACGACGGCGAGCGAGAGCGGGATGCGATCGAGGTCGAGGATCGTGTCGCTGTCCTCGACGTCGGGATCGTCGAAGGGCACGCCCGCGGGCCGGTGCGGCGAGCTGCCCGGGGCGACCAGGAAGTAGGGCGCGCGCAACGTCCGCGGTGGAACGGCGGCGTCGCGGTTTTTGACGACGACCTCGTTCGTTCCCGTGAACGACGCCTCGCCCTGCACGACGGTGACGCCGTGGCGATCCATGCTGCGATCGATCTGCGCGACCTGCTGCTCGGTCACGGCGCGGATGCGGCCCATCAGCTGCCGAAGGCTGGCGTCGCGATCGATCTCGAGCGACATGCCGTAGAGCCGCCGTCGCTGGAAGCCCGTCATATAGAGCGCCGTCTCGCGCAACGTCTTCGACGGCAGCGTGCCGGTGTGGACGCTCGCGCCGCCCAGCGCGGGCGCGCGCTCGACGAGGGCGACGCGCTTGCCGAAGTACGCCGCCTGCGCGGCGCCTTTCTCGCCCGCGGGGCCCGAGCCTATGACGACGAGATCGAACTCGTCGGACGTCTGACCGCCCCTCTCGCTGGCGCTCACGTCGAGCTGACCCCGACCTTGCGGTGCGTGAGGCAGGGCAGGTTGGCGCGAACGCGATCTTGGTAGGCGAAGTCGATGCGCGCGAGCGCGTAGCCTTCATGGTCCCCGCACTCGGCGAGCACGGCGCCCCACGGATCGACGACGAGCGCGTGGCCGTAGCTGCGCCGATCGCCGCCGTGCGCGCCGAACTGTGCCGGCGCGAAAAGGTAGACCTGGTTCTCGATGGCGCGCGCGCGCAGGAGCACGTGCCAGTGGTCCTTGCCCGTCTCCATCGTGAACGCGGACGGCACGGCGACCAGGCGCGCGCCGCCGTCGACGAGCGCGCGGTACAGCTCGGGGAAACGCAGGTCGTAGCAGATCGTCAGCCCGAGCCCGCCCCACGGCGTGTCGGCGACGACGGTCGTCGCGCCCGGCTCGATGGCCTCCGACTCTCGGAAGCGCTTGCCGCCCGGCACGTCGACGTCGAACAAGTGAATCTTGCGGTAGAGCGCCGCGACGCCGCCGTCGGGCCGCAGCAGCAACGACGTGTTGCGGATGTGCGCGGGCGAGGCGCCGCGCTCGGGAAACCCGCCGAGGAGCAGCCACGCCCCCGTCTCACGCGCGAGCGCCTGCATGGCGCTCAATATCGGGCCGGAGCCTTCACCCTCGAGCGCGTCGCCGTCGCCAGCTTCGCGCGGGAGCGCCTCGGCGATCGACAACCGGTGATCGCGATCGGCCCCGAGGTACGCGAAGTTTTCGGGCAATCCGATGAGCGACGCGCCGTCGCGCGCGGCGGAGCGCACCAGATCGCGGCATCGAGCGAGGTTCGCCCCGACGTCGTCCGTCGACGTGAGCTGAACGGCCGCGACAGCGAGGGCGGACCTTTCCATTGGGT
Organism: Polyangia bacterium; assembly: GCA_035549075.1. Lineage (GTDB taxonomy): Bacteria > Myxococcota_A > Polyangia > Fen-1088 > Fen-1088 > DASZFV01. The sequence continues at coordinate 3,084 of DASZRT010000026.1, read as the reverse complement.
CCCGACGTTAACACGCCGAGCCGGAGACCGACGGGCGAGAGGCAGCGCCACACTGTTGGCGCGGCGCCAAAACCCTTCATGGATCCGCATCGTTACGTAAAAGACCCACGCTTGCGCCCCTAAGATCAGCGTGTTATAAGCCACTCCCTAAAACTTACGTTGCCTCCTGGCTGTCAGGGTGGGCCGCGTGCCCGCCCTTTTTTTTGTCCAAAGTTCGCCGGTTACGAACGCGAAACAGAACCTCGAAGATCCCCCAACAATCGGAGAAGGTCGCCCCCAAACCCCGCCCCATGCGAACTGACCTCAAAAATCTCTGGCAACTCGCCGAGCCGTACGTCCGAGACGCGGGCTTCGATCTCATCGAAGTCACGTTCGGTCGTGAGAGCGGCGGCTGGGTGTTGCGCTGTTTCATCGACGCCGCCGAAGGCAGCGCCGTGGTCGTGTCGCACGAGGACTGTGCGCGCGTGAGCCGAGATCTCTCGGCCGCGCTTGACGTCGCTGATTCGATTCCGCACGCATACCAACTGGAAGTGAGCTCGCCCGGGCTTGATCGGCCCCTGCGGCGAGAAGGAGACTTTGCGCGATTCGCGGGGCAGCAGGCCCGCGTCAAGCTCCGCGACGAAGGCGGAGTGGATGGTCGTCGCAACTTCTCCGGCACGATCCGCGGGGCCAAGGACGGCCTCGTCGAGATCGAGTGTGATGGCCGGTCTTACCAGCTCCCCGTCGACGAGATCGCGAAGGCGAACCTCGTGCCCGACTGGGACCGCGAATTCCACCGGAGCGCTTCATGAACGACGGTGCCGCCCTCGGCCTGGTCCTCGACCAGGTCTCGAAAGACAAGAACATCGACCGCGCCGTGCTGGTCGAGACCCTCGAACAAGCGATCCTGACGGCCGCCAAGCGCGCCTTCGGCATGCATCGCGAGATGGAGGCGAAGTTCAACGAGGAGTCGGGCCGCGTCGACCTCTTCCAAATCATCGTCATCGTCGAGCAGGTCACGGCGGGGAACGAGGGCAAGGAGGTCCCGATCGTGGACGCCGAGCGCTTCAACCTCAAGGCCGACGTCGGCGACGAGCTGCTCTTCCAGATCTTCTACGACGAGAAGGATCAAGCGAAGGCCGAGGAGCAGGACGCGAAGTACGGCGAGCTGCTCAAGCTGAACCGGGCATGGAAAGGCTTCGGCCGCATCGCCGCGCAGACGGCCAAGCAGGTCATCCTGCAGCGCGTGCGCGAGGCCGAGCGCGACAACGTCTTCAACCAGTACAAGGACCGCAAGGGCGAGCTCATCTCGGGCATCGTGCGGCGATTCGAGCGCGGCAACATCATCGTCGACCTCGGCGGCGCCGAGGCGCTGCTGCCGGTGCGTGACCAGGTGCCGCGCGAGTCTTACCGCGCGGGCGACCGCATCGTGGCGTTCGTCGTCGACATCGACAAGGGCGCGCGCGGCCCACAGATCATCCTGTCGCGCACGCACAAGGGCCTGCTCGAGAAGCTGTTCGAGATGGAGGTCCCCGAGATCTACGAGAAGATCGTGCGCATCGAGGCCTCGGCGCGCGAGGCGGGCGCGCGCTCGAAGATCGCCGTGTCGTCGCGCGACCGCGACGTCGATCCGGTGGGCGCCTGCGTCGGCATGAAGGGCTCGCGCGTCCAGGCCGTCGTACAGGAGCTGCGCGGCGAGAAGATCGACATCGTCCCCTACGACGCCGACCCCGCGAAGTTCGTCTGCAACGCCATCGCGCCGGCCGAGGTCGCGCGCGTGCTCATCGACGCGGCGACGCACACGATGGAGCTCGTCGTCCCCGACGACAAGCTCTCGCTCGCCATCGGCAAGAAGGGACAGAACGTGCGCCTCGCGTCGCAGCTCACGGGCTGGCGCATCGACATCCACTCGGAGACGAAGGTCCGCGAGATGGAGCAGCGCGCGCGTCAATCGCTCGCGAGCATCGAGGGCGTGTCGGCCGAGCTGGCCGAGACGTTCTTCCGCGAGGGCTGGCGCTCGGCCGCCGAGATCGCGGGCGCGAAGCCCGACGAGCTCGCGGCGGTCGCGGGCGTCGGCGGCACGGCGGGCGCCATCATCTCCGCGGCGTCGAAGGCCGCCGAGATCGAGCGCGTGAAGATGGCCGAGGAGGCCGCGCGCCTCGCGCGTGAGGCGGCGGCGCTCGCCGAGGCGCAGGCCCAGGCGGCGGCGCAGGATCCGGCGGCGGCGCCCGGCGCTGGCGCGCCCGCTCCGCGCGGCACGGAGGCCCGCTGAGCTGATGGATGTCGTCTCCCTCTCTTCGAACGTGCATCGGGTGCCGCAAGCGGGACTCGAGGACGGCGCTCGCGCGGCTCGCCTCGGTCGACGGACGAATCGTCGTCTGGGGGCCGGGGGCGGCGCGGCCGAAGGGGCGGGGCGCGGCGCTGCACGTCGACGAGGCGTGCGTTCGATCGGCCGTCGCGTCGAGCGCCTTCGCGCGCGCCTTTCGCGGGCGAACCGAACAAATCGACGCGGCCGAGCTATTGACCTTGATGAATAGGACCAAGCCATGATGGGAAGCGGATACAACACGACCGACACCCCGGCCGCGCCGCGCGTTCGTATTTACGAGCTCGCGAAAGAGCTCGCGCTCGGCCACCGCGAGATGGTGGCGAAGGTGCGCTCGCTCGGCATCGAGGTCGCCAATCACATGTCGCACCTCGAGCCCGCCGACGTCGATCGCGTCCGGCGCGCCGTCGATCGCGAGCGCAAAGAGAGCACCTTCGAAGAGCGCATCACGGCCGACGGCACCGTCATCCGGCGCCGCTCGAAGGCCGTGACCGCGGCCCCCGCCGCCGCGCCTGCCGCCGCCAAGCCCGCTGCGCCGGCGCCCGTCGTCGTCGCCAAGGCGCCAGCCCCCGCGCCCGTCGAGATCGCGGAGCCCGCGCCCGCCCCCAAGCGCGTCGTCGTCGCGCCTCCGCCGGTGGTCGTCGAGGAAGCTCCGGCCCCCGCCGTCGCCAAGGCGCCCGTCGTCGAGGCGCCGAAGCCCGTCGCGGCGCCCGAGCCCGAGCCCGCGCCCGTCGTCGAGAAGGTCGAGGCGCCGGCGCCCGCCGCTTCGACGTTGCCGA
>DASZRT010000025.1:0-12994 GCA_035549075.1 Polyangia bacterium | reverse complement strand
TTCCGCCGCCGGTCGAGCCGCCCACGCCGCCCGTCGTGCCGCCGGCGCTCGACGTCGCGCCGCCCGCGCCGAAAGGGTCGCCGCCCGTGTTGGGGCTGCCGATCGTGCCGCCCGTCGCGGAGCCCCCGGTGCCGGTGCCCGTCTGTCCGCCCGCGCCGATGTCGAAGGGGTACGGCGCCTCGCTGTCGGTGCACGCGGCGGTGAGGCCCACGCTCATGACGACGACGCCCAGAGCTCTCGCGAGGATCTTCATGCGACTCCTTTGCTCGTGACCGGTGGTGACTTCGGGATTGGGCGCGCGCGCTGATTTTTCGAAGGGGAACGCGTGCGCCGCCGCTCCGAGAAACGCGGCCGGTCGTGCCCAAGTACCGAGAGGGGCCGACGATCAGGCAGTCGAAACGAGAAAAGTTCGGGTCGCTCACCGGTGGGAAATCGGCGCGACGAACCCAAACGGCGATCCACAGCGGCGACCTCGCGGCCATGACGCTGATCCGAACCGGCGTTTCCGGCATCCCGGTGCATCGCCCTCGCGTCGATCGCTCGACCGCGCACCGCTGGTCCGCGGTACGGTCCGCGCATGACGCGCTCTCGTCGGGGACTGGTCGTCGGGTGGCTGTTGGGCTCGCTGCTGGTCACGCTCGCCGCATCGACGTCGACGGCATGGGCGAAGGGACGCGCGCACGCCGCCGCGAAGGACGACGACGACGATGACGACGACGAGCCGAAGGACTTCCGCTTCGACTTCGGCCTCGTCGGCGGCTGGCACTTCTTCGACAAGCAGAGCGGCCTCGGCCGCTACACCGACGATCCTGCGGACTACTCACCGAAGAGCGGCCCGGCGTTCGGCGCGCGCCTCGGCCTCAACTTCAACCGCTACCTCACGCTGGAAGGCGAGGCGCTGTGGATCCCGACGCGCACCGTGCTCGATCCCGGCGGCACGAAGATTCACGTCTTCGCCTACCGCGGCAGCTTGCTCGTGCACCTCGCGCCCCCGGGCGTCGTGCGCCCGTTCCTGCTCGCGGGCTACGGCGGCATGACGTCGGTGCCCACGACGTCGGGCACGGCCTTCGGCGACACCGACGACTACATCCACGTCGGCGTCGGCCTCAAGATCGCGTTCGGCGACTACGTGGGCCTGCGGCTCGAAGGCCGCGGCATGGCGCCGCCCGCGATCCTCGGCAAGAGCGCCGTGCTCGGCGACGAGACCGACTACCACGGCCCCGACTTCGAGGCGCTCGGCACGCTGTACTTCAACTTCGGCGAGGTCGAGACGATCGAGAAGGTCGTCATCCAAGAGCACATCGTCGAGCGGCGCGTGCCCGCGCCCAACCCCGATCCCGACGGCGACGGCATCGCGGGCAAGGCCGACAAGTGCCCCGACGTCGCCGAGGACAAGGACGGCTTCGAGGACGACGACGGCTGCCCCGATCCCGACAACGACGGCGACGGCATCCCCGACGTGCGCGACAAGTGCCCCGACAAGGCCGAGACCGTCAACGGCATCGACGACGACGACGGCTGCCCCGAGATCGACACCGACGGCGACGGCATCTTGGGCTCGCGCGACAAGTGCCCCGACGAGCCCGAGACGAAGAACGGTTACAAGGACGACGACGGTTGCCCCGACGAGCTGCCGCAGGCCATCAAGCGCTTCACGGGCGTCATCGAGGGCATCAACTTCAAGAGCGGCCGCGCGACGCTGACGACCGGCTCGTACGCGCTGCTCGACAGAGCCGTCGCCGTGCTCAAGGACTACCCCGAGGTCCGCCTCGAGATCTCGGGGCACACCGACTCGCGCGGCAACTCCGACAAGAACCGGGACCTGTCGCAGGCGCGCGCCGACGCCGTCAAGGCCTACTTCATCGGCCGCGGCATCGACGCGAACCGGTTGACGGCGATCGGCTTCGGCTCGGATCGCCCCGTCGCCGACAACAAGACCGACGCAGGCCGCTCGCGCAACCGCCGCACCGAGTTCAGGTTGCTCGCGGGCGGCGAGGGCGGCACGCCGGGCGCGTCGCCTTAGTCGGGCGCGGCACAGAGAACGCACGCCAAAGTCTCACCGAGCTTCGCGTTCCGCGAGGCCTCGGTGAGGACCCACGCGCGATGCTGCCAGGGCGGATCGTGACGGACGTGCTGGTCGTGCCCGCAGGCGAGCTCGGCGACCCAGTGGCCGTCGTCGTCTCGATGAAAGCCGACGATGCGCCTCTGTGGTGGCGAGGGTGGCGCGTTCATCGCGGCGTCGCGGCGAGCGTGCGCAGCACGGCGTCCTCGGCCAGCTGACCCGAGAGCCCACCGGCGACGAAGTCGAAGGCGTGCTGCGCGTACGGAATCACGAGCACGTCGTTGGGGACGCCGAGGCTCCGCAGGCGCTCGGCGAGGCGCGCCGTGTGCTCGACGGCGACGATGCGATCGCGCGCGCCGTGAACGAGCAACGTGCGCGGCGCGCCCGTGGTGATGCGCTCGATGGGCGACACGGCGCGGACGCGATCGGGCACGTCGCGGGCCGCGGCGCCCAGGAAATGCGTGAGACGCGCGCGCGTGTCGAAGACATGCGGGTAGCCTGGGTTGTCCCAGGCCCACGCGAGATCGGCCAGGCCGTAGAACGAGATCACGGCCGAGACGCGCGTGTCGCCTTCGACGGGACAGCTCGGCGGCAACGTCGGATCGTCGGGCGCGTAGGCCGCGAGCAGCGCGAGGTGGCCGCCCGCCGAGCGGCCGAGCAGCGCGACGCGCGCGGGATCGACGTCGACGCCGGCTTCGCGCGCGCGCGTCTTCACCCAACCGATGGCGCACTTCACGTCGCCCACGGCGGCCTGCCACGTCGGCGGCGGCGCCAGGCGGTACTGCACGTCGAACACGGCGTAGCCGCGCGCCGCGAGCCAAGCGCTCGTGCGCGAGGCGTCGCCCTTGTCGCCCGCCGTCCAGCCGCCGCCGTGGATGACGACGACGGCGGGCACGCGCGCGTCCGCGGTGCTCGGCTTGTAGACGTCGAGCGCGAGCGAATGGCCGTCAACGGTCGCGTAGGTGAGCGTCTGCGACGGGTGCGCGTCGCCGATGTCGACGGGCGCCTTGAGCCAGCGCGCGAAGTCGAGCTCGACGTGGCGCCGCGACGCGAGCGACGTCGCCTGGAAGATCGGCAGCGCGCACAGCCCGACGATCGCGATCGTGAGCAGCAGCTGCGCCGTGAACCACGCGCCCGCGCCCGACGCGCGCGCGAGGATCGTCCCCAAGATCGCGGCGCCCGCGATGACGTAGGTCTTTTCGTCGACGGCGATCGCGAGGAACGCGACCCACTGGCGCGGCGCCGGCACGACGAGCAGCGCCGCGAGCCCCGCCGCCGCGAGGGTCAGCACGACGGACACGCCGAGCGCGAGGCCACGCACCGTCACACCTCGATCTTGAAGCCGAAGTCGAGGTCGGTGCCGATGACGCCGCCGCGAAGGCCCCAGTTCTCTTTCGGCTCTTCGTGCAAGATGAAGTACGTGTCGAGGCGCGGGATGCCCAGCGCCTCGAATCTGTCGGCGATCGCCTTCCACAGCGCGCGCTTCGCGTCGACCGAGCGGCCCGCGAACGCCGTGATCGTGACGACCGTGAAGCGCGGGCCGCGCGGCGGCGGGATCTCGAAGTCCTCGGCGGCGTGCTCGACGAAGATCTGCGCCCGATCGTGATCGGGGATCTTGAAGCAGGCGACGAGCGCCTCGTGAACGGCGTCGAAGAGGCCCTTCTTCACGTCGGGCGTGACGTGCCCGCGGCGCGTCTCGATCTTGATGAGCGGCATGGCGTTATCGAAGGATAGACGAATAGGTCCCTGGTAGGGACCTCCTAATCCCGGTCGAGATCTGCTTTGCGGTGCTCAGAGATCGAAATCTTGGGTAGTGATGCATCGGCCGTCGGGTACCCAGCCTTAGCTAAGATGTCGGCAACTCGTTTTCGACCCGCATCAGGGTCTTCGTTGCCGCCAACGATGATCTCGTCGATGGCAAGCAGACGCCCCCCAGACCTGGCCGGAAGCAATATTGCGCGCCTTTTCTTCTCGCCTACCCGAATGATGGGAATCGAGGACTGACGCTCTCGCATGGCTACGACGCGCAGTTCTTTCTCGTGCTGCCACGCTTCGACCTTTGATGACATTGCGGCCTTGCCGGTGAGTCGTGCCAGAGCGACGAGAGCGCGCTGGCCGATGATTCGGATCGTGTCGCGGTCTTGCTCTCGGGCGACCATCGAAGCGAACTCCGCGACGACGCGTTCAAAGCTCGCTCGAAACCTAGATTCCCAGTGCTCCGGGTCGTAGCTCACGCGAATGAACTCGGTGCCCACTCCTTGAAGCGATAGCTGAGGGTGCTCCTCGTCCACTATCGACACGACCAGGCAAACGCCGGATCCGCCGCCGCCGTACTTTCTCCAGTGAACCTTTTCGTCTCGTTCGGCCGTGAAGGAAGCGATGAAGATGTCCGTCAGCTGGGAGAGTCGATTTTGAGGAAGAGTTTGAGCAAAGTAGGTGAGCAGTGTTCGGCTGAGACCGCCGTACTTGTTCGCTAGATCGGTGGCGACCCCGACGGCTAACTCATCAGAGGCGCGGAGTTCATGACCATCGTTCGTGTCTAGATGATGTCCAGCAAGGAAACTGCGGCTGCTAAGGATTCCGGTCAGTCCAGCAAAGGTCGTGTAGTGACACAGCACGGACGGGGTTTGCACACGAGGCACGAACTCGATTGCATCCAATCGAGCCTCGTAAGCGTCGAGTTCCGCCGACGATGGTCGTTGGCTAACGGTCCGTTGAGCGAAAATGTTGGGACGTTTGATCGACGAACGCTGAGCGTGCTCTTTCGGCTTGGAGGATGAACTGCGAAGCCGGCGTCGCAGACGCTTCTTCTCTCGCCGCTGAGTCCGCTCCTTTTTGCCCACGCCTTATCCTGGCTAGTGGAATCTCATTCGCCGCGCTCGCGTGGCGCTCGATCGCGTCGCGCCGCCTAGCCCCGGCGCGTCCGGACGCTCACGGCGCGGCCGTGGGCGTGCAGGCCCTCGACCTCGGCGAGGGCTTCGATGGCGGCGCCCTGCGCGTCGAGCGCGGCGGCGTCGTACTCGATGATCGACGTGCGCTTGACGAAGTCGGCCACGCCGAGCGGCGAGAAGAAGCGCGCGCTGCCGCCCGTCGGCAGCACGTGGCTCGGGCCCGCGACGTAGTCGCCGACGGACTCGGGCGTGTGCGCGCCGAGGAAGAGCGCGCCCGCCGTCGTCACGCGCTCGCCGACGGCGCGCGCGTCGCGGATCGCGAGCTCGGCGTGCTCGGGAGCGAGCAGGTTCATGAGGCGCACGACGTCCTCCGTGCCGGCGGCCACGAAGATCGCGCCGCCGTCGCGCAGGGCGGCCTCGGCGATCTCGCGGCGGGGCAGCAGCGCAACCTGGCGATCGACCTCGGCCGCGACACGCGCCGCGACCTCGCGGCCGACGGCGATGAGGATCGGCACGGCCAGCTTGTCGTGCTCGGCCTGCGCGAGCAGATCGGCGGCGACCCAGCTGGGATCGACGCTGTCGTCGGCGGCGACGACGAGCTCGGTCGGCCCAGCGATCGAGTCGATGCCGACGTCGCCGAACACGAGGCGCTTGGCGGCGGCGACGTAGGCGTTGCCGGGGCCGACGATCTTGTCGACGCGCGGCACGGTCTCCGTGCCGTAGGCGAGCGCGGCGACGGCCTGCGCGCCGCCGATGACCAGCACGCGATCGACACCGCTCTCGAGCGCGGCCGCGAGCGTCTCGGGCGACGGGCCCGGCGTCGTCATGATCACCTCGCGCACGCCGGCGACCTTCGCGGGCACGGCGGTCATGACGACGGTCGACGGGTAGCGCGCGGTGCCGCCGGGCACGTAGAGGCCGACGCGCGCGAGCGGCGCCACGCGGCTGCCGACGCGCAGGCCGCCGTCGGTGATCTCGAACGACGCGTAACGCTCGCGCTCGTGGAAGGCGCGCACGCGCGCGACGGCCGTGCGGATCGCGGCGACGACGGCGGGCGCGGTCTTCGCGGCGAGCGCGCTCCACTCGGCGCGCGGCAGCTCGAACGACGCGAGCGTGCGCCGGTCGAACTTCTCCGTCAGCTCGCGAACGGCGACGTCACCTCGCTTACGAACGTCGGCGATGATGGTGCGCGCGGCGGCCTCGATCTCGTGAGGCGTCTCGGCGCTGCGATCGCTGAGCGCGCGCAACCGCGCGGAATAATCCGGATCTTGGGGCTCGTAGGTGTGCAGCAGCGGCATGGCGAGCCCGGCAGCTTAAAAGGAAGGTCGCGGAAATGCCACCGAGGGGGCCGTGGCGCGGGTTCGCCAAATTTTCACGCGAGACGATTTTCTCCAGTCCGCCTTCGCACGAGAGGAGTACGCTCTTGTCGTCGATTCGGGGAAGGAGGGCCTCATGAGTCATCGGGGAGAGGGACGAGAGGACGCGCGGTGGTCGATGGCGGCGCGGAGCGCGGCGGGCGAGGAGGTCGCGCACCTGCGCGCGCGGTTCGGCGTCGATCCTGCAACGCCCGCGACGCTGGCGACGGCGTGGCAAGCGCCCACGGGCGCGACCGAGGAAGACGAGTCGGAGTTCGTCGACGCGGTCGCCGATTGCTTGAGCGTCGGCTTGCCGATGGAGGCCGCCGTCACCTCGTGGCGCGAGGGCAGCCTCGAGACGGAGCGCGAGAGCGACGACGACGAAGAGACGACCGTTTTCGAAGAAGAGACGACCGACGTCTATGATCCGACATCGCCGACGTCGCCGACGAACCGGCCCGGCGGCCGCCGCGTGCTCGTCAGATAGTTACTTCTGACAGCCGGCGCGCGTGTCGTTCGCGGCGCACGTCTGGCACGAGATCGTCGTGCTGGTCGGCGGCGTCGCGGCCGGATCGCGCTTGAAGCCGATGCGCAACGAGCCGGGGCAGGCCGCGTCGGCGGTGAGCTGCCAGCACGGCGCGACGTTCCCGTTCCTCGCGCACGCGGCGATCGGTTTGGAGCTCGGGTCGCCGCTCGCCGTCGTCGCGTGGTCGACGAACGTGCAGTCGGGCTGGATCCCCGAGGTGACGGGATCCGTGTCGTACGGTCGCCCCGTCACGCACAGCGCGGCGGTGGGCGACACGCGCTGCCCGATGGCGTTGGCGACCGTCTGGAGCGCGGGCGTGAACGAGTCGTTGCAGATCGACTCGAAGAGGCCGTTGTTGCCGAAGGCGCCGATCGCCTGCGAGATGCGCACGCTCGGATCGGCGTACGTGCCGTCGGCCTCGGTGCACGAGTGCCTGATCTGGGGCCACGTCTTCGCGGGATCGTCGTTGGTGGCCATGTAGTCGTCGGTGACGACGTAGGGCGTGGGCGGGCCCGTGAGCGCCGCGAAGATCACCTTGTTGGGATCGGTCTTGAGGCTCTCGAGCTTCGCGACGACGTCCGCGACGGGGAGCAGCGGTCCTGTCTCGTTGGAGACGCAATGGTCGTACGGGCCGCCCGCGCCCCGCGGCGGCGGCATGCCGTCGCACAGGTGACCCACGAGGTTGCATCGATACGACATCTCGGGGCCGAGCGGATCGGAGATGTACTTGCTGTCCGTCGAGAAGACGGTCGAGTCGCGCGGCGCCGAGCAGTCATCTTCGTTCGTGATGAGGACGACGGCGAGGTACGCGCCGGGCCGCAAGAAGCCGGCGTTCTCGGTGGGCGCGGGGCCGTTTCCATCGGCGCCGAGCGCCCGCAGCACGGAGCCGAGCTGGTGCTCGAACCCGCACCCGGTTTGGCCGAGCGCCGCGATGCACGCGAACACGTCGGAGATGTCGCCCGTGTAGTTCGGCGCGCCGTTGACGTTCGAGATGAAGTTCGCGCCGGTGTCGAGCTTCCCTTTCGCGCACGCGGTGGCGTCGCGCTGCATCGATTGCAGCTTTCCCTGGTCGCCGCCGGGGTTGCAGCCCGGGACGTTGCCCGCGGGCTCCGCGCCCGCGCCCATGTCCGACGACACGACGCCGATGTGCACGTTGGGCAGCGGCAGCGACTTGAGCGCGTCCACGAACGTCGGGAAGCTCGCGATGAGCTTCGCCTGCAGCGGCGACATCGACGCCGAATTGTCGACCATGAACAGGACGTCGACGTCGCGGTTGATCGTCGCGGTCACGTCTTGCGTCGAGCGGCCTGGAGTCGCGGCGCCCCCCGCGCCCGTCAATTCTCCGCTCCCTCCGTTGCCTCCGCTGCCGCCGCCCGCGCTCGTCGTGCCGCCGCTCCCGCCCGTGCCGCCGCGGATGGGACCGCCACCGTTGCACGCCCCGACGAGCACCATGCCCAGCGCGAGGCCTTTGATCGCCACCTTCACTTCGGCCTCCCCCTCATCAAGTTGCGCGCCGTCGAGAACGTGCGCGTGTCCATGCGATCGATGTACAGCGTGCCGTTCAGGTGATCGATCTCGTGCTGCAGGATGCGCGCGTACCAGCCGTGCGCCTTGATCGTCACGGGCGCGCCGCGGTGGTCGAGCGCCTCGACGGTCACGGTGCGCGCCCGCGCGACGACGGCCTGGAAGCCTTCGACGCTGAGGCAACCTTCATGATGCTCGACGCGCTCGTCGCCCAGCGTGAGGCGCGGGTTGGCGATGACGTGGAACGGCACGGGCGAGCGCTCTTGCGCCTCGCTGTCGCCGACGTCCTCGATGACGGCCAGCTGAAGCGCCACGCCCACCTGCGGCGCCGCGAGGCCGACGCCGGGCGCGTCGCGCATCGTTTCGCGCATGAGCTCGATGAGCTGCTGGATCTCGGCCGACGCGATCGCGGCCGGCGTCAGCGCCTCGGCGGGCGTGCGCAACACGGGGTCACCCGCTTGGACGATCTTCAGGAACATGCCCGCGATTGTGGCATGAACCCCGCGCACCTTACGGTGTGACGGCTGAAAACGTCGGCGTGCGACACCGCGCCGCAGGTCTCATCGAGTACGATGCGTCGCCGTCATGACGACCGCCATCGAGACGCGCGGGCTGCGCAAGGTCTACCCCGCGCCGAAACCGCGCAAAGGCAACGCCGGGCCGCCGCGCGGCGGCCACCCCGGAGGCCCGCCACCGTTTGGCGGCGGCGGACCGGCGATGGCGCCTTCCGGCGCGGGCGCCACCGCCGCCGGCATCGTCGCGCTCGACGGGCTCGACCTCACCGTCGAGGAAGGTGAGTTCTTCGGGCTGCTCGGCCCCAACGGCGCGGGCAAGACGACGACGATCGGCGTGCTCACGACGCGCGTGCTGCCGACGGGCGGGCACGCGTTCATCGGCGGCGCCGACGTCGTGGCCGAGGCGGTCGCCGTGCGGCGGCGCATCGGCGTCGTCCCGCAGCGGCCCAACCCCGATCGCGGCCTCAACGTCCTCGAGAACCTGGTCTTTCACGCCGCGTACTTCGGCTTCTCGTCGTCGACGTCGCGCGCGCGCGCGCAGACGCTGCTGGATCGCCTCGGCCTCGGCGACAGAGCCGCCGCGCGCGTCGACGAGCTGTCGGGCGGCCAGCAGCAGCGCCTCATGATCGCGCGCGCTCTCATCCACGAGCCGCAGGTGATCTTCCTCGACGAGCCCACGGTGGGGCTCGATCCCCAGGCCCGCCTCGCGCTGTGGGAGATCTTGCGCGGCCTCCACGCCGAGGGCCGCACGATCGTCATGACGACGCACTACATGGAGGAGGCCGACCAGCTGTGCGCGCGCGTCGCCATCGTCGATCGCGGCAAGCTGCTCGCGTGCGACGCCCCGGCGGCGCTCAAGAAGCAGGCGCCGGGCGGCACGCTCGTCGAGCTCACGCTCGACGGCCCGGCCGAGCCGGCGCGCGAAGCCGCGGCCGCCGTCGCGGGCGTGCTCACCGTCGAGGTCGCGGGCGACGCCCTGCGCGTCTACCACCCGCAAGGCGGCGAGGCCGTCGCGAAGCTCATCGCCGCCGCGCAAGGCGCGGGCCGCACCGTCACGAACATCCGTCTCGCGCCACCCAACCTCGAGACGCTGTTTCTCTCACTCACGGGAAGGAGGCTCGGATGACGGCCGAAGCGTCAGCACGCGCGCCCGGCGCGGCGCGCGTTTTTCTTTCGCTGCTCATGCGCGACGTCGTCGTCGTGCGCCGCGAGATCGTGCCGTTCTTGGCGCGCACGGCGATGCAGCCGCTCATGTTCACGATCATCTTCGGGTACGTCATGCCGAAGATGCGCTTCATGAAAGCGGGCTACACGGCGGCGCTGCTGCCGGGCGTGCTCGCCGTGAGCCTCGCGCTCGGCGCCGTGCAGTCGGTGGCGCTGCCCATGGTCGCCGACTTCGGCTTCACGAAGGAGATCGAGGACCGCTTGCTCGCGCCCATTCCGATTTGGCTCGTGGCGTTCGAGAAGGTCGTCGCGGGCGCGCTGCAGGCGCTCATCGCCGCGCTGTTCGTGCTGCCGCTCGCGCGCCTCATCATGGGCCCGATCCCCGGGCTGAGCGCCGAGTACCTGCCGCTCGTCGTCGTCGTCATCGTATTCGGCGCCGTCGCGTTCTCGATGTTGGGGCTGTTCCTGGGCTGCATCGTCGCGGCGCCGCAGATCGGCCTGCTCTTCGGCGTCATCGTCGCGCCCATGATCATGTTCGGGTGCGCGTACTACCCGTGGCGCGGCCTCGACGCGATCCCGGCGATGAAGGTCGCCGTGCTCATCAACCCGCTCACGTACATCGCCGAGGGGTTGCGCGCCGTGCTCGTGCCCGATCTGCCACACATGCCGCTCCCCGTCGTGCTCGGCGCGCTGACGGCCATCACGTTGATCTTTTGGCGCCTCGGGCTGCGCGCGTTCCTCAAGCGCGCCATCGGGTGAAGGCCCGACGAACGCCGCCGCATTTTTCGTTCTCGGCGCGCGCGCGACAGGCCTATGCTTGGCGCTCCTCGTGGAGGGGGACGGAGGGCGCATGGAGATGCAGACGGAGCAGATCTCGGCGACGACGCGGCCGAGCGTCGAAGCCGGCGCGGTCAATCCGGTCAAGCCGATTTTGGGTTCGCTTCGGCGCGCGGCGCGCGGACCGAATCTGCGCGTCGAGGCGCGACGGCGCCGCATCCAGGCCAACCTCGTTTTTGCTGGCTCCAGCGCGCTCGTCGTCGCCGTCGTCGCGATCTGCTACGCGTTGCTGAACCGCTGAGCTAACGCGGCGGCTCGAGGCCCCAGACGAGCACGCCGCGCACGTACGCCGTCACGAGGTTCGATGGGAACGCGACGCCTTGCGGGCTGCACCAGAACGAGTAGTCGTCGCTTTGATCGATGGCCGAGAGATCGGCGTTGTGCAGGCGCAGCTGCGTGTCACCCGTGTCGAGCCCGGGGTCGAGCGACAGCGCGCCCAGCGTGAAGGCGATCTCGACGTACTCGTTGGCGAGCGGGCGCGGCGGCTCGACGTCCTGGAACTTCGGCTGCTGCGCCGATGCATCGCCCGACGACGTCACGACGTTCGCGCAACCGAGCTTCGCCGTGTCGCAGTCGAGCGCCTGTGGTTTGTGACTGCTCGTGTACCAGTAGCGAAGCGTGAGATCGGCGAGCGAGATCTTGGCGTCGGATTGGTTGGTGACGTCGAGGACGAAGCTGGCGGCCCGGGCGTCCACGTCGGCGGTGCGGCACGTGTAGTCGACGCGCACGGCACACGTCGCGCAGTCGCCGACGACGCTGGGGCGGCCCGAGTCACCGGCGTCGGCGGTCGGCACGTCGTCGGACGCCGTCGCGTCGGGCGGCTGGCCGTGGCGGTAGTAAGGATCGGGCGCGCGGCAACCCATCGCGCCCGCGAGCGTCGCCGCGAGCACGAGGCGCGAGAGGACGCGGGGCACGGCGCGATCCTAAATCAAAACCGTCGTACCATGCGCGCACCATGCGGTTTCGTTCGTTGGGCGTCGTCTTCGTGGTCGCCGGGCTCGCCGCCGCGTGCTCGAGCGGCGGCGGCTCGCCGGGCGGCGAAGGCGGAGGCGGTGGCACGACGGGCGGCGGGGGATCGACCGGCAGCGGTGGCACGACGGGCGCTGGCGGGACGACGTCCGCGGGCGGCACGACCGGAACGGGCGGCGCGACGTCGACGGGCGGCAGCGGTGGATCGACGGGGACCGGCGGGACGGGCGGAAGCGGCGGCACGACGTCGACGGGCGGCAGCGGTGGATCGACGGGGACCGGCGGCGCGACGTCGATGGGCGGCAGCGGCGGTACGGTGGGCGCGGGCGGTGAGACGGGCGCCGGCGGCTTCGCGCTCACGAGCACGGCCTTCACGGCCGGCATGCAAGTCCCGCTCAAGTACAAGTGCGACAAAGTCACGCCCGTCGGCATGAACATCTCGCCACCGCTGTCCTGGACGCCCGGCCCCACCGGCACGATGAGCTACGCCGTCACCCTCAACCACGTGGGCGGCGGCGATCACTGGGCGATCTGGGATCTCCCTCTGACGCCGCGCACGCTCCCCGAAGGCATCGAGCACGTCGGCATGCCCACCGCCCCCGCCGGCTCGACGCAGTCCTACACGAACCTCGACACCTTCATGGGCAACGGCTACCTCGGCCCATGCCCACAAGGCGCGGGACCGCAGATGTACACGTACACCGTGTGGGCGCTCAAGGTCGCGAAGCTCAGTGGCGTCACGGCGGCGACGACGACGACCGCCGCGCAAGCAGCGATCAAGGCGCAGTCGCTCGCTTCGGCGACCCTGACCGGAACGCAAATCCAGACGCCCTGACCTTCGGAAAACGGGACGCGTCCTAGGCGGGATGGTAACTCTGGAGCGTGAAAGGTTTCGTCTGGGTCCTCGCGCTCGCGCTGGCGGCGCCCACGCCTGCGCGCGCTGCGAGCGCGGCCGCCGCGAAGGTGCGCGCGCGGGGCGCTGATGCGCGGACGGGGCGGGCTTATCCGCCGGTCGCGGAGCTGGTGAAGGCGGCGCGTAAGAACGATCGGGCGACGATGGAGCGGCTCGCGGCGCGGCTCGGCGTCGCGCGGCTCGGCGAGGCGGCGCGCGATCCCAGCGCGGCGACGGCGCAGGCGGCGCTCGCGGCGAT
>DASZRT010000024.1:0-18366 GCA_035549075.1 Polyangia bacterium | reverse complement strand
CACGACGGGCTCGGGCGGCGCGACCGCGGGCGGCGGGACGACGGGCTCGGCCGGCGCCGGCGGCAAAGGCGGCACGACGGGCGGCGGCGGCAGCGGCGGCAAAGGCGGCGCCACGGGAACGGCCGGTAGCGGCGGTTCCGGCGGCGCGAGCGGTGGCAGCGGTGGCTCGACGGGCACCGGCGGCACCGGCGGCACGATGTGCCCGCCCGTCACCTGCGACATCGCCTGCGCCTACGGCAACGTGAAGGACGCGAACGGGTGCTCGACCTGCGCGTGCAACCCGTCGACGTGCACGGCGGCGGAGTGCCCGACGGAGCCGGACTTCCCGCAGCCGGTCTGCTCGGTGAACAGCACGATCATCGACGCTGCCTGCACGCGCAACTCGGACGGCTCGTGCACCTGGAAGGGGCCGAAGTGCGGCCCCATCCGCTGCGAGATCTGCGCGCTGGCGTGCCCGGTGACCGCGTCGTCCGTGGCCGCGGCCTCGGCGCGCGTCTCGACGTCGGCGGTGGTATGCCCGCCGTGCTGCCCCGTCACGACGCTCTGAGCGTCGCGGTCAGGCCAGCTCGATCATGCGCAGCATCGCGCGCGCGGCGCCGGCGCGCACGTCTTCGGGCACGGTGATGCGCTGGTCGGCGGGCTCGTCGCGCAGGGTCGTGTAGACGCTCTCGAGATCCGTCGCCTTCATGTACGAGCAGACGCGGCACGGCTTGTAGAACTGCTTGTCGGGGTGGTCGAGCTCCATGCGCACGACGAGCCCGCACTCGGTGAGGATCGCGTAGCGATCGTGCTCGGGGTGGCTGTCGACGAACTTCGCCATCTGCGACGTCGACATCACCTCGTCGGCGAGGCGCTGCAGCTCGGGCCGCACCTCGCCGTGCACGATGACGACGGCGCGCGGATCCTCGCGGCGGATCTTCGTGATGTCGTCGGCGGTCATGCCGTGGTGCACGTGGCACGCGCCCTCCCACGCGAAGACGTTGCCGGCGAGGCCCTGCCGCTCGCCCTCCCGGATGAGCGGCTCGATCATGTCGGCGTACTCCTTCGGGTGGAACTTCTGCGGCTCGGGCGGCGGCAGGTACATGCGCCGCGTCTTCATCGCCACCTGATAGGCGAGGTTCTGATCGGGCACGAACAAGATGTCGGGCGCGCCCAGCTTGTCGGCGATGCCCGCGGCGTTCGAGCTCGTGCAGCACGTGTCGGACAGCGCCTTCACGTCGGCGTACGTGTTGACGTACGTCATCGTCGCGAACGTTCGGCCCGCGGCCCGCAGGAAGTCCTGCCGCTCGGCGACGTCGTCGGCGTCGACCTCGGCCAGCGAGCACAGCGCGCGCAGGCTCGGCAGGTACACGGGCCGCTCGGGCGCGAGCGTGTAGCAGCCCTCGGCCATGAACCGCACGCCGCAGAAGACGACGATCCGCGCGTCGACGTCGCGCGCGCGCACGGCCAGCTCGAAGCTGTCGCCCACGGTGTCGGCGATGGCCTGTACTTCGGGCACCTGATAGTTGTGCGCGGGGATGAAGGCCCTCTTCTCTTTCTTGAGGCGCCGGATCTCGTCCCAGAGGTGCTCGACGCGGGCGGCGTCGCGTTCGGCGACGTGGCCGCCGCGCACGAGGCGATCGACGCTCACGAGCTCAGAAGTGACCATGGGAACTCTTTACCACCATTGCCGACGCACGCCCGGTGTCGCAGCATTCCGCGCATGATCGACATCGGCGACAAGATCCCAGACGCGACGCTCTACGAATCGACGGAGTTCGGCGACGCCTGTCCCGTGAGCCCCGGCAAGGTCTCCGTCGCCGAGGCGACGAAGGGCAAGCGCATCGTCATCTTCGGCGTGCCCGGCGCCTACACGCCGACCTGCTCGGCGAAGCACGTGCCTGGCTACCTCACGAATCTCGACGCGCTCAAGGGTCGGGGCATCGACGAGGTGTGGTGCGTGTCGGTCAACGACGGCTACGTCATGGCGGCCTGGGGCCGCGACCAGCACGGCATCGGCAAGATCCGCTTCCTCGGCGACGGCAACGGCGAGCTCACGCGCAAGCTCGGCCTCGAGGTCGACTCGACGAAGGGCGGCATGGGCATCCGCGCGCGCCGCTTCTCGCTGCTCGTCGACGACGGCGTCGTCAAGAAGGTCAACGTCGAAGAGTCGGGCCAGTTCAAGGTCAGCAGCGCCGAGACGATGCTCGCCCAGCTGGGCTGAGCATCGTCTCCGGCCTGGCGAACTCTAGGGGGCCGTCGTCGTCTCGTCGCCGACGGTCCAGCTGCGGCTCGCGGCGGTGAACGACACCGTCGCGTCGAGCCCCGACAGCGTGAGGCCCGTCAGCAAGACGTTGCGGAAGCCGTACGTGCCGACGAGCGCGGGGCCCGCGGGATCACCGTCGAACAGCTCGACGGTGCCCGTCGGGAGCACCTGGCCGCTCGCCTCCTCGAGGGCGAGGTTGAGCGCCGTCGCGTCGAGCGGATAGGTCACCGACGCGTCGCTGAACGTCGTCGGGGTCGTCTGCGAGGGCGCGCGAAACCCGCTCGCCGCGAGGAAGGGCGGCGTCGCGACGCCGCCGACCTCGAAGGCGAGCGGCGCGCGCGTGCCGCCCGCGCCCATGTTCGTCGCGGTGTTCCAGGTGATCTTCGTCGCCGTGCCGGGACCGCCGGCGGCGTCGACCGCGTCGTGCTCGATCTCGATCTGCTGGAACTGGAAGGACACGGAGAGCACCGGGATCTCATCGCCGCCGGCCGGCCCCGTCTGGACGCTCTTGACGATCGCGTTCTTGAGCGTGGTCTTCCAGACGACGTGCTTGGGCTTCGCGAGCTGCTCGGTCGCGAAGGCGACCGTCGCGATGTTCTTGCCCTGCGCCGCGAGCGAATACAGATCGGGCGCGCCCTTCTGGTAGCGCAGGACCGCCGTCGCGGCCCACGTCGTCTTGCCGGCGCCAGCGCCCGTGCCCGCGCCGCCGCCGGTCGCCGTCGTGAGCCCGACCGAGAAGCTCTGCAGCGCGAACCAGCCGGGGAAGTCGGGGTCCTGCGAGTCGCCCGTGACGTTGGGGACGTTCATGAAGGCCGCCGACGTCGCGCCGGGTGGGGGCGTCGTCGTCGTGCCGCCGTCGCTGCCCGTCGAGCCGCCGACGCTCGACGCGTCGGCCGAGTCGTCGAAGCCGACGACGACCGTCGCGTTGCCGTTGTGGATGAGGTTGAGCGTCACGAGCACGGGCGGCGCGACCGCGACCGTCGCCGTGAAGGGCGCGTCGGTGATCCACGTCGGCACGGCGTCGGCGCTGGGCGGGCACGCGCCCGAGAACGCCTGCGCCGTAAACGTCACCTGGCCGAGCGGCAGCCCCGACATCGTGCGCGTCACCATCGCGCCCGCCGCGGCGTCGAACGCGCGCGTGACGGTGCGGTAGCCCGCCGCCGAGATCTGGACGCACGTGCCGTCGGTCGGCACGCCCGTCAAGCGCGATCTCCGCCGTGCCCGTCGCGTCGTCGCCAGCGCCTGTGCCTCCGCTCGTGACGCCGGGACCGGCGCACCCGGAGCTCAGAATCACCAGCAACACGAGCGCGCTCGCGCTCAACCCCGACGTCAGCATCCTCGACATGTGAGCCTCCTGAATTTCGCGCATCCTCGCACCGCCGCGGGCGCGCGCGGCGGCCTTTCGGTGACAATTCGAAATCCCGCGTCGTGGAGGAGGGATGCGCTAGGTTGGCGGCGTGGAGCGTTCCTTCGATCCGGAGATCTGGCGTGAGGTCACGGGCGGCGCCGTCGGCGAGCGCGTGCGTCGGCTCACGCGCGTGACGCCGCTCGTGCCCGCGCCCGCGCTCGGCCGCCGCACGGGCGCCGACGTGTGGCTCAAGCTCGAATGCCTGCAGCGCACCGGATCGTTCAAGCTGCGGGGCGCGGCGGCGCGGCTCGCGGCGATCGCGCTCGACGCGCAGGCGGCGGGTGCGCGGCCGAAGCGCGTCGTCGCCGCGTCGGCTGGCAACCACGGCCTCGGCGTCGCGCTCGCGGCGCAGGCGTTCGGCCTCGACGCGACGGTGCTCGTGTCGGCGCAGACGCCCGAGCTCAAGCGCGCCGGCATCGCCGCGCTCGGCGCCAAGGTCGAGGTGGGCGGCGCGACCTACGACGAGGCCGAGGCCGCGGCGCGCGCGCGCGTCGACGACGACACCGTCTTCGTCTCGGCCTTCGACGACGACCACGTCATCGCCGGCAACGGCGGCCTGCTCGCGCGCGAGATCCTCGCGCAGCTGCCCGACGTGCAGTCGCTCGTCGTGCCCGTCGGCGGCGGCGGCCTCGCGGGCGGCCTCGGCGTCGAGGTCGTGCCGCGCGGCCTCACGATCCTCGGCGCCTCGCCCGAGACCAACTGCGCGATGCGCCGCTCGCTCGACGAGGGCCGCGCCTACACGAGCTACCCCGACGGCGGCGCGACGCTCGCCGAAGGCCTCGAGGGCGCCGTGAGCGAGCGGACGTTCCGCATGGCGAAGGACTACTTCCCCGAGGTCGCGCTCGTGTCCGAGGTCGCGATCCGCCAGGCGATCGTCTACGCGTACCGCACGCTGGGCGTCGTGTGCGAGCCGTCGGCCGCCGTCGCGATCGCCGCGCTCCTCGAGGACGCGGCGCCCGTGCGCGGCCGCCGGACCGTCGTCGTCGTCAGCGGCGGCAACATCGAGCCCGCGCTGCTCGATCAGCTGCTCGCGGGCCCTTCGCCCGTGAGCGTTTAGACGACCGTCTAAATCTTCTTCAGCGTCGCCGCGCCCGCGGCCTTCGCTTTCGCGAGGGCGTCGCGGCGGAGCGTGCGGCCCGTCGGGCCGTCGCCGAGCTTCTTGCGCAGCGACATGCCGTGGCCCGGGCCGACGACGTCGCGCAGGTAGGCGTTGTAGTTGAACGTGTCGGAGTGGTGCTCGTTGTGGCAGGTCGTGCAGACGGACGAGGGGACGTCGAGCTGGATCGCGGGCGGGCTCTCGAGGCCTTCGCCCGCGACGTGCGCGGAGCCCGGGCCGTGGCACTGCTCGCACTGGATGTTCTCGAGCTTTTTTGTGAAGCCGAGGCTCGTTCCCCCGACCTCGCCGTAGCCCGTGACGTGGCAGGAGACGCACTTGTAGTCGGCCTGCTTGCCGACGTCGACGAGCGTCTTCCATGCTTGCGCGTGCACCGTGCCGCGCCAGAAGATCCCCGCGGGCTCGTGGCACGAGACGCACTTGTCCATGCCGACGTAATAGGCGCGACCCGGCTCGCGCGGCGCGGGCGGCGGCGCGTCCTTCAGGTTGAGCTTGCCGATCTCGGCGTCGAGCTTCTTCATGGCGGCGGCGATCGCGGGATCGCGGGGCAGGCTGCGGCGCAGCGGCACGAGCTGGTTCGTGAAGTAGCTGCCCGTCGCCGGCGCGCTCCACGGCGCCGCGGTGAGGCGCCCGCGCTCGGCGGCGAGCGACGCGCGCTCTTGCCGCTTCGAGGCGACGAACGTAGCGTCGCCGCCGGACTTCTCCCAGCGCGCGAGCTCGTCGTCGAGGCGGCCGAGCGCGTAGTCGATCTCGCCGAGGCGCAATTGGGTCGCCTCGGCGCCGCCCGCGTCGACGAGGGCCGGGGAGCCGGCGCGCAGCACGACGTCGATGCGGCCCACGCGTTGGAGCTCGTCGGCGGGCGAGACGAGGAACGCGTGGCCGACGGCGTCGGCGCGCGGCGCGCCGCCGGCGACCTGACGACCCAGCACGACGAAGTCGACGGCGGCCTCGCGCGCGATCCGGCGCGCCACGGCCCGATCGACGGGCGCGAGCGCGACGACGAGCTCCGCGCCGGCCTTGCGCAGGCGCTCGGCCTCGCGGCGCGCGGCCGCGACGGGCTCGTCGACCTTCGCGCCCAGCGTCGAGGACAGCGCGGGATCGACGACGCCGAAGACGCCGACCTTGACGCCGCCCGCGCTTTCCAACACCGACGGCGCGATGGGGCCGCCCGCCGCGACGTTGGCGGCGAGGCGCGCGGGCCGCACGGCCGCCGGGCCCGCGGCGAGATCCGTGTCGGCGAGACCGACGGCGTGCAGGCCCAGCTTGCCCAGCTCCGTCGCGAGAAAGCTCGCGCGCAGCGCGTTCCCCGCGCGCTCGCGCGCCGAGGCGCCGCCCTCGGGGAACGACAGGCCGCCGGCGTCGACGAGGATGGCGTCGCCCGTCTTGCGGGCCGCGCGCACGACGCTCGCGTAGCGCGCGACGTCGCCCAGCGGATCGCTCGTGCAGCCGCAGGGCTCGAGCGTGCCGTGGGCCTCGGCCGTGTAGAAGATCGTGAGGTGCCGGTCCTTGGAGGCCGGCGCGCCCGCGACCGCGGCGCCCACGCCGAGGGCGCCCGCGGCCGCCAATCTGGCGACAACGACGGCGATCAGCGCGAAACGTGTAGGTCTGGCGCGCGAAAACATGCGCGGCACTATGTCAGACCGCGCCTCATTTGGGGGGCCTGCCCTTGCGCCTTGACAGGGCGCCCCGACGCCGGTAGGTTTCGCGACTCGTTTTTCGAGGAAAACACAGCATGTCCGTGACGATCAGATTGACCCGCGCCGGCAGCAAGAAGGTTCCGTTCTACCGCGTCGTCGCGGCGGACCACCGCAGCCCGCGCGACGGCCGCTTCATCGAGCAGCTCGGCGTGTACGATCCGCTGCGCAACCCGGTCGAGTTCCGCGTCGACGAGGCCCGCCTCGAGCACTGGCTCAAGGTCGGCGCGCTCCCGAGCCAGACCGTGGGTGAGCTGCTGCGCCGCCGCAAGCGCGACGCGGTCGAAACCAAGGTCGCCTGATTCGCTCCTGATGAGCGACGTCGTCGAGAAAGGGCGCGGCCGCAACCCGGACGACGCCGTTTGGGAGTCGTCGCTCCGCGATCTCGTCGATTACCTCGCGCGCGGTCTCGTCGACCACCCCGAGCAGGTCGAGGTCGAGGAGATCGAGGAGCCGGACGCGCTCGTGTTCGAGCTCAAGGTCGCCGAGGAAGACCTGGGCAAGGTCATCGGCAAGCAGGGCCGCACGGCGAAGGCGCTGCGCACGATCCTGTCGGCCGCGTCGGCGAAGAGCCGCCGCCGCGTCATCCTCGAGATTCTGGAGTAGCTCTCCGCCGCGACTCGCGGCCGCAGAGCGAGATCTCGATGGCGGCCTTCGACGCCGACACGGTTTTGCTCGGCGTCGTCGGCAAGCCGCACGGCGTGCACGGCGAGCTGTGGCTGCGGCCGCACAACGCGCACGGGCGCTCGTTCGACGGGCTGCGCGCGATCGTGCTCGACAAGGCCGGGGTGCGTGAGACCCGACAGATCGTGAGCCTGCGCTGGTCACCCGACGGCGCGCTCGTGAGGCTCGCGGGCGTCGACAGCCGCGAGGCGGCCGCGGCGCTCACGCTGGCCGAGGTGCGCGCGCCGCGCGCGTCGCTGCCGCCGCTCGCGCCGGGCGAGTTCTACGTGAGCGACGTCATCGGCTGCGCCGTGAGCGACGAAGCGGGCCGCGTGCTCGGCGTCGTCGCGGGCACGTTCTGGAACGGCGCCCAGGACGTCATGATCGTCGGAGAGGGCGAAGACGAGCAGCTCATTCCGCTCATCGCCGAGTTCGTCGTCGCCGTCGACGCGCCCGCGCGCAAGGTCGTCGTGCGGTGGGAGGGCCATGACTGACGTCGTCGACGCGCCCGCGATCACCTTCGAGATCGTCACGCTCTTCCCCGAGATCTTCGATGGCCTCGTGGGCGCGACGCTGCTCGGCAAGGCGATCGCCGCCGGCCTCGTCGCCGTGCACCGCACGAGCCCGCGCGACTTCGCGCCGGGCCGCCACAAACAGGTCGACGACACGCCCTACGGCGGCGGGCCCGGCATGATCATGCGCGTCGAGCCCATCGCCGCCGCGATCGACGCGATCGAGGCCGCGCGCGGGCCTTCGCACCGCGTCTTGATGACGCCGTCGGGCCGCGTGTTCGACCAGGCGCGCGCGCACGCGCTCGCGCGGCTCCCCCGCGTGACGCTCGTGTGCGGCCGCTATGAAGGCGTCGACGAGCGCGTCGGCGCGCACCTCTGTCACGAAGAGCTCGGCATCGGCGACTTCGTGCTCGCGGGCGGCGAGCTCGCCGCGGCCGTCGTCGTCGAGGCCGTCGCGCGCCTCATCCCCGGCGTGCTCGGCTGCGGCGCCTCCGTCGAAGAAGAGTCGTTCTCGGCCGGCCGCCTCGAATACCCGCAGTGGACGCGCCCGCCCGAGTGGCAGGGCCACACCGTCCCCGAGATTCTGTCCTCGGGCGACCACGCGAAGGTCGCGCGCTGGCGCCGCCGCGAAGCGCTGCGTCGAACGCTCGCCCGCCGCCCCGACCTGCTGACGGAAAATCCCCTCTCGAGCGAAGAAAAAGCGCTTCTCGATGACGAGATTTGACGCCGGGAGGCGCGGCTTTGCCGCGCCGGCTTGCTCTCAGGATGGGAGGGGCCCGCGGGGAGGGCAAAGCCCTTCCCGCGCGCACTTGACTCTCGCAGCAGGTCCGTCTATTGATAACGGCCCTTTCGGGAAGAAGGTTTTCGATGAGCCAGCATCCGCTCCTGCGTGAGATCGAGAGCGCCAACCGGCGCAAGGACATCCCGGACTTTCGTTCGGGTGACAGCGTTCGCGTTCACACGCTGATCAAAGAAGGCGACAAGGAGCGCGTCCAGGTGTTCGAGGGCGTGGTCATCGGCCAGCACCGCGGCGGTTCGCGCGCGACCTTCACGGTCCGCAAGATCTCGTACGGCGTCGGCGTCGAGCGCATCTTCCCGCTGCACACGTCGCGCATCGAGAAGATCGAGGTCGTCACGCGTGGCCACGTTCGCCGCGCGCGCCTCAACTACCTCCGCGAGCTGCAGGGCAAGGCCGCCCGCATCAAGGGCGAGAAGAGCAGCGTCGACGATTCTTCGAGCGGCACGTCGAGCGTCGCTGCTGCTTCGGCTCCGGCCGCCGCGCCCGAGTCGACGCCCGCTTCGTAGGTTCTCATGGCCGGTCGCGCCGACCGGATCGCGGCGCGCCCCGGGCTGGGGCGGCACGCCGAAGATCTGGCGGCCGCCGAGCTCGAGCGCGCCGGCCTGCGCGTCGTCGCGCGCAACTGGCGCCGCCCCGAGGGCGAGCTCGACATCGTCGCCGACGACGGCGGCACGTGCGTGTTCGTCGAGGTTCGGTCGCGCACGGGCACAGAGCTCGGCCACGCGCTCGAGACCATCACGGCGCAGAAGCGCGCCCGCGTCATCCGCTCGGCGCGGCTGTATCTCGCCGAGGTGCCCACGGCCGCCGCGGGCTTTCGCTTCGACGTCGTCGCCGTGACGTTCGATCCCGAGGGTGCCGCCGAGCCCCTGGTCGAGCACCTGCCGGACGCGTTCCAGGTCAGCTGAAAACGTCAGCTGAAAACGACGCGATTGTTTTTCGATCGGAATGTCGATCCCTGGGCGCGACCTTCGTCGTCCCCACAGAAAGGAGATCCCGACCATGCGCTACATCAGCATTTTCACGAACGAAGGCAAGCAGGCCCACCCGCCGAGCCCCGAGATGATGGCCAAGATGGGCGCCCTCATCGAGAAGGGCATGAAGGAAGGCTGGCTCATCCAGACCGAGGGCGTGTCTTTCAGCGACAAGCCCATCAAGGTCAGCTCGAAGAAGGGCAAGATCACCGTCACCGACGGCCCGTTTGCCGAAGCCAAAGAGGTCCTCGGTGGCTACGCCCTCATGGAAGCCCGCGACCGCGAGCACGTCCTGCAGCTCACCCGCGACTTCCTGGCGGTAGCCGGCGACGGAACCTGCGAGATTCACGAGCTGTACGAAATGCCCAAGTAGCAGACCTCACCCCAACCCTCTCCATCAGAATGGAGAGGGGGACGGATCGCTCACCACCTCAGGCATCATCGATTTGATGACGGGAGGCGCGGCTTTGCCGCGCCGGCTTCAACCCGAGATCGGGGAGGGCCCGCGGGAGGGGCGAAGCCCCTTCCGCGAGCGAGCGTAGCGAGCGTCAGTGGACGTTCTTGCAGGTGCCGCCCGAGCCGGAGACGCAGAGGGGCGGCGTCGTGTTGTAGTCGGCGGGGTTCAGGAAGTCTTTGCAGATGCAGAGCTTCTTGCAGCAGAAGTCGCCGACGGTGGTCGCGATCGCGCACTTGAAGCCGCCCTTACACAGCATCGAGCTCATGTCCGACGACGTCTGGCCGTCGCTGCAGTCGTCGTCGCTGCTGCACTCGGCGGAGCACAGCGATCCCGTGTTCGTCGGCCCGTTCTGGGGCGCCGCCTGGAGGCAGATGCGCTCGGGGCACTCGACCGCCTGCGAGTTGATCGTCGCGCTCTCGGTGCCCGCGGACGAGCCGCCGGCTCCGCCGACGTCGAGCGAGCACGCGCGGCCGATGTGCTTGTCCTCGCAGCCGCTCGCCACCAGCCCCACCAACACGGCCACGAACGCGACCGAAGCGACCTGGGCGACGAGACGGGGGCGGGAAGAAACCATCATGGGGACTCCTTGCCTTCCAATGGGAGAGACGGCGAGTACAGCGGGCGAAGAAACGGAAGAAGACGAGACCGAAGGTTCCGCGTCCGTGCGAGCCTGCCCGTTCATTCAGCCGGGGGCGTCAGGGCCGCGCCATGTTACCCACCCTCCCATACCTGTCAACAGCTTCGGCGGTGCTCGAACGAAGCCGATCCCGCCCCCGGCGATCGCGCATCGCGGCCGCGCAATTCATCGATTTTCCAAGCACGATTTCGGGGACGTCCGCGCCCCGTCGGACTTGACACCCCGAAACGCCATTGCGTAGCATGGCCCGGTTTTAGGGTGTGCTTTTCTACGCGTCCACACTCCGTTGTAAGGGACTGTGGCTGCGCCTTCACCCCTGATTCGTGATCGCTCTAGAGCTTCGACTATCGAGTCGTCTCCTCCCCAACGGCCCCCAAAGCGAGGTCCCTGTATGAGCCGAAAGCGCATCGCCGGCATCTTCGTCGCTTCTTGTCTCGTGCTCTCGGGTTCGTCCGAGATCGCGCACGCGAAGAAGAAGAAGGCTCCTTCGAAGGACTTCCAGCCCGAGGCGGCGCCCACGGGCGACCAGCCGTCGAAGGTGCTCGAGCGCGCCTTCAAGCTCTACGACGGCGAGGACTACTACTCGGCCTCGATCGAGCTCAACAAGGCCGTCGAGGGCGAGTCGCAGGACACCGAGCCCAACAAGCAGAAGGCCGAGTTCTGGATGGGCAAGGCCCTCTACAACATGAAGTTCTACTCGGCGTCGCTGTCGTACTTCGATCGCATCGTCCAGAAGGGCCCGTCGCACGCCTACTACAACGCGACGCTGAAGTGGCTCGCGTCGCTGTCGCGCACGCTGCCCGACTCGACGGGCATCCTCGAGAAGATCGGCAAGTACAACCGCGCCGAGCTCGACCAGCCCGCGCTCGAGAAGGTGCGCGACGAGCTCTACTTCCTGCTGGGCAAATACTACTACCAGAAGGGCCAGTTCAAGGAGGCCGTCGAGCTCTTCGGCACGGTGCCGACGACGAGCGAGTTCTACGTGCAGGCGAAGCTGTTCGAGGGCGCGACGCACGTGCGCGAGTACCAGGCGAAGCCGGCCGTCGACTCGTTCAAGGAGGTGCTCCGCGCCTCTGCAGAAAGCCAGGATCCGAAGATCAAGCCGTTCGAGGATCTGGCGAACCTGTCGCTCGCGCGCACGTTCTACTCGACGGGCCAGTTCGATCTCGCCGCGAAGTACTTCGACAAGGTCTCGCAGGACTCGTACGACTGGGCCAACAGCCTCTTCGAGTCGTCGTGGGCGAACTTCATGCTCAAGCAGAAGGGCTACTCGAAGGCGCTCGGCAACATCCACACGATCCAGGCGCCGTTCTTCGAGGACACGATCAAGCCGGAGTCCGTGGCCGAGGGCCTGTCGGTCAAGGCGACGATCTACTTCTACAACTGCCTCTACGACCGCGCCGAAGAGGCGATCGACGAGTTCAACGCGATCTACCCGAACGTCTTCACCGATCTGAAGAAGCTCGTGATGACGGAGACGGACAACACGAACCTCTACGACCTCGCCGTCAAGATCCGCAAGGGCACGTCGGGCATGCCGCCGCAGACCGAGCGCGCCGCGCGCGGCGTCCTCGGCGACCTGTCGCTCGTCAAGCGCTTCCAGTACGTCGAGGAGCTCGACCGCGAGCTCAAGCAGCACGAGAAGGCCGAGCCGGCGTGGAAGTCGACCAACATCGCGCAGACGGTGTTCGCCGACCTCACGCTCCAGCGCTCGCTGGCCGTCAACGAGGCCGGTGACCTCGCGCGCCGCCGCATCGTGCGCCTCACCGACGAGCTCGCGCAGCTCATCAAGCGCGTCATCAAGATCGAGTACGAGATCCTCCAGGGCCAGCGCGGCGCGCTCGAGCAGGAGGTCATCGCCGAGCAGCAGATCGTTCAGGGCTCGGGTGGCCGTCAGGCCGAGGAGATCCGCGTCGATGACGAGCACGAGATGTGGCCGTTCAAGGGCGAGTACTGGCGCGACGAGCTCGGCTACTACCGCGTCCGCATCCGCAACAAGTGCCAGCACAGCGCGCCCGAGGGCGCTCCGTCGACGGGCGAGGCGGCCGCGCCCGCGGCCGGCGCCGAGCCCGCGCCCGTGACGCCGTAGTTCCCCCGTCCTCCTCCTTCACCTCGTGGAGACACCAGCGATGCATCAGTCTTTGAGCCCCTCGCGCCGCGCGGCCGCGATCGCCCTCGTTCTCTCTCTGCCGCTCGCCCTCGCGGCGAGCGCGCACGCCGCCGACAAGGACACGCCCGCCAACAGCGGCAAGGGTCGCTACACGAAGCAGGAGAAGGAGATCACGGGCGTCCAGCAGACGAACCTGACGAAGCCGACGGCGCCGGCGCCCGAGAAGAAGGAGACGGGTCCCGTCCTCACGGTCGACCAGTTCATCCATCAGAAGCAGGCGCAGATCCAGACGCTCGTCGATCAGCAGATCATCAAGATGCGTCGCCTCATCCAGGTCACGCAGGACGACGATCCCCAGAAGCCCGACTTCTGGTTCCGTCTCGCCGAGCTGTACGCCGACAAGCAGCGCTACTACTTCGGCATGGCGCGCTCGCTCGATCAGAAGATCTTCGACGCCCCGCCGCCGCAGAAGGCGACGCTGCAGAACCAACAGAAGACCTACGACCAGACGCAGGGCAAGTGGCTGCTCGAGGCGGTCAAGGCGTACATCAACGCCACCAAGTTCAAGAAGTACGAGCGCATGGACGAGGTCCTCTTCAAGCTCGCCTACCTCCTGACGTCGGTGAAGAAGGAAGACCAGGCCCGCGAGTTCTTCCTCCGCCTCATCAAGGACTACCCCAACTCGAAGTACATCCCCGATGCGTACCTCTCGTTCGCCGAGTTCTATTTCGACAAGGGCGAGATGGACGCGGCCATGAAGTTCTACGAGAAGGTCGAGCAGTTCCCGAAGTCGAGCGTCTACCCGTACGCCGTCTACAAAAAGGGTTGGTGCTACGTCAACCTCGGCGACTTCAAGACGGCGCTCGAGACGTTCGTCGGCGTCGTCCGCATGACCCAAGAGGGGAAGATCCAGGTCAACCCCGCGCAGAAGCAGGCGCTCGCGAAGGAAGCGAAGAAGGACATCGTCAAGGCGTACGCGCACGTCGGCGGCCCCGACAAGGCGTGGGAGTTCTTCCAGCGCACGGGCGGCGACTTCGCGCCGAAGATGATGGAGGCCCTCGCCGAGCTGTACTGGGAGCAGGGCAAGTTCACCGACTCGACGCGCGTCTACAAGAAGGTGATCTCCATGAACATGGAGTCACCGCGCATCTGCGAGTGGCAGAACAAGATCGTCCGCAACACGCTGTCGTCGGGCTCGAAGAAGGATCAGGTCCAGGAGATCGAGCGCCTCGGCGCCGTGTACGACCTCGTCGACAAGATGAAGGACGTCAAGAAGGACCAGATGGAGGAGTGCCGCAACTCCTTCCACGACACGTCGAAGGAGCTCGCGCTCATCTGGCACAAGGAAGCGCAGCGCACGAAGAACGCCGACACGTACGCGCTCGACAAGTACGTCTACAAGGTGTTCCTCGACCACTTCCCGAAGGACAAGGACGCGTACGACATGTCCTTCTATTACGGCGAGCTCCTGTGGACGCTCGAGAACTGGAAGGACGCGGCCGAGCAGTACACGCACGTCGTCGAGATGAACCCGCAGGGCAAGTACGTCAAGGACGCGGCCTACGCGGCGGTGCTCTCGTGGAAGAACGCGCTCAACGTCGACGACCACGAGCAGAAGGAGCTCGTCGAGTCGGCGCGCGAAGGGAAGAAGGACGGCGCGGCCAAGCTCGAGCCGCTCAAGATCCCCGAGTACCAGCAGAAGATGATCAACGCCTTCGACACGTACTTGAAGTACGTGCCCGACGCGAAAGAGACGGTCACGATCATGTACCGTCGCGCGCGCATCTTCTACGAGTACAACCACTTCGCCGAGGCGGCGCCGCTCTTCAACGAGATCGTCGAGAAGCACTGCGACGACGAGCTGGCGATCTACTCGGCCAACCTGCTGCTCGACTCGCTCAACGCGCTCGGCAAGACGAAGGAGGTCGTCGCCAACGTCGACCGCTTCCTCGAGAAGCAGTGCCTCATGAAGGACCCGGAGTTCGGTCCGCAGATGATCGCGCTGCGCAGCGACAGCTTCGACATGGAAGGCCACGAGTTCGAGAAGCTGCACAACTTCAAGGAGTGCGGCCGCTCGATGCTCGCCGCCGCCGACTCGAAGCCCGATCACCCCAAGCACGCCGAGCGCCTCTGGAACGCCGGCCAGTGCTTCCAAAACGCGCACCTCATCGGCCAGGCCATCAAGGCGCGCCAGGCGCTCATCACGGCGCACCCGAACGATCCGCTCGCGCAGAAGGCGCTCTACCGCCTCGCCGCCGGCTACCACCAGCTGGCCTACTACACGAAGGCCGCCGATCTCTACGAGGACTTCTCGAAGAAGTTCCCGGGTGAGAAGAAGGCGACGGACGCGCTCGGCAACGCGACGACGTTCCGCATCGGCCTGGGCGAGAGCGACAAGGCGATCGCCGACATGGACTCGTTCGTGAAGTTCTACGGCGCGCGCAAGCCACAGGACGCCGCCGGTGTGTTCTTCCAGATGGCCGACGTCTACGAGAAGGACAAGAAGTACGACGAGCTGGCCAAGCACCTCGAGACGTACCTCAAGAAGTGGGGCGCGCAGGGCGGCCCCGACCGCCAGGTGCTCGCGCACTTCCGCCTCGGCGAGATGGCCTGGAAGAGCTCGTGCCCCAAGGCCTCGGAGGACGGCGCCTGCCTCGAGATCAAGCGCGTCTCGGCGACGGGCCGCCAGAAGGTCATCGCCGACCTCAACAAGAAGCTCAAGAAGGGCAAGAAGATCCGCGAGAAGTCGCGCACGCAGTGCGGCCCTCCGACGAAGTCGAAGATCGTCCTGTACGATCGCAACAAGAACCAGGCGAAGAACGCGCAGGAGCACTTCACCGCGGTCCTCAAGATCTGGAACAAGGGCGCCGCGGCCTCGAAGATCACGGGCAAGGACGTCGAGGCGCGCGCCGGTTCGGCGGCCTACGCCGTCGCGGGCTCGGGCTTCTACATCGCCGAGGTCGCCTACGAGGACTTCCTGCGCATCAAGTTCCCCGAGGGCCTCGACTTCCAGCAGCCGAGCTCGTACGACACGCCCAAGAAGGCGGCGGCCAAGAAGAAGAAGGCCGAGGAGTCAGGCAAGAAGTTCAACACGTACCTCGACCAGAAGGCCAAGGCGCTCGACAAGGCGCGCAGCCAGTACCTCGACGTCTTCGGCATGAAGCAGGCGCAGTGGACGATCGCGTCGGCCGCGCGCGTCGGTCAGATCTACAGCGACTTCGCGGGCCAGCTGTACACGGCCGAGATCCCGAAGGACCTCAAAGAGGTCGACGAGTGGGGCAACCAGCCGAAGCAGATCTTCTGCGACGCGCTCGAGGACAAGGCCGAGCCGATCGAGTCGAAGGCCGTCGACGGCTTCGAGAAGTGCCTCAAGGCCGCGACCGAGCAGTCTTGGTACAACGAGTGGTCCCGGCTCTGCGAGCGTGAGCTCAACCAGATGAAGCCGTCCGACTACCCGCTGTCGTCGGAGGTCAAGCCGGAGGCCGGCTACGTCTCGACGAACATGTCACCCACCCCGGTCGTCTCGGAGCTCTCCGAGACGGTGACGAAGGCCACCAAGTGAAGTCCGAAAAGACCAGCGCCCCCATGGAGAACTTCATGAAGCGGACCCTCATCGGCGCGCTCGCCTTCGGCGCGCTCGCGGGCCTCGCCGCTTGCGGCGAGACCCAGAAGCCCTCGCCCACGACCGCGGGCGAAGAGGGCGGCCTCCTCGGCGAGAGCAAGCCGGGCGCGGCCGCGATCATCCCCAAGGAAGAGAAGCGGCAGATCTCCGCCGACGCGCGCGCCGACTTCGCCAAGGCGAGCGAGCGCTACGCCGCCGCCAAGAAGTCGGGCGGCCTGTCGACGATCGAGTGCCACAGCGTCGCGGGCGCGTTCAAGGACGCCGCCGACGAAAACCCGAACCTCACCGAGGCGCGCTTCAACCAGGGCGCCGTCCTCTACGAGTGCGGCAACGAAGACGACGCCGTGAAGATCTGGGAAGGCCTGCCCAAGTATGGGCCCGCCATCACCAACCTCGGCTACATCGCCTGGAAGGCCGGCGACACGGCCAAGGCCGAGTCGCTGTTCACGAAGGCGATCGAGGTCGATCCGCTGCACACGGTCGAGGCGCGCAACAACCTCGCGCAGATCCTGCGCGACAAGGCGCGCAACGCCGACGACTCGTCGTCGAAGAAGCAGTACGTCGGGCAGGCCGTGAGCAACCTGCGCTCGGTGCTCGCGCTCGACAGCAACAACCTGCAGGCGTTCTCGACGCTGGCGTTCATCTACTACGACATGAACATGCTCGAGATGGCCAAGCTCGTCGGCAACCAGGCCATCAAGAAGGCGGACGAGATCGCGACCGGCAAGTTCGAGGAAGAGAAGGTCGAAGAGGCGCAGGGTGAAAAAGGCGCCAAGAACGGCAAGGCGGGCAAGCCGGCCAAGGGCAAAGGCAAGGACAAGGCCGCCGACGACGACGGCAAGCTCGCCAAAGAGGTCGACGTCCGCGAGGCCGGCACGGGCGTGACGCCCGAGATGAAGAAGCAGCTCGCGGTGGTCTACAACACGCTGGGCCTCGTCGAGCTCAAGAAGAAGAACATCAGCCCGGCCATCAAGCAGTTCAAGCAGGCCGTCGCGCTCGACCCCGACTTCGCCGAGGCGCGCCTCAACCTGGCTTCATTGTCCCTGAACAACCGCGACTACAACACGGCCGAGGAGAACTTCCGCGCCGCGCTCAAGATGCAGCCGAAGAACTACGAGGCCTCGATCGGCCTCGGCGTCGCGCTGCGCGGCAACAAGAAGATCGACGACGCCGAGGAGCAGTACAAGTCGGCGCAGAAGCTCGACCCGTCGAACCCGTCGAGCTACTTCAACCTCGGCCTCATCTACCAGGACTACAAGGACGGCCAGAAGCCGGCGCTCCACCAGGCGCAGGACTACTACCGCCAGTTCCTCTCGCACGCGAAAGGGTCGACGCCCGACTCGCTCAAGCGCGACGCCGAGAAGCGCATCAAGGACATCGACGAAATTTACGTCGCGCTCGACGAGGCCGCGAAGATGCAGGCCGAGGCCGAGGAGATGCAGAAGAAGGCCGAAGAGCAGCAGAAGCAGATGGAAGAGCAGATGAAGAAGCAGGAGGAGCAGGAGAAGGCCGAAAAGGCCAAGTCCGACTCCAAGTCAGATAAGTCCGACAAGGGCAAAGACATGGCCCCGCCCCCCGTCACGCCGCCTCCGGCCCCCGGCCCCGACAAGAAATGACAAGAAGTAGTAGGATTCCAAGGAGAGGAGCAGAAACATGAAGCTCACGATCAAACGGGTCTTTCTTGGTGGCTTCGCGCTCGGTGCCCTTACGCTCGGCTTCGCGGGCCGCGGCTTCGCGGCCGACCCGAAGCCCGCGGCGGGCGGCGGCGACGACAACACCCAGTACAAGGCGAAGACGGTCTACGACTTCGAGGACGACATGGTCGAAGGCGACCTGCAGCGTCCCGACGGCGAGCTCGTCAACTCGCTCAAAAAGACCGAGCACTCGAGCCTCATCGAGATCCGCAAGGACTTCATCCCCGAGATGCTCAAGTCCCTCGAAGACGTCTAGACCAGCCCCATCATCCGTCACACCTCGCCGGCGGACTCGTCTTCGGGTGAGGGCGGGGTGCATCCCGCGGAACGGGTCCTGTCAGCTCGGCGATCCCTTCCCACTGAACTTTTTTTCGGGCCTCGAGGGACTCGCGCTCGTCGCTGCGAGCGGACGGATCCCCATGGACCCGCGAAAAAAAGCT
>DASZRT010000023.1:0-32872 GCA_035549075.1 Polyangia bacterium | reverse complement strand
GCGCCGCGCCGAGGTTCCGTTCGTCGTCGCCTACGCGGCCGTGCGGCGCGCGCGGTGGTCGGCGGCCGCGTCGGCGGCGAGGACGGCCCTCGCGTTGCGGCCCGAATATCCCGAGGCGCGGCTCGTGCTCGCCGAGGCGCTCGCCGGTGAGGGGCGCGACGCCGACGCGCGGCAGGAGCTCGCGGCGTTCCTGCGCGAGGCGCCGCCCGAGATGGTCGACGCGCGCGCACGCGCCGAGGCGTACCTGCGCGCCGGCCACGCGCCATGAAGGCTCGTTGCGCGCCGTGAGCGCGCGATGGCGCATTTGTGAGATGCACACCGGCGGGTCGACGTAGAGTCGCGCGCATGCCCGTGCGCTTCCGCATCCTGCCTGCGCCGCGCGCGCCGGGGGCCGGTGCCGACGCGGGGGCGGCCGCGGGGCCGCTCGTCGAGCGCGTCGTCGACATCGAGGTCGACGGGCCGGGTGCGCCCGCGGCGATCCGCATCGGCCGAAGCCCCGACGTCGAGCTGCCGCTGCCGTTCGCGGCGCTCTCGGCCGTGCACGCGCGGCTCGAGCGCGCGGGCGACGGGTGGATCGTCGAGGACGCGCGCAGCACGAACGGCACGTGGGTCGACGGCGCGCGCCTCGGCGCCGACGAGCGCAGGCCGCTCGCGCCCGGCGCCGTGCTCGCGCTCGGCAACGTGCGGCTGCGCTTCGACGGCGAGGCGCGCGCGACACGCGAGGCGAGCGGACCCGGCGTCGAAGGCACGGCGACGATCGCGAGGCGGCTCGTCGACGACCTCTTCGCGGCGTCGCCGGCGCAGGCGCCCGCCGTACGCGTCGTGCGCGGCGCGCCGGCACGACGGCTCGCGCTCACGACGACGGGGCGCGCCTACGTCGCGGGCCGCGGCGAGGCGTGCGCGCTCGCGCTCGTCGTCGAGGAGGTCTCGCGCGAGCACGCCTCGTTCACCCGCACGGACGCGGGCGTCGTCGTGCGTGACCTCGGGTCGAAGAACGGCGTCGTCTGCGCAGGCGCGCGCGTCGTCGGCTCGCGCACGCTCGCCGACGGCGACGTCGTCGAGATCGGGCCGGTCGCGGTCGCCATCGACGATCCCGTCGGGCGCTACCTGCGCGAGCTCGCGGCGGCGCCGCCCGTGGCCGCGCCGGTCGTCGTCGGCGAGCCTCTTTCACCGGCCGCGTCGGAGCCCGTGGCGGCGCCGTCCGAAGGCGTTGCTTCCCCACGACGTTCGAGCCGCCTCGCGCTCGTCGTCGGCGCGTTCGTCTTGTTGCTGCTCGGAGCGGTCGTCGCCTTCCTCGTCGCCTCTTCACGCTGACCGCATCTCACGCTGACGTTTTCACAAGCGGCACGCGACGGTCGCACGGCCGACGCACAGGAGGTGTACGACCCACGAGCAAGGTGAGCGTGCGCGACACGACGCTCGGACGAGCTCCTTTGACCGAGGCGGATCCCTCTTCTGTTCCCCGACACGGCCGGACGGCGCGCGTCTTCGAGCCTGTCGTTCGTCTCGCCGTGCTCGCGGTGGCGCTGTTGGCGCTCGTTCACTTTCTCGTGAGGCCGCGGGACTTGGCGCACGCACGCGCGCTGCTCGGGAGCGTGGGGTGGCCGCTCGCGCTGGTGCTCCTGCCCACGCTGGTCGCCATGGCCGTCGACGCCGTCGGGTGGCGCTTCATCATCCGCGCGCTCGGCCACGTCGTGTCGGTGCGCCGCCTGCTCGAGCTCCGCCTCTCGGTCGAGGCGCTCGTGCTGGCGCTGCCGGGCGGCTCGCTCGCGGGCGAGGTCGCGAAGATCGCGCTGTTGAGCCGCCGCACGGGCGTTCCCTCGGCGCGTGTGGGCGCGAGCCTCGCGCTCACGAAGGCGTGCCTCTTCCTCACCGACGGGCTCTACCTCGGCGTCGCGACGCTCTGGGCGTGGGCCGAGCTGCGCGGCAAGACCGGTGTCGCGACGTGGCCGTTCGCGCTCGGCACGGGCGCGGCCGCCCTCACGGCGGTGATCGGCGTCGCGATGTTCGCGCTCTTGCGCGAACACACGTTGGCGACGCGCCTCACGACCTGGATTTCGCGTTGGGCCGGCGCACGCGTATGGCGTTGGATCGACGCGCGCCGCGCGGGCATCGCCGAAATCGACGAGGCGGCGCGCGACTTCTTCGCCGCCGGCTGGCGCGCGCGCCTGCGTTGCCTCGCGCCCTTCGCGCTCGAATGGTTCGTCGAGGGCGCCGAGACGATTCTCATTCTTCGTTTGTTGGGCGCGCCCGTCGGGCTCGGGCCGTTGCTGTTGCTCGACGCCGCCGGCTCGTTCCTGCGCGCCGCGATCTTCGTCGTGCCCGCGGGGCTCGGCGTTCAAGACGCGGCGATGATCCTCCTCCTGCGGGCGTTCGGCGTCGGTGACGCCGTCGCGCTCGGCGCTGCGTACGTTGTCATCAAAAGGATCAAAGAAGTTTGCTGGATCGGCGCAGGAACGTCTTTTCTCGCTGTTAGAAGAGATTTATGGCGACGCGGCAACAGGTGACGCTCTGAAGATCGTCGCGGTGGTGCAGGCGCGGCTCGGATCGAGCCGGTTGCCGGGCAAAATTCTCATGCCGGCGGCGGGGCGGCCCCTGCTCGAGTGCATGCTCGAGCGCGTCGCGGCGGCCCGGTCGCTCGACGAGATCGTCGTCGCGACGACGCGCCAGCCGGCCGACGAAGTCATCGTCCGCCACTGCGATCGCCTGAGCGTCGCGTGCGTCGAGGGCGACGAGACGGATCTCATCGCGCGCCACCTGCTGGCGGCGCGCGCCGCGCGCGCCGACATCGTCGTGAAGATTCCGTCCGATTGCCCGCTCATCGATCCGGCGGCCATCGACGAGGTGGTCGGCTTCTTTCGCACGCAACATCCGCGTTACGGCTTCGTGAGCAACCTGCACCCGCCGACGTGGCCCGACGGCAACGACGTCGAGGTCATGTCCCTCGACGTGCTCGAGGCGGCCGCGCGCGAGGCGCGCCTCCCGTTTCAGCGCGAGCACACGACGCCCTTCATCTGGGATCACCCCGAGCGCTTCTCGCAGCGCAACGTCGCGTGGTCGTCGGGGCGCGATCTGTCGGCGACGCACCGTCTGACGCTCGACTACGCCGAGGACTACCTGCTCATCAGCCAGGTGTACGAGGCGCTTTACCAGCCGCAAGATCCGATCTTCTCGGTCGAGGAGATCGTCGATTACCTCGACGCGCGGCCCGAGGTTCGCGACCTGAACGCGAAGCACCGCGGGAGCGCTTGGATGCAGCGCCACACCAACGAGCTGCGCACGAAGAAGTGGCGGCCGGGAATCGTGTCGCGAACGCAGAGCTTGGAGGACGCTTGATGAACGAGGTGGCTCTCACCGATCAGGCGCGCCGCGTGCGCGCCCACGCGATCCGCATGGCGACGAACGGCGGCTGCTTCTTGGGCGCGTCGCTGTCGTGCGCCGACTTGATCGTCTACCTCTACGATCAAGTGCTGCGGATCTCGCCGGAGCGGCTCGCCGATCCCGAGCGCGACTATCTGCTCCTGTCGAAGGGCCACGACGTGCCGGCGCTCTACGGCACGCTGGCCGAGCGCGGCTACTTCCCGGTGTCGCGGCTCGCGAAGCACCTCTCGCTCGACGACCACCTCTACTGGCACCCGAACCGCAACGTGCCGGGCGTCGAGTTCCACTCGGGCTCGCTCGGCCACCTGCTGTCGGTGGGCATGGGCATCGCGACCGACGTCAAGCTGCGCGGTGGGGGCTCGCGCGTGTTCGTCATCGTCGGCGACGGCGAGCTCGACGAGGGCTCGACGTGGGAGGCGGCGCTCGTCGCGGGCGCGAAGAAGCTCGACAACCTCGTCGTCATCGTCGACCGCAACGGCTTTCAGGCCAACCTCGCGACCGAAGAGCTCATCCCGCTCGAGCCGCTCGCCGACAAGTTTCGCGCCTTCGGGTTCGCCGTCGTCGGCACCGACGGCCATAGCTTTCGCGCGCTGTCCGACGCGTTCGCGGCCATCCCGCGCGAGCAGGGCCGCCCGACGGCGATCATCGCCAAGACGATGCGCGGCCGCGGCCTGCCCAGCATCGAGAACAAGGCCGATCGGTGGTTCGTGGATCTCACGTCTGAGGAGGTCGAGATGTTGCTCGCCGAGCTCGAGGGAACCGCGCGTGCACGGCTGACGTCGGCGCCGCTGGTGGTCCGATGAACGCGCCCAGCTACGAGACGGTGCTGCGCGACCTGCTCGCGCGCGACGAGCGCTTTGTCGTCCTCACGGCCGAGAACCGCGCCGCGATCCGCAACCTGCCGGCCGAGATCGGCGCGCGCTTCATCGACGTCGGCATCTGCGAGCAGACGATGGTCGGCATGGCGGCGGGCCTCGCGCTGCGTGGGCGCGTGCCCGTGCTGCACGCGCTCGCGACGTTCCTCACGCTGCGCGCCTACGAGTTCGTGCGCACCGACGTCGGCATCGCGGGTCTCCCCGTCAAGCTCGTGGGTGGCGTGCCCGGTTTTCTGTCCGAGGCGAACGGCCCCACGCACCAGGCGATCGACGACGTCGGCGTCATGCGGTCGATCCCCGGCATGCACGTGTTCTGTCCCGCCGACGAGGCTGAGCTTCTCGCGGGGCTGCCCGCCGTGCTGGCGAGCCCTGCGCCCACGTACATCCGCTACAACGCGCGGCGATCCACGCTGGCGCACGCGCCGTTCGTCCTCGGTCGCGCCGAGACGCTCACGGCGGGGAACGACGTCGCCGTGCTGTCGGCGGGTCTGCTCGTGCCGAACTCGTTCGAGGCCTGCACCGCGCTCGCGGCCGAAGGCATTGGCGCGCGCCTCGTCAACCTTCGCACGCTCGCGCCCGTCGACGAGGCGGCCGTGCTGGCCGCGGCGCGCGCATGCCCCGTGCTCGTGACCGTCGAGGACCACCTGCTCGTCGGCGGCACCTATCAAATCGTCAGCGAGATCCTCGTGCGTCACGGCGTGTCTGTGCCCGTCGTTCCGCTGGGCCTCGACGCGCGCTGGTTCAAGCCGGGACGCCTCGCCGACGTGCTGGAGCACGAAGGCTTCACGTCCGCGAAGATCGCGGCGCGCGTGCGGCGCGCGCTCGAAGACCACGGTGGCGCGCGCCAAGAGGTGTCTGCACCACGCACCGCCGACGGCTACCCGTCGATCGCCCGGTCCGACGAGTGGTACCGCCGCGCGCAGACGCTGCTGCCCGCGGGCACGCAGACGCTCGCCAAGGGCGTGGGCCAGCACGTGCGCGGCGTCGCGCCAAAGTTCGCGCGCTCGGGCCGCGGCGGCCGCATCACCGACGTCGACGGCAACGAGTACCTCGACCTGACGATGGGCGTGGGCCCGCTCGTGCTCGGCTACGGCGACCCCGTCGTCGACGCCGCGATCCGCGCGCAGCTCGACGACGGCATCACGTTCTCGCTGCCGCACACGCTGGAAGTGGAGGTCGCCGAGCTCGTGCGCGACGTCGTGCCGGGCGCGGCGTCCGTCCGCTTCGGTAAGAACGGCTGTGACGTCACGACGGCGGCCGTGCGCCTCGCGCGCGCCTTCACGGGCCGCGAGAAGGTGCTCTGCTGCGGCTACCACGGCTGGCACGACTGGTACATCTCGGTCACGGACCGCAACCGCGGCATCCCCAAGGCCGTCGCCGACCTCTCCCACACGATCGCCTACAACGATCTCGCTTCGGTCGAGGACGCGCTCGACGACGATACGGCCTGCGTCATCCTCGAGCCCGCGACGTTCGAGGCGCCGCGCGACGGCTTCCTCGCGAAGCTCAAGCGGCTGTGCGCCGACCGCGGCGCGCTGCTGATCTTCGACGAGATGTGGACGGGCTTCCGTCTCGCGCTCGGCGGCGCGCAAGAGCGCTTCGGTGTCACGGCCGATCTCGCGTGCTTCTCGAAGGCCGTCGCCAACGGCATGCCGCTGTCGCTGCTCACGGGGCGCGCCGACGTCATGGAGCTGTGCGACCGCGACGTG
This sequence comes from Polyangia bacterium, assembly GCA_035549075.1. Lineage (GTDB taxonomy): Bacteria > Myxococcota_A > Polyangia > Fen-1088 > Fen-1088 > DASZFV01. The sequence goes on along the minus strand of DASZRT010000023.1, from coordinate 26,907 downwards.
TTCTTCTTCTCGACGTTCGGCGGCGAGGCGCTGTCGCTCGCGGCCGCACGCGCGACGATCGGCGAGCTGCGCGCGCGCCGCGTGCCCGAGAAGCTCGACGCCGTCGGCGACCGCCTGCGCGACGCCTACAACGCGCTCGCCGACGAGCTGGGCGTGACGTACTCGCGCTGCATGGGCTTCGGCTGCCGGACGATGGTCACCTTTGCCGCGAAGGACGCCGCCACCGGTGCCGACCCGCTGCACATGAAGTCGCTCGTGCAGCAGGAGCTCGTCAAGCGCGGCATCCTCTGGGGTGGCTTCCACAACTTGTGCGACGCCCACACCGAAGCCGACGTCGCGCAGCTGGTCGCCGCCTACCGCGAGGTGCTGCCGATCCTCGACGCCGCCGTTCGCGGCAACGCCGTCACGGCCGCGCTGCGCGGCGCGCCCCTCGAGCCCGTCTTCCGCCGCACGACGAACTTCCATCAGAAGCCCAAACCTGCGCCCGTGGCATCCACAGAGGACGGTCGTGCCCGCGCCTAGCTCGACGCTGGCGGCGTTTTCGCTCGCGGGTCGCACGGCGATCGTGACGGGCGCGGCGGGGTTGTTGGGCCGCCAGCACTGCCGCGCGCTCGCCGACGCGGGCGCGCTCGTCGTCGCGACCGACCTCGACGCCGGCGCGCTCGAGCGCACGGTGGCCGAGCTCTCCTTCGACGCGCCCGCGGGCGCCGGCAAGGTCGTGCCCGTCGCCGCCGACATCACGTCGGCGGCGTCGCTGAAAGTTCTGCGCGACGAGACGCTGCGGCTCGGCGATCGCGTCGACGTCCTCGTCAACAACGCGGCCGCCAACGATCGCTTCCAAGACCACGGTGAAGAACGCGGCGACGCGAGCGACGCCGCCGCGCCCACGCGCTTCGAGAACTACCCCGTCGAGGCGTTCCGCCGCGCGATGGAGGTCAACGTCACGGGGATGTTCCTCTCGTGCCAGGTGCTGGGCGCCGAGATGGCGCGCCGAAGCGGCGGCAGCATCATCAACGTCGCGTCGACCTACGGCCTCGTCGGCCCCGACCAGCGCATCTACAAGCGTCCCGACGGCTCGCAGGGCTTCTGGAAGAGCCCGTCGTACCCGGCGAGCAAGGGCGCCGTGCTCGCCTTCACGCGCTTCCTCGCGACGACGTGGGCCGACCGCAACGTGCGCGTCAACAGCCTCTCGCCCGGCGGCGTCGCGCAAGACGGGCAGGAGCCGTACTTCGTCGAGCACTATGCCCTGCGCACGCCGCTCGGCCGCATGGCGAAGAGCGACGAGCTGCGCGGGGCTGTGCTGTTCCTCGCGAGCGACGCGTCGACCTACGTCACGGGCTCGAACGTCGTCGTCGACGGAGGGTGGACCGCGTGGTGACCGAGCGCCACGCGGCGCTGCGGCCGCCGTTGTTCGAGCGCGAGCTCGAGGATCGTGCGGCGCGCCTGCGCCTCGTCGTCACCGACGTCGACGGCGTGCTCACCGACGGCGGCGTCTACTACTCGGCCGAGGGCGAGGCGCTCAAGCGCTTCTCCGTGCGCGACGGCATGGGCGTCGAGCGCCTGCGCCTCGCCGGCATCGAGACGGCGTTCCTCACGCGCGAGTCGTCGAAGGTCGTCGAGGCCCGCGCCGCGAAGCTTGGCGTGCGCTGCTACCTGGGCGTGCGCGACAAGCGCGCCGCGCTGCCGCGCGTGCTCGAAGAGAATGGCGTCGCGCTCAACGAGGTCGCCTACATCGGCGACGACGTCAACGACGGCGAGATCATGGCGACGATCGTCCAGGAAGGGCTCGCGGGCGCGCCGCTCGACGCCGTCCCGATGATCCTCCGCCGCGCCCACTACCGCTGCGCTCTGCCCGGCGGCTGCGGCGCCTTTCGCGACTTCGCCGAATGGATCCTCGATCTGCGCGACCGCGCGCGTCCCCATAGACCCGGAGGTTGATCATGTCGAATCCAACTGGTCCCCTGACGTTCGACGGCGCCGCGCGCGTGCGCATCGGTGACAAGTGGGTGGGCGCCGGCGCGCCCGTGTTCGTGATCGGCGAGATCGGCATCAACCACAACGGCTCGCTCGAGGTCGCCAAGCGCCTCATCGACGGCGCCGTGCTCGCGGGCGCCGACGCCGTGAAGTTCCAGAAGCGCACGCCCGAGAAGTGCGTGCCGCGCGACCAGTGGAACATCGAGCGCGACACGCCGTGGGGCCGCATGACGTACATCGAGTACCGCCACCGCATGGAGTTCGGCGCGCGCGAGTACGCCGAGATCGATCGCTACTGCGCCGAGCGCGGCATGCTGTGGTTCGCGTCGTGTTGGGACGAGGACTCGGTCGACTTCATCGAGTCGTTCCAGCCGTGCTGCTACAAGGTCGCGTCGGCGTCGCTCACCGACGGCCCGCTGCTCAAGAAGCTCTCCGCGACCAAGCGTCCCATCATCATGTCGACGGGCATGTCGACGACGGAAGAGATCGCCGTCGCCGTCGAGACAGTCGGGCGCGAGAACCTGCTCATCGCGCACGCGACGTCGTCGTACCCGTGCCCGCCCGAGCACCTCAACCTCAACATGATCCGCACGCTGCAGCACGACTACCCCGAGTGCCCCATCGGCTACTCGGGCCACGAGGTCGGCCTCGCGCCGACGTGGGCGGCCGTCACGCTGGGCGCGACGTTCGTCGAACGCCACATCACGCTCGATCGCGCGATGTGGGGCAGCGATCAGGCGGCGTCCGTCGAGGTCGGCGGCCTCCTGCGCCTCGTCGCCAACATCCGCGACATCGAGCGCTCGATGGGCGACGGGGTCAAGCGCATCTACGAGGGCGAGATCTCGGCGCGGAAGAAGCTTCGCCGCGTCGTGAGCCTCGAGAGCGCGTCGACGAACTGACGGAGGCGCGCGCCCGCTCGTGTCTTCCGCCGTGGTCCGTTGGTCCTGGCTGTCGCCGACGCTCATCGTCGCGAGCGCGCTCGTGCTCATTGGGCTCGAGCGCTGGCGCCCGCACACGCCCGGGCAGCGCTTCCTGCGCGAGGGCTTCTGGGACGACCTGCTCGGCTACGCCTTCATCCAGAGTTACCTGCTGGGCCTCTGCATCGGCCGCCTCACGACGTGGATCGACGGCGCGACGGGGCTGTCGCGCTTGCACCTCGTCTCGGGTTGGTCGGTGCCCGCGCAGGTCGGGTTCTTCGTGCTGACGCACGACCTCTACATCTACACGTTCCATCGTTTGCAGCACCGCTTCCCGCTCTTGTGGCGCATTCACGAAGCGCACCACGCGACGGCCGACGTCGACTGGCTCTCGGGCGCGCGCTCGCACGCGCTGGAGATCCTGGTCAACCAGACGATCGAGTTCGCACCCATCCTGCTGCTCGGTGCCGCCCCCGAGGTCGCGCTCATCAAGCTCACGCTCGACTCGATCTGGGGCATGTACATCCACTCGAACGTCGATGTGCGAAGCGGCCGCCTGCAGTGGATCTTCAACGGTCCCGAGATGCACCGCTGGCACCACGCGCTCGAGATCCGCGACGGCGTGAACTTCGCCACGAAGTTTGCCTTCTGGGACTGGCTCTTCGGCACCGCCCACCGCCCCGCCCACAAACCCGCCGCCTTCGGCATCGCCGAACCCTTCCCAAGAGGCTACCTCGCGCAGCAACTGCACGCGTTTGTGCCACGCAAAGACATGGCGCCCGAGACCGTGCAAGAGACCGTCGACCCCGCCGCGTAATTCGCTCACTCTCTTCGGTCGCGGGGCGAGGGGGACGGGGACGCGCTTGGACCTCGCTCACTCTCTCCGGTCGCGGGGCGTGAGGGCTGGGGGCGCGGACGGACCTCGCGCGCTGCGCGCCCCTAGGGGGCGCTGCTATTCGGCGGCTGCCTAGCGGCAGCGCCTCAAGCTCGGCCCGTCCGCGCCCCCAGCCCTCACGCTTTGGTGCTCCCTACGTTCGCTCGATGAATCCTGCGATCTAGGCGGATCAGACGTCGATCGCTTTCGTTCGTGAGCGAACGTAGGGAGCCCCAAAGCGAGGGGGACGGGGACGCGCTTGGGCCGAGCTTGAGGCGCTGCCGCCAGGCAGCCGCCGAATAGCAGCGCCCCCTAGGGGCGCGCAGCGCGCGAGGTCCAAGCGCGTCCCCGTCCCCCTCGCCCCGCGACCGAAGAGAGTGAGCGAGTTACGCCGGCGCTCGTCCGCTCACCGCGCGCTCGATCTTGTAGGCTGCAAAAGCGAACGAGATTCCCACGACGATGTCGGAGACGTAGTGGTGCTGCAGGTAGACGGCGGAGAAGCACATGAGGAGCTCGAAGGCGACGAGGGCGCGCGTGAGGATAGGGCGGCGCAGCTCGCGGGCGTAGAGGAGGAGCAGCATGGGATACGCGCAGTGCATGGAGGGCATGGCGCCGAAGACGTCGGAGCAGTGGGCGTAGAAGCGCGCGAAGTAGGGGACGCCGACCAGCGCGTCCCAGCGCACGAGCGCGCCCGGGCTCGCGGTCGTGTGGACGTCGACGGGGCCGAAGCCGAACTTCGCGACGTACCAGGGCGGCGCGACGGGCAGCAGCAGGTACGTCGCCGTCGCCGCGAGGTTCATGCCGAAGAAGCTCCAGCCGAGGCCGCGCGTGCGGCGCCAGCCGTCGGCCGTGCGATCGATGAGCGCGACGAACACGGCGAACGCGAGCACGGCGTAGATGTACGAGAAGTACGCGCAGCCGGTGACGAGGTCGACGGCCGTCCAGTGGTGCGCGGCGAACAGCTCGTTCATCGAGACGCGCGCGGCGGCGCCGCCGACGCCGAAGGCCCACTTGTCGAAGAGGTACGGCGCGGCGACGTGCACGCCGCTCGCGACGACGGCCGGGTGCGCGAGCTTGAGGAGATCGTAGACGGCGGCGAAGGCGACGAAGGGCAGGGCGCCCAGCAGGATGCGATCGACGGGCGGGATCGTGACGGGCACGGCGACGGCGACGATCGCGAACAGCCAGTGGGCGGGGCCGTCGAGGCCGAGGCGGCCCATGAGCACGAGGTACGCGGCGGCGGCGAGTGACCGCAGGCCGGCGCGGCGGAGCGCGCCCGCAGGCAACGACGGCACGTTCGTCGTTCGAGTGTCGAGCCGAGGTGAAGCCTCGTTCGCGCTCATCTGCGCAGCAGACTCTCACGCGCAAACGGCGCGCGCCGCGAACGTCTCGCGACGAAACCGTGTCAGGCCGCTTCGCTGTGCTCGGCGGCCACGGCGGCGCGACGCCCGAGGACCGTCAGCAACGCGGGCGCGAGCGTCAGCGCCGTCGCGAGGCACGTGGCCTCGCCGAGGATCGCCGTGAGCCCGAACGAACGGATGCCGGCGTTCGCCGACAGCAACAGCGAGCCGTAGCCGACGATCGTCGTCCACGAACAGAGCGCGACGACGCCGCCCGTGGTCACGAGCGCGTGGCGCGCGCTGCCGGGGCCCTCGGTGCGCTCGCGCGTCGCGACGTTGACGGCGTAGTCGACGCCGATGCCGAGCGTGATGGGCAGCGCCGCGAAGTCGAGGAAGTTCACCTTGAGCCCCATGAGCGCCGCGCTCGCGATCATGAGGGCCGTGCCCTCGGCGAGGCACACGAGCGTCACGAGCGCGTGGCGGCTCGGCCCGAGGATCACGAGCACGAACAGCACGACGCCCGCGATCGCGACCAGCGTCGCGCGCGGGCCCGCGCGCACGACGGCGTCGAGGATGTCGGCGAACACGAAGGCGCCGCCGCCGATCGCCGTCGACGGCGGCAGGTCGAGCGCGCGCACGGACTTCGCGAAGGCGATCATGTGGCGGCCGTTCCAGCCGTCGAAGCGCGACGCCTGGTTCGCGAACAACAGACGCCCGACGCGCCCGTCGCGCTCGACAAAGCGGCGCGCCAGCATCTCGGGCACGTCGGCGACGGTGAGCGCCTGCAGATCGTCCGGCGGCCGCAGGCGGCGCACCTCGGCCGCGCCCAGATCCTCGGTGAGCGCCTCCGCGTGACGATCGAAGAGCTTGCGGATCTCCCCGAGCGTCGCGAGCTTCTGGTCTTGGTCGGCGGGCACGTAGTCGTCGATCGAGCCGACCTTGCGAAACAGCGCCTTGCTCGCGTCGACGCCCGGCTCGTCCTCGGCGCGCTGCTTCAGCGTGCGCTCGACGGCGCGCGCCTCCTCGGGCGTGCCGAGGCCCACGACGAAGCCGCCCACGAGCTGCCGGCCGAACGCGGCGTCGATCGTCGCCATCCAGCGCCGAGCCTCGCGCGCGAGCCCACCGTCGGAGCGCATGCGCTGCCAGTCGTACTCGAGCGGATCGCCCGCGAGAAATCGTCCCGTCACGAGCGCCGCCGCGAGCGCGAGCGCGCCCGCGCCGACGAGCACGGTCTCGGGCCGACGCGGCAGCAGGCGTCCCAGCAGCGGGCCGAGGCGCGGCTCGGGCCGCGCGCGCACGAGGCCGCGCCGCTCGAGCGTCGCGAGCAGCGCGGGGAGCACCGTGTAGGCCGAGGTCCAGCACAGCACCATGCCGACACCGCCGATGACGCCGAAGTCGCGGAAGCCGCGGAAGTCGGTCACGACGAGCGAGCCGTAGGCGACGCTTGCCGCGAGCGCGGCCGTGACCGTGCCCGCGAACGAGCCGCGCAGCGCGACGGCGAGCGCGCCCGTGCCCACGCGTCCCGCGCGCCGCTCCTCCAAGTGGCGCGCGACGACGAGGATGCCGAAGTTGATGCCGTTGCCGACGACGATCGACGACAGGAACGCGCTCACGCTGTTGAGGCTGCCGATCGCGAGGCGCGTGACGCCGAAGGTCGCGAGCGTGCCGACGCCCAGTGACCCGAACAGCGCGAGCAGAGCCGGCCATGATCGATAGTAGAAGAAGAGCGAGAGCCCGACGATCGTGACCGTCAGCAAGATCGCGAGCGACATGCCTTCGAGCACGGCGCGGTGCTCGGCGACGCCGATGACGATGTCCTCGGTCATGCCGAGCGCGACGCCCGGTCCCACCTCGCGCCGAACGTCTTCGAGGATCGGCCCGAGCGTCGCGACGAGACGCTCGCCCTGCGTCACCGACGCCGACGGGAACGGCGCCTCGACGATGACGAGCTGCACGCGCCCGTCGCCCGAGACGATCTCGTCGGGCGAGGCGACCTTCTTCTCGGCGGCGCGCAGGCGCGTGCGCAGCCGATCGAAGGCGGCCTGCGCCTCTGCGTCTCCATTTTCGTCGAGCGACACGTACAGCGGGTTCGCGCGCGCGATGCGGCTCTTGATGGCGTCGCGGGCCTCTTCGAGATCGGGCAACGACGCGACGAGGAACCGGTGGTCCCATGCGAAGCGCCGCGCGAGCCCGTCGTCGACGACGACGTTGGCGATGAGCGAGTTGTCGACGGCGCGCAGCCGCTCGGCGAGCCGATGGGCCGCGCGCGCACGGAGGGCAGGGTCGTCGCTCTCGACGGCGCACAGCACGAGGCCCAAAGACGACGTGCGGCTCTGGATCTGGTCGAGGTCGCGCACCGAGCGCTCGCCCGGCGGCAGCAGATTGGACCAGTCGGCGTGGATGGGCAGCCGCAGCGCGAGCGCCAGGCCCACGAGCGCGACGAGCGCGCCCACGGCGACGATGACGCGACGCCGACGATCGACCCATGTCGCGTATTTGTCGAACCGTTCGTCCGGTGGCCGTGCCATACGTCGATTGGTCGCTAGGATGGCACGCTCGTGAATCCGCCGGCGAAAGTCTGGCTTCTGTTCCGCAACAGCTTGCTCGCGATCGCCATTTGGATCGGGCGGCTCGCGCTCGTGCTCTTGGCCATCGCGCCGACCTGGCTCGCGCGCGCCGCGCGTCGCGCCTTCCCGCCGTCGCCGCGCCCGCCGCGCCGCGCCGGTCGCCCGCGCGTGCTCTTCATCGGCGGCACCATCAACCACACGACGCAGGTGCAGCAGATCGCCGCCGAGCTCCCCGAGTGTGACGCCGCCTTCACCTGGTATTACTGCGACGGTCTCCTCGACGTCTTTCGACGGCTGCGCTTCCTCGAGACGACGGCGCTCGGGAGCAAGCTGCGCGCGCGCTGCCTCGCCTACCTCGAGGCGCAGAAGCTCCCGCTCGACCTCGACGGCGCGCGCGGTGACTACGATCTCGCCGTGACGTGCTCCGACCTCGCCGTCCCGGGCAACCTGCGCGGGCGCCCCGTCGTGCTCGTGCAGGAGGGCATGACCGATCCGGAGGACCTCGTGTTTCGGATCATCAAGACGATGCGGCTCGCGCCGTGGCTCGCGACGACGTCGTCGGCGACGGGCCTCTCCCACGCCTACGATCGGTTTTGCGTCGCGAGCGACGGCTACCGCGAGCTGTTCGCGCGCAAAGGCGTGCCGCGCGAGAAGCTCATCGTCACGGGCATCCCGAACTTCGACAACTGCGAAAGGTTTCTACGCAACGACTTCCCCCACCGCGGCTTCGTGCTCGTGTGCAGCTCCGACATCCGCGAGACGGCGCGTTGGGAGGATCGTCCGAAGTTCGTCGCCGAGGTCGTCGCCATCGCGGCGGGGCGGCAAATCGTCTGGAAGCTGCACCCCAACGAGAACGCCGCCCGCGCGCGCCGCGAGATCGCGCAGCTCGCGCCGTCGGCGCTCGTCTACGAATCAGGCAGCGCCGAAGAGATGATCGCGAACTGCGACGTGCTCGTGACGCAGTACTCGTCGACGGCCTACGTGGGCCTCGCGCTCGGCAAGGAGGTGCACTCGTACTTCGACGTCGAGGAGCTGCGCCGCCTGTGCCCGATCCAGAACGGCCGCACGAGCGCGCGCCGCATCGCCGACGTGTGCCGCGAGCTCATGGGGTTGCCCGCGACGACGTCGGCACCCGACGCCGTTGTCGCTTGACGTCGGTTCGTCAGCGTCTGTTTTTCTTGCGCTGCTTCTTGGCGTCCTTGCGCTTGCGCTTCTCTTTGGCGCGGTCGACGTTGCGCTTGGGCGCCTGGAAGCCGCCACGCTCCGGCGAGGGCGTGCTCATCATCGAGGCGAGCTTGTCCATGTCCATGCCCATCATCTTCTTGGCCTGGGCGAGCTGCTTGAAGCCGGGGATCTTGCCGAGGAGTCCCGTCGACATCCCGATCTGCATCATCATCTGACGCATCATCGCGAAGCGGTTCAGCAGGTCGGCGACCTCGTTCTCCTTGTGGCCCGAGCCCTTCGCGACGCGCTTGAGCCGGCCCATGTCGTAAAAGGCGCTGCGCTTCTTCTTGCGGCGCCCGCCGTCGACGAACTCTTCCCAGCTCGTGACGACGAAGCGCTCGGGGTGGCGCCGCTCGTCGTCGGTCATCGACGAGATCATGGCGCCGATGCGCACGAGCTCCTTGTCGTCGACCTGCACGCCCTGCGGCATGGCGTCGGCGATGCCCGGGATCTTCTCCACCATGTCTTGGAGCGGGCCCATCTTCTTCAACACGCCGAGCTGCTCTTGGAAGTCGTTCATGTCGAACTTCCCCTTGAGCATGCGGACGGCGTCTTGCTCGGCCTTCTCCTCGTCGACGACCTCCTCGAACTGCTGGATGAGGCCGACGACGTCGCCGCGGCCCAGGATGCGGCTCGCCATGCCGTCGGGGCGGAACTCCTCGAGGCGGTCGGACGACTCGCCCATGCCGACGAACTTGATGGGCTTGCCCGTGACGGCCTTGACCGAGAGGGCCGCGCCGCCGCGGGCGTCGCCGTCGAGCTTCGTGAGGATGACGCCGTCGAGGTTGAGGCGATCGTTGAACGCCTTGGCGGTGCCGACGGCGTCCTGGCCGATCATGGCGTCGACGACGAGCAGGATGTTCGCCGGGTGGACGCGCCTGTCGATCTCGGAGAGCTCTTGCATGAGCGGCTCGTCGATGGCGAGGCGGCCCGCGGTGTCGAAGATGATGACGTCGCGGCCCGTCTCGGAGGCGACGCGCACGGCCTTCTCACAGATGTCGGGCGGGTTGCCGCCCGGCTCGGCATAGACGGGGATGCCCAGGCTCTTGCCGACGATCTGCAGCTGATCGATGGCGGCGGGGCGGTAGACGTCGGCGGCGACGAGCAGCGGGCGCTTGTGCTGCTTCTCGAGCCAGCGCGCGAGCTTGCCGACGGTCGTCGTCTTGCCCGAGCCCTGCAGGCCGACGAGCATGACGCCCGTCGGGCCCTTCTTCGCGAACTTGAGGCCCGTCTCGATCGGCCCCATGAGGTCGACGAGCTCGTCGTGGCACAGCTTGACGAAGTGGTCCTCGGGCGACACGCGCCGGACCTTCTCCTTCGAAGACGCGCGCACCTTGACGATGACGCCGACGGCTTTCTCTTTGACGCGCTTGCAGAAGTCCTGAACGACGTCGAAGCCGACGTCGGCCTCGAGCAGCGACGTGCGCACGTCCTTGAGCGCCTCGTCGACCGTCGCCTCGTCGAGCTCGGCCAAGCCCTGGAACCTCTGCTTGGCGTTGCGGAACCCTTGCGTGAGCGTCTCGAACATCGGTCGCGGAATCTAGCCTTTCGGACCAAGCGGGGCAATCGAGCGCGTAAGCAGCCGGTTTGTTGACGCCGCGTCCGGGCGCCGATTAATGGAGGGATGCTCGACCTCGCCCGCGTCGTCGTCGCGCTCATCGTCGCGACGGCCGATGAACCTTCCCCCGCGCAGACCACGCCCGCGCAGGCCGCGCCCATCGTGCGCGCGCCGGGCGCGCCGCCCAAGACGGCCATCGACGAGCCGGTCGCGCCCAGCGACGACGCGCAGTACTTCTTCCTGCACGAAGAGAACTACTTCGCGTTCCAGGCCAACGGCGGCTGGCCCGCGCGCACGAAGTTCCAGGTGTCGCTGCGCTTCGACATGCTGACCTTCCGCGAGACGTGGGCGTGGGGCCTGTCGGCCGCGTACACGCAGAAGTCGTTCTGGGACATGCTCGACTTCGATCACTCGTCGCCCTTCGTTGAGAGCAACTACAAGCCCGAGGCCTTCGTGTTCTTGCGTCGCCGGCGCCACGAGCGCTTCCGCGAGGCGCAGCTCGGCATCCAGCACGAGTCGAACGGCCTCGGCGACATCGGCGGCGTGAACCAGACCGTCAATTCGCGCGGCTGGAACGCGATCTTCCTCGAGGGCCGCTGGGGCATCGCGCGCGAGCGCGCGTCGGAGGCGTGGCTGTTCTTCACGCCCGGCTTTCGCTTGAACGCGCCGTTCGACGTCTCGCCCGAGCTCTCCGACCGAGTGGCGCGCGCGGCGGCGTTCGTCGACGTCGACCTGCGCATCCCGAACCTCTCGATCGCGCGTCTCACGGGCCGTTTCAAGGTCGCGACGCACGACCTCTCCGGCCACGGCTTCAACTTCGAGGCCGACCTGAACTCGCCCCTGCTGACGCTGCTGTGTCGGCGCAACGTGAGCGCGTGGATCTACGTCCAGTACTTCGACGGCCAGATGGAGCGCCTGCTCGCCGGGGGCGAGCACGATCGCCACGTCTACGTCGGCATCAGCTTCGAGTAGCTGGCCGTCAGCTCATTTGGCGCGCACGCTCGGCGAGCCGCGCGCGGCCCTCGGTGCGCCACCACGACTGCCAGCGCTCGCGCGCTTCCTCGCGCTCGCGCTTGGGCAGGTCGAAGTGGTAGCCGAAGTACTCGCCCGTGATGAGGCGCAGCTCTTCGGACGACGCGAAGCGGATCTCGGGCGACTTGTGCGACAGGCCTTCCAGCAGCCAGTCGACGCGCTCGGCGTTCTTGTGGGAGTCCCACCACGATTGCCACTTCTTTCGGTTCTGCCCGAAGTCTTGCTGCGCGATCTCGAGGAGCGCGCGCGCGGCGGTCTGAGCGAGCGCGGTCGGTCCCTGCAGCGCCTCGATGAGCGCCGGCACGGCGAGGCCGTCGCGCAGCTCGCCCAGCGCCCCCGCCGCGGGGATGGCCGCCTCGGGCGGGCTCTTGAGCGCGGCGATCAGCTTGTCGGCGAGGGCGCGCACGCGCGGCCGCGCGAGGCGTGAACGCAGCACGCGCAACGCCGCGAGCCGCGCCGCCGCCGCGAGATCCTCGGCGACGGCGCACAGCTGATCTTCCTGCTCCTCGGTGAGCGCGCCGGCGTTGCGGCGCGCCCACGCGGGCGCGTCGGCGTCCTCGTAGCGGTCGTCGTCGTAACCGTCGTCCTCGTCGTGATCGGTCTCGTCTTCCGCTTCGGCGTCGTCGGCGACCGCGCGCGCCGTCAACGCGTCGGCGTCGACGGGCCGCGCGACGGGCACGCCGTCGATGGTCGATGGCGTCGATTGCGTCGATGGGGTCGGCGGGATCGTCGTGGCGCGCCCGGGCGACGTGTCGATCTTCTCACCGCCGACGAACGAGCCGCTGCCCGCGCCCGTCGACGGCGCCGCGACGGCGCCCGCGGGGGCGGTCGGCAACGCGATGGCCTTCGAAATCTCCTCCGCCGCCTGACGCACGACCGCCTCCTCGTGGCGCTTCGGATCGCCGTCGATGGCCGCGCGCGACGGGCGCGACTCGATGATGTCGAGCGGCTCGGTCGCGAAGGTGTGCGAGGGGACGTCGAACTCGGCCTCGGCGAGCTCGCCCTCGAGATCGCCGAGCGTCTCGGCGCGGCCGGCGGCCTCGGGCGCGAGCGTCGTCGCGGGCGGCGCCTTCGCGCGCTCGACGGCGGCCGGCGAGAGCGCGTGCACCCACTTGCGCACGGGCTGCGCGCCCAGCAGGCGCGCCAGCACGCGCAGCAGGCGCGGCGACATCGGCTCGCCGTAGACGGCCTGCCGCGCGGCCGCGAGCCGCACCTCGGGCACGACGTAGAGCTCGAGCTCGAGCCCGAGCGCCGCGCGCGCCTCGGCCAGCTCGGGCTCGGCGATCGGCTCGGCGCAACAGACTTGAAGCGTGTCTCCGCGCCGCCCGACGGGCACGGCGCGACAGCGGCGCGACCAGCTCGCGTCGAACGCCGAGGCCGCCGACGGGTCCGGGTTCTCGAAGAGCGCGGCGTCGGGGATCGGCAGACCGGTCGCCGTCGCGAGCGTCGACCACAGCAGCGGCTCGTCGATGACGCCGTTCTCGAGCAGCGCGGTGTCGAGCGCCCCGCCGTAGACGGCCTGCCGGGCCGTGGCCGCGCGGACGAGCGCCGCCGGCAACATGCCGTCGCGCACGAGGCAGTCGGAGAGCCGCGAAGCCATCGCGTCCGTTAGCGTAGCCGGATTTCCGCGCGCTTCCTACTACTCGCGGATGACGTAGGTGCCGGCGAGGTGATCGTGGAGCGCACGGTGCTCGCGATCGAACAGCGCCCACAGCCACCCGAGGCCCGCGGGCGCGAGGCTGATGGTGAGCGCGACGAGCCGCACGAGCCCGCGCGCCGGCCCGGGCGCGCCGCCGCGGTATGAAATGAGGCGGATGCCCATGAGGCGCATGCCCAGCGTCTGGCCCGAAATGCCGCCGAAATACAGCTGGTAGAGGCCCATCATCCCCAGGAACAGACCGACGGCGCCGACGGCCATGGGGTTGCGATCGAGGATGCCGGCGACGAGCAGGTCGGGGCCGACCTCGCGCGCGCCCGGCATCGGCACGTGCAGCACCATCGCGACGATCAGCGTGATGCCCGCCGTGAACCCGAGCAGCATCCCGAGATCGATGAGCGCGGCCATCGTGCGGCGCGGGAAGCCCGTCACGCGCACGCGCAGCACCTGCTCTTCGCGGGCGTTTACGGTCGAGCTGGTCGTGGCGGGCATCGGCGCGGCGAAGGCGGTCACAGCCCCATGATGCGGAGCCCCGGAATCGCCGGCAAGTTTATAGCCTAGTCGAGGCCGCCGGCGGCGGCCTGCGCCAACGTCACGGCCGCGATCGCCGCCGTCTCGACGCGCAAGATCCGCGGCCCCAACCCCACGGCCGAGAACCCGTGCGCTTCGGCCTCCGCGATCTCCTCGGCCGCGAACCCGCCCTCGGGGCCGACGAGCAACGCGAGTCCGCGCGGCGCAAGCTCCGCCGCAAACGCCGCCGCCAGCGCGCGCCTCAGCGACGGCGCCGCCTCGCCGCGCGCCGCCTCCCACGTCGCGAAGCGCAGTGGCGGCAGCGCCTCGTCGCCGACGGCGGCCGCGAGCGGCGTGGGCGCGTCGAGGCGAGGCACGTCGGCCCGCCCGCACTGCCGCGCCGCCTCGCGCGCGATCTTGTCCCAGCGCTCGGTGCGCGACGAGCCCGGCTCGGGCCGCGCGACCGACCGACCGCTCAGCACGGGCATGATGCGCGCGACGCCGAGCTCGGTCGTCTTCTGCACGAGAAGGTCCATGCGCTCGCCGCGGGGCACGGCGACGAGCAGCGTGATCGCGACGACCGGCGCCGCCGCCGTGCGCCGCGCGCCCAGCACGAGCGTCGCCTCGCGCGCGCCCACGGTCTCGACCATCGCGTCGACCTCGCCGCCTTCGCCGTCGAACAGCACGAGCGCGTCGCCCGGCCGCGCGCGCAGCACGCGCGCGACGTGCTTGTGCGCGTCGCCCTCGATGACGACGCGCGCGCCGCCGAGCTGCGCCGCGGGCACGAACAACCGAGTGTCGCTCATACGCTCATGGCGCCGCGAGCCGCAGCGCCGTCCACTCGTCTTCTTCGCGGCGCGCCTCGAGCGTGAGGCCGGCGGCGAGGTAGGCGTCGAGCACGGGGCCCGCGTCGACGGTGAGCAGGCCCGACAGCACGAGCGTCGCGCGCGGCGCGAGCGTCGCGACCAGCTCGCGCGCGAGCGGCAGCAGCACGTCGGCCTGGATGTTGGCGAGCACGACGTCGAAGGCGCGCGCGGCGTTCGGGATGTCGGACAGCATGCCCGTGAGCGTCTCGACCGTCGTGACGCCGTTGCGCTCGAAGTTCTCGCGCGTGCAGTCCGTCGCCTCGACGTCGACGTCGACCGCGAGCCCCGCCGCGCGCGGCCACAGGCGCGCCGCCGCGACCGACAAGATCCCCGAGCCGCAGCCGAGGTCGAGGAAGCGACGGACCTCGCGCGTCTCGACCTCTTCGGCCAGCGTGATCACGAGCCGCGTCGTCGCGTGCCCGCCCGTGCCGAAGGCGCGCCCCGGGTCGAGATCGATCACGCGATCGCCGTCGGCGACGTCGCCCGGATCCCAGCTGGGCCGCACGATGAAGGTGCGGCCCACGCGCGTCGCGCGAAAGTACTTCTTCCAGACGTCGCGCCACTCGTCCTCGTGCGCCTCGCGCCGCTTCACCTCGACGGGCGCGACGGCGAGGCCCGCGTCCTCGGCGCGCGCGCACGTCTCGAGCGCCGCTTCGACGACCTCGTCGGCGGCCTCGGGCAGGCACTGCGTGACGATGAGCGCGCGTCCCGCGCCCGCCTTGAGCAGCGTGCCCGCGTCGCGCACCTCGACGCCGCCCGTGAGCTCGGAGACGGCGCTCGCGACGAGCTCCGCCGCCTCGGCCGCGACCTCGAACGAAAGCTCGGTCCACACCGGATCGCTCACGCGAGCGCCTGCCGCAAATCGGCCTCGAGATCGCCGACGTCCTCGACGCCGACCGACAGGCGCAGGAGCCCGTCGTCGATGCCCGTCTTGGCGAGCGCTTCGGGTGAGAGCCTGCGATGGGTGAACGATGCTGGATGCGTCACGAGCGACACGATCTCACCCAAGCTCGCCGCGCGCGAGAACACACGCACGCGATCGTAGAAACGCCGGGCCGCCGCGCCGTCGGCCAGCTGCAGCGCGATGATCGCGCCCGGCGCCGCGAGCTGCGCCTTGGCGCGCGCGTGATCGGGATGATCGGGCAGGCCGGGGTAGTGGACTTTCTTCGCGGCGGGGAGCGACGCGAGCACGGCGGCGAGCCGCGCGGCGCTCTCGCACTGGCGCGCGATCCGCAGCGGGAGCGTTCGCAGGCCCCGCAGCGCGAGCCACCCCGCGAACGGATCCATGACGCCGCCGAGCAGCGAGCGCGCCGCGCGCACGGGCGCGAGCGCCGCCGCGGCGCCGACGACGACGCCGCCCACGACGTCGCCGTGGCCCGAGAGGTACTTCGAGACGCTGTGAACGACCAGGTCGGCGCCGAGCGCGATCGGGCGCGCGAGCATCGGCGTCGTGAACGTCGAGTCGACGACGAGCGCGACGCCGCGCGCGTGGCACGCGTCGCCGAGCGCGCGCAGATCGGGCACGCGCAGCAGCGGGTTCGACAGGGTCTCGACGAGCAGCGCGCGCGTGTCGGGCCCGATCGCCGCCGCGACGGCCGCGACGTCCCAGGCGGGCACGACGCGTGTGCGGATGCCGAAGCTCGTGCCCAACGTCTGCAGGAGATCCGTCGACCCGCCGTAGATGCCTTCGCCCGCGAGCACCTCGCCGCCCGCCGCCGCCGCGAAGACGGCCGTCGCGATCGCCGCCATGCCCGACGCGAACGTCAGCCCCGCTTCGGCGCCCTCGAGATCGGCGACGGCGCGCGCGAGCGCGTCGGTCGTCGGGTTGCCGTGGCGCGAGTAAAGGAAAGCCTCGCCCGCCGCCGCGGCCGCCGCGCCGTCGGCGTCCGTGTAGACGTAGTTCGCCGTCTGATGCAGCGGCGGCGTGGCCGCGCGCTCGCCCGTGGGGCCGAGCGCGCCGCTCTCGCGCGCCACGTGCACAGCACGCGTCGCGAGCGCGAGGCCACCGACGATGGGGCCTGGGGGCGACGCGGGCGCTGACCGCGTCCCGTCGCCGCTCATGAGGAAGCTCGACGGTCTAGCGGACGACGCGGCGCTTGGCCTCGCGACGGCGCCGCTTGCGGGCCTCGCGCATCTTGCGCTTCCGCTTCACCGACGGCTTCTCGTAGTACCGACGGCGCTTGATCTCTTGGAGGATGCCTTCCTTGGACATCTTCTGCTTGAGGATCTTGAGGGCTTTATCGACAGAGTCCCTCACTTCAACTTCCAGCGGTCGGCCGAGCAGCGTCTCCAAGCAGAATTCCTCCAGTTCAGGAAGGGCGGATTCAACACTGCGTGGCCCGTCTCGTCAAGGACGAACCGCCTTGTCGCTGGATCGCCAGCGTCAATAAGGAGGATTGTTTACGTCTTGACTGTCATACTCCGTAATACGGCTAAAGGTGAATGAAATCCGGAGAATAAAACCTGTTTGCACAACATTTATGAACACGCTATGTAACTCAAGCGTTTCGCTGCGGCTGCGGCGTCACGAGAGATTCGACGGGTCATCCTCAAAGGAGTCAGAGACATGGTCATGGGGGCAAAGGTCTTCACGGCAACGAAGGCCAAGGATCGTGAGGAGCTGGGCGAGGTGCTTACCCGCTGGATTCGTGACAATCCGCGCGCGAAGATCCTCGACAAGATCGTGACGCAGTCGTCGGACAGCGAGTTCCACTGTCTGTCGATTACCGTTTTCTACGAGATGCTGCCGCAGTAACGTCGCCGCGATGCGGTTTGGCTTCCTGCTCAAACGCGGCAAGCCAGAAGCGCGCGCGATAGCGGCGGACCTGGGGCGCGTCCTGCATCAGCAGGGATGCGCCCCAGTCGTCTTGGAAGAGGACGCGTCGGCCCTGCCGGGCGCGCGCGTCGTATCGACGGAGCAGCTGGGGGGCGCCATCGACGCGCTCGTCGTCCTGGGAGGCGACGGGACGTTGTTGTTCGGCGCGGGGTTGGTTGCCGACCACGGCGTGCCGATCTTTGGCGTGAACCTGGGAAGTCTCGGGTTCATCACGCACTACGCACGGAACGAGGCGGCGCACGCATTGGCCGAGGCCTGCCACGGGCGGCTCGGCATCGAGGAGCGCGTGCGCCTCGCCATCACGATCGGGGGCACGGGCGGCCCGGGCGACGGTGAGAGCCGCTGCGCCGTCAACGATGCCGTGTTCACGCAGCCCGCGCTCGCGCGCTTGCTCGACCTCGAGGCGCGGCTCGACGGCGCGGTCATCGCGACCTACAAGGCCGACGGCCTCATCGTCGCGACGCCCACGGGCTCGACGGCGTACACGCTGGCCGCGGGCGGGCCGATCCTCACGCCCGACGTCGAGGCGACGATCCTGACGCCGATCTGTCCGCACACGCTCACGCACAGGCCGATCGTCGTGCGCTCGGACGCCGAGGTGCGCGTCACGAACGTGTCGGGCGGCCCGGCTCACCTGACCGTCGACGGGCAGTGGGGGAACGAGATCCCCGACCGCGGGTGGATCACCGTGCGCAAGGCCGCGAAGCCGCTGCGCCTCTTCAAGTCGCCGACGCCGTTCTTCGGGATCTTGAGGAAGAAGCTGTCGTGGGGCGAACGCAAAGTCGATGGCAACGAATGACGTGCGCGATCCGATGAGAGCCCCGACGTGCTGACGCTGCTCCGAATCGCGGGCTTCGCGCTCATCGACGAGGTCGAGCTGCCGCTCGGGCCGGGTCTGACCGTCATCACGGGCGAGACGGGCGCCGGCAAGAGCATCATCGTCGACGCCATGGGCCTGCTGCGCGGCGCGCGCGCGGGCGCCGACCTCATCAAGACCGGGCGCGACGAGGCGCGCGTCGAGGCGTTGGTCGCGTTGCCGCACGGTGGACCGGCGCGCGCGCGTCTCGAAGCCGAGGGACGCGCCGTCGATCCCGACGAGGGCCTGCTCGTGCGGCGCGTGATCTCGCGCGCCGGGCGCGGGCGCGTGCACCTCGGCGGCGGGCTCGCGACGGCGGGCGATCTCACGACGCACGTCGCGGGCCTCATCGACATCGCCTCGCAGCACGATCAGCAGTCGCTCACCGATCCCGACAGCCAGCTCGCGATCCTCGACGCCTTCGCCGAGACCGGCGACGCGCGCGACGAGATGGCCACGGCCTGGGAGGCGCTGGCCGAGGCGCGGCGTGCGCTCGAGACCTTCTCGGCCGACGCGCGCGCACGGGCCGAACGTGAAGACCTGCTGCGCTTCCAGCTGGGCGAGCTCGACGCGGCACAACCGGCGGCCGGCGAAGAAGAGGCCCTCAAGACCGAGCGCGAGCGCCTGCGCGGCGCCGAGAAGTTCCACGCGGCCACGGCGGGTGGAGAAGAGGCGCTGTACGCCGCCGACGGCGCCGTCGCCGAGCGCATCGCCGCCGTCGCCCACGAGCTGGCGCCGCTCGCGGCGCTCGACGCCGCGCTCGCGCCGCTCGCCGAACGCCTCGCGGGCGCGCAGGCGGTCATCGAAGACGTGGCGCGCGATCTCGGGCGCTACGCGCGCGGCATCCGGTCGGATCCGGCGCGCCTCTCCGAGGTCGAAGAGCGTCTCTTCCTTTTGCAGCGGCTCTGCCGCAAGCACGGCGGCACCGTCGAGGATCTGGTGGCGAAGCGCGAATCGCTCGCGCGCGAGCTGGCGGAGATCGGCTCGTACGACGAGGCGCTCGCGGCGCGCAAGGACGCCGTCGAGCGGGCCGAGGCGCGCGCGCAGAAGGCGGCGTCGGCGCTCACGACGGCGCGGCGCAAGGCGGCCACGGGCCTGGAGAAGAAGGTGTCGGCGACCTTGCGCGAGCTCGGCTTCGCGTCGGCCCATGTGCCCGTCGACATCGACGAGCGTGAGCTGGGCGTCACGGGCGCCGACCGCGTGCGCTTCTTGTTCGCGCCGAACCCGGGCGATCCTCCACGGCCGCTCGCCAAGATCGCCTCGGGCGGCGAGCTGTCGCGCGTGATGCTGGCCGTCAAGCAGGCGCTCGCGCGCACCGACGAGGTGCTGACCTACGTGTTCGACGAGGTCGACGCGGGCCTGGGCGGCGGCGCCGCCGAGATCGTGGGCCGCAAGCTCAAGAAGATCGCCGCCGACCGGCAGGTGATCGTCATAACGCACCTGCCGCAGGTCGCGGCCTTCGGCGACGCGCACGTGCGCGTGACCAAATCTGCCGAGAAGGGCCGCACGCGCGTCGAGATCGAGCTTCTGCCCGAGTCCGAGCGGCCGGCCGAGCTCGCGCGCATGTTGGGCGGCGCCAAACCGTCGGCCGAGGCGTCGGCCCACGCGGCCGAGATGCTCAAGCGGGCGATGTCGGCGAAATCGCCGGGAAATTGATTTGAAAACGCCGCTGTGTTACGTCCGATGAACGTCGGGCTCACACCGGCGCTCCGACCAAGGCCCTCCGCGATTGGCACGTAGACGACGCAAGCGCTCCTCCGAAGTCCGCAACTCGTTGCGGCTCGGCGTCTTGCTGGCCGGGCTCGTCGGCATCAACGTCTACGTCTTCTTCTTCAACCACGGCACGGCGCCACGCGACGTCCTCAAGGTTCAGTCGACGTCGAAGTCGATCGACGCCGAGAAGAGCGACCTGATGGCGAAGGACGCCGCCGGCGCCCGAACCGCGCTCGCACACGACGCGAAGTCGGCGCCCGTGAAGGTCGCCGCCAAGCCGGCCGCGAAGCCGCCCGTCGTCGTCGCACCCGCTGGGGCTGCGTCCGCTGCGGTCGCGCCCGCCGCCGCGGCCGAGGCGCCGGCTCCTGCGCCCGCCGCGCCCGTGCTGCTCGCGGCCGCGGCCCCGACGCCCGTCCCCGGCAAGGCGCCCGCGCCGGCCGCCCCGCCACAGATCCGCATTCCGTTCACGGCGTCGAACGCCAGCTTCGGTCACGCGCCCGCCGCGTCCGGCGCCGCCGCCGAGGACGACGCCCCCGCGCCCGGCGAAGAAGCGACCGAGGACGGCGCCGTCGCCAAGAAGTTCTCGAACGCCGACACGCTCGGCCAGGTGCTCGCGCGCGAGGGCTTCGGTGCGCAGGCCGGCAACGTCATCGCCGCGCTGTCGAAGCTCGTCGACCCGAAGACGATCCAGGGCGGCCAGACCTACGTCGTGCGCCTCGACGACAGCGGCATCCCCGAGGCCTTCGAGTACCAGCCCTCGATCGTCGTCCGCTACCTCGTCGAGCGCGACGGTGAAGGCGCGTCGGCGACGTGGTCGGGCCACAAGTCCGAGCAGCCCGTCGAGACCAAGATCGTCGAGGCCGGCGGCGTCGTCGAGTCGTCGCTCTACGAGTCGGTGCAGAAGGCCGGCGAGTCGACGACGCTCGTCGGCAACTTCGTCGAGCTCTTCGCCTGGGACGTGAACTTCTACGTCGACCAGCACCCGGGCGACCACTGGAAGGTCGTCATCGAGAAGCAGCTCCTCGGCGGCAAGTTCTACAAGTACGGGCGCATCCTCGCGGCCGAGTACGGCGGCAAGGTCGGCACGTTCCGCGCGTTCTGGTTCGCGGGCCGCAACGGGAAAGCCAGCGCGACGACGCCCGGTCACTACTACGACGAGCACGGCCAGGCGATCTCGAAGACGATGCTCAAGACGCCGCTGCGCTTCGTGCGCATCAGCTCGAAGTTCGACCGCAAGCGCTTCCACCCGATCCTTCACGTCGAGAAGGCGCACCTCGGCATCGACTACGCCGCGCCGACGGGCACGCCCGTGTGGGCCTCGGCCAGCGGGCGCGTGCTCGAGGTCGGCATGAAGCGCGGCTCGGGCAACACCGTCGTCATCGCCCACGCCAACGGCATCAACACGCGCTACTACCACCTGTCGCGCTACGCGCGCGGCCTGCACGCGGGCCAGATGGTCAAGCAGAAGGACGTCATCGGCTTCGTCGGCATGACGGGCCTCGCCACGGGCCCGCACCTGCACTTCTCGGTCACGAAGAACGGCGCCTTCGTCGACCCCAACAAGATGCAAATCAACCGCGACGCCCCGGTGGCCGACCGCGCCGGCTTCCTGGACGTCATCCGCCCCCGCGTCGCCGCGCTCAACTCCATCGAGCCCGGCGCGGTCGCCGTGCGCGCGGAAGGGGCTTCGCCCCTCCCGCGGGCCCACCCCTCTTTCTGATGAGGCCGGCGCGGCGACGCCGCGCCTCTCGTCGATGAACCCGCTCGCTGCGCTCGCTCTATCGGTGCGGCCAATCGAAGCACTTCGAGCAGCCACCGATTTGCTTGGTGCTGTATCGGGGTGGCCCGAGAGGGGCATCGCCTGGCATCGCCCCTCCCGCGCGCAAGCGCCCTGCTATAGTCGTTTCATGCGCCTCGTGATCGGGTTGCTCAAGGGCGGATTGATTGGGTTCGGCGTGGGCATGCTCTCGTGGCGAATCGGGATGACGGGCGTGCCGGAGTTCGTCGACGCGGGTGTCATCGGCGCGCTGGTTGGCGTGCTGGGCGGGCGGCCGCCGTGGCGGCAGGAGACGATTTGGACGCCGTTGCTCAAGGGCATCTTCGGCATCGTCATCGGCGTCGGGCTGTACTGGCTCGCGCACAAGGTGCTGTACGGCATGCGGCTCGACTTCGCGACCAAGCTGGGCGCGCCCGACAAGCCGATCCCCGAGGTGCCGGTGCTCGTCGGCCCGATGATCGGCGCGGTCTGGGGCGCGCTCGTCGAGCTCGACGACGCGACGGGCGGCTCGACGGCCGAGTCGGCGATTTCCAAGCGCTGACTACTTGTCGGCATCGGGCGGGCGCTCGAAGGCGCCGAGCTCGCGCAGGATGTCTTCGTCGGCCGGCATCTCTTCGGCAGGCGGCGGCGCTGGCGCCGTCTCGATGGTGGCGGCCGCCGACGAGCCGCGCCCGAGCCGAATTTGCCGCTGCTCGACGACGTACCGCTTGAGCAGCACGATCGACTCGGCAAAGCCCAGCAGGATGTACGTCGTGATGAGCCACAGGAACACGACGGCCTTGTCGACGCCCGCGAGCGCGACGACGACGACCGAGCTCACGACCAGCAGCACGAGCCCGACGGTTCGCTTCGTCATGCGCAGGTCCTTGAAGGACCGAAAGTGCACGCGCGACACCATGAGGTACGACAGCAGGAGCACGACGACGGCGACGAAGCCCTCGGTGACCCACTCGTAGACGCCCACGTTGTGGGCGACGATCACCATGAGGACGAGCACGCTCGCCGCCGCGGGGATCGTGAGGCCCAGGGTGTACTTGCCCGGCGGCTTCGGCTTGCCGGCCTTGGCCTCCTCGCGCCGCGACAGCACGTTGAAGCGCGCGAGGCGCAGCGCGCCCGCGCACACGAACAGGCCCGCGACGAAGATGCCCCAGCGCCCGAAGCTCGTGAGGCCCCACTTGTAGACGAGCAGCCCGGGCGCGACGCCGAAGGTGACGAGGTCGGCGAGCGAGTCGAGATCGCGGCCGAGATCGGTCTGCGTCTTGGTGAGGCGCGCCACGCGGCCGTCGGCCGTGTCGAAGAAGAAGCCGAAGCAGATCGCGAGCGCGGCCTGGTACAGGTCGGCGCCGTTCTGGCCCGAGGCCGACAGGCAAATGGACACGAAGCCGCAGAAGACGCTCGACAGCGTGAAGAGGTTCGGAAGGATGTAGTAGGTCTTCCGGAAGTCCACGCGGGGACGATAGCATGGGCCTCGGAACCCCGTGCTGCGCCGACTCGTCACCTTCGTCGTCTTCGTCGTCCTCACGCTCGTCTTGTCGCTGAGCGCGATCGTGGCGGGCCTCTTCGACCGCACGGGCGACGTCGTCGTCACGATCGCGCGGCTGTGGGCGCGCGTGATCTTCGCCGTCGCGGGCATACGCATGCGCGTGAAGCTGCACGCGCCGCTCGATCCGAAGCGGCCTTACGTCTTCATGTCGAACCACGCCTCGACCGTCGACATCTGGGCCGTCTTCGTGGGCGTGCCGGTCCCGCTGCGCTTCATCGCGAAAAAGCAGCTGGGCCAGATCCCCATCTTCGGGTGGGCGATGATGGCGGGCCGCTTCATCTTCATCGACCGCAAGAACCCGGCGGCGGCGCGGCGGTCGATCGATCAGGCGGCGGCGCGCATCGCCAAGGGCTGCTCGGTCGTGATCTATCCCGAGGGCACGCGATCGCGTGACGGGCGGCTCGCGCCGTTCAAGAAAGGTGGCTTCCACCTGGCCGTGAGCGCCGGCGCCGACATCGTGCCGGTCGCGATTCGGGGCTCGCGCGAGATCATGCCGCCGGGCGCGCTGTTCACGCGCGCGGGTGAGATCGAGCTCGAGCTCGGCGCGCCGATCCCGACGGCGGGCCTGACGCCGGCCGATCGCGAGGCGCTCACGACGAAGGTGCGCGGCCAGGTCGCGGCGATGCTGGGCGTCGAGGCTGAAGCGCCCGCGCCGTCAGTACAACACGCGAAGTAGCGTCAGCCCGCGCGCCGGGGCGGTCATGCCGCCGGCGGCGCGATCGCCCGTCTCGAGCATGCGCGACACGGCGGGCGGATCGATGCGGCCACGGCCCACGTCGACGAGCGTGCCCACGAGGATGCGCACCATGTTCTTGAGGAACGCCGTGGCCTCGACGTCGAAGGTCAGCAGCGCGCCCTGGCGATCGACGTCGAGGCGGCGCAGGATCCGGCGCGTCGTGCGGCGCTCGCAGTCCGAAGCGCGGAAGGCGCGGAAGTCGTGCTCGCCCACGAGGCGCGCCGCCGCGTCGGTGATGGCCGCCATGTCGAGCGCCTGCCGCACGTGCCACGCCGTGCGCTCGCGGCGCGGCGAGCGGACCATGTGGTTCCACACCGTGTAGCGGTAGACCTTGCCGCGCGCCGAGAAGCGCGCGTCGAACGCGTCGTCGACCTCGGCGACTTCGACGAGCGCGACGTCCGCCGGCAAGATCGAGTTGAGCCCACGCAAGAGGCCGTGCGGCGGGATGCGGGCCGCGAGGGCGAAGCTCGCGACCTGGCCGTCGGCGTGCACGCCCGCGTCGGTGCGGCCCGCGCCGCGCACGAACGGCGTCTCGCCCGTCATCTCGTGCAGGGCCTCCTCGAGGACGCCCTGCACGGTGCGCATGCCGGGCTGCCGCTGCCAGCCCGAGAAGTCGGTGCCGTCGTACTCGACGACGATGCGGCGGACGATCGTCAAAACTCCATCAGGACGCCGAGCGACCAGCTGGTGTCGCCGACGTGCAGCTGCCCCGCGCGGCCCAGGCCCGAGAGGTCGGCGTGCGAAAACTCGAAGGTGAGCGCCGTGTGGTTGACGCCCAGGTCGGCGTCGAAGTCGCGCGCGGCCTCCGGGTCGAAGATGTCGAGGACGAGCGCGGCGCCGGCGGCGGCGTGCCAGCCGCGCGTGCCGCCGCGGCCCGTGCCGCCCATGCCGTCGGTCGCGATCTCGCCGTTGCCGTCGGCGACCGACCAGTAGGCGTAGTCGAGGCCGAGCTTGCCGAACGGCACGACCGGGAAGCCGCGCGTCTGCAGGAAGTAGTCGAAGCGGTAGACGCCCGACAGCGAGAACGGGATGACCTTCAACGTCGACTGATCGCCGCTGGGGACGCCCGAGCCGTTGCCGAGCGGCGCCGTGCCCGTGACGTCGAAGTACCCGATGCCGACGCCGATCGCGATCGAGCCGAAGCGGCGGAGGATCTGCCAGTCGAGCTCGACCTGCGACATGAGGTGGCGGCCGTTGCCGAAGTAGTCCTTGTACGGCGTGCGCTTGCCGTTGAACTCGGAGTCGACGTCGGGGCGGTAGGGGCCGAACTTGAGCTCGAAGGCGAAGGCCTGCGGCGATTGGTAGTGGTCCGGGCGCTCGTCGTCGCCCGCCTCGGAGAGGATGTCGGTCGCGCGCGCGCGTCGCGGGGCCAGCGCCGACTGCGCGAGGACGACGGCGAGCGCGAGCGCCGTGGTTCCAGCGACGCGCTTCACTTGCGCCTCCGCCGGCGCGCCGCCGCGAGGGCGAGCGCGACGCCGAGCCCGGCGCCGCCCGCGATCCACGACCGCCGCGAGGGCCGCCCGCCCACGGCGCAGAATCCGCCCGCGGCCGCGCCGCCGCCGTTCGCGGGGCTGCCCTCGCGGTACACGTCGTAGAAGCTCAGCGTCTTCTGCGGGATCGCGAACTGCAGGTCGGGCGTGCTCGCGTTGCCGTTGGTGTCGATCGCGACGACGGTCGCGCCGTACGGGATGCCGTTCTGCAGGATCTTCACGCGGTACGAGCTCGTCGAGGTCGTCAGCAACGGCGAGCAAGCAAACAGCGGGTCGAGCGCGTCGGGGCCGGTGACGCCCGCGGGCACGGCCGACTTGCACGTGTTGTAGTAGGGGGTGAACGTGCCGTCGTTGAAGACCTGCAGGTTCGCGCCGCGCCGGCACAGGATCTGATAGCCCTGCAGGTCCGTGTTGATCGACACGTCGAGCGTGTCCCACTTGAGCGTGAGCGCTTCGTTGCCCGGCGAGACGACGACGTTCGAAGGCTCGGGCGGCGGCGTGAGGTCGACGTGCACGGTGCTCGTCGTCGAGTAGTCGATCGTGCCGTCGGTGCCGTTGTCGACGGTGACCCAAATCGTCTGGTCGAAGCCCTGGGGCAGGCTGTCCGAGGCCGAGCAGTCGGTGAGGTTGAACGGCGTCGTGCCGCTCGTGATGATGCCGGCGTCCGACGTGTCGATGGTCGATTGGCCCGAGCTGAGGACGCGCGCGTCGGTGGGAATGGTCGCGCGGCCGTTGGCCATGAAGGTCGTGATCTGCGTGTCGTAGAGATCCTTGCAGCCGGGGAAGTAGAGCTGCTGGTTGCAGTTGACGCCGACGAGGACACGAAGCGTTCCCGTGGGGACGAGGCCGCGCTTGGCGAACCCCTGGCTCGTGAGCGCGACGTAGAGGTAGACCGGCTCCTGGCACTTGCAGTTCGCCTGGCCGAAGAACCGCGCGAGGTCGTAGGTCCCGAGGTTGCTGCCCTCGGGGTGCTGGACGGCGATGAAGAAGTCGCCGTCGGCGAAGGTCGTCGTCGTCGTGCCGATCGTGCCGCCGGTCGCGGTTTGGGCTCGGGCGGGGGCGGAGAGGGCGAGCACGACGACGAAGGCGAAGGCGAAGATCGAAGCGAGGCGGTTCACGGCCGGTACAGCTGGTGCAAGGCCGGTGCCTTCCGCGGGCCGCGAGATCGTGGAGGTTTGGGGGCGCATGGTGTCGCGTTGGCGGTCAGGGCCGCCGCGCGCTGCCAATCTGGCAGGGCCCCGAGACGAAATCCACTCCCCGTCACACCGTAGGTCGCCCGAGGCGGGCGACGCGCGGGGCGAGGCGGGCGAGGGCGCCGGCGGCGGGCGCGTGACCGCCGAAGCGCGCGGCGCCGTAGACCTCGGTCAGCTCGGCCAGCGTCGCGTCGCCGTCGAGGCCGGCGGCGCCCGCTCGGCGCGCGTACTCGCGCGGGGTCTC
>DASZRT010000022.1:0-17666 GCA_035549075.1 Polyangia bacterium | reverse complement strand
CGGGCGCTCGCCGCGCCACGCGCGCCACTTCTGGGCGAGCGTCGCGCGCGCCGCGACCGAGCCCGCGAGCAACAGCGCCGCGACCACGGCCGCGCGCAAGCGCCACGCGCCACCACGCGCCGCGGGCTCGCGCGAGAGCGCCATCCGCACGCGCGCCTTCGCGAGCGGTGAGACGTCGAGCGGGCGCGCCGCGCGCAAGAGCTCGACGGCCGCGGCTTCGGTGGATCCGCGCGCCGCGCCTTCCTCGCCTCGTTCGTCTTGCAGTCGCTTCATGCTCGCCCTCTCTGCTCGCCCTCTTCCACGCGCCGGTGTTCTTCGACGAGCGCGAAGAATTCCTTCCGCGCGTGGTGCAGCCGCGTCCACACCGTCGCGACGGGGATGCGCTGCATCCTGGCAATCTCGTCGCCGCTGTAGCCTTCGATCTCGAACAACACGAACGTCGCGCGTCGCGTGTCGCTCATCTTCGCGATGAGCGACTCGAGCAGCCGCTCCTTCTCGCGACGCTCGACGGTCGCCGCGGGGCCGAGCGCCGCGTCCGGCAGCTCCTCGAGCACGACGGCCGGCCGCTTCGACACCACGCTTTTGAACCAGCGCCGGCGGCGGTGCGCCGCCACCTGGCGATCGGCGATGCGATAGAGCCAGCCCGCGAGGTTGCGCCCGTCGAACGCGTGCAGGCGCCGTCGCACGACGAGGAAGACCTCTTGCGCGAGGTCCTCGCTGTCGGCCGAGGGCGCGCCGAGGGCGCGCAGCCAGCGCGCGACATGCTCAAACCACTGGTCGTAGATCTCTTCGAAACGCGGCTGGCCCGTCGTCGTGGCTCGCGCGCTCACGGCGCGCTCCTCCGCGCCGGGCGACGGCCCTTCGGCCGCCCCGGCGCGAAGCGAAACGGCCGCCGCGCGAGAGGACACATCCCCCGAAGGACGCGAGGCCCCGAAAACCTTCACCGCAGCCTCAAAGAAATTCCTGCGATTCCACCGGCGCGCAGCCCGCTCGCGCGGCCGACGGGTCCGTCGGGCTCGAAGGCGAGCCGGCGCGGCGCGGGCGAAAGCTCGGCGAAAGCACCCATGAAAAACGCGGCGCGGCGGTGGAAGCCGATCTCCACGGTAGCACCAGCGCGCGCGCCGAGATCGAGCGAACGCGTCCTCGCGCCGCCCGCGGGCCCGACCGTCAGAAGCGTGGCGAGGAGCCCGAGCTCGCCCGCGACGCTGACGCGCTCGCCCCCGACGCGCGCGCGCACGCCCGCGTCGGCAGGCACGCGCTGCTCGTCGACGGGCACGCCCCGGAGCGTGAGCCGCGTCGGCCAGTCGGCGCCCACGCCCGCGACGCCGCCGAAGCGCGCGCCCATCACCGACACGCGCGCGCGAAGGCCGAAGGCGCCCGCGGGCCCACCCTGCCCCGACGCGACGGCGACGCCCGCCCACGGTCCAAGCGCGACCGACACCTCGGGCCCCACGGGCGCGGGCGGCGGAGGTGGCGGCGGCGGTGTGGGCGGCGGCGCCGCGAGCGCGAGCGGCCACAGCGTGAGCCCCACGAACACGGCGGCGACCTCGGCGCGCTTGGCGCAGTCGCGCTTCGGATCGGCGTACTCGTGCGCGCGCCCCGCGACCGTGACGCGGTAGCGATCGCCGAGATCGTCGAGCAAGACCGTGGGCCGCGTCGCCGGCGTCCCCACGCGCTCGGCCCCCACGAGCCCCGCGACGTTCGTCCACACGGCGTCGGTGCCCGGACACGCCGACGGCGGCGCGGCCCCGCCTTGGGCCGCGGCGAAGAGCGCGAGCGTCACGCGCGCGAGCGCGGCTGTCGCCACGGGCACCATCGCCCCACTCTACGCGAGGAGTCGTCGCGCGCGCGCTATTGGATGCAGCCGATGCGCTGCGTGTCGAACGCGACGTCGTCGATCCAGAGGTCCTGCAGCACGCGCGTGTCGCTCTGATCGCCGACGTTGTTCGGTGGCTTCAAATCGAGCGGCGCATACGGCGTGAAGCCGGCCTCGAGCCGCGTGAATTGCGTCGAGACCGACGGCGTCGGCCCCGCCTCGACCACCGTCTGCTGGTTCTTCGCCGGCATGCCACACGCGATCTGGCCGTTGGTGCACGTGTACATCTCGTCGTCGCACGTCACCATCGGCGTGCCGCACCCCTCGACCGGGTTCCAGTAGCTGGCCTCGGCGCCGTCGATGAACCACTTCGGCATCGCGGCCGAGGCGCCGTCGAAGTACGCCTCGACGCAGGTCCAGCGGTCGACCATGTACGGCAGGCTGCGGCGCGGGTGCTCGCCGCCGCCGCCATGCCACACGCCCATCATGCCGTCGAACTGGTAGCCCATTTCGTACCAGGTGCCGGACTTGTCGTAGGCGGCGACGATGTTGCCGTGGCCGCCCGGCGCGCCGGGGCTGAAGCGGATGTAGAAGCGCGCCCAGACCTGGTTCTTGATCGCGCCGACGGTCTTGCTGAGGAGGCGACCGCCCACGGGCGCGCCGGCCTTCGAATACAGGTGGTACGAGTGCCCGCCGTGCGCGAACTGATCGCTCACGATCCCGCTCGTCGTGTCGCCGGCGTTGCGCTGCCACACGCTCGTGTCGACGCCGTTCTCGAAGTCGATGCAGAGCTGGTAGTTCTTGCCGGCGCAGCCAGCTGTCGTCGTCGGGCCGTCGCCCAAGTGCGCGTCGCCGGGACCGCCGTCGGGAGAGCCCGTCGAGCCACCTGTGGCGCCTGTCGTGCCGCCAGCGGGTGAACCACCCGCGCCGCCGCCGCTCGCGCCGCCCGTCGCGCTCACACCGCCGGTGCCGCCGGTGTCGGTGGTTCCGCCCGTCGCGCCAGTCGTGCCTCCACTCGCTCCACCGCTCGCGCCCGTCGTGCCGCCGCTCGCGGGCGTGCCGCCCGTTCCGCCTCCGCCGCCCGGCTTCGGCGCCTCGCCGCTCGTGCACGCGACGAGCGCCAGCGCCGCCGCAACAGCGAGCGCGCGCCTCATTCGATGCACCCAATGCGCTTCGTGTCGAACGCGACGTCGTCGATCCACGCGTCGTTGAGCACGCGGTTGTCGACCATCTTGGTCTGGTCGGGGAGCATGAGCCCGTAGCCGGAGTACGGCACCCAGCCCACGGTGATCGACTTGAACTGCGGGATGAGCACCGAAGCCGGCGTCGTCGGATCCGAGGCCGCGCAGCACACGCCCGCCTGCGGCGTGTAGTACTTCACCTCGGTGCCGTCGAGCCACCAGCGCTCGTTACCCTTCACCGTGCCGTCGATGAAGAACTCGAGGCAGTACCAGCGGTCCATGAGGTACGGGAGGCTGCGCAGCGGCCGCTCCGCGTTGTTCTCGAGGTGGAAGTTGCCCATGATGCCTTGGAACTGCCAGCCGATCTCGTACCAGTTGCCGTTGTAATTGCTGCCCGGGCAGCCCTGGCACCACACGCCGTCGCTGGCGCCGATGAGGTTGCCGTGGTTGCCGGGCGGGCCCGGCGAGAAATGAACGTAGGCGCGCCCCCAGATCTGGCTCGTGATCGTGCCGAGGTTCGTCGCGACCATGATTCCGCCTTGCGGCGCCGTCTTGTCGCTCGAGTAGAGGTGGTAGGCGTGGGTGCCGTGCGCGACGTGCGTGGTCTCGATCGCGCCCGCGTTGGCGTGCGTACCCCAGACGGCCGTGTCGAGGCCGCTCTCGAAGTCGTTGCAGAGCGCGTAATTGTGGTTCGCGCAGCCGGCCGTCGTCGTCGGGCCACCGTCGCCGATGGTCCCGCCCGTCGCGCCGCCGTCGTTCGTCGAGCCGCCGCCGCCGGTCGTACCTCCCGTGCTCGTCGAGCCCCCTGAACCGCCGGTCGTGCCTCCAGCGCTCGAGCCACCGACGGCCGAACCGCCGGTTCCCGTGTCACCGCCGGTCGCGCTCGTCGTGCCGCCGCCGCCCGTGGTGCCGCCGGCAGCGCCGCCCGAGGCGGTCACGCCGCCCGTTCCGGGGTTGCCGCCGTTCTGTCCCGTCGAGCCGCCACCGCCTCTCGGCGTCTCGCTCGTGCTGCAGGCCCCCACCATCGCCACCACGCAGAACGTCAACCACTTCGTTCGATGCACGGTTCGCATATGTTTCTCCAGCGTAGGTCGGATCCATTGTCACCCGGGGTGCAGCGTCGGCGCAACGAATGCACCCCCGCCCGCGCCACCGACACGACGTGGGCTACGTGATCGTGAACAGGGCCACTTCCGCCGGCGCGTAGAGACGCAGCGGCAAATCGACGGTGCCCAGGCCTCGCGAAACGTAGAGCTTCAAATCGTCGACGTCGTAGAGGCCGCCTGGCCAGCGGCGGCCGAGCGGGCCGTGCACGACGACGGGGCCGCTCGGCAGCGCGACCTGCCCGCCGTGCGTGTGGCCGCACATGAGCAGCGCGAGGCCACGTCCGGTCGCGAACGGTTGTCCTTCGGGCGCGTGCACGACGCCGAGGCGCACGGGCGCGGTCACGCCCGCGAAGGCGCGCGCCGGATCGGGCTCTCCGCTCCACGGGTCGTCGAGGCCGACGAATGCGACGTCGTCGTGCGGCGCCGGCAGCGCGAACGACTCGTTGACGAGCACGCGCACGCCCGCGTCGGCGAGCGCGCGCTCGATGAGGCCGTGGTCGGTCCACAGGTCGTGGTTGCCGAGCACGCCGACCTTGATCGCCGCCGGCACGCGCGCGACCAGCGACGACAGTCGCGCCGCCATCGCCGGCGTCACGTCGAGCGACACGTAGTCGCCGCCGAGCGCGAGCACGTCCGGCCGCCAACGCGCGAGCCGGTCGAACGCCTCGTCGAGCAGCCGCGGCGGCGTCAGCGGCCCCACGTGCAGGTCCGACGCGAACGCGACCCGCAACGGCGACCGTCCGCTTCGTCCCACGTCGATCGTGTGCTCGACCTCGCGCACGCGCGTCGCCGCCGGCACCCGATCCCAAAACCGCGCCGGCCAGTCCCGCGCAAAGACGACCCGCTGCACCCTCTCCGCTATCGCTCGAGCGCGAGAGAACTTTTTCCCTCTCCCTCTGACGTGGCGCTTGAACATCGAGTCCTTCGAGCGAGCGAAGCGAGCGGCTCCAAGGTCGGAGGAGGCGCGGCTTCGCCGCGCCGGGCCGCTCCCCAGCGCGGTGGGCCGGCGGGAGGGGCCCGCCCCTCCCGCCCTCACTCCATGTCGGCCATGACGATCGGGGGATGATGCATCATGGTGATTTCGGGCGACGGACCCGTGTAGCTCTTCGCCATCGCGATCGCTTCGGTCAGCGACTCGGCGCGCTCCCAGCCGAGCATGGCCGGCACGTGCGCGTTCTCGGCGCCGGCGACGATGACCTTGCCGACGTGCTGGCGCCCGTGCTCGCCCCAGTACCACATGTTGAAGGGGTGCACGCCGTGGTACGCGTTGCCGCGCCGGTACATCTCGATGTAGCTCGGGTTCTTCGCGAACTCCTCCTCGTACTTGTGATGCATGACCATCGCGTCACGCGTCTCGGGGAGGATGCGGTTGAAGAACTCGATGTAGCTCGGGTGCTGGACGTGATCGAACTCGTCGTAGCACGGGTGCGTGAGGATCATGACGCCGCCCTGCTTCAGCACCGGCTTGCCGCGGAACATGTTGTGGAAGTACCCGAGGCCCATCGTCTGCACGAGGATCGGGTTCAGGATCGAGTTGATGTTGTACGGCGAGATGAACGGCACGCCGCAGATCAAGATGTCGGCCTGGCCGCGCACGTTGACGGCGTACTGCTCGAAGCAGCGCGCCAGCGTCTTCTCGTGCACGGGCTCGGTCTTCCCGGCGTGCACGGCGATCATCTGGTACTGCGCCGGCACCGAGTGGAAGAGCTTCCGCTTCGCCGCGCGCGGCATCTTCGACAGCGTCCACCGCATCGCCTCGAACTTGAGGCGATCGACCTCGGTGAACTCATCCTCGTTCTTGCACAGGAACGCCGTCGGCCCCGCGAACATGCGGTTGTTGAGCACCGTCTCGATGTGGAAGACGTTCATGTGCTTGTCGACGAGCTGACCCTGCCGCACGATCTTCGTGTTGAGCATCGAGTGCTTCGGGTCCATGTACGCCGACGAGCGCATGGTCTTCGGCTCGTGGTGGTGCTTGGTCGTCTCGTAGTCGCAGAGGCCGATCGTCACCGACTTGTGCCCGCCGTCCATGGGCACGAAGTTGATGTTCACGTAGATGACGAGGTCGCTCTCGACGGCGCGCCGGTTGATGTTGACGACCTCGTTCTCCTCGGTCTTCCCGAGGCGAACCAGACCGTCGGCGTCCTCGACGTCGTGGCAGTAGTAGCGGTCCGGGTAGAAGGCGTCGTGGATCTTCTTGCCCACCATCCGCCGCATCTCGCCCTCGGTCATCTTCCGGTGCAGGCAGTTGGCGACGATGATGTGGACGTCGTCGACGCCGTTGGCGTCGAGCTGCTCGAGCAGGATCTCGATGATGGTCTGCCGGATGTCGGGCAGCACCATGGGCGGCAGCGGCAGGCTGATGTCGTCGACGGCGATCGTGACGCGCATGCCCGGCGCCAGCTGCGCATAGAGCGGATCGGTGCCCAGCGGGTGATTGAGCGCGTAGCGGATCGCCGCGCCCGGGTTGGCGAGGCCTTCGATGGGCGGCTTCGGGTAGACGACGCGCGTGCCGATCGGCAGGTCTTCGAGCAACAGGTCCTCGCCCGAGAACAGGATGCGCGGCGCGGAGTCGCTGTCGATGTAGACGACTTGGTCGTCTTCCTTGTTACGCGGCACGGGGCCGCGAACGAGCTTGGGGGCGCGTTCTCTCATCAGCGCAGGTCCAAAATCGGCCAGTCGTGCTGCAGCGCCGTGTTGCGCAGACGAATGTCGGGGTTGACGGCCGTCGGATGACCGACGACCGAGAGCATGGGCAGGTCGCTCATGCTGTCGCTGTAGCCGTAGCAGTCGGACAGGTTCAACTTCTCTTTCTCCGCGTAGATGCGCATCCAGCTGGCCTTCGTCGCCGCCGCCATGATGGGCGGCAGCAGGCGTCCCGTCGCGTAGCCGTCGACGAACTCGAGACGGTTGGTGACATAGTCGTCGATCTTGAGGTGGCGTGCCAGCGGCCGGACCGTGAGGTCGAGCGCGCCCGTGACGAGCACCTGGCGCAGCCCCAGCTGACGCGATTTGTCGATGAGCTCGTAGGCGCCGGGGAAGATCGCCGGCTTGAGCACCTCGTCGAACTGCTCTTGCGCCATCGAGCGCAGGCGATCCTCGGACTCGCCCTTGTAGCGAATGAAGAACAGATCGTTGAAGACGCGCCGGTTCCAGAAGTCCACGGCCAGGAACATCGGGACGCTCGCCATCGTCGTGGCGAACTTCGCGACGCTCTTGAGCACGCCTTGCTGGTTGCGCGCGGTGTACGCGAAGGCGTGCACGAGGTTCGTGCGGACGAGGGTCCCGTCGAGGTCGTAAAAGGCGGCCGCGGCCATTCGGAAGGCGTAGTCCTACCGGGAAGCCCTCGTTCGCGCAATAATCGCCTGACGCGCGATGAAGCCCGTCGTCAACCGCGAGCTCCTGACGGCGTTGCTGCGCGAGGCGACGCCCGTCGACCTGCGCATCGTGGGGCGCACGCTGCTGCACGCGGCGCTCGTCGGCCTCGCGGCCGGGCTCATGGGCGCGGCGTTCTTCGCGGCGCTCGAGGTCATCCAGCGGATGCTGCTCGAGGCGTTCGCAGGCTACCGCGTGCTGCGCGCGCACGGCGAGACGTTCATGGCGGGGCTCGACGAGAACCGGCCCTTCCGGTGGTGGCTCATGCTCGGGCTGCCGGCGGCCGGCGCGCTCGTGAGCGGCCTCGTGTCGCAGCTCGCGCCCGAGACGCGCGGGGGCGGCGGCGACGCGATGATCGATGCCTTCCATCATCAGGGCGGCGTCATCCGCACGCGCGTCGCTTGGGTCAAGGCCCTCACGTCGCTGTTCACGCTGGGCACGGGCGGCGCCGGCGGGCGCGAGGGGCCGACGATGCAGATCGGCGGCGCGCTCGGCTCGTGGGTCGGCGGCCTGCTGGCAGTGAGCACGTCCGAGCGGCGCATCCTCATGGTGTCGGGCGTCGCCGCCGGCATCGCCGCCGTGTTCCGCACGCCGCTCGGCGCCGCGCTCCTCGCCGTCGAGGTGCTGTACCGCGACGACTTCGAGTCCGACGCGCTCGTGCCCGCCGTCCTCGCGAGCGTCACGGCCTACTCGGTCGTCATCTCGATCTTCGGCGAGTCGACGCTGTTCGCGCACCCCGGCCGCTTCCCCTTCATCATCCAGCACCTGCCGCTCTACGTGCTGCTCGCGTTGCTCGTGTCGGTGCTCGCGTCGGTGTTCGTCTCGTCGCTGCGCACCGTGCAGCGCGCGTCGGCGGCGCTGCCGCTGCCCGCGTGGATCAAGCCTGGGCTCGGCGGGCTCGCGCTCGGCGCGTTCTGCGTGCCCATCGTGCTGTTCGTCGGCTGGAAGCTGGCGCAACCGGGCCAGGGCGTCGGGCTCTTCGGCGGCGGCTACGGCGCCGTGCAGGTGGCCATCACGGGCGCGTCGTGGCTGCCCACCGGCTGGTCGGGCGCCGCGCTGCTGCTGTTCCTGTGCTTCTCGAAGATCGTCGCGTCGTCGCTCACGATCGGCAGCGGCGGCAGCGCGGGCGACTTCGCGCCGTCGCTCGTCATCGGCGGCCTCTTCGGCGGCGCCTTCGGGCGCGCCGCGCAGATGATCACGGGCGACCCGCGCGTCGACCCGGGCGCGTTCGCGCTCGTCGCCATGGGCACGTTCTACGGCGGCGTCGCGCACGCGCCGCTGTCGTCGCTCGTGCTCGTGTGCGAGCTCGCGGGCAGCTACGACCTGCTCGTGCCGCTCATGCTCGCCGAGGGCATCGCCTTCGTCGCGCTCCGCAAGCGCTCGCTGTACCACGCGCAGGTGCCGTCGCGCCGGCAGTCGCCCGCGCACCCCGCGCCCGCGCTCGATCTGCTGCGCGCGACGCGCGTCGCGCAGGTCATGCGCCAAGTGTCGGTGAGCGGCATCCCCGTGCTCGGCCCCGAGCAGCGCGTGCGCCCCGACGACGATCTGCGCGCGGCGACCGAGACGCTGCTGGCCCACAAGCTCCGCGAGATCCCCGTCGTCGATCCCGCGGGCCAGATCGTCGGCCTCCTCGACGAGGCCGACATCTCGCGCTTCTACCTCGAGGCCACGACGAAGCCCGACAACACAGGCACGTCGGGCGTGTACTGATCTGCCTCTAGCGTCGCCGTTACTTGTTGCCCCGACGTCAGAGCGAGCGCAGCGAGCGAGTTTGTCGACGGGAGGCGCGGCTTCGCCGCGCCGGCCTCAACACGAAGAGGGGTGGGCGCCCGCGGGAGGGGCAAAGCCCCTCCTGCGAAGCGAAGCGCCCTACTTGTTCTCTTTCTCTCGCTTGGCCTTGAACTCGGCGATCATGACCTCGCGCTGCTGCTTGGGCACCTCGGCGTACTTCGCGAACTCCATCGTGAACTCGCCCTTGCCCTGCGTCGACGAGCGGAGGTCGGTCGAGTAGCCGAACATGTCGTTGAGGGGGACCTCGGCCATCGCCTGGACGAAGCCCTCCTGCTTCTCCGTCGAGACGATCGTGCCGCGGCGCTGGTTGATCTGGCCGAGCACGGCGCCCTGGAACTCCTCGGGGAACTGGATCTCGACGCGCATGATGGGCTCGAGGATCGTCGGCTTGGCGTTGAGGTACGCCTCGCGGAAGCCCATGAGCGCCGCCGTGCGGAACGCGATTTCCGACGAGTCGACGGGGTGCGAGGCGCCGTCGTTGATCGTGCACTTCACGCCGACGATCGGGAACCCGATGAGCGGCCCCTTCTTGACCGCCTCGCGGAAGCCCTTCTCGCACGCGGGGATGAACTCGCGCGGGATCGAGCCGCCCGTGATGTCGTCCACGAACTCGAAGCCCGTGGGGTGATCCGCCGGCAGCGGGTCGATGAAGCCCGCGACCTTGCCGTACTGGCCCGAGCCGCCCGTCTGCTTCTTGTGCGTGTAGTTGAAGTCGGCGTGCTGGCTCATCGCCTCGCGGTACGCGACCTGCGGCTTGCCCGAGACGACCTCGCAGTTGTACTCGCGCTTCATGCGCTCGATGTAGATCTCGAGGTGAAGCTCGCCCATGCCGCTGATGATGGTCTGGGCCGACTCTTCGTCGCGGTGAACGCGGAAGGTCGGGTCCTCCTTCGTGAAGCGGTTGAGCGCCTTCGAGAAGTTCGCGGCGTTGCCCTTGTCCTTCGGAGCGACGGCCAGCGAGATGACGGCCTCGGGCACGTGCATCGACGTCATCGTGTAGGCGATCGACTCGTTGGTGAACGTGTCGCCCGACGCGCACTCGACGCCGAACAGCGCGACGATGTCGCCCGCCGACGCGCTGTCGATGTCGTTCATCTCGTTCGAGTGCATGCGCACGAGCCGCGGCACCTTGATGCGCTTGCCGTTGGCCGAGTTGTTGACGATGAAGTCACCCTTGGTGACGGTGCCCTGGTAGATGCGCATGTACGTGAGCTGGCCGTAGCGGCCGTCTTCCAGCTTGAACGCCAGGCCGACGAACGGCTTCTTCGGCTCGCTCGAGAGGATGACCTTCTCTTCTTTGTTGTTCTGGTCGAGGGCGACGTTCTGCACCTCGGTCGGGTTCGGCAGGTACATGTTGACGCCGTCGAGCAAGAGCTGGACGCCCTTGTTCTTGTAGGCCGAGCCGATGAAGACGGGCGTCATCTTGAGCGAGATCGTCACGCGGCGAATCGCGTCGCGCAGCTCCTGCGTCGTCGGATCCTGCTCGTTGAGGAACTTGTCGGCGATGGCGTCGTCGTGGTCGGCGATCGACGCGATCATGTCGTGGCGCGCCGTCTTGGCCTCGTCGAGGCGGTCGGCGGGGATCTCCTCCTCGCGCACGTCCTCGCCGTCGGGGCCGTCGAAGAAGTAGGCCTTCATCGTCACGAGGTCGATCACGCCCTCGAAGTTCGCCTCCTCGCCGATGGGGAGCATCATCGAGATCGTGTTGTGGCGGAGCTTCTCTTTGAGCTGGTTCGTGACGCGCTTCGGGTCGGCGCCGGCGCGGTCGAGCTTGTTGATGAAGGCGACGCGCGGCACGTTGTAGCGGCGCATCTGGCGGTCGACCGTGTACGACTGCGACTGAACGCCCGACGTGCCACAGAGCACGAGCACGGCGCCGTCGAGGACGCGCAGGGCGCGCTCGACCTCAATCGTGAAGTCGACGTGGCCGGGGGTGTCGATCAGGTTGATGTTGTAGCCCTTCCACTCGCAGTACGTCGCGGCGGACTGGATCGTGATGCCCTTCTCGCGCTCGAGATCCATCGAGTCCATCTTGGCGCCGACGCCCGACTTGCCGCGGACCTCTTCGATCTTATGGATTTTGCCCGTGTAGAAGAGGATGCGCTCGGAGAGCGTCGTCTTCCCGGAGTCGATGTGGGCGGAGATCCCGATGTTGCGGACTTTGTCGATGGAGGGCATTGGGTTTCCTTCGAGTTGCTTTCGGTGTCGTCGGTCGGAAGGCGCGGCAGTTTAGCCAAAACCGCCGAATTGACCAGTCCCCCCTTCTAATGGACGAAGTCGGAGTGCACGGGCGCGGCCTGATCGCCGCCGTGCTGCAGCTGGTGGGCGTGGCCGATCATCTCGGCGAGAAAGGTCGCGAGGCCGCAGAACTGCAGGCTCTTGCGGTCGGCCGCGAGGTGGACGCCGCGGTGGATGAGGGCGCGCACGAGCGCGAAGTCGGACTCGGCGCCCTTGCCGGCGAGGGTGGCGATGAGCTCGTTCAACCGAGCTTCGTGCTGCTTCTGGAGGAGGTCGAGGTTCGTGTCGGCCATGGGCGATGGCTTAGCACGAGCAGCTCGCCGACCGCGCCGCGACCGGTCGCCACCGAGTTGATGGCGCGCCGCACGGGGACGGTTCGCCACGGCAGACCTTTGTAGAGCCGCCGCGTCGGCGCGCAGTCCGAGTTCGAGAGCAGAGCCGGGACGCGACGCTCGCCGAGCGCGCGCAGCGCGGCCGCGAGGCGCGCCTGCTCGGCGGCATCGAAGGGCTCCTTCGCGTAAGCGGTGAACGACGACGTCGACGACAGCGGCACGTACGGCGGATCGAGGTAGACGAAGTCGCCGGGGCGAGCGTCGGCCATCGTCTTGGCGAAGTCTTGGAAGACGAGCTTCACGCCGCGCAGCGCTTCGTGCGCCGCCCGAAGTTTCGCCTCGTCGCAGATCACCGGGTTGATGTAGCGGCCGAACGGCACATTGAACTGGCCGGCGCTGTTGACGCGGTAGAGGCCGTTGTAGCCGCAGCGGTTGAGGTAGATGAAGCGCGCGGCGCGCGCGGCCAGGCCGAGCGACTCGGGATCGCGCGCCCGCTCCTCGTAGTAACGACGCTTGTCGTACTCGAGCTTGCGCAGCTTGCCGATGACGGCGTCGACGTCGTCCTGGATCGCTCGGTAACAATGGATGAGCTCTTCGTTCGCGTCGCCGAGCACGGCGCGCGCGAAGCGCTTACGGGCCGCGAGCGCGAAGAACACGGCGCCGCCGCCCACGAAGGGCTCGAAGTACGTCTCGATCTGCGGCGGCGCGATGTCGAGGATCCGCTCGACGAGCTGCCGCTTGCCGCCGGCCCACTTCAAGAAGGGCGCGGGCGCGCGTTCGTCACCGCGATCGGTCATGTTGCGCAACAGGGGAGAACCTACAGCGGCCCGGGCGAATTGAAAAATTGTCACCCCAAATGCTTGGACGATGCGTGCGGAGGGCCTTTTTTCCGCTGTTTTCGGCGCTTTTTTTGTTTTCAGCCGGGACCTTTCTCTCTAGAGTAGCCGCCACTTTCTCGGGGCGGGGCATCGCCCGCGCACCACAAGAGAACGCGACGACACGGCTCGAAAGGAGACCCACATGGCGAAGGTTCTGACGAAGTCCCAGATCATCCAGGCGATCGCTGACGCTCACAAGGACAAGCTCGCTCGGAAGGACGTCGCGCGCGTGCTGGAGTCGCTCACGAACGTGGGCCACAAGGAGCTCAAGAAGAACGGCATCTTCGTGCTCCCGGGCTTCGCCAAGTTCCTCGTCATCAAGAAGCCGGCGACGAAAGAGCGCCCCGGCATCAACCCGTTCACGAAGGAGCCCATCATCATCAAGGCGAAGCCCGCCCGCAAGGTGCTGAAGGCTCGCCCGGTCAAGGCCGTGAAAGACGCTGTCTAGCGCTCGCTTCGCTCGCTTCGTGAGGGGGACTTTGTCCCCCTCACGGGCTCCCCCTTCTCAGCTCGCTCGCCGGCTCGGCGAAGCCGAGCCTCCCGTCGAGAAATCAGCGCTCGAGAAGAGCGTTGGCGAACTCCGGGAAGTCTTTGAAGCGCGGGGCATCGACCCAGGGGTGGTAGTGGTGGGGGTCTACGAGGGCGGCTCGAAGACCTAGCGCTCGGGGGCCAAAGACGTCGGCGGTCGGGAGATCACCGATCATGACGGCGTCAGACGGCGAGAGACCGAGACGGTCTAACGCGATTTGGAAGATGCGGGCGTCGGGTTTCACGGAGCCGACGATCTTCGAGTCGACGACGGTCTCGAAGAACGGACGCAGGCCGACGTCGGTGAGCATGGCGTCGATCGTGCCCTCGCTGTTCGAGACGATCGCGAGGCGGAAACCGGCGGCGCGCAGGCGCTCGAGGGCCGCGCGGTTGCCGGCGCCCACGCGGCGCCAGACGTTGCGCTCGAGGTGACGCTCGTGAACGAACTCGGCGGCGCGTTCGATCGTCGCCTCGTCGGCCTCTGCGCCCGCGAGGCGCAGCGCGCGCGCGAACACGCCGTCGAGGTAGCGCTTGCCGCCGTCGTCGTGGGTCCGCATCGGCACGCCTTGCCGCTCGCGCGTCTCGCCGCGGATGATGATCTCGGCGCGCTCGATCGCCTCGGGCGCGACGGTGACGCCGGCGTCGGCCGCGTGCGCGGCGATGCGCGCGCCGTCCCAGAAGGTCAACGTGAACCCGACGTCGATGAGGATCGCGCGCGGGCGCGGCGCGAAAAGCGAAGAGGCTTCGTGATATGAGGCGGACATGGTGAGGCTCAACCGGATCTACACCAAGGCGGGAGACGGAGGCGAGACGCGCCTCGTGGGCGGCCAGAAGGTCGCGAAGAATTCGGGGCGCATCGAGGCCTACGGCACCGTCGACGAGCTGTCGTCGTGCCTCGGCCTCGCGCGCGCCGCGCTCGCGACGCCGCCACCGCCGCCGGGCGCCGCCGAGCTCGACACGATCATCAAGCGCATCCAGAACGAGCTCTTCAACCTCGGCAGCGACCTCGCGACGCTGCCCGAGGATCGCCACCCGAAGCAGCCGCTGGTCGAGGCGCGTCACGTGACGGCGCTCGAGCGCGAGATCGACGCGTGGAACGAGTCGCTGCCCGAGCTGCGCAGCTTCGTGCTGCCGGGCGGCGGCTGGGTCGCGTCGGCGCTGCACCTCGCGCGCACCGTGTGCCGCCGCGCCGAGCGCCTCGTCGTCGCCCTACGGGCGACCGAGGCCGTCGGCGAGCACGTCGTGCCCTACCTCAACCGCCTCTCCGACGCGCTCTTCGTCATGAGCCGCCACGCGAGCCGCCTCTACGGCGAGCCCGAGCCGCTCTGGACGCCAGAGACGACGTAGTGCCAGGCAGCTTCCACCGGAGCCGGGGGACGACGTCCCCCTGCCCGCCTCAGAATTCGACCGCGACGCCGACGTTGAAGTCGAAGTTGAAGGTGAAGTCGGGGAAGCCGGCCAGCGTTTGCAGGCCGAGCGTCAGGGCGAAGTTGTCGGCGACGTTGTACATGAAGCCGACGCCAGGGCCGACGAACACGGGGCCGCCGAGCACGGTGTCGACGCAGGCGTCGGTGCTCGTGGCCGTCGGGCCGCACAGCTTGTGAGCCGCGCCCGAGTAGGTGACGACGTGGCGGATCTGCCCGCCGCCCGCCGCGACCGAGAAGTACGGGTGGAACTTCTCTTGGCCCCACAGGAAGGCGACCTTGCCGAGCACGGCCGTCGCGTACTTCGCGGGCGTGCAGACGAAGTCGCCCCCGCACTGGTCTTTGTTGGCGGCCACGTTGCGATCGAGCTGGCGATCGTTCGGGCCCGTGATGAGCTGCAGGCGCAGCTGCAGCGAGATCAGCACGTTCGGTTTCACGAAGTAGCCGATCTCGGGCGCGAGGTGGCCGAGCGTCGCGGGGGCGAAGCCGCCGTTGATCTTGTTGAAGTCGGTGTTGACCTCGCCCGTCGCCGACGCGACGTAGCCGGCGCCGCTGCCGATGCCGAGGCCCAGGAACCAGTGCACGGGCGTCTCGTCTTCGTCGCCGTCGTCGTCGGCGTCGCCCTTGTCGACCGGCGCGCCCGAGCCTTTGAGCGAGATGATGAGGGGGTCGTCCTCGGTGCCCTTCTTGCCGAGCGTGCTCTCGTCTTCGGCCTGCGCCTCGATGTAGTAGGCGACACGGTTGCCGGCCGTCGCCGTCGCGGGGATCTCCGCCGTCCAATTGCCCTGCGTGACCTCTTTCATGACGCGGCCCAGGAAGTCGCTCGCGCCGTCGGGGCGGTACGCGAGGATGAGCTTCTTCGCGTTGAGGTTGATGTCGATCTTCGCGGTGATCGTGATGGCGCCGCCCTGGGTCGCGACGGTCACGGGCTCGTGCTGGATGACGTCGGCGGACTTGTCTTCGCCCTTGTCGCCCGCGGCCTTGTCGCCGCCCTTGTCGGAGGCGGCCTTCTCGCCTTTGTCGGCGGGCGTCTTGTCGCCGCCCTTGTCCTCGCCCTTGTCGGCGCCGGCGGCCATGCCGGCGGTCGCTTCGTCGAAGGCTTCTTGGATCTCCGGGTTCGCCAGGCTCTTCGTGAGCTTGATGTCCGGCTGGATCTCGAGCGCTTTCCGGAACTGCTTGATCGCGTTCTCACGCTGCTTGAGCGCGAGGTTCACGATGCCGAGGTGGATGTGCGTGCGCGCCTTGATCGGGTGCTTGTCGAGCCCGTTGGCCGCGCAGAAATCCAGCGTGTCCTTGAGGATCTTTCGAGCCTCCTCGAAGTTGAGGTTCTCGTACTCCTCGACGGCCTTCTTGTTCTGCTTCGTGGCCTTGTCGATGGCCTCGTCCGACTGCGCGCGCGCGGCGCCGGGCGCTGCGAGCAGCGCGAGCAAAAGGAACAGGCACGTGAACACACGGATACCAGGGAGGGGCTTGGCGATCGGCATCGTGGGCGGGTCTCCTCGCAAACGCGGAAGATGTTTCGCGAAACCTGGTCGCACTCTATGCGACCCCCCGGCGGAGATCAATCGGGCATAGCACGCGGGCGCGCGCCGAAGACGCACCTTATAATGGCCTGATGGTTGTACAGCGGTGGCTCTCTTGGGTGATCGCGGCGGGCACGGTCGCCGGGACCTGGTTCTACTGGCATCATCCTGAAAGCCGCTCGGTCGCGACCAAAGGGGCG
The DNA here is from genome assembly GCA_035549075.1 of Polyangia bacterium. Taxonomy (GTDB): domain Bacteria; phylum Myxococcota_A; class Polyangia; order Fen-1088; family Fen-1088; genus DASZFV01. The sequence goes on along the minus strand of DASZRT010000022.1, from coordinate 1,274 downwards.
GAGGTCTCCGACGGCCCAACACCGGGGACGCGCCTCGTCGTCGATTTCCGCGACGACGTGTCGAGCGCCGCCCTGGCCGACAACGGCTACGTCGAGATCCCGGTCAGCGACTACTCGACGAAGGACCGCACGTACTTCATCGACTTTCCGACCGTCGAAGCTGCGGCAGCGGCGCGCGCCAAGCTCGCGGCCGACCCCAACGTCGAGAGCGTCGACTTCGACGAGCAAGAGACGCTGCCGCCCGACGAGGTCGAAGCCGCGGCCAGCGACTCGATCGAAGCCGAGTGCGCCGCCGGCAAGGCTCAGCCCGACGCGACGCCGAACGACCCGTGCTTTCGCTATCAGTGGCACCTCTCGAAGCTCGGCCTGCCCGACGCGTGGAAGCTGGCCGCGGGCAAAGGCGTCGTCGTCGCCGTCATCGACACGGGCGTGACGAAGGTGGCCGACCTCGCGCAGACGAAGTTCGTCCCCGGCTACAACTTCGTCCGCAACAACACCAACGCCGACGACGACCACGGCCACGGCACGCACGTCGCCGGCACGATCGCGCAGTCGACGAACAACAAGCTCGGCGTCGCGGGCGTCGCGCCCGAGGCGGCCATCATGCCGCTCAAGGTGCTGTCGGCCAGCGGCTCCGGCTCGGTGGGCGCGATCGCGCAGGCGATCCGCTGGGCCGCCGACCACGGCGCCAACGTCATCAACATGAGCCTCGGCGGCCCGCGCGGCGTCGGGACGATGGAGAGCGCCGTGAAGTACGCGCGCGACAAGGGCGTCGTCGTCGTCGCCGCCGCCGGCAACGACGGCCGCGGGCGCGTCGGCTTCCCGGCCGCCTACCCCGGCGTCTTCGCGGTTGCGGCCACGCAGTTCGACGACTCGACGACCTTCTATTCGAACTGGGGCCCGGAGATCGACATCGCCGCGCCCGGCGGCAACGTGCGCGTCGACCAGAACGGCGACGGCCAGCCCGACGGCGTCCTGCAACACACGGTCATGGACGCGCAGCCCGGCTACCGTTGGTTCATGGGCACGTCGATGGCGACGCCGCACGTCGCGGGCGTCGCGGCGCTCGTCATGAGCGCGGGCGTGCGCACGCCCGACGCCGTCGAGCAGCTCTTGATGGAGACGGCGCGCCGTCCCGCCGGCGGTCACGCGGGCGCGCGCGTCGACGATCGTTACGGCGCGGGCGTCGTCGACGCGGGCGCGGCGCTGCGCAAGGCGCGCGCCGGGGCGGGCGTCGCCGAGTTCGGGCTCGCGGGCGCGCTCGCGCTGCTCGG
>DASZRT010000021.1:0-58064 GCA_035549075.1 Polyangia bacterium | reverse complement strand
GGACGGCGCGGCCGGCGGGCGTGAGCGTGACCTCGAGGCGGCGCGCGTCGTCGGCGGCGCGGGCGCGCGCGACGAGGCCGCGGCGCGCGAGCTTGGCGACGACGACCGACACCGAGCTCTGGTGCGTCAACGTGCGCGCCGCGAGCTCGTTCACCGAGAGCGGGCCGCCGCCCGAGAGCCGCTGCAGCACGAAGAGCTGCGCCGCAGAGACGCCCACGGCGCGCTCCGCCTCGCGCGAGGATTCGCGCAGCGTGCGCACGAGGTGGCGCACGCCGTCGAGCACGGCGCGCGTCGACCCGTCGGCGCGGGCTTCGTCCGTCGATACATGGAGTCCCATTGAATTGATGCCCATACAAATAGCAGCCGCTCTCCCGGCACGCAAGGCGGACGCAACGATCGCCACGACTTTCTAGATGCGCCCGCGCGCGGGTGTTACGTTCGACGAGCCTTGCGAGACCCTCGTCGCTCCGCGCTCCGCGCCCTCACGTTCGGGGCCCTCACCGTCGGGGCCGTGCTCGCGGGCGACGCCGCGCGCGCGCAGCCGACGAAGCCGCTCGCGTCGCCGCCCGCCAAGCCGGGGCCTAAGCCGACCGGCGCCCCCACGCCGTCCGAGACACCCGACGCAGGCGCGCCGACACCAAAGCCGCTGCTCGGCCTCTCGACGCGCCCGACGGCGATCGCGGGCGCGCCGCCCGAGGCGCCGAAGCCGCCCGCGGACGCCGCGGGCCGCCGCGCCTGGCTCAAGACCGAGCTCGACGCCGCGCTCGCCGCGCCCGCGCTCGCGAAGGCCAAGGTCGGCGTCTACGTCATCGACGCCGACGCCGGCAGGCCGCTCTACGGGCACAACGAGACGGCGTCGCTCAACGCCGCCTCGAACGTCAAGCTCGTGACCTCGGCCGCCGCGCTCTCGCTGCTGGGCCCCGAGTACCGCTGGCGCACGACCCTCTCGATCGCCGCCGCCGGCAACGGCGCCGGCGTGCCCCCGGGCGGCGAGATCGCGGGCGACCTCGTCGTGCGCGGCGGCGGCGATCCCGCGCTCTCCGTCGAGGATCTCGCCGCGATGGTGGGCGACCTCGCCGCGCTGGGCGTGCGCAAGATCCACGGCGCCCTCGTCGTCGACGATCGCATGTTCGACGCCGCGACCGTCCCGCCCGCGTTCGATCAGAAGAACGAGTCGACGGCCTCGCGCGCCGCGACTTCGGCGGCCTCGCTCGCCGGCAACGTCGTCGCCGTCACCGTGATCCCCGCGGGCGCCGCCGGCGCGCCGGCGCGCATCACACTCGAGCCCGCGTCGCCGTACTTCGTGGTCTCGGGCACGGTGACGACCGCCGCCGACGGCCCCGCGTCGCCCGACGTCGAGACCAAGGACGAAGGCGGCGCGCGCACGCGCGTCGTCGTGTCGGGCCGCGTGAAGCTCGGCAGCGAGCCGCGCACGTTCTTTCGCCGCGTCGTCCACCCGGCGCTGTTCCTGGGCGCGTCGCTGCGCCAACAGCTGGAAAAGCGCGGCATCATCGTCGACAAGCCGACGCGCGTCGGCGCCGTGCCGCCGCAGGGTCAGCGCGTGCTCTCGACGCACGAGTCGCCGCCGCTCGCCGTCGTCGTGCAAGACCTCAACAAGCGCTCGGTGAACTTCGTCGCCGAGCAGCTCGTGCGCACGCTGGGCGCCGAGATCGTGGGCCGCCCCGGCACCTTTGAAAAAGGCCTGGAAGCCGTCGGGCGTTTTCTCACCTCGGCGGGCATCGCCAAAGGCAGCTACCAGATGACGAACGGCTCGGGCCTCTACGACTCGAACCGCTTCACGCCCGCGCAGATCACGACGGTCCTGCGCGTCGCCTCGCGCGACTTCCGCCTGTCCGCGGAGTACCTCGCGTCGCTCGCCGTGGCCGGCACCGACGGGACGATCGCCCATCGCATGTCTGGCACGCTCGCGGAGCGCTACGTCCGCGGCAAGACGGGCACGCTGGCCGGGGTGAGCTGCCTCTCGGGCTTCGCCGGCTCACCCGGCCACGCGCCGCTGATTTTCTCCGTGCTCATGAACGACGTCGGGAACGCGGCCGAAGCCCGCCGCGTTCAGGACCGCGTCGCAGAGCTGCTCGTCGCCTACCTGGAAGCGGAGCCTCCGTCAGAGGCCGCGCGCCAACCGTAGTCGTCGCCGTCCTCGTCGTCGCGGTTGTCACCATTCGATTGTGACCAACCGCTGGATTCGGCTGACACGCGGAGCTTCGACAGCTCCTCAGGCGCCAGCTTCTCCCAACCTCGCCCCCCCTCCCCGTCGTCCATCGCATCGATCCAATCACTCGACCCCGGGCTGATGTGACGCAGCTGCATGGATCCCTCCCCTCTTTCGTGCCCCTGACAATTCTGATTTTACTCCCGCTCGCAGAGCACGATCGCGAGATCAAACCGAGCGACCGCGCTTTTTCATCCGACAGAAATGCGACGTCGGAATCCCACGACGAGATCCGACGACCGGGCGCGGAGCAGCGAACCCCCCCGACACTCCGCGCCCGGCCCCTCCCGATGTCTGACCACCTCCTCCCTCGATCCAAAGAAACGATAGCGCCCGCGTTGTTTCCGGATCCTTTCGGGCACGATTTTCTTTCGTTACACGGCGCGTGGCGGAGCTGGGTCGCCCGGTTCCCGCCTGATCGTGGCCGCCCGGCGACGCCTTGAAATTCGCGACGGTTTCTCGCAGGATGCGGCCGCCGCATCCATGACGGACATCCGACGAACGCCGCTCTACGAAGCCCACAAGAAGCTCGGGGCCAAGCTCATCGACTTCGGCGGGTGGTGGATGCCGGTGAGCTACGGCACCGGCCCCGGCACGGGCATCTTGGACGAGCACCGCACGACCCGCACGGCCGTCGGCGTGTTCGACGTGTGCCACATGGGCGAGGTCCACTTTCGTGGCGCGCGCGCCGGCGAGGCCGTGCAGCGGCTCGTCACCAACGACGTGTCGCGGCTCGTCGACGGCGCGGCCATGTACACGGTCGCGTGCTGGCCGACGGGCGGCATCGTCGACGACCTCATCGTGTACCGCGTGAGCGCCGAGCACTACCTCATCGTCGTCAACGCCGCGAACGTCGACAAGGACGTGCGCTGGTTCAAGGAGAACGTCGGCTCGTGGTGCGACATCGTCGACGCCTCGGGTGACACGGGCCTCATCGCCTTCCAGGGCCCGAAGGCCGAGGCCGCGCTGCAGCCGCTCACGAAGGTGCCGCTCGCCTCGCTCGGACGCATGAAGTTCGTCGCCGAGCGCGACGTCGCCGCCGTGCCGGCGTGGATCGCGCGCACCGGCTACACGGCCGAGGACGGCTTCGAGATCTTTTGCCGCGCGAGCGAGGCGGCGACGCTGTGGGATCGCCTGATCGAGGCGGCGGCGACCGTCGGCGGCAAGCCCGTGGGCCTCGGCGCGCGCGACACGCTCCGCCTCGAGGGCAAGCTCTCGCTCTACGGCAACGACCTCAATGACGAGACGACGCCGCTCGAGGCCGACCTCGCGTGGGTCGTCAAGCTCGACACGGGCGCCGACTTCATCGGCAAGGACGCGCTGCTGGCCCAGCGCGCGGCCGGCGTCACGCGCAAGCTGGTCGGCTTCGAGATGACCGAGCGCGGGATCGCGCGCCACGGCTACGCGATCTTCGACGAAGCCGGCACGAAGCAGCTGGGCGAGGTCACCTCGGGCGGTCCGGCGCCCACGCTGGAAAAGAACGTCGGTCTCGGCTACGTCCCCGTGGGATTGAGCGTGCCGGGGACGCGATTGCAGATAGACTGCCGCGGCAAGCGGGTGGCCGCCGTGGTCGTCAAAGGCCCGTTTTACAAGCGAGGACAGTGAACACGATGAGCGCGAACTATCCGGACGATCTGCTCTACACCAAGGATCACGAGTGGGCGCGCGTCGAGGACGACGCGGGCAACCCCGGAAAGAAGCTCGCGACGATCGGCATCACGCGCTTCGCCGTCGATCAGCTGGGCGACGTCACGCAGGTCGAGCTCCCCAAGGAGGGCGAGAGCGTCAAGGCCGCCGAGGTGTTCGGGTCGGTTGAAAGCGTGAAGGCCGTCTCCGATCTGTTCGCGCCCGTCTCGGGCAAGGTCGTCAAGGTGAACTCGCCGCTCGGTGATTCGCCCGAGTACGTCAACGAGGATCCGTACGACGAGGGGTGGATGGTGCAGATCGCCGTCACCAACGCCGACGAGCTCAAGGCCCTCATGAACGCCGACGCGTATCAGGCGTTCTTGCGCGAGCAGGGCGAGTAGGCGCGCCCTCGATGGCCGTCAACCTTCTCCCGCGCGACCTCTTCCTCAACCGCCACATCGGCCCCGACGACGGCGACGTCGCCGAGATGCTGCGCGCGCTCGGCTTGCCGTCGCTCGAAGCGCTCGTCGCGCAGACCGTGCCGGCCGACATCCGCCTCGCGGCCGCGCTGAAGCTGCCGCCCGCCGCGACCGAGGCCGAGGTGCTCGCCGAGCTGCGCGCGCTGTCGGAGAAGAACCAGGTCTGGAAGTCGTACCTCGGGCTCGGCTACTCGGACTGCGTCACGCCGCCCGTCGTGCTGCGCAACATCCTCGAGAACCCCGGCTGGTACACGCAGTACACGCCGTACCAGGCCGAGATCTCGCAGGGCCGCCTCGAAGCGCTGCTGAACTTTCAGACCTGCGTGACGGATCTGACGGGGCTGCCCGTCGCGAACGCGTCGCTCCTCGACGAGGGGACGGCGGCCGCCGAGGCGATGCACATGCTCGCGGGCGTCGCGCCGGCGGCGAGCGCGAATGACGGGGCGCGCGCGGCGTTCGTCGTGTCGGCCGGCTGCCACCCGCAGACGATCGAGGTCGTGCGCACGCGCGCCAAGGCGCTCGACGTCGAGATCGTCGTCGCCGACGACGTCTTCGCGTTCGACTTCGCGCCGCGCGCCGATCGCCGCGTGTTCGGCGTGCTCGCGCAGTACCCGGCGACCGACGGCGCGCTCGGCTCGGCGGCGGCTTGGCGCGCTCTTTCGGAGAAGGCGCACGCCGCGGGCGCGCTCGTCGTGCTCGCGACCGATCTGCTCGCGCTCACGGTGCTGACGCCGCCCGGCGAGCTCGGCGCCGACGTCGCCGTCGGGAGCGCGCAGCGCTTCGGCGTGCCGCTCGGCTACGGCGGCCCGCACGCGGCGTTCTTCGCGACCAAGGACGAGTACGTGCGCAAGATGCCGGGCCGCCTCATCGGCGTCTCGCAGGACGCGCACGGCCACATGGCGCTGCGCATGGCGCTGCAGACGCGCGAGCAGCACATCCGCCGCGAGAAGGCGACCAGCAACATCTGCACGGCGCAGGTGCTGCTGGCGGTCGTCGCCAGCATGTACGCCGTGTGGCACGGCCCGCGCGGCCTGCGCGGCATCGCCGAGCGCGTCGGTGGGTTGGCCGCCGTGCTCGCGCGCGGCCTCGCCAAGCTGGGCGCGAAGATCCCGCACGCGCGCTTCTTCGACACCGTTCGCGTCGAGGGCACGCCGGCGCAGGTCGACGCGTGGCTCGCCGCCGCGGCCGCGAAGAAGATCAACCTGCGCCGCCTCGCGCCCGGCGCGCTCACGATCGCGCTCGACGAGACGACGAACGCCGACGACGTGCAGGCGCTGTTCGAGGTCTTCTCCGAGGGCTTCGTGGGCGGCGCGGCCGTGCCGTCGGCGACGGCGCTCGCCGGTGAAGCCGAGCTGCCGTGGTCCGCCGATCTGGTTCGCGCGAGCGCGTACCTCACGCACCCCGTCTTCAACGCGCACCACTCCGAGACCGAGATGCTGCGCTACATGCGCAAGCTCGAGGCCAAGGATCTCTCGCTCACGCGCGCGATGATCCCGCTCGGCTCGTGCACGATGAAGCTCAACGCGACGGCGGAGATGCTGCCCATCACCTGGCCGGCGTGGAACCGTCTGCACCCGTTCGCGCCCACGGCGCAGGCCGGCGGCTACCAGGCGCTGTTCGCGCAGCTCGAGGCGATGCTCTCCGAAATCACCGGCTTCGCGGCGACGTCGCTGCAGCCGAACGCCGGCTCGCAGGGCGAATACGCCGGCCTGCTCGTCATCCGCGCCTATCACGAGGCGCGCGGCCAGGGTCACCGCGACGTCTGCCTCATCCCGTCGTCGGCGCACGGCACGAACCCGGCGTCGGCCGTCATGGCCGGCTACCGTGTCGTCGTCGTCGCCTGCGACGACGGCGGCAACGTCGACCTCGCCGATCTCGAGGCGAAGGCGAAGGAGCACGGCGCGAAGCTCGCGGCGCTCATGGTGACGTACCCGTCGACGCACGGCGTGTTCGAGCCCGCCATCAAGCGCGTCACGGCGATCGTCCACGAGCACGGCGGCCAGGTCTACATGGACGGCGCCAACATGAACGCGCAGGTCGGCCTCACCCGGCCCGCCGACATCGGCGCGGACGTCTGCCACATCAACCTGCACAAGACGTTCTGCATCCCGCACGGCGGCGGCGGCCCGGGCATGGGCCCGATCTCGGTCGCGAAGCACCTCGCGCCCTATTTGCCGTCGCACCCGCTCATCGAGACCGGCGGCGGCAAGACCGGCATCGGCCCGGTGTCGGCGGCGCCGTGGGGCAGCGCGAGCATCCTGCTCATCTCGTGGACGTACATCCGCATGATGGGCGCCGAAGGTTTGAGGCGCGCGACCGAGGTCGCGATCCTCTCGGCGAACTACATCGCCAAGCGCCTCGAAGAGCACTTCCCCGTCGTCTACAAGGGCGCGGGCGGCCGCGTCGCGCACGAGTGCATCGTCGACACGCGCCACCTCAAGAAGCTCGCGGGCATCGAGGTCGACGACATCGCCAAGCGCCTCATGGACTACGGCTTCCACGCGCCGACGATGTCGTTCCCGATCCCGGGCACGCTCATGATCGAGCCGACCGAGAGCGAGCCCAAGGCCGAGCTCGATCGTTTCTGCGACGCCATGATCGCCATCCGCGCCGAGATCGACGAGATCGAGCGCGGCGGCGCCCCGCGCGAGGGCAACGTCCTCAAGAACGCGCCGCACACCGCGGCCGCGCTGCTCGCCGCCGAGTGGCCCCACGCCTACGCGCGCGACAAGGCCGCCTTCCCGCTGCCCTACGTGCGCGAGTCGAAGTACTGGCCGCCCGTCGGCCGCCTCAACAACGTCCTAGGCGACCGCAAGCTCTTCTGCACCTGCCCTCCGATTGAGGACTATACGTAGCGAGTGGCGCCACGCCCTCAGGGCTCGAAGGCCCCGCCCAGGTAGGTACGTTCATGTGTTAGCCTTAGATCTTGTCCAAGGAGCGACCGGACTCTAAGAAGTCCAACGATATATCTCTCACGACGGGCCGCGTGTCTCCGCCCTCACGACCGGGTGGGGTGTACGCATCCATCACCAGAGACCAAGACTCCATCAAGGCGTCTATCGGAGACGGCGACCTACCTCTAGCTCAAGCCTCCATGTCCGTAGACTGCGGAAAGGCCCTGATCTACGAAGGCTACCCTGAGATCCGTCTTGGTCAGAGGCACCCGCTACGCCCAGCGTCTCTGTCGCGATTGCTCGTCGTTCGATACTCCCTTGAGGTGTTCAAAATTCGGGCTCGAGAAAACGAGCCCTTCCGTCGAGGATTGGAGGATTGGTTCACTGACCCTCCCCAGGATCGTGGTGAACCAGGTTACTTCTCGCACGCGATGGATGCGGCAGCTGAATCTGATCCGAACGCAGTGACCATTGATACAGACAGCGAGTGGATGTCGCGAACTGGTCACCGTGGAACTATGACCTTTATCAGTACAACCGCCTGGGAGCTTTTCAAAGCATCCCAAGGGCGCTCCGACAGCCTCTACTTGTGGGGGCCTGTCGAGGTGACCATGCCCATACGCGTGCTCGCTGACATTTTGCTCTCGTGGAAAAATGTCGCCGATGCCATGCCCTCCGACGAGGTGAGATGATGCCCGCAATTATTGGTCTGGATGATGTTGTTCGAATCGACGATGTCGTCGCTTCGACGGATCGCGACCGCCTATCCACCGAATCGACACGAAGGACACGCGCTAAGACCGTCAGGACTGGCCTGAAGTTGAGTGCCGCGATTGGCATCTTCGCCTCTATGACTTTGGTCATTCCGCGGACCTCTGAAGCGACCGCTCCCCCTAACGGAATCCGACGTTCACAGGACGCAACGAAAGCAGACTTTGTAGCGTCGGCCGACGTAAGTTCGGAATTTGAAAGGCTCGCCGAAGAGTGGCGCACGGAGACGATGTTTAGTTCCTCTCTGGCCGAACAGTTCGATCACCCAGCCTATATTCGAATCATCGAACTTGGTGAATCGGTGCTTCCTCTCCTCCTCAAGGCAATGCGTTCACAACCAGATCACTGGACCCATGCCCTGACGAAGATCACCGGGGTAGATCCTGTTCCTCCGGACGCTCACGGTCGTCTATCGCTGATCGCTGATGCCTGGATCCGATGGGGCAAGGACAAAGGACTCCTCGCCTGAGGCTCGACGAGCGAGCCCTTAAGAAGCAGCTCGAGTTGGCGTTTCCGCGCTTGCGCGGATCTTCTTACAAAATCACGAGCGCACAAACACCGACCTACAACTGCATTGCGTGGGCTGCTGGGGAGTCCGAACGTTGGTGGGAGCCGTTGTCTCCTGCCGGATATTGGCCTGACGGCGCCCCTCACGAACTGACAGTCGATGCCTACGTCCGCGCGTACGAGACGGTGGGCTTCACACGATGCGCGGACTCTCGCGTTGAGCCTGGCTACGAAAAAATCGTGCTCTACGCGAGCGATTCTGGGGTACCGAAACACGCCGCACGGCAACTCTTGAGTGGCAAGTGGACAAGCAAGCTCGGTAAAGGCGTAGATATCGAGCACACATTGATCGCGCTCCAAGGCACGCTCTATGGAAAGATTGCCGTTTTTCTGAGGCGACCGGTTCCCGTTTCATGTTGATCGTCCCCATCGTGACCTTGACCTTCCGAAACGTCTCGCTGCCGGGTAGGCTTCGCCTGCGACGTTACCGTGAAGAAGGTGCACATCTGAAGGGCGCTGCTCGCAACCTCACGGAATAGACTCGAGAGGGCCTGCCGTCCCCTAAAAAGCGAGGCGCATTAGTTGTTGTATTTGAACCAGCGCATCTGCGGCGGGCCGTTGAGGTCGTAGAGGAAGCCGAAGCTGAACTTGATGTTGCCGTCGTTCTCCAGGAGCTGGCGCGGCGGGTTGGGGAACGGTTGCGCGTCCTTGAAGGCCGAGATCGCCTCGTCGTCGAGGAACTCGAGACCTGACGGCAGGTTCACGCCGACGTTCGCGAGGCGGCCGTCGGGCTTGAGGGTGATGCGCAGCTCGGTGTAGCGGTTCTGGCGGCCGTAGACGGCGCCCGTGGGGTCGCGCCGGCGGTACGCCTCTTCGGGGTGCCAGTGCTCCGAGACCTGCTTCTTCACGCGGTTGAAGAAGCTCGCGAAGCGCCACTTCTTCGAGTTGAGCGCCGTCTCTTCGCCCTCGTCGACGTCCTGGAGCGCGTCCTGCGTGCTGCCGCCGACGACGCGCGCGAGCTGCTCGATCGTCGGCGTGAGCGCGGGGCGTCCGCCCGCAGGCAACCCGCCGCCCGTGGGCTGCGGCGGCTCGGCCTTGCCGAGGCGCGCGATCGACCCGTCGGGCGCGATCTCGCCCGGCTCGGCGACGCCGTAGCTCGAACCGGCGGCGTGGGCCTCGGCGCGCGGCGCCGGCGGGCCGGCCGCGCGCATGACGCGCCCGAGATCGGGGGTGCGCATCGCGAGGCGGCCATCGGGCGGCGAAGGCGGGGCCGCGTGCTTCACGTCCTGCGTCTCGCCGACGTTCGTGCCCTGGCGCGCGTGCTCGTCGAACTTGCCGAGCTTGTGCGTCTCCTTCGCGACCGTGCTGTCGTACTCGCCCGCGAAGCGCGCGTCATCGGGGCGCCGCTCTTCGAGGGGCTTCGGTAAGTCGATGACCTGCCCGGGCGCCTTGGTCGAGTCGACCTCCTTCTTGGCCTGCTCTTCCTTCGCTTTCTCGGCCTCGTCGTCGAGCTCGGCGAGGATCTTGCGCGCGGTCTCGTCGTCGAGCGTCGAGACGTCGATCGACTCGCCGCTCTTGTTCGCGAGATCGCGCTGGATGTCGGCGTCGCGCGGCGCGAACACGTAGAAGCCGCCGCCCAGCAACAGCAACAGCTCGGCGTGCGCGACGAGGGCGAGGACCAGCCAGAACCAGGGCGAGCGCCGGCGAGACGGGGGCGTCGCCGCGCGCGACGGCGCGGCCACTGGCGAACCCGAAGGCTGGCGGGGAGAACTCACCGGCGACCTACCTCAACTCCCTAGTTTAAGCCCGCCGCGGCGCCATGCCTATCGAGCTGGCAACCTAGCGAACCACGGGGTTCTCGAACGTCACGGGTAGAGAGATCGTGAGATCACCCTTTTCGGCTCGGCGGCCGAAGGGCGCGGCGCGCACGACGACGTCGACGGCTTCGGAGTCGAACTCGGGGAATCCCGAGGACTTCACGACGTGGGGACGCGCGCCCAGCGTGCCGTCGTCGTGCACGACGAAGGTGACGACCGTCTCGCCCTGCTCGAGGTGGACGAGCAGCTGCCGCGGGAACACGAGCTTGTCACCGAGCCGTCGCGCGATGCCTTGGCGGTAACGGTCGTACTCGCGCTCGCGCGTGCGGCGCGCGGCGTCGGCGCCGACGGCGTCGGGCGCGCGCGCGCCGAAGAGCGCGGGCGACGTGCCCTCGGACGGGTGCGAGACGGCGCCGGGCGCGACGCCGGGGCCGTGACCGTCGAGGGAATCGGCGGCAGCCGGCGCGCCCGCGTGCGAGTAGTCGGTGATGCCGAGCTCGGCGGCGTTCGAGGCCGCGCGACGCGTCCGATCGTCGGCGACGCGCCCGCGCGCCTCGACGTCGAACGAGCGCGCGCCCCCTTCGGCGGCGAGCGGGCCCACGCCTTGGTCGGCGGTCGGGTGATCGCTCACGCGCGGGATGGATCGCGCCTCGACGCGCGCGGCGTCCTTCGCGCCCGCGGCCGGTCCCGCGACGTCGGGCGCCGCTTCGGGCGAAGGCAGGCGATCGGGCGTCGCGGCGCTGGGCGCGCGCGAGGCCTCGCTCGTGCGGACCGAATCGCCGACGCCCGTCTTGGCTTCGCGGCGCACGGCCTGCGGCGACGACGAGCGCGCCGACGTGCGCAGGTGCGACGGCTGCGCGGCGTCGTTCGCGTCGGCGATGCGCGACTGCAGCGTCGAACGATCGTGGCGCGTCGCCACGTCGCCCGCGTGGCCGCCGTCGTCGCCGCGATCGGGAGCGGGCGCCTCGCGCTCACGTCCGTCGCCGACGTGCGGCGCGACCGTTCGCGAGACGGCGTTGTCGCGATCCCCTTCGGGCGCGTCGAGCGGGCGCGGGACCGGAGCTTCGTCCGACGACGGCAGCGGCGGGTCGGGCAGCGCCTCGCGCGGGGCTGGCGCCGCGGCCGCCGGGACATTCGGCGCGTCGGCCGTCAGCTCGACGACGACCGTGTCGGTGTCGGGCGCGTTCGGCGCACCGCCCCGCGCCAGCGTCGCCAGCACCAAGGCGTGGACCACGAGGGATCCCCCGGCGGCCCAGGCCCAGCCGTTGCGACGAACGCGAGGGTGTGAACGCGGCGGCATGCGTGGTCGGAGAGCCTTTTTGAGGGTAGCATGCCCCGCTTGTCCGACGATCCCCTCGCCAACGCCCTGCCCGTCGCCTTGCCCGTCCATTTGGAGCGCCGCCTGACGCGCGACATGGGGCGTGCCCTCATGGACTTCCATCTCCTTCAAGAAGGAGATCGGCTCCTCGTCGCCATGTCTGGAGGCAAGGACAGCTACGCCATGTGCGTGCTGCTGCGCGACTTGCAGAAGCGCGCGCCGATCCGCTTCGAGCTCGTCGCGGTGCACATCGATCAGGGTCATCCGGGGTACGACGGCGCGCCGCTCGAGGCGTGGCTGCGCGCCGAGGGCATCCCACATCGGATCATCCACGAGGACACCTACAGCATCGTCACCGACAAGATCCCCGAGGGGAAGACCTACTGCTCGCTGTGCTCGCGCCTGCGCCGCGGCATCTTGTACGAAGCGGCGACCGAGCTCGGCTGCAACAAGATCGCGCTCGGCCACCACCGCGACGACGCGCTCGAGACGCTGATGCTGAACCTCTTCTTCGGCGGCAAGCTCGCGACCATGCCGCCGCGCCTCGTGAGCGACGACGGCCGCCACGTGGTCATCCGCCCGCTCATCTACTGCGCCGAGCCGACGCTGGCCGCCTTCGCGAAGGAGCGCGCGTTCCCCATCCTGCCGTGCAACCTGTGCGGCTCGCAGTCCGAGGCGCAGCGCAAGCAGATGAAGGCGCTCCTCGGCGAGCTGGAAGCGAAGCACCCGACGCTGCGGCAGACGATGCTCGCCGCGCTCGGCAACGTGAACCCGTCGCACCTGTTCGACAAGAAGCTCTTCCCCACACACGACGCGCCGAGCGCGCGCGAGGGGGATGTCGAGAGCGGGATCATCGCCGCGTCAGCGCTGCTGCGCGCGACGAGCTAAGCCATACCGCTGCGGGTGTTCTTGCGGGTGCGGCCGCCGATCTTCGTCTTGCCGCTCTCGTCGCCCGGGTCTTCCTTGTCGGAGTCTTTGCTGTGGGGGCGGCGCGCGAGGGCGATGTCGAGGGCCTCGTCGACGGTGCGCACCGGCTTCACCGTCAGCCTCGTCATGACGTGCGGCGGGATCTCCGACAGCTCGTGCGCATTGCCCGCGGGGATGATGCAGGTCGTGATGCCCATGCGCACGGCGGCGAGCAGCTTCTCTTTCAGGCCGCCGATCGGCAGCACCTTCCCGCGCAGCGTGAGCTCGCCCGTCATCGCCACGTCGTGGCGCACGGGGATGCCCGAGATGAGCGACACGAGCGCGCACGCCATCGTGACGCCGGCCGATGGGCCGTCCTTGGGCACGGCGCCCGACGGCACATGGATGTGGATCTCGCGGTTGGCGTAGAACTCGGTGCCGAGGCCCAGCGTCAGCGCGTAGGCGCGCGCGAACGAGAGCGCAGCCTGCGCCGACTCTTTCATGACGTCGCCCAGCTGGCCGGTGAGGATGAGCGAGCCCTTGCCCGCCATCGTCTGCGCCTCGATGTGCAGCACCTCGCCTCCATAGGGCGTCCACGCGAGGCCGTTGACGGTGCCGATCTCGTCGGCGCCGCGGCGCTCGGCCGCGAGGTAGCGCGGCGGCCCGAGGAACGTCGGCAGCTCCTCGGCGTCGATGACGGGGCCGCCCGCGCGCCGGCGATCGTCGCCGCGGCTCGCCTCGCGTGTCGCCTGGGTCTCGACGACGCGCCTCGCGACCTTGCGCGCGAGCTGCGCCACGAGGCGCTCGAGCTCGCGCAACCCCGCCTCGCGCGTGTACTCGCTCACCATGCGCCGAATGACGTCGCGCCCGATGACGATGTCGTTCGCCGTGAGCCCCGCCTCCGACACCTGCTTCGGCACGAGGTAGCGCTCGGCGATGACGAGCTTCTCTTCTTCGCTGTAGCCCGACAGCCGCAGCGTCTCCATACGATCGCGCAGCGGCGGCGGGATCGTCTCGGGCTGGTTCGCCGTCGCGAGGAACACCGCCTTCGACAGATCGAAGTTCACGCCCAGGTAGTGGTCGCGGAAGTTGTGGTTCTGCTCGGGGTCGAGGACCTCGAGCAGCGCCGCCGACGGATCGCCGCGGACGTCGGCGCCCAATTTGTCGACCTCGTCGAGCAGCAGCACGGGGTTGTTCGTGCCCGCCTGCTTGAGGGCCTGAATGAATCGTCCCGGCATCGCGCCGACGTAGGTGCGGCGGTGACCGCGGATCTCGGCCTCGTCGCGCACGCCGCCCAGCGAGATGCGCACGAACTTGCGGCCCATGGCGCGCGCGATCGAGCGCCCGAGCGACGTCTTGCCGACGCCGGGCGGGCCCAGCAAACAAAGGATCGGCCCGTGCGCGCCCGCGCGCAGCTTGCGCACGGCGAGGTAGTCGAGGATGCGCTCTTTGATCGGCTCGAGGTCGTAGTGATCCTCGTCGAGGATGCGGCGCGCCTCTTCGATGTCGAGGCGATCCTCGCTCGACGCGTTCCAGGGCAGGTCGACGAGCCAGTCGATGTACGTGCGCAGCACGCCGGCCTCGGCGCTCTCCGAGTGCATCTGATCGAGGCGGCGCACCTGCTTGTCGGCCTCGACTCTGGCCTCCTCGGGCAACCCCGCGCGGACAATCTTCGCGCGGAGCTCCTCGACCTCTTCGCCGTGGACGTCGCCGTCGCCGAGCTCGCTCTTGATCTGGCGCAGCTGCTCGCGCAGGTAGTAGTCGCGCTGGGTCTTCGACATCTCCTCGCGCGCCTTGTTCTGGATCTGCGACTGCACCTCGAGGATGCCGATCTCTTTTTCCAGCGTCTGGTTGACGCGCGTGAGGCGCTGCACGGGCTCGTCGAGCTCGAGCAGGTCCTGCGCCTCGGGCACCTTGAGCGTGAGGTTCGACGAGACGAGGTCGGCCATGCGGCCCGGATCGTCGACGCTCTGAACGACCATCGACAGCTCGGGCTGGATCGACTTGCCGAGGCCCGAGAGCTTGTCGATGTTCTGGCGCACCGAGCGCAGCAGCGCCTCGAGCGACACCGAGCGCACGAGCTGGCGATCGTCCATGCGATCGATGCGCACGCGGTAGCACGGCGACTCCGAAACGAAGCGCTGGATGCGCGCGCGGCACAGGCCTTGGACGAGCACCTTGAGCCCGCCCTCGGACAGCTTGCGCATGCGCATGATCATCCCGATCGTGCCCGTGCGGTAGAACGCGCCGGGGCCGGGATCGTCGTCGTTGGCGTTCTTCTGCGCGACGAGGAAGCAGAGACGCTCGTCGGCTTCGAGCGCCTTCGTGACCGCTTCCATCGACACCGGCCGCGTCACGCGCAGCGGAACGATCATGTAGGGGAAGACGACGAGATCGCGAATCGGCAGCAACGGCAGAACGTCGGGGATCTCCGGTTCAGCCAATCGACCTTCGTTAGTCGCGGGCACGCGGGAACAGTATCAAATGTCCGACGGATCGTCGTGCACATCGCGCGACGAAAAAACGCATCTGAACGCGTGGGTGTTGCGTTGTCGCACATGTGCGGGCGGGTGCCCCTGTCGTCGGGACCCCGACGCTGTCTTCTCGGTCAGCGCGTCGGTGTCGACGAGGAAACGAGCGCGATCGCCGACGACGAGAGCGCCCACGCGCGGCCCGTGCGGTCGAACGTGACGTCGCGAAAGTCACCCGGGAGAACGGTCTCGCCGTCGCGGCCCGCGGTCACGTCGGCGGGCGACAACCGCCTCAAACCTTTGGCCGTCGCGACCCAGAGCTCGCCACCGCTCGGCCCACGCACGATCGCGCGCGTCGCGACGACCGCGTCCTCGCCGCCGCCGTAAGCACGCCACGAACCGCCCTCGAGGCGCGCGAGGCCCTCCGACGTCGCGGCCCACCATGTGTCGCCCGCGCCGCGCGCGACCCCGTGCACGAGCTCGCTGCGAAGGCCCTCGTTCTCGCCCCAGCGCCGCAGCTCGCCCTCGCTGAAGCGCGTGACGCCCGAGAGCGACGAGAACCACGTCGCGTTCGGCTCGAAGAAGATGTTCGTGAGCGCCGCCGGAAGCGGCAGCATCTCGGGCGTGCCGCGCTCGCCCGCCGCGAGCGCGCGGTGGTGAATCGCGTGATGGCTCGCGAGATCGAGCTCGAGCGCGCCCGCGCTCACGTCGCCGCCGTCGTCGACATTGCCGCCGGCGCTGTGCGCGCGCAGCCCGACCCACAGCACCCCTGCGGGCGAGATCGCCGCGAACGAGATGCCCGGGCCGGGCGCCGGCAGCGTGAGCGGCACGCGCTGAAAGCCCTTCCAAAGATCGCCGCTCGCCGAGGCGCGCGCGCTGGCCGCCGCCGCGCGCGCGAGGCGCGTGATGACGAGGCCCGCGTATTTCGGTTCGGACGACAGCGCATAAATGGTGCCCGCGCGATCGGTGACGACGGCGAGCACGGTCGCGTCGTCGGCCTCGCCCACGGCCACCTCTTTGTAGATGTCACCGTCGGTGAGCCAGGCGCGCGGGCCGTCGGTGACGGCGAAGCAACGCGCCGGGGACGCGCACGCGACGGTGAGGCGATCGGCGTCGCCGACGAGCGACGCGCCCGCGAGGTAGGCGGGCCGGCCTTTCGCGGCGCGCGCGACCCCGACGTGCGTCGTCCCCACGAAGAGCTCGCCTGCGCCGCCCGCGACGGCCGACACGCCGGGCGGCACGGCGACGTCGAGCGGCACGGCGACCCAGCGGTCCTTGAGGCGCGCGCTCGCCGTGCCCTTTTTGACCGACACGAAGCGCAGGCCGCCGGGCGGAGGCGGCTCGCCCGCCTCGAGCAGCTGCAGCGCGTACGCGCGCTCGGCGCCGACGGGCCCCGCGACGAGCTCGGCGCCGTGGCCCGTGTCGACGATGCCCGCGATGCGAACGTCCGGCTGCGCGCGGAACGACTGCGCGTCACCCTCTTCGAGAAAAATGAGGCGCGAGCCGCTGGGCGCGCGGGCCGCCGCGACGCGCGTGCCGACCGCGGTGAGCGCCGTGCCGACGATCTCTTCGATCGCGGCGGGGTCTTCGCCGACGGGCACCTCGCGCGCGCCCGACGCGTCGACGTGGAAGAGCCCGCGCGCGCGCGTGCCCACCCACGCCGAGCGGCCGTCGGCGTCGAGGTCGAGCGACGACACGATGAAGCCGCGCACGCCGTCGACGGGGGTCCAGCTCGTGCCGTCGCCGCGGTACAAGCCGTCGGCGCCGCCCGCCCAGGCGAGCACGTCGCGCCCGCTGGTCGTCGGCGCGAGCGTCGTGATTCCGGCGAGCCCGCCCATCGCTTGATAGCGCCACGCGCTCGCAGCACCTTCAGCCTTCGCCGCGCGCGAAAACCGACCGATGCCGGCGTCGGTGGCGACCCAGACGTTGCGATCGCCGTCGAGGCCGATCGCCGTGACGCCGTTGCCGGGAAGGCCTTCATCGGGGCCGAGGGTCTCGTACTCGTCCTCGTTACCGCGCTCGCCTTCCCACAAGCGCACGCCGCGCGCCGTCCCCGCCACCAGCGTGGGCGCGCGGAACGCGAGCGCCGTGATCGCGCTCGGCTCGCCGCGCTCGACGACGCCGCCGCTCGGCGCGACGTCGGCGACGGCCGCGGGCGTCGATGCGCCACCGAGCCCCGCGCGGCACCCGCCCGCGCCCACCGCCGCCGCGAGGAGCGCGCCTCGCACGAGTCGCTTCACCGTCGCCGCCTCGATCATGGGTCGCGCTACTATGCCGGTTCGCGCGGGTTCGGGCTAGAGTCCCGCGGTGCTGCCGCTCGTCGTGTGGTTGATCGCGCGCGCCGGCGACGCGTACACGCTGACGCCAGGTCAGACGACGACGATCGTCGTCGCGCCTCAGCCCGGGCTCGGCGCGCCGCTCGAGCGCGCCGTCCCCAGCGCCACCTTCGAGCGCGCCGTCGCGCTCGACGGCGAACGGCGCTGGGAAGAGGCCGCCGCCCTGTACGAGCAAGCCGGCGCCGCGTGGTCGACGGCCGCGCGCGTTCACCCGACGCCCGCGCTCGCGCGCGCCGTCGAGAAGGCCACGCGCGAACGGCAGCGCTCGCTCATCCTGGCGAGCACGATCCCCCGCCGCGGCCGCTTCGAATCCGTCGTGACGTCGCTCGCGCCCCTCGATGAGGCGCAGCTGCTGCGCGACAAGCTCATGGTCGTGCGCGCGTCGACGGGCCACGTGCCCGAGCCGCTGTACGCGCGCGCGCGCGCCGCGTTCGAGGATGCGCTGCGCGCTCCCGGTCGCGGGAGCGAGGCGCCGCTCTACCTGTGGCTGTGCGCGACCCACGCCGCCGCCGGCGCGCGCGACGCCGCCTTGCTCGCGCGCGCCCGCGCCCACCTTGCCGACGCCGACCGCCACAACCCCGACCTCGCCCTCCCCCTCGCCGCCTGCGCCGCCGCCCTCGGCGACGACGACGCCGCCCTCGGCTGGCTGGAAACCCTCGTGCTTCGCCCCGCCCCGCATCAGATCGAGCCCTACCGCCTGCGCGAGCTCTACCTCGCCAACGACTGGGACCGCCTCCGCGGCCGCCCCCTGTTCGAGAGCCTCTTCCCCCCGCCACCACCCTGACGCGCAAGCCCCGACGCCGCCGTTGACCTCCGCCGCGGGGACTGCTAGTTAACCCGTGCCGACGCGAGTCGGTCTCGGGGCTGTAGCTCAGCTGGGAGAGCGCCTCAATGGCATTGAGGAGGCCGACGGTTCGATCCCGTTCAGCTCCACGAGATTTTCGACACCGGGTTTCTTCGTAAGTGGACAGGACGGCCCTGCCGTCCGTGCGGTGAGGCTCGGACGTTGAGCAGCGGCTCGCCGCGGTGAAGTCCGTCGGCCCGCGCGTCAGACGTCGGCGCGGGCCCTGGACGGAGGAAGGGTCAGCGCGTTCGAACGTACAACCGCACGCGGTTCGTGACGATCTGTCCGCCGTCCGAGCCATTGACGACGGGGATTCCACCGGGCCCGAACGAGCCGCTGCTGCCGACGGCAAACCACCAGCAACCACCTGCATCTCCGTCCCACGCCGATTCGCCTTGGCCATCGTTGGCAAGCCCCACGAACGGCCCACAACCGGACTGATTGGTGGGACTCTCGACGATGTTGGACAAGGTGCCGCGGGTCCCCGTGCTGGGGTCGCCCGTCTGCACCCATTGAATGAAGTTCGTCTGGTCGGTTCCGTAGGTCATTCGGAACTCGAAGGTCAGGTTGCTGTTCTCGAGCTCGGAGATGCGGTTGAGAATGCTCCACTGACCGGCGTTCGGCGCCGTCGTCGCTACGCCCGCCCGCCATTGCGCCGACGAGAGGTAGCCACCACTGACCGCGACGTCCTGATCGAGGATCTGCGTCCAGCCGCCGTTGGTCATATCGCAGTAGACCTGGACCGGCGCGTTCGGTCCGGAGCCGTCCGTGTCGATCGTGTACAGGCCGTCGCCGGTGCTCGGGCCGAGCTGGAGGTACTGGTAACAACTCGTGCGGTAAAGGACGCAGCTGGTTGCGCCGGAACCGACGTAGCCCGTCGGGCAGGCGCCGCACGTCCGCGACCCGGCCGTGTTGGTGCACGTCGTGAGGGGGTCACAGCCGCCGTTGTTGGTCAGGCACTCGTCGATGTCCGTGCACGACGTCGCGCCCGTGCCCGTGTAGCCCGTCGGGCAGGCGCCGCACGTCCGCGACCCGGCCGTGTTGGTGCACGTCGTGAGCGGATCGCAGCCGCCGTTGTTGGTCAGGCACTCGTCGATGTCCGTACACGCCGTCGCGCCCGTGCCCGTGTAGCCCGTCGGGCAGGCGCCGCACGTCCGCGACCCGGCCGTGTTGGTGCAGGTCGTGAGGGGGTCACAGCCGCCGTTGTTGGTCAGGCACTCGTTGAAGTCCGGGCACGACGTCGCGCCCGTGCCCGTATAGCCCGTCGGGCAGGCGCCGCAGGTCCGCGACCCGGCCGGGTTGGTGCACGTCGTGAGCGGATCGCAGCCGCCGTTGTTGGTCAGGCACTCGTTGATGTCCGTGCACGACGTCGCGCCCGTGCCCGTGTAGCCCGTCGGGCAGGCGCCGCACGTCCGCGACCCGGCCGTGTTGGTGCACGTCGCGAGAGGATCACAGCCGCCGTTGTTGGTCAGGCACTCGTTGACGTCCGTGCACGACGTCGCGCCGGACCCCGTGTAGCCCGTCGGGCAGGCGCCGCACGTCCGCGAGCCCGCCGTGTTGGTGCAGGTCGTGAGAGGATCGCAGCCGCCGTTGTTGGTCAGGCACTCGTTGATGTCCGTGCACGACGTCGCGCCGGTGCCCGTGTAGCCCGTCGGGCAGGCGCCGCACGTGACGCTGCCCGAGGCGCTGGTACACGTCACGAGAGGATCGCAACCGCCGTGACCGACGGCGCATGGATCGCCCGCGTCACTCGCGTCACCCGCGTCACCCGCGTCACTTGCATCTCGGGCATCGTTCGAATCGACGACGGCATCCGCGGCATCCGTGGCATCCGCTGCATCCACGGCGTCCAAGGCATCCGCGGCGTCCGTGGCATCCACGGCGTCCGTGGCATCCACGGTGTTGGTTCCAGCGTCGTTTGCGTCGATGGGGTTCGCGTCCCCTATGTCTGCAGATTGGTCGCTCGCGCCATCGCGACCTTCATTGCCCGTCGCGCTGTCACCACAGCCCGCCACGTAGAACAGCAGAACCGCCCCGAGGGATACCCCGATTCGAACACGCGACATATCACGCCCCTTTTGTCATTTAGGATTGACGCAGAACCAAATGCACCTCCCTTGCAGAAATCGCAATCATTTTGGAACGACTCAAGCGATCATTCCTCCTACATCCCGGTCTTCACCGCCGCTTTGCCTACATCGTTGCCTGGTCGAACATTGGGAAGGCGTGAACGTTGCGTCCTGTCGTGTTACCGCCGCAATGAGCATTGCGGTGCTGGTTTTCGCGTTGCGGATCGTTGCCGAGCCTTGATGGACGCCCGTCGCCCGCGCGCATCGACCCGGGGACGTCGCGTGTCTCTTCGGAAACAGTGCCAGCGCCGTCGACCGGGACCCTAGGGACGTGCAGCGAGCCTCAGGGCCCGGCGCCCGGCCCGGCCCCCGAACAGCTGCCTTGCATGCACATCGAACCGGTCGGGCAGGCCGTGCCGCAGGCGCCGCAGTTCGCGGGATCGTTCTTCGGGTTGACGCAAGCGTCGCCGCAGGCGATCTCGGCGCCCTTGCAGGTTGGGCCGCAATGACCGGCCTGGCAGGAGACGCCACTCGCGCACGCCTGCCCGCACGCGCCGCAGTTCGCGGCGTCTGTCTGCGTGCTCACGCAAGCGCCGGAGCAGAGCTTTTGATCGCCCGTGCACATCGTCAGACAAGCCCCGGCCTGGCACTTCTGTCCTGACGAGCACGCGACGCCACAGGCGCCGCAATTGGCCGGATCGCTCGAAAGGTTCGTGCAGGCCGAGGTGCAGAACGTTTGATCGGCGCCGCAGATCGATTTGCACATCCCCGTGTCGCAGACCTCTCCCAGGGCGCACGCGTGACCGCAGCTGCCGCAGTTCGACGCGTCTTTCTGAGTGTCGGTGCAGCTTCCGGCGCAGAGCTTGGCGCTTCCCGGACAAAGGCAGGCGCCCGCCGTGCACGACGTGCCGCCCGTGCACGCCACGCCGCATCCGCCGCAATTCGTCTGGCTGTGCGTGACGTCGACGCAGCTCCCCGAGCAGAGCATGGCCCCGGTCGGGCAGACGTTGGTGCAGACGCCGGCGCTGCAGACTTGCCCGCTCTTGCAAGTCACTCCGCAAGCGCCGCAGTTTCTGACGTCGGCCGAGGTCGAGAGGCAAACGCCCCCGCAGAGCTGGGTGCCGGAGGCGCATCCGCACGCGCTCGCCGAGCAGATCATGCCCGTCGTGCATCGCCGGCTGCAGGTGCCGCAGTTGTCGGGATCGCTGGTCGTGTCGACGCAGGCGGCCCCGCAAGCGGTCGCGCCCTGCGGACACGTCGTCACGCACTGCCCCTGGGAGCAGACCTGGCTCCCACTGCAGGCTTTGCCGCAGCTTCCGCAGCTGGTCGCGTCGCTGCGGAGATCGAGGCACTGACCGTTGCAGCGCGTGCGACCGCCGGTGCAGACGCACTTGCCGCCGGAGCACGTGGTGTCGCCCGGGCAGGCGTAGCCGCACGCGCCGCAGCTCGCGGGGTTGCTGCTCGTGTCGACGCACGCGCCGTTGCAGTCGCTGAGGCCGGTTCCGCAAGCGGACGCGCACGCCCCCGCGCTGCACACTTGATTGGCGCCGCACGCATGGCCGCACGCGCCGCAGTTGCGCAGATCGCTGGACGGGTCGACGCACGTGCCCTGGCACGCGATTCCCCTCGAACACACGCACGAGCCGTTGCTGCAGGTCGATCCGCTCTTGCAGGCCGTGCCGCACGCGCCGCAGTTGTTCGAATCGGACAGCAACGAGACGCAGGCACCCGCGCAGGCGGTCAGCCCCGTCGCGCAGGACGTCGCACACGAGCCGATGTCGCAGACCTGGTTCGACGAGCAGCTGACGCCGCACGCGCCGCAATGGGTGACGCTCGACCGCTCGTCGACGCACGCGCCGCCGCAGGACGTTTGTCCGAGCGGGCACACACAGACGCCGCCGCTGCAGATCTGGTCGGCGGCGCAGGCCTTGCCGCAGCCGCCGCAATTCTCACTGTCGCTCGTCGTCGCCTTGCACTCCGATCCGCAAAGCACCGTCCCGCCCGAGCATCCGCGCGAGGGACAACCGCTTGCGCAAGACGCCGAACCGTCATCCAACGAAGCGTCGGTAGAAGCGTCCGGCGACGAGACGAGCACGAAAGCGCTGTCCGGGGCCGCACCGTCGCTCCCCGTCTGAGCGGTCGCGGAGATCGACCCACACCCAGCAAACGCCATCAAACCAAGGACGACGAAGTAACGTTCGAACATGTACTGAGTGAACCTGGGTCGTCGCGGTCCGACGACAAGGGTCCGCGCGTTCGTCGGCCACGCCAACGAAATGGCTGTCGCCGCGCGACCGCGCTAGATCGAGCGCGTGGCGCCAGTGCCCGAGTGGATCGAACCGATGGCGGCGACGCTGACGCGCGAGCGCTTCGCGGGGCCGGAGTGGGTCTTCGAACGCAAGCTCGACGGCATCCGCCTGCTCGCGTTCAAGGACGGCGCCGAGGTGCGGCTGCTCTCGCGGAATCGCCTTCCGCAAAACGAGGCCTATCCTTCGATCGTGAAGGCGATCGCGGCGCTGCCCGTGCGTGACGTCGTCCTCGACGGCGAGGCGCTCGGCGTGTGGCGCGCGAACGCGGCGGTGGGATACCACGTGTTCGACGTCCCGTGGCTCGAGGGCCGTGACCTCGCGGCGCGGCCGCTCGAAGAGCGCCGCGCGCACCTCGAGGCCCTGCCGCTCACCTCTCCGCTCGCTCGCACGGCGTGGCTCGACGACGCCGCACCTTGGGAGCGCGCCGCCGCCGAAGGCTGGGAGGGCGTCATCGCCAAGCGCCGCGGGTCGCCCTACGAGCACCGCCGGTCGCCGCACTGGCTCAAGATGAAGATCGAGGCGTCGCAGGAGCTCGTCGTGGGCGGCTTCACCGATCCGCGCGGCACGCGCGTCGGGCTCGGCGCGCTGCTCGTGGGCCACTGGGAGGGCGCGGCGCTCGTCTTCGCGGGCAAGGTCGGGACCGGGCTCGACGGCGCGTTGCTGCGCGCGCTGCGGGCCCGCCTCGACGCGCTCGAGATCGACCGGCCGCCTTTCACGCGGGGCGCGGGTTTGCCGCGAGATCGCGTCCATTGGGTGAAGCCCGAGGTCGTCGTGCAGGTCGCGTTCATGGAATGGACGTCGCACGACAAGCTCCGGCACCCTCGGCTCGTGGGCCTGCGCGAAGACAAGGCCGCGCGCGACGTTGTGAGGGAGCGCGCGTGATCACCCATCCCGACAAGGTGCTGTTCCCCGACGACGGCATCACGAAGGGCGAGCTCGCCGCGTACTACGACGCCGTCGCGCCGGTGATGGTGCCGCACATCGCGCACAGGCCGGTGACGATGGAGCGCTTCCCCGCGGGGATCGGCGCCAAAGGGTTCATCCAGAAGGATGTGTCGAAGGGCTTCCCCGAATGGCTCGAGCGCATCGCCGTCGACGGGAGAGACGGCCGCGTCGTGCACTACCCGCTCGTCGGCGACGCGCGCTCGCTCGCCTGGATCGTCAACCAAAACACGGTGACGCCGCACGTGTGGACGTCCCGCGCGCCCAAGCTCGACGCGCCGGATCTCTGCGTCTTCGACCTCGACCCCTCCCGCGACGACGCGGCGTCGCTGCGTGAGGGAACGCTGGCCGTGCGCGCGTTGCTGGACGAGCTCGGGTTGCCGAGCTTCGTGAAGACGTCGGGCTCGAAGGGGTTCCACGTCGTCGTGCCGCTCGACGGGAGCCTCGACTTCGACGACGTGCGGCGGTTCGCGCACGGCGCGGGTGCCGTGCTCGCCAAGCGCCACCCCACCCTCTTCACCCAAGAGTTCATCAAGAGCGATCGCGGCGAGCGCATCCTCATCGACACGGGCCGCAACGGACGCGGCGCGACCTTCGCCGCCGTCTACGCCGTTCGGCCCAAGCCGGGCGCGCCCGTCTCGGCGCCGTGCCGCTGGGAGGAGATCGAGCGCGGGACGGTCGACCCGCGCTCGTTCGGCCTCCGCGACATGGCGGCCCGCCTCGCCGACGTCGGGGACCTCTGGCGTGATCTGGACCTTCGCGCGGCGTCGCTGCAGGTGCCCCTCGCGACGATCGAGGGCCTCCTGACCGACGACGACTGGCGGGAGGCCGCCGCGGCATCGACGAGACGCCCGAAGGCGCGGTCGAAGAACACGCGCTACTGATTCGGCGCGACCAGAGGGCAGCCGGGCGTCGCGGAGACCTCGCCGTCGAAGCCGAAGAAGAAGCGCTTCCGGAAGTATCCCGTCTCGAGGTCCGGCTTGTCGGCCGTCGAGGTGGGGATGGGAGCGGTCCACAGCCACTTCGCGTCCGAGGCGCCGAGCAGCGCTCCCCAAGGAGCGTCGCCATGCGCGCCCACGACCGTGGCCATGTCCCACGCCGAGTCGTCGAAGAGGACGCCCTGCCAGCCCGAGGCCACGGTCTTCGACGAACGCCAGGTCGCGTCGGTGATGATGACGACCTTCGAGCCACCGTCGGTCAGATCGTCGAGCTCGCCGATGATGCCGCGATCCGGGCCGCCCTGGCTCGAGGTGTTGCGCCCCTCGACCGCGATGACGTTGACGCGCCCCGGGTGGATGAACAGCGACACGTCCATCGTGACCGGCGAAGGCCAGCTCGTCGTCGTGCCCGTGAGCGAACCGTTCACGTAGACGTCGCACTCGTTGTCGGCCGTGATGCGGAGGTGCACCGTGCGCGTCGCGTCCGTCGCGATCGTCGAGCATGCGGGGTTCACCTCGGCCGCCGCATCGACGACGTCGGAAGGCGCGTCCGCGGCCGCGTCGGGTGCGGCATCGGTCAGCGCGTCCGTCGCGGCATCAGCGGGGACGTCGACGCTCGCATCGGGAACCGACTCGACGGCGGCGTCCGGGCTGGCCTCGGGCCCAACCTCGACGGAGGCCTCGGGCGCCGCATCGTTCCCGCCGTCGGTGGTCGGCTTGCCGCTAGAGCCGCATGCGCCGACGCTCGCGATCAAGACGAACGAAACGAACAACCGAAGCGAGGAGCTCATCGTGATCCACGCTACACGGCCGCCACACTGATGGCCACAATTTGCGCGTGTCTACGCGCTGTAGACGCCGCCGTTGATGTCGAGCGTCGCGCCCGTGATGAAGCCGTCGTATTCGGAAGCGAGGTAGACCACGGGGCGCGCGACGTCTTCGGCGACGCCGCCGCGGCCGAGCGGGATGCCTCGAACGGTCTCGTCGGCCGACGCCTTCGTCGTGTGCGTGTCGTGAAAACGCGTGCCGAGGATCAGACCCGGCGCGACGCAGTTGACTCGCACGCCCTTCGGGCCGAGCTCGGCGGCGAGCGCGCGCGTCCAGGTGATCATCGCGCCCTTGGCGCTCGAGTACACGAGCGAGCCGCCGTGGCCGCCTTTGCGACCGGCGAGGGACGCGATGTTGACGATGCTCGAAGCACCGGCGGCGACGAGAGCCGGCGCGGCCGCGCGGGTCACGAACATCATCGTCGTGAGGTTGATGCGGATGACCTCGTCCCAGAAGGCGACGTCGACCTCTTCGAGCTTGCGGCGCGCGACCAGCGAGCCGGCGTTGTTGACGAGGACGTCGAGGCCGCCGAGGAAGCGCGTCGCCTTTTCGACGGCGTCGGTCGCTTCTTTCTCCTGGCGGAGGTCAGCCTGCAGCACCAATGCGCGCTGCCCGCGCGCCTCGGCCTTCTTCGCCAGCGCGCGCGGCGTCGCGTCGCTCTGGAAGTAGTGCAGGACGACGTCGGCGCCCGCGTCGATCAGCCCTTCGGCGATCGCGGCGCCGATGCCCTGCGAAGCCCCGGTGAGAAACGCGCGCTTGCCCTTCAGAGATCCCATGGGTCGCGCATCTTGCCGCAAGCGGGCCGCTACATCCAACCGCGGCGCTTGAACCAGAGGATGGGCAGCAGCGCGCTCACGAGGATGAGGCCGAGCGCGTAGGGGTACCCGAAGCGCCAGCCGTACTCGGGCATGTGCTGGAAGTTCATGCCGTAGATGCCGGCGATCAGGACCGGCGGCACGCCCACGACGCTGACGATCGTGAGCGTCTTGACGATGTCGTTCTGCTGGATGTTGATGAAGCCCAGCGTCGCGTCGAGCAGGAACTGCACCTTGCCCGCGAGGTGCGACTGGTAGTCGGTCAGCGACGCGACGTCGGCGCGCACGGCCTTGAGCCGCGTGGCCTGCTCGGCGGTCAGCGTCTTCTCGGCGGTCTCGGCCACGAACGAGGCGATGCGGTTCACGCCGAGCAGCGTGTCTCGAAGCTGCGAGATCCAGTTTCCCGACATGCCGAGCTTCCGCAGCCCTTCTTGCAAGCGTGCGCCCGCGCGGCTGGGCGATCGCCCCGGGTGTCCCTCGACGCGAAAGGCGGCGTCGGACAGAGCGTCGAGCTTCGCGCTCGCGTGCTCGAGCATGTCGGCGATGCGGTCGACGAGCCCCTCGACGATCGCGAGGAAGATGTCGCGCGGGCCCAGACCCTGGTCGCGGCTGCACCGCTCGAAGACGGCGTCGAAGACGGGGTGGCTCGAGAAGCGCGCGGTTAACAGCACGCTGTCGGCGACGACGAAGCCGACGGCGCTCATCGAGCTGGGCGCGTCGACGACCGCCGGCAGCGGCATCGAGAGGTAGAGCGCGCCCTCGCGCGAGAACACGCGGCTCGTCGACTCGATCTCCGTGACCTCGGCCAGCGTGGGCACGTGCAGGTGCTTCGCCGCCTCGACCTCGGCGCGCTCCGCGTCGGTGGCATCGACGAGATCGATCCAGGCGACGTCGGGCCACGGGGCCTGCACGGGCGGGTGGCTCCTCAGCATGCCCAACAGCTTAATGCCCTTTCTGAGCTATGTTTCGGGCCTCTTGGCGGAAGTGGTGATGGATCGGAAGACGAGGCCGCGCGTGCCGATCGTCGAGGATGAGTATTTGATCGCCAGCATGTTGCAGCAGCTGCTCGAGCAGCGTGGCGCCCGCGTGTCGGGGCCGGCGGCGCAGGTGTCGACGGCCCTCGAGCTCATCGCCTCCGAGGAGGGCCTGGACTGCGCGATGCTCGACGTGAGCGCGTGAGCGATCAGTAGTCGGTCGCCGCCACGCCGCGCGCGGATGAGGCGCGAACGTGCTCGAGGACGGGATCGCCGTCGAGGTTCATACCTTCGAGCAAGCGCAACGCGCGATCGAAGCGGCGGCGGCGGTACGCGACGAGCACGAGGACACGACGACGCGCGCGCTCGTCGGGGACGTTGACGAGCGGAGGCAGCGCGCCGCGATCGGCGAGCTCGAGCCACCGCTCGTTGGCCAGCTGGGCGTCGGAGAGCACGCTCCCGAGGGGCGTCGCGTACTCGAGGTAAGGGAAGTAGTCGCTCGACACCAGGTGAGGCAGAAGCGCGTCGCCCACGCGGTCGCCGAAGTCGTCGCGCAGCTCGCGGAGCGCGCCGTCGACCGCCTTCGGATCGAGCGCCTGGTCGGCGAGCAGCATGAAGAAGTCCGGCGCCGGCAGCTGGTCCTTGAGCGGCGCCGCCGCCGCCGTGGCGTTCATCTGTTCGACGCGCCGGTAGTCGACGACCTGGGGCCGCGTCGTCCCGATCAGCAGACCGTGCCCCGACCGCACCCACAGGCTCACGTACGGAAACACTTGCCTCAAAGTGTTGAACGCCACCAGGAGATCCGTCCGATCGATGTGATGAAGCTGAATCCACTGCTGGAACACGCCGCCCGGCGCGAGGCGCGCCTTGCACAGCTCGTAGAACTGGGTGCCGAACACGCTGGCCGCGCCGGCGAACGTGATGGTGCTGATGGAGACCGAGATGACGTCGTACCGGCGCGAGGAGAGGAGCAGGTGGTTACGGCCGTCGTTCAGGTGGAGCTCGACGCGCGGATCGTCGAGCACGCCGAAGTTGATCGGCCGAAAGAACTTCGTCGCCGCCTCGACGACGCCGGGGGACATCTCGGCGACGTCGATGTGGCGGAAGGGAAAGCGGCTCAAGGCGCCCGCCGTCGCGCCCGTCCCGTACCCAATCTGGAGGGCGTCCCCGAGCTTCTCGGCGAAGAGCGTCGGCACGAGCGCCATGCCCTGCTGAGCGTCGAGAGCGCCGTGATCGTCGCCCTGGGACTTGCCGTTCGTGCGGAGCACGGTGTCGCCGTTCTCGTCGGCGGTGACGGTCGTGAAGCCGCCCTCCGCATCCTCCGCGCTGAAGAGCACGTCGCGCACGCCGAAGCCGCGATCGAAGTAGAGGCTGCGTCCCGAAGCGAGCGCGCGCAGGTCCCACGTGGGCATGAGCAACGCCGCCGCGGCGAAGGCGGCCACGCCGGCGAGCACGCGTTTGCGCGTCGTCGTCGAAGCGGCGGCGCGGCGCAGGAAGGCGAGGCCGAGCGCCGCGCTCGCGAGCGCCCCGAAGAGCAGGAGCCGCCGCGACCCGAACCGCTCGAGCAGCTGAAAGCCCGTGGCGATCGCGCCCACGATGCACCCCACGGTGTTGACGGCGTAGAGGGTGCCCACGCCGCGGCCGAGCCGCCGCAGGTCGTGGGCCGACGCGCTCACGAGCAGCGGGAAGGCCGCGCCGAGCGCGAGGCACGGCGGCAGCAGCATCGCCACGCACACGAGCGCGCGCACGAGCTCGCGCGCGTAGAACCCAGGCCGCAAGACGAGCGCAGCGGTGAAGACGTAAGGCAGCTTGTCCCACAGGGGAATCGTCACGAGCACGAACACGCCGAGCCCGAGCAAGAGACGCGCGAGCGCTCCGAGCCGAGATCCCTGGGCGAGGAGCCTGGGCACGAGATACAGGCTCCCGAGCGCGATGCCGAGCAAGAACGTGAACAGCATGAGGCCGAAGGCGTAGACGCTCTGGCCCACGATGCACGCGAGCAGGTGCGTCCAGACGATCTCGAACAGGAACGACAGGAAGCCGGTGACGAAGACCGCGACGAGCGCGAGGCGAAACGACACGGGCTCCTGAGCCGCGGGGATCGGCGCTGGCGCCGGCGACGAGACCGCCAGCGCCGGCTCGGACTCACGCGACAGCCGTCGCCCGCGCGCGAAGATGATGAGGTTGCCCAGCGCACCGAGCGCGAGCGTGCCGTAGATGCCGAGGAACCGGAGCAGGAGGTAGTTCGCCGCGAGCGTTCCCGCCGCCGCGCCGAGCGTGTTGACGCCGTAGAGCGCCGAGATCTGTCGCTCGGTCGTGGATCGCTCGCGCACGAGCGCGCGCACGAGCAGCGGCAGCGTGCCGCCCATGAGCACCGTCGGCACGACGAGGATCGCCACCGACAGCGCGAACCGCACCGCCGTGTGCCCGACGTTGCGCACGTCCGCCGAGACGCCCAGCGCGACGTAGACCCGCGTCGCCAACCGCAGCAGCGCCGGCACGAAGAGGACGTAGACGCCGATGAGCAACTCGAGCCGCGCGTAGAGGCCGATGGGCCGTTCGGTGCGATCGGCGACGCCCCCGAACAGGCGCCCGCCGATCGCGAGGCCGCCCATGAACGCCACGAGCACCGTCGTGACGGCGAGCGTGCTGGCCCCGAAGACGTAGCCGAGCAGCTTGTGGAAGACCAGCTCGTAGACGAGGCTCGTGAACCCCGAGAAGAAGAACAGGACGAGGAACGGGTTCCGTTTCGCCAGCAAGCGCGCCCCCTCGGACAAGTCGGCCTCGCCGCATCGTACATGACGGCCGACGACGCCGGGCGACCCACGCCGCGGCCATTTCTGACTGCCTGAATTTCGCGCGTCGGGCGTCAGTACCGAAATGCCCATGCGCCGCCCACTTCACGGCTTTCCCTCGCTCAAGCCTTCACCTAGGCTGGCGCGATGAAGGTGTTTCGAACGCGCGGGGGCGTGATCGCTCGAGAGAGTGACGAAGCGGCGCCGCGGGCGCTTCCCGTCGCCTGGGACGATCTGTTTCGCGCGGACGATCCGACGGCGCTCGTGCGCGAGCACGTGGCGCGCGCGCCGCAGACGAAGCTCGACGAGCTGCTCGCGCCGATCGTCTCGCAAGAGGTGTGGGCGGCGGGCGTGACGTACTACAAGAGCCGCGACGCGCGCATGGAGGAGTCGAAGAGCGCCGCGGGCGGCGACTTCTACGCGCGCGTCTACGAGGCCGATCGGCCCGAGCTGTTCTTCAAGAGCACCGCCCACCGCGTCGCGGGGCCTGGCGCGCGCGTGCGGCTGCGCGCCGACGCGCGGTGGAACGTGCCCGAGCCGGAGCTCACGCTGGCCGTCAACGCCGCGGGCCGCATCTTCGGCGTCACCGTCGGCAACGACATGAGCTCGCGCGACATCGAGGGCGAGAACCCGCTCTACCTGCCGCAGGCGAAGGTCTACGACGGCTCGTGCGCGCTCGGGCCGGGCATCCTGCTCGGCGATCCGCCGGGACCTGACGCCGCGATTCGCCTCGAGATCGCGCGCGGCGGGCGCGTCGCGTTCGCGGGCGAGACGACGCTCGCGCAGCTCAAGCGCAAGCCCGCCGAGCTCGTCGGCTGGCTGTTCCGCGACCAGACCTTCCCGAGCGGCGTGTTCTTGATGACGGGCACGGGCATCGTGCCGGGCGCCGACTTCACGCTCGCGTCGGGCGACGAGATCCGCATCGACATCGACGGCGTCGGGCGCCTCGTCAACGGAGTCGCGTGATGCAGTTCCGCGGACGCATCGACGAGCGCGTGCTGCAGGCGGCCGAGGCGAGCTTCGCAGCGTACCGCGCGGCGCCGGCCGAGACGCGCGCGCGGCTGCTCGAGGAGATCGCCGAGGCGATGCTCGCCAAGCGCGACGAGATCGTCGACGTCGCGGACCAAGAGACCAAGCTGGGGCTGCCGCGGCTCGAGGGCGAGCTCGGGCGCACGGTGAACCAGCTGCGCCTCTTCGCGGGCGTCGTGCGCGACGGCTCTTGGGTCGACGCGCGCATCGACACGCGCGACGCGGCGCGCACGCCGCCCAAGCCCGACGTGCGGCGCATGCTCGTGCCGCTCGGCCCCGTCGTCGTGTTCGCGGCGAGCAACTTCCCGCTCGCGTTCTCGACAGCCGGCGGCGACACGGCGTCGGCGCTCGCCGCAGGCTGCCCCGTGGTTCTCGTCGTGCACCCCGCGAGCCCCGGCACGGGTGCGGCGGTCGGGGTCATCGTCGAAAGCGCCGTCGAGCGCTGCGGCCTGCCAAAGGGACTGTTCTCGTGCGTGCTCACGAACGGCGACCACGAGCTCAACCTCGATCTCGTCAAACACCCGCTCACGCGCGCCGTCGCGTTCACGGGCTCGCTGCGCGGCGGGCGCGCGTTGTTCGACGCCGCGGCGTCGCGGCCCGATCCCATCCCGGTGTACGCCGAGATGGGCAGCACGAACCCCGTCTTCGTCTTGCCGGGCGCGCTCGCCGAGCGCGGCGCGGCGCTGGGCGCGACGCTCGCCGATTCGGCGACCCAGGGCGTGGGCCAGTTCTGCACGAAGCCCGGGCTCGTGTTCGCCGTCGACGGCGCGGGGTTCGAGGCGTTCACGGCGGCCCTCGCCGCGCGCGTCGGCGAGAAGGCGCCCGCGCCCATGCTCTACGACGCGCTCGCGGCGAGGTTCCGCGAAGGCGTCGCCGGGCTCGCCGCGACGACGGGCGTCGTGAAGCTCTCGGCGGCGCCGGGCGACGAAGACGGCCGGGCGGGACGTCCGGCGGCGTTTCAGGTCTCCCTCGACGACTTTTTGCGCACGCCCGCGTTGCACGAAGAGGTGTTCGGCCCGGCGACGCTCGTCGTGCGCGCGTCGTCGGTCGACGATCTCTCGCGCGCGGCCGACGCGCTCGAGGGACAGCTCACGGCGAGCGTGCACGCGACGACGGCCGAGCTGCCGTCGGCGGCGCCGCTCGTCGCGAAGCTCGAACGCAAGGTGGGCCGTCTGTTGTTCGGCGGCGTGCCGACGGGCGTCGAGGTGGGGGCCGCCATGAACCACGGCGGCCCCTACCCCGCCACCACCGACGCGCGAACCACGTCGGTCGGAACGGCGGCCATCATGCGCTTCGTCCGCCCGCTCGCGTGGCAAGACGCGCCCCAGGCGGCGCTGCCCGTCGAGCTCCGCGACGGGAACCAGCGCGGGATCTGGCGCCTCGTCGACGGCAAGCTCACGCGCGACGCGCTCGCATGACGACCTTCGACGCCGACGATCCGTCGATCTACGACGTCGTCACGCGCGCGCCCGGTCCGCCCGGGCGCCTGCCCGTGACCGCCGACGATCTCGTGCGTCGCCCGAGCGGCGATCTCTTCGGGTGGACGCAGGACGTGGGCATGGGCCTGCCCGCGCGCGAGCTCGGACGGCCCGAGGTGCTGCTGCTCGCGACGAGCGGCGGCGTGCGCGCGCCCGACGGCACGCCCGTCGCGCTCGGCTACCACACGGGGCACTGGGAGATCGGCCTGCTCGTCGAAGAGGCGGCGCGCGCGCTCCGCGCCGGTGGCTCGATCCCGTTCGCGGGCTTCGTGACCGATCCGTGCGACGGGCGCACGCAAGGCACGACGGGCATGTTCGACAGCCTGCCCTACCGCAACGACGCCGCGATCGTGTTGCGGCGGCTCATTCGCTCGCTGCCGACGAGACGAGCGGTCATCGGCGTCGCGACCTGCGACAAGGGCTTGCCCGCGATGATGATGGCGCTCGCAGGCGCGCGCGACCTGCCGATCGCGCTCGTGCCGGGCGGCGTGACGTTGCCCGCGACCGACGGCGAGGACGCGGGCAAGGTGCAAACGATCGGCGCGCGGTTCGCGCACGGCCAGCTCACGCTGGAGGAGGCGGGCGACCTCGGCTGCCGCGCGTGCGGCTCGCCCGGCGGCGGCTGCCAGTTCCTCGGCACGGCCGCGACGTCACAGGTCGTCGCCGAGGCGCTCGGCCTCGCCGTGCCTCACAGCGCGCTCGCGCCCAGCGGCCAGCCGATCTGGCTCGAGCTCGCGCGCCGCTCGGTCGCCGCCGTCGCCGCGCAACGCGCGCGCGGCCTCACGGGGCGCGACGTCCTCACCGAGGGCGCGCTCCGCAACGCCATGGTCGTCTACGCGGCCTTCGGCGGCTCGACGAACCTGCTGCTGCACGTGCCCGCGATCGCGCACGCGGCCGGTCTGCCGCGCCCGTCGGTCGCCGCGTGGGCCCAGGTCATGCGCAGCGTCCCGCGCCTCGTCGATTGTCTGCCGAACGGCCCGCACCCGACGGTGCGCGTGTTCCTCGCGGGCGGCGTGCCCGAGGTCATGCTGCACCTGCGCGCGCTCGGCCTGCTCGATCTCACGGCGCTCACGACCGACGGCACGCCGCTCGGCGAAGCGCTCGCGGCGTGGGAGACATCCGAACGACGCGCGCGCTTGCGGGCCGCGCTGTGCGAGCGCGACGGCGTGAACCCCGACGACGTCATCCTCGCGCCCGGGGCGGCCGCGCGCGCGGGCCTGCGTCCGACGATCACGTTCGTGGGCGGCAACCTCGCGCCCGACGGCGCCGTCGTCAAGAGCACGGCGATCGACCCGTCGGCGCTCGACGCCGCGGGCGTGTACCGCCTCGTCGGGCGCGCGCGCGTGTTCCTCACCGAGCGCGCCGCCATCGCCGCCATCAAGAGCACGGGCGCGGACGCCGTCCGCACGGGCGACGTCGTCGTGCTCGCGTGCCGCGGCCCGCTCGGCGCCGGCATGGAGGAGTCGTATCAAGTGACGGCGGCGCTCAAGTATCTGCCGCACGCGCGCCACGTTCCGCTCATCACTGACGCGCGCTTCTCGGGCTTGTCGACGGGGCCGTGCATCGGCCACGTCAGCCCCGAGGCGCTCGCGGGCGGTCCGCTCGGCAAGCTGCGCGACGGCGATCGCGTGCGCGTCGAGATCGACACGCGCGCGCTGCGCGGCACGATCGATCTCGTCGGCGACGACGAACGCCCCGACGACGCCGAGCTCGCGCGCCGCGCGCCGCGCGCCGACCTCGCGCCCGATCCCGACCTGCCCGCCGACACGCGCCTGTGGGCGGCGTTGCAAACGGCGAGCGGCGGCCCATGGGCAGGCGCCGTGTACGACGTCGAACGCATCCTCGACGTCATCGAAGCTGGCCTCGAGGCCGGGCGGCGCGCGCGCGGGCACGTGTAATACGGCGCATCAGCGCCGCCATTTTTTTTGCGCGATAACTAGCCTGCCGGTCGAAGGGTCCGACGTCTCAATCGACGTCATGGTTCGATTTCACGCGAAACTCGTGGCGTTGACCTGTCTGGCCGTTCTGTCCTGCGCGAAGGGGATGGACAAACCGACGACGCCGACCGGCGGCGGTGGCACCACCGGCGGCTCGACGGGCTCGAGCACCGGCGGGACGACCGGTGAAGCGACCGGCGGCACGGGCGGCCAACCCGACTCGTCGATTCCCGACGCCGCCGTCGGCGGATCGGGCGGCGCGACCGGCACGGCAGGCTCGGGCGGATCGACGGCGACGGGCGGAAGCGGCGGCACCGACGGAGGCGCTCTCATGTCCGACGGCGGCCACGACGCTGGCATGAGCAAGGGCCGCGCTGGCAGGAAGAGCGCGGGCTGCGGCCTGTCGCCCAACGGCGCGATGTCGACCAAGTTCACGAACCACCGGTTCCCGATCGCCGCGTGCGCGGCGTGCACGGTCCCGAACTGCCCGCGCGACTGCATCGCCCCGCCCTTCGTTCCCGGCGGCCGCAACGCGCAGGTCGAGCCCAACGGCGAGACGTTCGTCGACCGCGACTTCGCGATCGAGATCCCCAACGCCTACCAGGTCGATCATCCGTACCCCGTGTTCTTCGGCGCCGCCGGCTGCGGGCCGCAGCCGCCGCTCATGGGCCCCGCGTACACCGTCCCCAACGAGAACAACGTCATCAAAGTTGGCCTGCAGCAGGTGACCTTGCCGGCGCTCTACAACTGCTTCGCCGACGGCGCGATGAGGTGCGCCGTCGATCTCAAGAACGTCGCCGACTGCGACAACGGCCCCGAGGTCCCGTACATGCTGGCCGTCATGAAGTGGGTCGAGGACAACTTCTGCGTCGACCTCGACCAAGAGTTCATCGGCGGCGGCAGCAGCGGCGCGTGGGAGGCGCTGCTGGCCGGGTGCGCGCTCAGCGACAAGATCCGCGGCACGTACACCGTCGCGGGCGGTTTGCGCGAGCACCGCTGGGCCTGCAACGGCCCGAGCGCCGCCTTCATGATCGTGACCGCCACCGATCAGAGCAACCCCGTGGGCCCGCTCATGAGCCTCAACGTCGCCGAGGACACCTACGGCTCGGCGCCGGCACGCGACGAGCTGCTCGTCAGGAACGGCTGCACCGGTCGAGCGACGGCGCCTTACGACTCCAAGTTCCCGGCCTGCGTGAAGTACACGGGCTGCCCCCCCGCCTACCCGGTGGTCTGGTGCGAGTTCCCCATGGGCAACCACGCCGACCCGAGCTACATGGGCGTCAACTACCTCGACGCCGTCATGCCCTTCTTCATGAGCCTGCCCCCGTCGCCCTGAGAAAGCGCTCGCGCGCGTCGCGGGCGGCGTCGCGAACGAGCGCCTCGGGCTGGCCGGCCTTCGCGAGGATCTTCGCCAGTCCGGCCGCCGCTTCGTCGGCGCGCGGCGTCCAGACGTCGATCCATCGCCGCAAGACGGCCTCGTTCTCCGGCCTGCGCTCGAGCGCGTACTTGGCGAGCGCCCCGCTCCAGCGCCGGCACCTTTGAGCGTCGAGCGCCAGGTTCGACAGCAGGAGCCACGTCTCCTCGTCTCGGTTGGCGCGCGCGGCCTCGCCCAGCTGACGGAGCCACACGTCGTCGAGCGTGGGCAACAGCACGAGGTTGACGGCCGTGAAGCTCTCGGCCCAGTCGTACGTCGCGAGCGCGAGCTCGATCGCGCGGCGCGCGCCCTGCCATGCGTCGTCGGACTCCCAGCGGTCACGCTCGGCCGTGCCGAACCGCAGCTCGGGCCGGGCCCGCTCGAGCTCGCGCGTGCGGTAGGCGACGAGGGACACGCGCCGGAGAAGGTCGGCCGCCGCGAACGCCGCGCAGTTCGTGATGTACGACGAAGGCGCCATCTGGCCGAGGTAGGCGGCACACATCTGCAGCCCGTGCCACGGAAAGCGCGCCGGCGTGAAGAGCGCCGCCAACGTCTCGCACCACGCGGCCCCGAGCCGTCGATCGCTGCCCGCCGTCGCGTACTCGTCGAGGATGCCGGCGACGAAGGACTCGTGCCGGGCCTGCGCCGTCACGTAGCTGCGGTACGTGACCTCGTCGGGATCGCGAAACTCGAGCCAGCTCTCGGCGCGGAGGGGCGATTTGTCGCGGTAGGTGAGGAACCACAGGTTCGCCGCCGAGGACGGGTTTTGTTCCAGCGCCGCGGTTCGGCCCCGGCGCGCCGTGTAGTTGGTGTCGTGCGTGACGATCTCGTATTCGCTCGGGATGCGTCGCAGGTCGCCGAAGGCGCTCCACGTGCGGCGGCCCGAGGCGATCTTCTGGGTGACGTCTTCGCTCACGGCACGTCCTCCTCGGCCGGGGCGCGAGCCCCGGCGCTTCCGGTCACGGGGGTGAGGGTCCAGGTGATCTCGTCGCTCGTCGTCGCGATGCGGCCCGCGAACGCCGACAGCATCGCGCCGAGCTTGCGCATCTCGAACCCGTCGCCGAGCTGCCGCTGGATCGACGCGCGCGTGACGCGCAAGGTCCCGCGGGCGCGGACGCGGACGTAGGCGCCGTGGTCGATGACCTCGACCTCTTGCCCCGGGTTGTCCTCGATGATCGCGCGGATCACGGGCTCGATCTCCTCGCACATGCGCAGCACGGGACCGACGGCGTCTTCCATGGCGGCTCCTCAATCGTCGACGTAGTCGACGAACACGAACTGCAGCGGCGTGATGCCCATTTCCTCGACGGTGCGCTCGCGCGGGACCCGCTCGTCGCGATAGAACACGGCCATCTCGGCTTTCCGCGGCGCGACGCGCTTGCCGACGACGTTCGCGGCGACCTTGGCGCTCACCTCGGCCATCGTGTCGGTGCTGAGGACGACCACGAGCAGGGTCACGAAGTCCGAGCCGAACAGCGCGTTGATGGGGATGGGCTGCGCCTCGGTGAACGCGTCGCTCACTTGGCGGCTCCGACGCGTCCGCCCGCGCCCGCCGCGTCCCTCGCCCACCGATACCCGTACGCGTCGTCGCCCGCGACCTCGGGCGTGATGCCCATCCAGGCGAGCGCGCCGGGCAGCGTCGCCGGCTGGATCTGGCCGGCGAGGAAGCGCTCGAGCACCGTCGGCAGGTGCATCGAGTCGCGATCCTCCCACCAGATCTGGCGGCAGACCTTCGAGCAGAAGTGATACGTGTGGTCGTTGTGGTCGAGGGGAAAATCCTTCACCGACCAACGCCCGCTCGCCGACTTCGACGTCGTGCAGATGGGCAGCTGACATAGGTTGCACAGCCATGGCAGCGTCGCCGGCAGCGTCTCCTCGATCCTGCCGGCGGCGACGTTCGCCGTGATGACGTCCCAGATCGGGCCGTAGATCTCCTCCCACGCCGGGTACTTCGACTGGAGCCAGAGCCGCTCGGCCTTCGACACGCCGGCCTGCGGCTTCCACCAGACGGTGGGGCGCCAGAACCAGACGCCGAGGTGCAGCGCGTGGTGCCAGACCTCGAGCCCCTCGAGGAACTCGTCCCAATACCAAGGCTTCCGGAGGCCGTACTCGGACAGGGTGCGGACGAATTGGCTGACGACCCACTCCTCCATGAACTCCTTGTACGAGAACTTCCGGCTGCCGAGCGGCGTGTAGTAGTCCATCGACGGGCCCGACAAGATCGCGAACAGCCGCGACGACAGCCAGAAGGCCTTGTCGACGACCCACTGCGCGCGGACGGGATCGTGCTTGGCGAGGATCTCGAGCGTCGGGCTGCCTTGTTGCGCGTGGCGCGCCTCGTCGGTCTGAATCGACGAAATGAGGTTGGCGAAGTTGACGTCGCCCGCGTCGAGCGCGCCCGCGGCCAGCGCCACGAACTGCAGGTTCGTGAAGCCCGACTCGAAGGTCAGCGAGAGCTGCAGCGCGAGATCGACGACGTTGGGCCCGGTGACGATCCCGTCGAAGAGCCCACGCGCCGCGACGATCGCCCAATCGTTCGAGTGAAACGCCTTGTGCGCCCAATCGAATTGAGCGTCTTTCGCGACGAACTCGTGCGCGAAATAGAGGGACAGCTGCGTATGGCGGATCTCGTCGAGCGTCCCGAGCACGGCCATGTTACGCCAACGCGGCGCCAGCCCGAACCGGGCCATCCGCAGCTCGCCGAGCGCCGCGACGTACTCGGCGAGCGCCGTCGCGCCGTAGTGAAACTTGGCGTTCGAGCGCCAACCCTCGTCGAGCGTCGCGGCAATGTTCGAGCGCTGGAGGGCGGCCTTGACCGAGTGGGCGGCCGCCTCCTTCTCGCTCTGCGTGGCGACGTACTCGGCGTAGGTCGTCTTGTACGGCTCGTCCCAGGCGGCCCACGCCTCGCGCGGGACCTTGCCCGTCCCCGACTGCCACTCGGGAAACACGGACTCGTCGTCGACGTACTCGAGCGTCCAATCGACGTCGCCGACCAGGTCCTGCCACTCCTCGCGCTTCATCAACGCCATGTCGCCCTCCCTCAGTCGATTTCGACGCGGCCCAGCTGACGGCAGAGCTCGGCCCCGTCCCAGTACGCGCTGATGGCTTCGATGAGCGCGGTGTCGCCCACGCGCAGGACAAACAGGTGGCGCAGCGCGAAGGAGCGCCCACGGTCGTCGATCGCCCCCCACACTTTGGCTTGCGTCCCCTTGATCGTCACCTCGGCCGCGACGTTGCCGGCGTCGTCGGCGTGGATCGCGGTGACCTCGTTGGTGAGGTCGGGGAACGAATCGATGAGGCCGGTCCACAACACCTTGCCGATGCCGCGAACCTTGCCGTCTCCCCGCAAGACCCGTTGCTTCCCCCAAACCTCGAACGGGACGTAGTGCAGGTCGGCGCCGTCTGCGCACGCCTGGACCATCGCCTCGACGTCGCGGGCGCGGTACGCGTCGAAGAAGGCCGCGACGACCTCGATCGCCTTGGCGCTCGTCATGCTTGCGCTCTTGACCACGGCCTCACCCCAGGATCGAGATGCGATCGAGCCGTTTGACCGCCAACCGCCGGTAGAGCTGGTTTTGGCACCAGTAGGCGCGCACGCCGCTGATCCTTCCGCCGGTGGCCCACACCATCCACGCCTGATCCAGATCGAGGTGCTTCTCCTGGTTGAGGATGCCCAGGAAGTCCGCGGCCTGCGTACCCTCGAGCTTGACCTCGGCGACGGCCAGCGCGTCCGTCCCCATGAGCGCGCGCACCTGGACGAGGAGATCGGGGAACGACGTCATGAGCGCCCGCAGGAACGGCGCGCCGACGGAGGCGGCCGTCCCGCGCAGGCCCGCCGGAACGACCTCGAACGGCGCCGCCGGATCGAGAGCCGCGAGGGCCGCCGCGACGTCGTGGCGGTTGAGCGCGTCGAAGAAGCCGCCCGCGAGCTCACGCGCGGAGACCGCGACGGCCGGCGACGGCGCGACGGTCTCCCGCGCGATGGGCGAGGCCGGCGCCGTCACGCGGCGCTCCGCTGCGAGAGGCCGAGCCGCTGCAGCACGGCGTCCGCCGCCGCGTCGGACGACATGGGGTTCTGGCTCGTGATGAGGTGCCGATCGACGACGACGTGCGACGTCCACGGCAGCGGCGCGTGATCGAAGACGGCGCCGGCGTTCTTGAGCGCCGTCTCGACGTACCAGGGCATGCCCTTGAGGCCGACGCGCGTCTGGCTCTCTTCTTCGTCGGTGAAGCAAGTGAGCTTGTACCCGTCGAACAGCCATCGCCCCGACGGCGTCTCGCCGGCGCTCAGCAGCGCCGCCGGCCCGTGGCAGAGGCAGGCGATGGTCTTGCGGTGCGCGTGGAACAGCCGCAGCATGCGGCCCACGTCCAGGTTGTTGGCCATGTCGACCATGGGGCCGTGACCGCCCGGAATGAACACGCCGTCGAACGCGAGGATCTGCGCGTCGCTCAGCGCGCCGAGCTCGAGGGCGTTCTTGAACACGGGGTTGTTGGTGAGGCGCTCGAGGGTGCTCGCGGCGATCGCCTCGCTCTCGCGCTTGACGTCGCCCGCGAGCTCGCTCAGCCGCGAGGCCGGGACGCGGCTCGTGACCTCGGGATCGGCGGCGAGCACCTCGACGTAGTTCCGCGCGCGCGACCACGCCGTGCGGGCCGCCCGGGCGACGAGCGCGCGCGCCTCTCGATCGGCCAGGCCCGCCGCCCGCAGCGCCCCGTGAACCCGGCGCGCGGCGATGAGATCGAGCTCGGTCAGGTGCTGGAGCGTGATGCGGATGTCGTCGACGTCGCGCCGGAACGTGCGCGTCACCGAGGCGAGGAAGTCCTCGTCGTCGTCCG
Organism: Polyangia bacterium; assembly: GCA_035549075.1. Classification (GTDB taxonomy): domain Bacteria; phylum Myxococcota_A; class Polyangia; order Fen-1088; family Fen-1088; genus DASZFV01. The sequence continues at coordinate 17,504 of DASZRT010000021.1, read as the reverse complement.
GGTAGTGAAAGTAGTGCTCGAGCCCGTACGGGTCGGGGTGCGGCGTTTGACCGTCGGACGTCGCGACCACGACCTCGACGCCCGCGGCGACGAAGCGATCGTAGGGCTTGATCGCCTCCTCGACGAAGTAACCCGTGGCGTGCGGCGTCCCGTCCGCCAGCCGGATGACCCTCGCGCTCGAGACGAGCATCAAGATCTTCGTCATGTCTCCCTCCTCGCGCCGACGTTAAAGACGGTCCTTGGGCGGCATGTTCAGGACCGTCCAGTAGAGGCCGAGCTGCCTCGCGGCCTCGACGAAGTGGTCGTAGTCGACCGGCTTCTGGACGTAGCTGTTCGCTTGGTGGTGATAGGCCGTGAGGCGATCTCGGTCGTCCGCCGACGAGGTCAAGACGACGACCGGCATCGTCTTCGTCTGATCGTTCGCGCGGATCTCGGCCAGCACCTCGAGCCCGCCGAGGCGCGGGAGGTTGAGATCGAGCAAGACGACGGCCGGCGTCTCCGTCACCCTCCTCCCTTCGTAGCCCCCGCGGCCGAAGAGATAGTCCAGCGCCGCCACGCCGTCCGTGGCGCGCACGATGGGGTTGGCGATCTTCGCCTCTCGAAACGCCCGCTCGGTGAGCTCGGCGTCGTCGTCGTTGTCCTCGACGAGAAGGATGGTCTGTTCGCTCTTCATGATTCCTCCGCGCACAACGTGAAGAAGAAGGTGGCGCCGCGGTCGGGTGCGGCGTCCGCCCAGAGCCGCCCCCCGTGTCGGGTCACGATCCGGAACACCGTCGCCAACCCGATCCCCGTGCCCTGAAACTCGGCGGCGGCGTGCAGGCGCTGGAACGGCGCGAAGAGCTTGCGTGCGTACTGCATGTCGAAGCCCGCCCCGTCGTCGCGGACGAGGTAGACCGTCTCGCCGTCGCGTTCCTCGCTCGCGACCGCGATCGTCGCGGCCGGCCGCTTCGACGTGAACTTCCAGGCATTCCCCAGCAGGTTCTCGAAGAGGACGGTGACGAGGCGTGGATCGGCCTCGGCCGTCATCCCCTCTTCGATCTCGATGCGAACCTTCCGTTCGGGATCGCGCGCCGCCAGGTCGCCGAGGATCCTGCGGCTGATCGCGGTGAGATCGGTGCGCTCACGCTTGACCTCGGCGCGCGTGATGCGAGCGAGGCTCAGCAGGTCGTCGATGAGCTCGCCCATGCGCTTCGCGCCGGTGCGGATGCGTTCGACGTACCGCTTGCCCTCGGCGTCGAGCTTGTCGGCGTACTCGCTCTGGAGCACGCGGCTGAACCCGTCGATGGCGCGCAGGGGCGTCCGCAGATCGTGAGAGACCGAGTAGCTGAAGGCCTCGAGCTCCTTGTTGGCCTCCATCAGCTTGTCGGCGGCCTCCTTGCGCATCTTCGCGAGCGCGATGCACGAGCGTACGCGCGCGATCAGCGCCTTCCCCGAGAAGGGTTTGACGAGGTAATCGTCCGCGCCGGCGTCGAGGCCCTCGAGCGCCGCGTCCTCACCCGCGCGCGCCGAGAGGAGAATCACCGGGATCGATCGGGTCGCCTCGGCCGCGCGCAGCTGCCCCAGCAGCTCGAAGCCGTCGAGCCCGCGCAGCCGGACGTCCAGGACGATGAGATCGGGCGGATTCGTGAGCGCCGCCTTCAGGGCCGCTTCACCGTCGGCGACGGCGACCACGTCGAAGCTCCGGGCCAAGAGGCGCCCGACGTAGTTGCGCATGTCCGCGCTGTTCTCGGCGAGGAGGACACTCGCGCGTGGCCCCGCCGCCCGCACTTCGTCCGCGTCGAGAACGTCGAGGTTCCGCGCTTCTGAGGCGCCGTCGGCGTCACGCGACCACTGCAACGCCTCGTCGACGTAGGCGCCGACGTGCGCGTCATCGTTCACCGTGGGACGCGCGCCGACGACGCGCTCCCGAGGCAAGTGCTCGGACCCGCGGCGCAGCCTCACGCGGAAGCTGCTGCCGAGGCCCTCGCGGCTCACGACGCTGACGTCGCCGCCGTGCAACGTCGCGAGCGCACGGACCAGCGCGAGGCCGACGCCCGTTCCCTCGTCCGTCCGCGACCGGATGCCTTTGACGCGGTGGAACCGCTGGAAGAGCCGCGGAAGCTCGCGCTCGGGGATGCCGACGCCGGTGTCATCGGCCCGGAGCTCGACGTAATCCTTGCTCTCGTCGCTCGCGAACAGGGACAACGTGATGCCGCCCTTGAACGTGTGCTTGAGCGCGTTCCCGAGGAGGTTGAGGACGATCTTCGCCCACATCTCTCGGTCGACGTACACCGGCTCGGGCAACGGCTCGAGGCGCGTCGAAAGCCGCAACCCGGCCTTCTCGATCGGGACGCGGAAGCTCGCCGCCAGGTCCTCGGTGATTGCCGCGAGGTCGACGGGCTCGAACATGGCCTGCATGCGTCCGGCTTCGATGTGCGAAAAATCGAGCAGCGTGTTGACCATGCGGAGCAGACGCAGGCCGTTTCGGTGCGCCGTCTCCAGGCGCGCGTGCCGCCCCGGCGGCAGGGGGCTGTCGCGCTCCGCGAGCTCGTCCTCGATCGGACCCAGCATCAACGTCAGCGGCGTTCGAAACTCGTGACTGACGTTCGAGAAGAACGTCATCTTGGCGCGATCGACCTCGGCGACCGCGGCTGCGTGGCGACGCTCGGCTTCCGTCGACGTCACGCGCGTCGCCGCGCGCGCCAGCACGGCTGACAGGAGGTCGTAGCGCGATCGGCACGCCTCGTCGACCGCGCAGCCCTCCACCACGCCGACGACGAGGAAGGCCGCGCCGCCGCTCGCTCCCATGCCCACCCAAACAGGCACGACGAACCCGGCGACGTCGCGCACGGCATCGCCACCGAGGGCGAGCTCCGGGAAGCACGCCCCGACGTTCGCCGACGCGGGTCGCCCCGTCGCGAGCGCCTCGGCGAACGGCCACCGCCTCGCCCCGGCAGCCTCCATGGCGTCGAGCACGTTCTTCGCGACGCCGTCGTGAGCCACGAGCCGGGCGATCGAGGTGTCCGCGTCGACGACATAACCGAGAGAGAACGCGACGTCGCTCGCGTCGCTCCGCAAGCACCGAACGGCCGACGCCAAGCACGCGTCGATCGTCGGCGCGTCGCGCGTGGTTTCGACGAGCGCGCTCAACGTCCGCAACCAGCGTTCCGAAGACGTCTCGAGCGCGTGCATGCTCGCCGCAGCGGTCTGAACGATGCGTCCGGACAGCGACACCACGGTCGCCATCGTAGGCCAGTGTTTCATGGCGCACCAGAGGATCGTTTTGGTTGGAATGAACGGCGATCGTTACCCAATAGCCTCAAGACCGGAGGACGTCGAAAATCCGACGATTGCTCTCCGACAATCAACGCCCGGCAACGATTCTTCTGGGTCGACCTGAGGGTGGACCCGAGCGAACGCGACGAGCCGTCAGATGACGGCGCCGCGCGCCGCGAGCGCGGCTTCGAGATCGCCCAAGGTGCGCACGCGCGTGACGTCGAGCGCGCTGTACAAATCGAGCGGATCCAGCAAGACGGGCCACAGGCCGGCGCCGCGCGCGCCGACGACGTCGACGTGGAAGAGATCGCCGACGTAGGCGGTCTCGGCGGCGGTGACGCCCATGCGCGTGAGGGCGATCGCGAAGAGGCGCGGGTCGGGTTTCTCGATGCCTTCGATTTGTGAGTCGACGATGGTCTCGAAGAAGCGCGCGAGGTCGAGGCGCTCGAGCTTCGCGCGCACGGTGCCGTTCGAGTTCGACACGAGGCCGAGACGGAACTTTCCGCGCAGGCGCTCCAGCGCGGGCGTGACGTCGTCCGGCAGGTGGTCCCATAGGTTGTGCGTCTGGTGGAAGTCGCGCAGCCGAATGAACGCGGCTTCGGGCAAACCCGCCAGGCCCGCGCCACGCACGAGCGCGTCCAGGTAGCGCCGGAAGCGATCGCCGTCGTTCGTCGCCGCGACGACGTCGTGTCGATCGAGCTCGAAGCGTATGCGAGCGTCGCCTCGCGCGAGCGCCGACGCGTCGACGGTCACGCCTTCGAGCGCGAGCTGCTCGGCGATGCGCGCGAAGCTGGGAAAGACGAGCGTGCCGCCCGCGTCGAAGAGGATCGTCGTGACGGGCGTTTTCACGGCGCTCACTGTCGCGTCCACGCGCGGTAGGCGAGCAGCGCCGACAGCGACAGGCCGATCGCGACGACGAGGTTGCGGACGACGCGCGCCGACGCGCGCCGCGCGAGGCGCCCGCCGACGAAGCCGCCCGCGATGCCGCCGCCCAACATGATGAGCGCCGCGCGCCCGCTCACGAGACCCGACGCCAGGAAGTAGATCGACGCCGTGCCGTTGATGAGGACGCCGAGGAAGTTCTTGAGGGCGTTGCGACGTTGGATGTCGTCGGGCAGCACGAGCGCCAGGAAGGCCAGCATGATGATGCCCATCGCCGCGCCGAAGTAGCCGCCGTAGATCCCGACGCCCAGCTGGCAAAGCATGACGAAGCCGAGGCGCTGTCCGCGGGCCTGCGACGTCGCGACCGCGCGCGGCTCCGTGCGCTTGCGCAGCACGCCCTGCAGGAGAATCAGCAGCGACGCGCCCAGCACGAGCCACGGCACGAGGACGTCGAACGTGCGCTGGGACGTGTGCCGCAAAATGAACGCACCCAGGAACCCGCCCACGAGCGCCGGTCCCGCGAGGGCGGCCGCGAGGCGCCACTCGGCCGCGAGCTCGCGCCGGTAAGCCCACGCCGACGCGAGCGCCGCCGGCGACAGCGCGACGGAGTTCGTGGCGTTCGCCACCGTCGCCGGCAGGCCCCACGCGATCGCCGCCGGAAACGAAAGCAGCGTGCCGCCGCCCGCGACGGCGTTGACGGCGCCCGCGACGGCGGCGGCCAGGAACAAGAACAGGTGCCGAAGCTCCATCGCGAATGATGGTGCCCTTCGCGGGCCGCCTCGGCCAGGGCTCGCTTTCGCGATTGCCTGAAATGGCCGGCCCACGTGTTGGGTCTACGCGACGTCTCGTCGCGGAGGTTCGTATGCGCTCACCGTTCGTGGCCCTCGAGAAGACTTCAACCTTTGGCAGGCGCGCGCTCGTAGGCGCCCTCGCCTTGATGGCGGCGGCCGGATGCGAAGGCGTCCCGCCCGGCACCGACGTCGGCACCGACGACGTCAGCGTCGTGCAGTCGGCCGTCACGAGCGGCGCGGCCAAGATCGCCTGTGGCAACACGAGCGGCGTGTCGCCCTTCGTCGCCGACACGGATTTCACGGGCGGCGGCACGGTCACGCGCGCCAACACGATCGATCTTTCGGCCGTCTACAACCCGGCGCCGGCCGCGCTCTACCAGAGCCAGCGCTACGGCAACTTCTCGTACACCGTGGGCGGCTTCGGCGCCGCCTCGTGGAACCAGGTGCGCCTGCACTTCGCCGACACGCACTGGAACGCTGCGGGCGCGCGCGTCTTCAACGTCACGATCAATGGCACGACGGTCCTCAAGAACTTCGACATCATCAAGCTCGTCGGCGCCGGCAACAAAGCCCTCATCGAGCAGTTCACCTTCCAAGCCAACAGCTCGGGCCAGTACGTCATCGCGTTCACGACGGTCACCGACGCCGCGACGGTCTCGGGCATCGAGGTCGGCCCCGTGACCTGGTCGGGCACGCCGACGACGAATTCGGGCACGGCCTACGCGAAGCAGTGCCAGCAGCAGTTGGTTCCGCTGCCGCCGAGCTTCGGCGGCTCGGGGACGTGCGCCGCCTGCTTCCAGGGCACGGGCAGCTGCACAGGCTGCAAGGCCGGCGCCTGGACGTACTCGGGTCAGCTGAGCCCGCGCGAAACCCAACAGTCCTTCAACGGCCCGGGCCAGGTCGAAATGTTTTATTACGAGTCGACGGACGCGTCGGCGCCCGGCCTCTGCATGATGGCCGCGCGCAAGGGCGGTGACCTGCCGCTCGACTTCGCGGGCGTCATCTGCCAGTCGGCCTTCACGGGCGCCGAGTGCTTCTGGGATCTCGGCGACTACTCGAAGCTCACTTGGAACGGCAACGGCGGCACCGCCAACGAAGACGGGCACATGTTCGTCCCGACGACGGCGCTCGTCGTCACGTCGACGACGTCGAGCTCGACCACCTGGGTCGGCGGCGCGAGCTTGACGGCCGACAACACCGCGCACCAATACCAGAACGAGTGCTCGGACTGCCACGCCGGCCGCAACGGCTTCAACAACCACCCCATGACGGCCACGGATCTCCCCGGCCGCGGCCTCATCGGCTCGGCGACCGATTGGTTCCCGGTGTCGTGGCCGTCGCCGATCGTGCCCGCGTGGGATCCCGGCGCGGCCTCGTTCGGCAAGCCGTGGCCGCTCAACCCCGGCCCCGAGCCGACGACGGGCATCCAGAACAGCGTCTGCTTCTCCTGCCACACCGAAGGCGGCATCGGCGGCTCGTTCCCGTCGGTCTCGATGGCGACGCCGCGCTACTGCGGCGTGCTGCTCACCGAGGCGACGCGGCGCTCGAACGACAACTGCTCGAGCTCCGACATCAACTGCCCGACGGGCGCGATGCCGTTCAGCTACGCGCCGACGCAGCCGACCTTCAACGATCCGTTCCCCAAGGCGATGCTCGCGCACCAGACCGGGCAGTGCTCCGCCGAGTTCCGCACGACGCTCGCGACGCCGCGCCTCGCCTCGGGCAGCGCGCCCACGCTGTCGAACACGGCTCAGGCGCTGGCGACGTCCCAGTATTATTACCAGCAGGGCTACAACGCGAAGACCTGGGGCATCAACTCGTCGGGCAAGGTCGTGTCGTACGACGCGATGGCGCGCAAGTGGTCGACGTCGACCACCTCGGCGTCGCAGATCTCCATCGGCACGGATGGCTCGCTCTGGACGATCAAGAACAGCGGCGGCGTCTCGACCATCTGCGCGACGATCGCGGGCGATTGTTCGGGCGCGACCTGCACCTGGAAGTGCGACTCGATCGGCTACAGCAGCTACGCGGGGATCGTCGCCGGCACCGGTCAGGTCGTTTGGGCGATCGACAACGGGAAGCGAAATCTGTGGGCCTACGCCCCGAACGGCACCGGCAACTACCCGGGCGACGACTTCTTCGCGATGGGCGAGTGGCCGGCGAATGACCTGATCTCGACGATCGGCGTCGGCGGCGACGGGGACATGTGGGTCCTCACGTCGCAAGGTCACGTGCAGCACCAGGTGGGCGGCGTCCTCAACGCGCAGTGGACGACGGTGACGTCGCCCCCGGGCGGCACCACGGTGTCTCTCGCCGTCGCGAACGCCAGCGAGGTCTGGACGGCGTCGAACACCGGCCTTTACCGCTGGGATCCGACGACGAGCAGCTGGGAGAAGCACTGCTACACCTCGGCCTGCAACACGTCGTTCGCGCTCGTCTCGGCGGGCGGCCAAGACGAAGCGCCCGACGGCTCGACCGACGCCTACCACCCGATCGACCAGATCGCCGACGTGTGGGCCCTCGACACCGCCGGCAACGCCTACCGCGTCGACCGCACCAAAGGCACGACGGTCGTCTCGCTGGTCAAGATCCCCGGCGCGACCCTCTCGCGCCTCTCGGTCGGTGGCCAAGGTGACGTCGTCGGAATGACGAGCGGAGGCACCGTCTACAGCTTCCAGTAGACGAGATCGGGCGGCGCGAGCGCGCGCTGCCCGATCGGGGAGCCTCGCGGGTTGTCTCTGTGAATCGCAGAGAAACCGGACGGGAGGCTCCCTTGAACGCACGAAAGAATCTGGTGGGACGGGTTACGTCCGCGAGCGGCGCGACCCTTCTCTTGGCGCTCGCGACCTGTGGGCCTTCCACGAATCTCGAACCGACCGAGGTCGTCCGCGGCGCGGTGACGAGCGGCGCGGCGCACGTGAACTGCGGCGGCCCTGCGCTGGGCTCGTTCGTCCCCGATACGGACTTCTCGGGCGGCGCGACGCTCGTGCGCAACGTGACGATCGACCTGACCGGCGTCGTGAACCCGCCGCCCATGGCCGTGTACCAGACCCAGCGTTACAACAACATGACCTACACGTTCCCGGGCTTCGCCGCGGGATCGAAGAACGACATCCGGCTGCACTTCGCGGACACGAAGTGGACCACGGCGAATCAACGCCTCTTCAACGTCACGATCAACGGCGCGCTGGTCCTCAGCAACTTCGACGTCATCGGGACGGCGGGCGCGCCCAACAAGGCCGTCGCCGAGACGGTCACGCTGCCGGCTGATTCCAGCGGCAAATACACGATTCAGTTCGTCGGCACGAAGGACGCGACGATGGTCTCGGGGATCGAGATCACGCCGACGGCCAGTGGCGCTTGCGATGCGAGCCCGCTGTCGAACACCGGCTGGGTCGCGAGCGCGTCTTTGACCAGCGGCTCGAACACGCCGGCGAAGGCGATCGACAGCAGCTCGACGACGCGCTGGACGACCGGCGTCGCGCAAGCGAGCGGCCAGTACTTCCAGCTCGATCTCGGCGGGCCACAGACGTTCAGCCGCCTCGTCATGAACGCGGGCTCGAGCGGCGGCGAGTACGCGCACAAGTACAACGTCTTCGTCTCGAACGACGGCACGAGCTTCGGCACCGCCGTCGCGAGCGGCACGGGTGTCAAACAGATCGAGACCGTGGACTTCGCGCCGCAGACCGCGCGCTACGTCCGTGTCGTGCTCGCGGGCTCGGCGTCGACCGAGTGGTCGATCTACGACATCGGCGTGTCGACGTCGGGTTGCGCGAACTCGGGCGCGACGACGGGTTCGCTCACGATCAGCGGCACGCTCAAGGACGCCGCAGGCAAGCCCATCGTCGGCGGCCGCATCAACCTCTCGGGCGCGGCGCAGGCCGTGCGGTTCTCGGACTTCGCCGGCAACTACGTGTTCCACGTCGCCGCGGGGACGTACTCGCTCTCGGCCGCGGCCGAGTGCACGCTCTCACCGTCGACCGTCACGTTCACGAACATGACGGCCAACAAGACGCAGGCGTTCACGGCGACCACGGCCACCTGCGCGACGTCCGTGCCCTCGAACGTCGGCGCCAGCGGCGAGCAGCTCACGCTCGTGAAGAACGGCGTCAAGCTCGCGACGACCTACGCGCGCGTCGAGCCGCGCACCGACGCCAACGACGCCGCCGCGCGCCTCACGGAGATCGGCGCGGAGCAGCCGGGCGCGATCTCGATCTCGGTGGCGGGCAACCCCGCCGTCGAGCGGCAGACGACGATCCACCTCGGCAGCGCCGCAGGCGATCACGAGGGCGACGACGACGGCGAGACCTCCGACTTCACGGTGGTCACGCTGGCCGTCGCGGTCGGCAGCTCGGTCGTGCGCTTCGAGAGCCAGGCGCCCGACGACGTCTCGGCGGACACGCTGCAACGTCTGCTGAGCGCCGGCCGCAACTTCCAGCCCGAGGGCGCGGCGAACCTTCACGGCCCGACGCCGGCTCCGGTCGCAACGACGAGCTTCCCCCAGGCGAAGCGGCTCCCGGCGGCCTCGCCGACGGCGACGGCCTTCGCCCGCGGGACCTTCGGTGAGCTCCAGATCGCGGCGTCCGACGTCGCGAACGCCGTCGTCTACGGCCGGCAGAGCGGGCCCTTCGTCTCGAACGACGGCGGCAAGACCGTCACGGCGTCGACGCTCAACACCGTGCCCGCGCCGCCGGCGACCGTCTTCGTCTCGGCCGGCGATCCCAGCGTCGTCGTGGGGGCGCCGTCCTCGACGGGCACGCAGGCGTTCTACTACGCGCAGATCGAGCAGTCGCAAGCGCAGGCCGCGGGACCGCCTGCCGTGCCACAGCTCCTGGCGGACGCCGTGTACAGCAGCACCGACAACGGCGCGACGTTCAACCTCGTGTCGTTCCCCGTCAACTGCGCCGCCGCCGGGCAGACTTGCACGGTCCCCGATCAGGAGATGCTGGCCGCCGATCGCGTGAACCGCGCCGTCACGACGACCGGCTCGGCCGACCAGGTCTACATGTCGTGGCGCAACTTCACGCCCTTCGGCAACACGCCGGGCGTAGCGTGCTCGAAGGACGGCGGCGCCACGTGGACGATCGACCTCACGACGCTCGCCACCTCGGGCGGCGACAACCCGCGCGTCACCGTGGGCCCCGACGGCTCGCTCGTCGTTCTCTACGCGAAGTACAACCCGAACGGCCTCACGTACTCGCTGAACCTGCAGAAGTTCTCGTCGTGCGCGAGCGGCTTCAAGCCCGCGAAGCTCGTCACCGTCAACGCGACCGTCACCGAGGTCACCCCGATGCCGGGGCCCGATCGGCCGCCCGTCGCCAATTACGTCGCCGCCTTCGACGACACCGACACGACGGGGCAACGTCTCTTCGTTGCTTACTCCAACGAGATCTCGGCCGGCAACGACGACATCGTCGTTCAAGAGTCGCTCGACGGCGGCGTGACGTTCTCGTCGTTCCGCTCGTCTCCAATCAACACCGTCCACACGGGCCGCCGGTTCTTCCCGGCGATGTGCGCCACACAGGGCGTGGCCCACGTGTCTTGGTACGACCGGCGTAACTCGACGGCGGCGTCGCCCGATCTCACGGCCTACTACCGCAGCTCGGTGAACTACGATCCCACGAAGCTGTCGTTCAACATCGGCGCCGAGATCAACGTGTCGGGCGTCGACGACCCGGAGTGCAGCTCGGGCTTCCCGAACGGCGTTCGTCAGTCCGTCGAAGAGACGGCCTGCGGCGCCGACTTGCCCGCGGCCTTCGTGCAGGGCGGAACCTGCCAGTCCACGTGCCCGATGGGTGCGACGCCGCCCTGCGGAACGTTGACCCCGTGCGACTTCCGCGTGCCCAACTCGTGCCCGACGCCGCCTGCCCCCGATGGCGGCGTCGACGGCGGTGCCGACGGAGGCGCCGACGCGAGCCTGCCCTTGCCCGAGACGTGTACGCCCATCAGCGGCGTCCCCAAGTACGGCGATTACAACGGCAACGGCTGCGCGGGCGGCGTCGTCTACATGGCTTGGGCATCGTCGACGCCGCCGCCGAGCGCGACCTGCCAGGAGCTGGGTTACGCATGCGCCGTCGGCGCCACGTGCTGCTCCGGCAACTGCGTGAACAACACGTGCGCGCCCACGCCCGCCGCGTGCACGCCGAACGGCGGCGCGTGCGGCGCGGGCCAGCCCGCGTGCTGCAGCGTCAATGGGAATGGGCGGTGCCAGGGCGGCGTCTGCGAGGCCGCCGTCTCCGTCTACACCGGCTCGTCGGGTGTGGCGCCGCGCTTCATCACGGCCAACACAGATCTCACACAGGCGAACAGCGAGGTCACACATTGGTGCGGCACGGGCAAGAACTTCACGCCCAACGCCACGGTTCACTTCCAAATCGAGTACGGCGGACAAGGCACGGACAACCTTCGCACCAACGTCGGACACGTCACCGCCGACGCGAGCGGCAACTTCAGCTACGCGTTCGACTTGAACCTGTTCGACATGGCGTGCCCGGCGCAGTTCCCGAACATTCGATGGACGGCGATCGAGGAGACGACCGGCACACCCTTCGTTCAGGTCATCGTGCAGGCCTGCCAGAAGAACGGCACGACCTGCCCCTGACCGATCGGGGTTAGAATCGCCGCATGGCGGGCGATGGAAAGCGGGTCGGTCGAAAGCTCCTGGTCGCGTCGCTCGGTGTCGCGACCGTCAGCTTCGTCGCCTGCGGCAAGAGCACGCCTCTTGCCGCAGACGCGAGCGCCGATCATGCGGACGATGCGGACGACGATTCGAACGCAGACGCGGGCCAACCGCAGGACGGGCCGCCCGAGGGCGTCTTCGACGCGGCCATCGATCGTCAGTTCACGGGCAACATCATCCCGTGAGCGACGGGCCGCGCGACGAGCTGTTCGAGCTCGAGCTCTTCGGCGAGGGCGTCGAGCGCCGCTACCGCAAGATGCGCCCCGAGGTCGAGGCGATGCCGTGGGGCACGATGGTGCTCGACGGCGTCTCCGCGCCCGCGCTGATCGCCGCGCGCAAGCGATGGACGGGCGCGGCGTTTCAAGAGCACCGCACGGGCATCGCGTGCACGGCGGCGCTGCGCCTGCTCTTCGAGTGCCGCGCGCCCATCGACCTCATCTCTCTCGCGGCCCGCTTCCCTCTCGACGAGGCCGTGCACGTCGAGCTGTGCGCGCGCATGGCGATGGAGCTCGGCGGCGGCACCGAGATCCGCCACGACCCCGACGGCATGATCGTCGACCCCGATCCGAAGCTGGCCCCGCTCGCCCGGGCCGCCGACGCCATCGTGCGCTTCTTCTGCGTGGGCGAGTCCGTCTCGATCCCGCTCTTGCGCGGCGCCTGGCACGCCGCCCGCCACCCGTTGCCGCGCGCCGTGCTCGGCCGCATCGTCCGCGACGAGGCCGCGCACGGCACCTTCGGCTACTCGTTCCTCGACTGGGCGCTGCCGCAGCTGTCCGCCGACGAGCGCGCCCACGTGGGCCGCGCCGCCCGGATCGCGATCGACGCCGTCCACCGCGTGTGGAAGCGCGCCGCGGCCGAGCGTCGCGCCGCCCCCGAAGACGACTCCGACGCGCTCGCGTGGCTCGGCACCGACGCGTACACGGCAATGGCCGAGCGCGCGATGCAGACGCGTGTGCTCACGCCGTTACGTGCGCGCGGCGTGATCTCCTAGGTGCGGCGAATCGTCGCGGGCCAATCGATTTCACCTGCTCGCAATGTCGAGCCCGACCGCACGGTGCTACGTTGCCGCACGATGCGAACCAAGAGCTCGGGACTTCTCGGAATTGCCGCTTTGGTCGTCGTTGCCGCAACGATCGCGGCGACGAGACAGCTGCACGCCGAACAGGTGTCGCTCTCCGGCGCGGCCTATGCCGCCGAATGCTTGGCGAAGGGCGTGCCGCTGCCGCCGAAGTGGGGCGGCAGCCCGAATCTGTGGACCGCGCGCGGCCACCTCAGCGACCCATTCGAGCGCGATCCGAACGACACGAGCGACAAGTCGCTGGAAGGCGACATCAGCTCGTACCAAGCGACGACCGCGCCCACCGGCCTTTGCGTCATCAACGCCCACAACGGTGGCCTCTTCAGCGTCATCTGTCAGGGCACGAACGGAAAGGCCTGCTTCTGGGAGGGCCCCAATCAATCGCGCGTACCGCCGACGACGGCCGTCGTCCTCGCCGATCCCAGCCCCAGCGTGCCGCAGACGTTCGTCAAGTCAGGAACCGAGCTGCCCGGCGGTTCCAACCAGTGCACGCAGTGCCACGCCGGCCAGAACGTCTTCATCGCTCACGTCGACACGAGCCAGGGCGGCGGCGGCACGAGCCCGCTCAACCTCCGCTTCCTCACGGGGTGGATGCCGCCCAACATCTGGTACGAGCCGATCGTCGCCACCGGTTGGCGCGAGAACCCCGGGCCCGACACCCTGCGCGGATATCCGACCAGCACGTCCGGCTGCCTGGGCAGCGGCTGCCACTCGACCGCGACGGGCGGCGGGCTCTTCCCGGCGCTCTCCACGGATTCCAGCGTGTATTGCGATCTCCTCAACAAGGTCGCTGACCGCCCCGCGTCGATGGGCGGCATGGGGAACTTCGCTTGCACGCCCCACCTCAACTGCCCGGCAGAGAACGATCCTTTCGTTCAAGACATCTCCAACGTCGGATGCCGAAATCCGCCCTCGGTTCGCTGGGGCATCAACGGGCTCGTGCGCTTCGGCAACGCTGCCTATGGGGGAGCTTCCGTCTGGAGCAAACCAGGCAGCGTGCTGTTCAACCACGACGACCCCGACAACACCGACCTCACGCCGCTCGCCGTGGTCACCACCGAGAACGGCACGAACTACAACAACGTCATCTTCGCCGTGGGACCGAGGGGCATCGCGCCGATGGCGACGGTGTGGACCAAAGGGTCGACGACCTCGTACGTCGCGAGCTACTGGAGCGCCGCCGGCGCCTACGACGTCTGGGAGTACGGCGCGAACGGGACCACGTTCCAAGACATCAGCCTGGCCGCGAACGCGACCGTTCACCCGGCCGGGACGCCCTTTGGTTTGCGGCGCTACAACGGCAAGAGCATCGTCGTCTATCGAGGCACCAACAACCAGATGCAGGGCTTGTTCTGGGACGGCAACGCCTGGAGCTGGGAGTCGTTCCCCAGCAACCCGCCCGGCGCGCCCACGGACAACAACTCCGAGATGAGCGACGACCCGACGGCCTTCCGGCGCAGCTCCACGGCCGACTCGTTCATCTACCGCGGGTTCGGCTGCGCGGACTGCATCGGCGAGTACCGCATCGCCAGCGGCGTCTACTACCGCGGCACGCTCACGACGCCGACGGACATCGTCCCGTACACGCACGTGCGCGGGCTGCGCGACGCTAGCGCGACGCCCTCGATCTTCGCGATGACCCAAGCCGGCATCGTGTGGTTTCGAGCGTCGTCCTCGAGCGACACGACGTTCGCGTACAACACGACCAACGTGACGACGACGCCCGGCTCATCGAGCCCCGTGCCCTTCTTGAACCATGCGGGACAGCTGGCCGTCGCCTGGTTGAGCTACGTGAACGGAACCAGCACCGTGCACCTGACCACCTACAACGGCACGAAGTGGACCGACGTGAACCTCACCTCGAAGGCCGGAACCCCCGAGCCCGACGTCTTGACCGCCGATCCCGCCGCCTACGTCTCGAGCGACGGCCGCGACACCATCGTCTACCGCGGCAACGCCAACCAAAAACAGGCCGTCTACCAGCTGGAGCTCAACGGCTCGACCTGGACCCGCACGCAGCTGTTCTGACGAGAAGCTCAGAACCGCGCCGCCTTCGCCCGCTGCCCTTATCGGTTTATCCAGCGTCGGCAGCGCTCTCAACCCCGCGATATCACAGCAGCAGCGTCACCGGCCCACAGCAGAACAATGCGGTAGCCCAAGATTATCAGTTGATGGAGAATGCTAGTTAGACAGACGGCAGACTGCACAATGCCACGGCTCTGAGTTACGCTGGCACGCATCATGGCTAGACCACCCAAGTCACGAGGCGGAGACGGTCAGAGCGGCACCAAGCCCCTCTTCCCCTACACGACTCGTCCCGCAGCTCTGAGACGCTTTTTGGCGGAGGTGCCTAAGCGCCCGCGGCCGGCGAAGATCGATCCGTCCCTGTTGGCATCATGGGAGATCAAGGGCGGCGAAGCGATGACAATCATTAGGGTGCTCAAAGCGCTGAAGCTCCTGGGCCAGAACAATGAACCTACCGATGCTTACGTCTCGTTTATGCATGCCGGAACGGGGCCTGCCGCGCTCGCGCAACAGATCCGCGAGGTCTACGCACCTGTTTTCGGAGCATCGCTGGAGCCGTACAAGGAGTCCAACGATGCGCTCAAAAACCTATTCAACATTCACTCGGGCGGCGCGCCAGCCGTCATCGATCTCCAGATCGCGACCTTCAAGGCGTTGTGCGAGTACGCTGACTTCAGCGGCGCTGCGCCGCCGGCTGTTGCCAATTCGTCATCTAGCAAGGTTGCCGTTGCCCAGGCTGGCTCCGCTCCAAAGGGAGCGCGCGAGGCGCCGGGTGATTTCGCTCCAGTCGCGGTGACCATCAACCTCCACATCCACTTGCCAGAAGGCAAGTCTAGTCGCGATTACCAGTACATCATTCAAGATATCGCCAAGTACATCTACCGCTACTCCGACGTGGGCGATGAGCGCGAGAAGTAGCGAAAGCGCGCTGAAACTCGTCGCGGCCTATCAGGACGAGGCGTCGACTCTTTCCACGCGATACGCGAAGGTGGCTCGCTCTGGCGCGGCAGCCGCATCGGTGAAAAGCATTCTATCGGCACTGCAGGAGTTCACAGAGTGCGTTAGGTACCTGAATACGCGCAGAAGCACATCCGCGGTTCTCGAATTGAACTCGGAGGCAGCGGTTCAGGATGCACTTTATTTGATGCTACGTCCGTGGATAACGGACCTGGTCCCGGAAAGTCCCACGTCCCGTGAAGGCAACCGCTACAGCATCAAAGACTTCGTGACAGTCAGCTCCCGATGCATCATCGAAGCGAAGTTCGTTCGAGATAAGGATCACGCGAGGAACATATCTCGCGAACTGCACGATGACATCGAGATGTACCGAAGCCATCCGGCGTGCCGCGATCTCATCTTCTTTGTCTACGATCCAGATCATCTCGTCGCTGACTCGGGAGCGCTTAGACGGCAGATCGAAGTAGATCGAACGTACAATGGGGTTCCGTTGTTCTGCCACCTCGTGGTGAAACCGTGACGCTGGCTAACAGGGCGTTGCAGCGGACGGCGCTCCCGCGCCGCCGCTGAACGCCACGATCGTTAGCCGGAGAGAACCGCCGCCGGTCTGTGTTGTCAGAGGTGTCGTGACACGCGTCCTGATCCCAGCAGCGTCCTTTCTATTGATGCTGCCGGCTTGCCGGTCGCACGAGAAGGCACCAGCCCCGCATGCGATCGACGCGGTCCCGGTGGCGCCAGGAACGACTCCCGCGTACCTGGGGTGTATTCGTCTCGAGGATGACATCTCGGCCCAGTTTGGGTCGTATCTGTCTCAGCACCGCTCCTGCGCGACATCCCGTGACTGCACCTTGGCTCGCACGGATTGCCCGCTCGGTTGTTACCGAGTGGCGGTGTCAGTGCAATTCCTGGATGAGGCGGAGTCTTTGAGCGCGGCGCTTCTGAAGCGGGCCGCCGCCTCGGACTGCGGCTGCGCATACAAGTGTGTCGGGCCTGAAGGCGTCGATTGCGTGAAGGGCGTCTGTGTTGAACGAGTACCGAGTTGGGCGAACCCGCTTCCCGGCTAACAGGCCGTTGCAGCAGCCGAACGCCACACCGGTCCGCGCGAGGGTGATCGCGTGCCGCGACGCCGCGGGCGTTCCGCCCGCGGCTCCTCGCGGCCGTGGTACGCTCGCACGCGACCCTGGCGTTCGCTGCTGAACGGCACGGTCGTTAGACGGATACGAGCATGACCCTTCAGATCCCTCGGCGGTGGCTCGGCTATAGCGTGTGGGTGAACTCCCGCCTGGCGGCCCGAGAGGCAATTCTCGATCGGTTCGAAGTGTCTGACATTCCGCTGACGAATACCTTCGATCCGGACGAAGACGATCCTGCGCCGGAACCGTTCGTGGTTTCCTTTGGTCCCGGAGTGGAGCCGACGCGACTGATGGAAGTACTAGCGCTGCTGGAGGGATTGGGAGCTCAGTATCTATTCGCCGTCGACGGGCCTTCTCGCAAGGACATCACGATCGGCGCGTCGAATATGAACGCAGAACCCATCACTCCGTTGACGGAAGAGCTGAGCCGAATGCTGGCGGCTCCAAGCCTCTCGGCAACGGAACTCCATCAGGCAGTGAGGACCAGGGCCCTTCCAGCGCTGGAGTACCGTCTAACCCGGCGTTGAACCCGACGGGCCTTCGGCCCGCGGGTTAACGCCAAGGTCGTTAGCCGCACGAAGACGAGGTTATCGGGATGCGATTCGAGTGGGATCCGGAGAAGGCGCGGCGCAACCTCGCGAAGCATGGTGTGTCCTTCGAGGAGGCAGCCACGGCCTTCGCGGACCCGCTCTCGATCACGCGAT
>DASZRT010000020.1:0-57922 GCA_035549075.1 Polyangia bacterium | reverse complement strand
CGCGGGCGTCATCCGCGCCGACGGCGAGACGGGCGCGCCGGGCGTCGGCTTCGACGGCGACGCGCCGGGCGGCGGCGGCGGCGGCGGCGCCGTGCTGCTCGCCGTAGGCTTCGACTCGGGGGCGGTCGTCGTCTCGGCGCGCGGCGGAACGGGCGGCCTGCAGGATCAGACCGTCGATCCCGAGGCCGAGGGCCCCGGCGGCGGCGGCGGCGGCGGCTTCGTCGCCGTGCGCGGCGCGCCTCGCGCCATCGATCTCGCGGGCGGCGCGGGCGGGCTCACGAACGCGTCTGGCGTCGTGCAGACCTCGGTTCACAACGGCGCGACGGGAGGAGGTCTCGGCCGCGTCGAGCTCGTCGACGACGCGTGGGCCGCGCTGCCGAACGTGCCCGGCACGGACGGAGGCACGAACGATGCTGGCACCGTCGACGCGGGTCGTTCGAACGACGCGGGCGCGACAGACGCGACCCCGATCGCCGACGGCCCGCCCGCCACCGAGGGCGGCGCGGCGGATGCCGAGCTCCCGCACGACGGGGGCAGCTCGCCGAACGACGCCGGCCCGAGCCAGGCCGACGACGCTGGCCCGAGCCAGGCCGACGACGCCGAACCCCCGCCGAGCGACGCCGGCGCGAGTGAACCCACCGACGCGGGCGGCGCTCCGAACGACGCGAAGGCCGCGGCCGACGGCGGCGTCGAGGCGCGCGCGGGCGGCAACCTTCCCCCGACGTCGACCGATGCGTCCGTCACGCCGGCCGTCACGGTCACCGGTGGCGCGTGCGCCGCGGCGCCGGGTCGCTCGTCCGGCGGCTGGCCGATCGTGCTCGGCCTCTTCTTCGTCCTCGCGCGAGGGCGCGATCGCCGCCGCGCGCGCCTCGCGACGCTCGGCGCGGCCCTCGCCGGCGTGTCCGCGTCGCCGAGCGCGCGCGCGCAGACCGCGGCGCCCGACGCCTTCTCGGCCGAGTGGCTGCGCCTGCCGACCGACCCGCGCGCCATCCTCGACACGCCCGCCGAGGTGGGCACGCCGGCCGGCTCCGCGACCGTGGGCGTTTGGGGTGGATGGGCGTCGGACCCGCTCGTCGAGCGACGGGTGCCCGCGGACGCGACGCTGGGGGCGTTCGTCAAGGACCGCGTCGACGGCGGTCTCGGCGTGTCGGTCGGCCTCGCGCGCGGGTGGGCCGCCGAGGCCGATCTGCCCGTCGTCGTCGAGCAGCGCCGCGATCTCGCCGCCTCGCCGACGCTCGGCTACGCGTCGCGCGGGCTCGGCGATCTGCGCCTCGCGCTGCGCGTGACGGTGCTCGAGGCCGGCGCCTGGTCGGTCGTGCTGACGCCGGCCGGGACCGTGCCGACGGCGCGCGGTCACAGCTTCCTCGGCGAGGCGGGACCGACCTTCGCGCCCGACGTCGCCGTCGCGCGCACCGGCTCGCGCGTGCGCGCGGCGCTCGACGGCACGTGGCGCGCGCGCCGAGAGATCCGCCTCGGCGACCTGCGCGTCGACGATGACGTCGCGCTGCGCGCCGGCGCGGCCGTGCGCCTCGGCGCGACGGCCCTCGAGGCCCAGGGCAGCGTCCTGCTGGCCTTCGCCGTGGATCGCCCGTTCGCCCAGCAGAACCGAACACAGTCCGAGGCGCACCTCGGCCTCGCGGGCCCGATCGGCCCCGCCGTGTCTTGGGTCGTGGGCGGCGGGCTCGGCCTGCTCGAGGGTTGGGGCATCCCGCGGCGCCGCGCCTTCGCGGGCGTGCGCGGCACCTTCGGCGTCGTTCCCCGCCGCTCGAGCGCCGATCGCGACGGTGACGGCATCCTCGACGCCGCCGACACGTGCCCCGATGCGCCCGAAGATCGCGACGGGTTTCAGGACGATGACGGCTGCCCCGATCCGGACAACGACGGCGACGGCATTCCGGACGTCGCCGATCGCTGCCCGAACGCGCCCGAGACCCGCAACGGCTTGGACGACGAAGACGGCTGCCCCGACTGGATCCCCGACCGCGACGAGGACGGCATCCCCGACGCCGCCGACGCGTGCCCAACCGAGCCCGAGGATCGTGACGGCTTCCAGGACGGCGACGGCTGCCCCGAGCTCGACGACGACGGCGACGGCGTGTGGGACGTCGACGACGCGTGTCCTCGCCGGCCGGGCCCCGCGGAGCGCGACGGCTGTCCCGTGCCGGTCGCCTCGGCGCCCGAATCGTGCGGCGAGCGCCTCGCGCTCCTCGCCCCCGTCTATTTCCGCACCGACGACGCCGCGCTGGACGCGACGGCGCGCGCCGTTCTGCGCGAGGTGCTGCGCCTGCTCGCCGAGCATCCCGCGGTTCGCCTGCGCGTCGAGGGCCACACCGACGCCGACGGCGGCATCGGCTACAACGACGAGCTGTCCCTGCGTCGCGTCCTCTCGGTCGAGACCTACCTCGTGTCCCGCGGCGTCGCCTCCGAGCGGCTCATGGGCGAAGGCCGCGGCCTGCACGCGCCAGCCGCCGACAACGTCACCCCAGTCGGCAAGGCCCTCAACCGCCGGGTCGTGTTCGAGGTCCTCGAATCGGCAGCGCCGACCGCGTCGGCGGCCGTCTCGCGCTGAGACGCGCGCCGTCCCGGCGAGAGACGGGCCGCGGCAGGCGCCGCGCCGATGCCAGCCGGCGCGGCGCCGCGAAACCGGCACCGACCTTGCTCAGGAAGAGAGGCATGGTGCAACACGCCGCCTCCCACGCCTCTTCCTGGAGCCGCCTGCCTCCCGCGCTGCGGGGCTGGTGGCCCCGCAGCCTCGCCCGCGTGCGGCGGCGCTGGAGGCGCCTCCGGTTGTCGCTGGCCGACCATGGCGGCCTCGCGCGTCGGTCGATCGACGTGCTGGGCGCGTCCTTCGGCCTGCTGCTGATCTCGCCCGTCATGATCCTGGCGATCGTCGCCGTGAAGGCGACGAGCCGTGGCCCCGTGTTCTTCCCGCAGGAGCGGGTCGGCCAGAACGGGCGGTCGTTCAAGCTGTGGAAGCTGCGCACGATGATCGTCGGCGCCGACAAGCTGAAGACGGCGCTCGCCGCGGGCGGCAACGGCAACACCGATTCGATCCGCTTCAAGATCAAGCGCGATCCGCGCATCACGCCCGTGGGGCGCGTCCTGCGCAAGCTCAGCATCGACGAGATGCCGCAGCTGTGGAACGTCATCATCGGCGACATGACCCTCGTGGGTCCGCGCCCGCCGATCTGGCGCGAGGTGAACCTCTACGACGCGCGCGCGCTGCGCCGCCTCGAGGTCAAGCCCGGGCTGACGTGTCTCTGGCAGGTCGGCGGCCGCAGCGATCTCTCGTTCGATCAGCAGGTCGATCTCGACCTCACCTACATCGATCGCATCCGCCCGTTCGACGAGATCGTCATCGTGGCGCGCACCGTCCCCGCCGTCATCACGGGCCGCGGGGCCTACTGATCGCTCCGCGCAGAAAGGAAGCCCGATGCTCGCCGTCATTCGTCGCAAACCTCAGTCACGCGGCTGCGCCGCGTTCTCGATCGCGGGCCGACCGCTCATCTTCCGCCAGCTGCAGATCCTCCGGCACTACGGCTTCGAGCAGATCGTCGTCGAGACCCGCGACGACGGCGCGGGCGCCGTCGTCGAGGAGCTGCTCGTGCGTCACCCGGTGTTCAGCCGCGAGGCGCGCGCCGTGCGCACGACGGCCGAGATCGGTCCGCGCGCGCTCATCGAGGCCGCGGGGTGGAGCGTGCCGCGCACGTACGTCGTCTTCGACGAGGCCACGGTGGGCGGCGCCGATCCGACGTGGCTCTACACGCTCTCCGAGGGCGACCACATCCTGGGCGAGCTGCCCGCGCCGCCGTGGTGGAGCGCGCCCGACGAGCTCGCCGAGATGGAGCTCGTGTGCGGCGCGACGGCTCCCGCCGTGCGGACGCTGCTGCCGGGCTGGGGCCTGCGCATCGACACGCCGGCGGCGGCGCTCCGTCTCGGGTGCGCCGTGCTCGCGGGCCTGCAGCTCTCGGCCGCCAAGGGCGGCGCGGCGCCCGTGATCCTTCACGCCGCCGACGAGGGCGGCGGCGTCTGGATCGCGCGCGGCGCGCGCGTCGAGCGCGGCGCGACGCTCGTGGGGCCCGTGCTCGTCGGTCCCGACGCCGTCGTGTGCAGCGGCGCGCGCGTCGGTCCGCACGTCGAGGTCGGCGCCGGCGCGATCATCGAGCCCGACGTCGAGCTGCATGACGCGTTCGTCGAACCGGACACGATCGTGGGCGAGGGGCTCACCCTCGCCTACGTCGTCATCAGCGCGCGCGGGCTCGCGGCGCTCTCGGGCGCCGGCGAGGTCGTGCCGCTCGGCGATCGGCTCCTGCTAGACGCGCGCACGGGGCGTCACCCGTTGGGGCTGTGAGCTCGCAGGTGACGACCGCCGTGCCGAAGCGGCTCCATGACGGGCGCGACGACCGCGCGGAAGCGCGCTCGTTCTCGTTCGCGGCGCGCTACAGCGACGTGCCCCGGTACGTCCGCAAGCTCCAGCGCGCGCTGACGCCCAGGCTCGACGCGCGCACATGCGCCGCCCTCTCCGAGGTGCTGTCCAACGCGATCGTCCACGGCGCGCTCGGCATCCCAGGGCGCGGCGACGCCGACGATCTCGCCGCCTACATCGAGCAGATCATCGAGGCCGAGCGCGAGCTGGGCGACGCGCGCGCCGTCTCCGTCACGATCTCCCGCGCGCCCGACGGGGCGGTGACCGTCGTCGTCACGGATCCGGGTCCGGGGTTCGACTGGCGCGCCGTGCCCGCGCGTCAGGGCCGCGGCCTCGGCGTCCTGCGCGAGATCGCCGCCGAAGTCGCCTGGAACGACAGCGGCAACCGCCTCGAGATCCGCTTCGCGCCCGGACGACGTCGCGGCCGTCTCGGCGCGAGACGCGCCGGCCGCCCTTCCGTCCCGTCGCGGGAGCTCGTGAGGGCGATGCCCCGCGCGGCCGCCCTCGTCGCGCGTCCGATCGACGTTGGAACGACTCTTGAGTATCGACCACCCGAGACCATGCAAGCGCAGCGACGAGGAGACACCGTCATGACACCTGCACCCAGGGCGCTCGTCGTCGACGACGTCGCCACCAACCGCCGGCTGCTCTCGGGCATCTTGCTGCGCGAGGGCTTTCACATCCGCGAAGCGTCGACCTACGTCGACGCGCTCGACGAGGTGTCGCACACCGACTTCGACGTCGTGCTGCTCGACCTCGCTCTGGGCGAGGGGGGCTCGGGCCGCGACGTGCTCTCGCACCTCGAGACGAGGCCCCACGACGACGCGCCCATCGTCATCGTCGTCACCGGCAGCGAGCGTGACGGCGTCAGCGAGGCGCAGCTCCTCGACCTCGGCGCCCACGACTACGTGACGCGGCCGTTCGACGTCGGCGTGCTGCGCGCGCGCATCGGCCGCGCGCTCAACGAGCGGCGCCGTCGCCAGTCGCTCGCCGCGAGGGCGCGCGAGGCGTCCGAGACCGCGACCGTCGCGCGCGCCGAGCTCGTGTCGGGCGCGGAGCTTCAGAACGCGACGCTGCCCAGCTTCCCGCTGCGCGCGTCGGCGCTCACGGCCTCGGGCGTGCTCATCCCCAACCAGCTCATGTCGGGCGACATCGTCGCCGTCGCGACCGACGACGAGCAGCGCCTCACGGCCTTCGTCCTCGACGTCGCCGGGCACGGCGCGGCCGCGGCGCTCATCGGCAACGCCGCCTGGAGCACCTTGCGCATCGCGCTCGCCGACGGCGATCCGATGCCGCTCGTCATGGCGCGGCTCGAGCGCTGCCTGCGCATGCACGACACGCTCTACTCCGCCGCCGGGCTCGCGATGGTGCGCATCTCGGCCGATCGACGATTCGCCGAGTGCGTCAACGCGGGCATGCCCCCCGTGACCCTCATCCGCAACGATGGCACGCGGCGCTTCATGCTGAGCACGAGCCCGCCGTCGGGTACGAGCTCGCGCCTGCCCAAGGTCGAGACGATGGAGCTGCGCTCGGGCGACAGCCTCGTCATGGCGTCGGACGGCATGCTGCCCGGCCTCACGATCTCGGCGACGCAGACCTTCGTCGACGCGCTCCTCGAGCAAGAGCCGGCGGCGGCGCTCGCCTCGATGTCGACCGAGGCGCTGCAGCGGTGCGCGCGGCACGCCCGCTCGCTCGACGGCACGCCCGACGACGACGCCAGCATGCTCATCCTCCATCTCCCCGGGAACGAGCCATGAAGGCCGGCGTCCTCCGTTCACTGAGCGCGTTCGCGGCCGACGCCGACCGCGTCGTCGCCGCCGAGCGGCGGCGCGGCGCCCGCCGCCCGCGGCTCTCGGCGGCGCTCGACGCGTCGGTGTGGGCGCTCGGCCTCCTGCGGGGGTCGGCGGCGCTGCGGGCGGCCGTCGGATCCTCGTTGGGGCTCTCGTCCCTGCTCCGCCTCGCCTTTCACATCGACGTCTGGACCGACGACATCGGCCCCGGCCTCCGCCTCCCCCACCCCTTCGGCATCGTCATCGGCGATGGCGTCACGATCGGCAGCGGCTGCACGCTCCTCCACGACGTGACGCTGCAGAACGGCGCGACGGAGATCGGCGACGGCGCCGTCCTCGCCAACGGCGTCACCGTGCTCGCGGGCGCCGACGTCGGCGCCGGGGCGCTCGTGGGCAGCCACAGCGTCGTGCGCGGCGCCATCGCGCCACGCACCGTCGCCGTGGGCGCGCCCGCGCGCGCCGTGCGGCCCGTCCGCGCCGGAGAGTCGTCGTGAAGATCGCCTTCCCGCTCGCGGGGACCGATCGCGGCCGCTCGGGCCTGGGCGTCTGGGCGCGCGCCGTGCTGCCTCGCCTCGTGCGCCGCGCGCGCGCCGAGAACAACGGCGTCGTCGTGCTGGGCACGCCCGCCGACCTCGCGGCCTACGCCGAGGTCGCCGAGGGCGCCGAGCGCGTCGTGTTGCCCGAGTGGTCGTCGCGCGCGGGGTTGTCCGCGGCCGTGCACCTCGCGGCCGCCGATCGGCTCGCGCGCCGCCGCGGCGCCGACGTCCTGTTGCTGCCGGCCGCGAATCGCCGCTTCGTGTGGCGCTCGACGCTGCCGACCCTGGCCGTCATCCACGATCTGGCGGCGCTGCACGTGCCGCGCAAGTTCGGCTGGCTGCGCGACGTCTGGGTGCGCCGCGCGCTCCCGGCGGCGTTGCGGCGCTGCACGCGGCTCGTCGCGATCAGCCAGGCGACGCGCGACGATCTCCGCGGCCTCGTCGGCGGCGAGACGGAGGTGACCGTCGTGCCGAACGGCGTCGAGGCCGAGCGCTTCTATCGATCGACCGCGACCGCCGCGCTCGGCTGGCGCGCGCGCGCCGCCTTCGGGCTCGAGCGCCCCTTCCTGCTGTACGCGGCCCGCCTCGAGCATCCGGGCAAGAACCACCTTCGCCTCGTCGAGGCGTTCGCGGCGAGCGGCCTCGGCGCGCGCGCCGATCTCGTCCTCGCCGGCGCGGACTGGGGCGCGCAGCCCGCGATCGAAGCGGCGGCGCGCGCCCACGGCGTCGAACCGCGCGTTCGCGTGCTCGGCTTCGTCGAGCGGTGGCAGCTCGAGGGCCTCGTCGCGGCGTCGTCGGCCGTCGCCATGGTCGGGCTGCTCGAGGGCTTCGGTCTGCCGGCGCTCGAGGCGCTCGCGGCCGGCAAGCCCGTCGTCGCGTCGAGCACGGGCGCGCTGCCCGAGGTCACGGGCGGCCTCGCGGCGCTCTGCGATCCCTACGACGTCGCCGATCTCGCGCGCGGTCTGCGACGCATGTTCGAGGACGACGCGCTCGTCGCGCGCGCCGCCGCCGAGGGCCCGCGCTGGGCCGGCGCCCACACGTGGGATCGGACGGCCGACGCGCTCTACGGCGCCTGCCGCCAGATGCAGGAGGCCGCGTGAAGGCGCTCGCGCCGGCCGCCTCGCTCTGGGACGTCGCCCGCGGGCGCGCCTCGCTCGTGGGCGCGCGCTTCGCGGCAGGCCTGCGGCCGGGGCTCGTCTCGCCCGTCGAGGCGCGGCTCAACATGGGCATCGCCTACGACGACCTCGCCGACGAAGAGCGGCGCTACCTCGCGGGGCGCACCTGGCGCAGCGACCTCGGCGTCGTCGCGCGCGCCGCGCTGTCGCGCCTCTACGCCTCGACGCCGAAGGCGATCGCACCGCGACGCCCGTTCGTGGTCTCGGCCGAGGTCGACAACCTCACGCTGGGCGAGGCCCTCGATCGCCTCTTCGCGACACCGCCGCGCGATCGCGCGCTCGTGTCTCACTTCGTGCACCCGCACGCGTTGAACCTCGCCGTCGAGAACGACGAGCTGCGAGGGGCCCTGCGGCGCGCCGATCTCGTGCTGCCCGACGGCGCCGGCATCCGCCTCGGCGGCCGCGTCATCGGCTTCTCGCTGCGGCAAAACCTCAACGGCACCGACATGCTCCCCGCGCTCTGCGCGCGCGCCGCGCGCGAGGGCGTCCCGCTCGTGCTCATCGGCGCCGCGCCCGACGTCGCGGAGGCGTGCGCGGCCCGCCTCCGCGAGCAGACGCCGGGCCTCGAGATCCCCGTCGTGCGCCACGGCTTCCTCTCGGAGGCAGAGTCCGCCGCCGTCGCCGCCGAGGTGGGCGCGCTCGGCCGCGCGCTCGTGCTCGTCGCGATGGGCTCGCCGCACCAGGAGCGGTGGACGTGGAAACACCTCGCCGCCGTGGGCGGCGCGTCGGTCGTCACCGTCGGCGGCCTGTTCGATTTCTACTCGGGGCGGGTGCCGCGCGCGCCGCTCGCGTGGCGCGAGCTCGGCCTCGAGTGGGTGTTTCGCTTTCTTCAGGAGCCGCGCCGCCTCGCGCGGCGCTACCTGCTCGGAAACCCGCTGTTCATGCTGCGGGCGATGCGCCAGCGCCTGCTCGGCGTGCCGGCGAAGATCGCCTCGTGACGCGGGAGAACCGCGCCCTCAGGCCGTCTTCGGGCGGCGCGGCAAGACGACGGAGAACGTCGTGCCCAGGCCGGGCTGACTCGTCACCGAGACCGTTCCTTGGTGCGCCTCGACGAACCGCTTCGTGAGCGCGAGCCCAATGCCGGTGCCCTGGTGCCGCTTCGAGGCGCTGGAGTCGAGCGGCTCGAAGTCGGCGAAGAGCCGCCGCAGGTTCTCGGGCTCGATCCCGATGCCCGTGTCGGCGACCTCGATGCCGAAGCGATCGCCGTCGAGCGGCGCGATGCGCACCCGGACCCGGCCTCCCCGCGAGGTGAACTTCAAGGCGTTCGAGACCAAGTTGAAGGCGATGCGCTGGACCATTTGACGGTCGACCTCGACGGCACCGAGCGCGGGGTCGACGAGGACGTCGAGCCCGAGGCCGCGCGCCACGGCGATCGGCAGCAGACCCTCGCGGACCTCGCCCGCGAGCGCCGCGAGATCGACGGCCTCGAGCTTCAGCTCCGCGGGCCCGGCCTCGAGCCGCGTCAGGTCGAGCACGTCCTCGATGAGCACCAGGAGGAGCCGGGAGCTCGTGAGCACCTCGCCGAGGTATTCGCGCTGGTCGGCCGTGACCGGCCCGGCGCTCCCCCGGTGCACGAGCTCGGAGAAGCCGATGATCGCGTTGAGGGGCGTCCGCAGCTCGTGCGACATGTTCGACAAGAACTGGCTCTTGAGGCGGCTCACCTCGAGCGCCTGGACGCGCTGATGCTCGAGCGTCTGGTTCACGCGGCGCAAATCGTCGAGGCGCGCGAGTGAGGACGCCATCCACCACGAGACCCCGCCCAAGCACACGATGTTCGAGGTGGCGTAGATCGCGAGCCCGAACTCCGTGTTGTAGAGCCCGTGTCGTTCGCCCTGGAGCCGGATCCAACCGAGGACGATCGGCGCGACGACGACGGCCGGCAGCAGACGTCGCAGGGCGCGGCCCGCGTGCGTCTCGCTCATGAGCAGCTCGACGAGCCCGACATCGGGACGTTCGAGCATGGTGCCTCCCGCGAGCACGAGCATCGCCAAGGCCGTGTGCAGCGCCACCGTCGAGTACCCGGGGATCGCGAACTTGTGAACGCCGTAGAGATACACGAGCACGGCGAACAGGAACACGACGACGACCGTGAGCCCGAGCCCCTGCGCCGCGAGCGCGCCGCGGCGCCCCCGCCCCGATGCCGCGAGGAGGGCCGCCGCCGAGAGCGTGAGGCCGAGCGCGCTCACGGCAGACATCCGCCCCGGGGCCGCGGCCCCCGCCGTCGGGTCATACGGCAGCAGGCGATCGATGCCGAGATCGATCCGCGTGAGGATCTCGAACGACGTCAGGCCGCCGATCGCGGCGGCGACGATCGCGAAGGCCGCCCGCCACCGACGGGGCGCGCCCTCGCGACCGCCGAGCGAAAGCGCCAGCGCCGCCGCGAGCAGGCCGACGGCCGTGTTGGCCGTCATCGCCACGAACGACGAATGGAGGCTCTCGAGGAGCCGGACGTGCGTGAACCAGCCGATCAAGACGGCCGTGGCGACGGCGGCGACGAACACGCCGGCGCGCCGCGAAAGGCGGCGCGCCAAGGCGATCCGCCGTTCCATGAGGAGGGCGAGCTCGCTCGAGGCGAGGGTGTCGCCGTCGGCGGGTGGGCTCATTGTGTCGGCAGCACCCTGGGGGCGATCTCGACGAGCGGCGCGAGGTAGGCCGCGTCGGCGGCGCGTTCGGCCGCCGGTGGCCGGAACCTCGGCGGACCGTCGCTCCGGATGTGCCTGATGAGGATGTCGGCGAGCTCCGCGAGCTTGTACGGCTTCGTCAGGTGCCCGTCCATGCCGGCGTCGCGGCAGAGTTGGAGGTCGTCGGTCATCGCGTGCGCCGTGACCCCGACGACGGGGATGTCGTGAACGTCGGGGCGCGCGCGGATGCGTCGCGTGGCCTCGTACCCGTCCATGACGGGCATCTGGCAGTCCATCAGCACGACATCGAAGCGACCGGTCCCGAGCTGCTCGAGCGCCGCGGCGCCGTGCTCGGCGACGACCACCTCGCAGCCCAGCTTCGAGAGGAGGCCGACGCCGACCTTTTGGTTGACGAGGCTGTCCTCGACGAGGAGGACGCGGGTCCCGTCGAGCCGCGAGAGCGTCTCGCCGCTCGGCGTGGCGTTGACGGCCGTCACCGGGACGGCGTCGACGATCTCCGCGTCCACCTCGACCCAGAACGTAGATCCGACGCCGGGTCGGCTCTCGACGCCGACGGTTCCGCCCATGAGCGACGCGAGGTTCTTCGACAGCGCGAGGCCGAGGCCCGTGCCGCCGAACCTGCGCGTCGTGCTCGTGTCCGCTTGGCTGAAGACCTCGAACAGGCGGGGGAGCGCGTCGGGCGCGATGCCGATGCCGGTGTCGCTGACCTCGACGCGGAACAGGACGCGGCCCGGCGTGTGAGGCTGGCACTGGAGACGGACCCCGATCGCGCCACGCTCGGTGAACTTGAGCGCGTTGCCGAGGAGGTTGCGCAAGATCTGGCTCACGCGAAGGCTGTCGAGGGCCAGCGCCGGCGGGAGGGTCGGCGCGATCTCGCAGGTCATCGCGAGGCCCTTGCGCCGCGCGAGGGGTCGGATCGAGGCCGTCGCGTCGCGCAAGAGCTGGGCGAGATCGGTGGGTCGCAGCTCGAGGCGAAGCTGGCCGGCCTCGATCTTCGACATGTCGAGGATCTCGTTGAGGAGCGCGAGCAGGTGCTCGCCCGACGAGAGCAGCGTCTTGACGTGGCCCTTCTGCTCGCGGTCGAGGTCCGTGTCGAGCAGCAGCTGCGCGTGCCCGAGCACGCCGTTGAGCGGCGTGCGGATCTCGTGGCTCATGTTGGCGATGAAGCGCGACTTCGTCCGCGTCGCCTCGTTGGCGCGCAGGGTCGCGCCTTGAAGCGACTGCGCCGTGCGCCGGAGATCCTCCTCGTTGATCCAGGCCGCCGTCAGCGCCGCCTCGTTGTGGCCCGCCTGAACCGTGCCGAAGACCAAGTAGAGGACCATGGCGACGGCCATGCCCACGCCCGCCGGGCCCGCGAGCGCGATCATGATCGCGTGCGGCAGCACGAAGATCATCACGTAGCTGCGGGCCAACCGGCGATCGGCCGCGAGCGAGCTCAGCGCGGCCGAGGTCACTCCCGCGCTCACGAGGCACGTGAGCAGCGACTCGGGGCCGACGCCGTAGTGGCGCGTCACGAGGCAGGCGAACAACGACCACGCGACCGACACGGCGAGCGTCGTCCCCCGAAACCATCTCTGCCAGACCTGCGGCGAGATCGCGCAGACCTTCGCGCAGACGTATGACCGGACGAGGCTGAGCGACACCGTCGCGAACAGCATCAACGACGACGCGACGGGGAACGTTCGGAAAACCGGCGTGAATTCCAGCACCAGCCCGAGCAAGAGCGGGTGAAACAACGCGCCGGTGCGCGTACGACGCGCGAGCTCCAAACGTTGGCGGCTCGAAAGTGTGCTCGTTTGTCCCACGGTTGAACGTCCCGAGCCTGTCCCTTGCACTTTCGCGGCCGAGTCCGCGCCAAGCGCGCAAATTCTTCAAAGGCGCTCCACTTTCGTTGTGACGTCGGCAACAACCTCGACGACGCTGGCGAGGACGCGCGCAGGAATGGCACCTTGCGAACGATTTTCGTTGATGACCAAGGTGAACGGGCCTACGCTGGCCCAGCTTCTTCATTGCGGGGGGGGAACGACCACGACAGAGTCTGTCGTTCACCTAGAAGGTGGGAGCGATGGGATCGCTTGCAGGCGCAGAAGACCAGGCGGAGATCGTCGTCCTCGTCGTCGACGACAACCCCGTGAATCTCAAGCTGACGCGCGTCTTGCTCTCGGGAGAGGGCTACGTCGTGCACACGGCGCACGACGCCGAGGAGGCGCTGCGGGTCCTCGAAACCCTCAGCCCGGGGGTCATTCTCATGGACCTCCAGCTTCCCGGCATCGACGGGCTCGAGCTCACGCGAAGGTTGAAGAACGATCCGAACCACCGCGACATCGTCATCATCGCGCTCACGGCGTACGCGATGAAAGGCGACGAAGAGCGCGCGCGGGACGCGGGCTGCGACGGCTACATCACGAAACCCATCGATCCTGGCAGCTTGCCCGCGCTCGTCGCCCGAAGCGTCGCGGGCGTGCACGGCGCGCAGGGGTGATGGCGGTCGCATCGGACGCCTCATGCGTCTCAGCTTGAGACTGACGAGACCCAGTTCGGGTCGAACGCCGACTCTGGTTTCCAACGGACGCCCCAACCGCTTGGTAGGTCCTGGCATCCGGTTCGCAGAGCGGCGGCGACGAGGTGGAGATGGCGACGACACGCACGGGTGATCCCGCATCAGAGGCGGTCAAGGGGCCCATTCGCATCATGTTGGTGGACGACGATCCGATTCAGTTGAAGCTGCATCGGCTCCGGCTCACCGACGAAGGCTTCATCGTGACGACCGCGCGGAGCGCGCAGGAGGCGCTGGTCGGGATGCGCTCGAACGTTCCCCACGCGATTGTGAGTGACGTCGTCATGGGCGATCTCGACGGCTTCACGTTCTGCCGGCGCGTCCGCGAGGACGAGCGGCTCGCGCGGGTGCCGCTCATCCTCCTCAGCGCGCACCACACCGACGAGTCGGACCAGGAGCTCGCGCTGCGCCTGGGCGCGAGCGCGCTCATCCTGCGCACGCCCGACTTTCAGGTCGAGATCGACGCGATCTACAAGACCCTGCTCCTCGGCGCCCCCGACCGCCCCGCGGCGGCCGACACCGCCGTCTACGAGAAGCAGCTGCGTAGCACGAACTCGCGGCTCACGGCCGCCGTCGGGCAGGCGAAGCGCGCCGAGCGGCGCTACCGGGCGCTGTTCGATCGCGCTTCCGACGTGATCGCGATCCTGAGCCCCGACGGCCTCATCCTCGAATCGAACGACCGAGCCGAGGACGTGTTCGGCCTGTCCAAGGCGGAGATCGTCGGCCGGACCATCAACGACTTCGCCGCCGCGGGCGCGGAGGCCGAGCAGCTGGCGCAGTTCCGCGAGTCGGTGCACCGAGGCGAGGACCGGCGCCTCGTCGCGATCCGGCGCCCCGACGGCGGGATCCGGCAAGTCGAGTTCGCGACCGTGAAGATCGAGCTCGACGGACAGCCCCTCGTGCTGTCGATCGGACGCGATCTCACCGAGGGCCTCAACGCGTCGCGGGCGCTCGCCGCCGCCGAGCAGAAGTTCCGCTCGCTCGTCGAGCGCATCCCCGAGATCATCTGGTCGGCGAGCGCCGACGGCGACATCACCTTCATCACGCCCAACGTCGAGAAGATCATGGGCGTGACCCGCGAGGATCTCTACGTACGCGGCCGCGCGGCCTGGATGTCGCGCGTGCACCCCGAGGACGTCGGGCGCGTCCGCCAGTCCTTCCGCGATCTCCTCTCGGGCGCGGCGCGCGCCGAGGTCGAGTTCCGCTGGCGCCTCGACGACGCGACGTGGATCTGGATCCGCTCGCACGCGGTCGCCTCGCCTGAGGCGACGGGCGGGCGCGGGTTCGACGGTCTCTTCGCCGACGTCACGGAGCGCCGGCGGCTCGAGGACGGCCTCCGCCAGGCGCAGAAAATGGAGGCCATCGGCCAGCTCACCGGCGGCATCGCCCACGACTTCAACAACATCCTCGCCGTCATCACGGCGAACAGCCACTTCCTCCTCATGGACCTCGCCGAGAGCGATCAAAATCGCCCGGCGGCCGAGGAGATCCGGCAGGCGTCCGATCGCGCGGCGGCGCTCACGCGACAGCTCCTCGCGTTCAGCCGGCGGCAGGTCCTCGAGCCGACGGTGCTCGACCTCAAAGAGGTCCTGGCCGGCATCGAGAAGATGCTCCGCCGCGTCATCGGCGAGGACATCGACTTCGCGATCGAGGGTGGCGACGAGCTCGGGGCCGTGCGCGCCGACGCTTGCCAGGTCGAGCAGGTGATCATGAACCTCGTCGTCAACGCGCGCGACGCGATGCCGAGCGGCGGGCGCCTCCGCGTCTCGACCGAGAACGTCTCCGTCGCGGCGGACTTGCACACGCCTCAGGCCGACGTGCCGGCGGGCCGGTACGTCGTGCTTCGCGTCGTCGACAGCGGGTCGGGCATGACCGCCGAGGTCAAGCGTCACGTCTTCGAGCCCTTCTTCACGACGAAGGAGCGCGGCCGAGGCACGGGTCTCGGCCTCAGCACCTGCTACGGCATCGTGAAGCAGAGCGGTGGCCACATCACGATCGACAGCGAGGTCGGACGCGGGACGACCTTCACGATCTATTTGCCGCGCGTCGACGCGCGGCCCGCGTCCGTGCCGCCGCCGTCGCGGACCGCGAACCTCATGGGCTCGCAGAGCGTCCTTCTCATCGAGGACGACGACAGCTTGCGAAGCGCCACCCGACGCATCCTCACCTCCTACGGCTACCGCGTCACGACCGCGCGCGACGGCCGCGAGGCCGTCGAAGTCGCGCGCGGGCTGGACGCACCCGTCGATCTGGTGATCAGCGACGTCATCATGCCGCGGTTGAACGGCCCCGCGGCCGTCGCCGACCTGCGCCAGATCTTTCCGGACGCGAGATCCCTCTTCATGTCGGGCTACACCGATCACGCGCTGCTTCGCGACGGCGCGCTCCGCGACGGCGTCAACTACATCCAGAAGCCCTTCACGCCCGAGTCGCTCGCCAAGAAGATCAAGGAGGTGCTGCGTGTCGAGGCCGCGTGAGCCCGGCGCCTACTGCGCGCTCGCCGAGACCGCCGAGATCGTCTTCGAGATGCTCGACACGCTCGAGACGGTCACGGTGGCGGGCCAGCAATACTTGATGACGAAGGTCGTCGACGTGCTCCGGCGCGACGACACGGTTCCCGTGGCGACGCTCGAGGCGCTGGGCCGCGAGGCGGGGCGGATGGTCCCCGACGTCGGGCGGTTCACGGCGCGCGTGGCGCGCGTCGTCGAGGCCGCTCTGTTGCCGTGATGGAGCAGGCGGGAGAGAGCCGGCGGTTCGCCGAGCGCCTGCAACTGCTCTCCGAGATCATCGGCGCGTTCGCCGAGCACACGACCGACCTCGCCGAGGCGCTTCGGGTGATCGTCAAGCGCATCGCCGAGACGATGCGCGACGGGTGCCTGCTGACGCTCCTGTCCGAAGACGAGACCGCCCTCATCGGCGCGGCTCGCTACCACGTCGCGCGAGGGCTGGAGGAGGACCGCCAACGGTCGATGCCGCTCAGTCGACACCCCCTCGCGCGCCAGATCCTGAGCTCGGGGCGCGGCGTCCTCTTGCCGCGCATCGAGCTCGACGCGCTCTCGCAGAGCCTGCCGCCGGAGATCGTCGCGCGGTTCAGGCAAGTGGGGATCCACAGCGGCGTCATGGTCCCGATGCGGGCCCGCGGCCAGACCGTCGGCATGCTCTCGCTCACGCGCGACGATCCGGCCAGCCCCTCCTTCGGCGCGGAGGATCTGATGTTCCTCCAAACGCTCGCCGATCACGCCGCGCTCACGATCGTGAACGCGAAGGCGTTCGAAGCCGAGCGCCGCGCGCGCGAAGCGACCGAAGAGGTCGAGCGGGTCTTCTTCGAGAAGAGCCCCGTGCCGATGTTCGTCATCGACATCGAGAGCCGCCGCGCGCTCGCCGTCAACGAGGCCGCGGGCGACATGTATGGCTACACCCGCGCCGAGCTCCTCGAGCTCCCCATCGAGCGGCTGCGCGCCGGTGCGCCCGCCGACGACGTCCAGCGGCGCCTCCGCGCGCTCCACGATCAACGGGAGATTCTGCACGGGCTCACCCGCCACGTCCGTCGCGACGGAACCGAGTTCGACGTCGAGTACGTCACGCGGCCCACGACGTTCCGCGGCCACCCCGCCTTGGTCTCGCTGCACGTCGACGTCACCGAACGCGTGCGCGCCGCCGAGGCGAACGCCCGCCTCGCGAACATCGTCGACTCGTCCGAAGACGCCATCATCTCGAAGGCGCCCGACGGGACCATCACCAGCTGGAACCGCGGCGCCGAGCGCATCTTCGGCTACCGCGAGGAGGAGATCCTCGGCAAGTCGATCCTCGTGCTCTTCCCGCCCGAGCGCGTTGACGAAGAGGCGCGGATCGTCGAGCGGCTCGTCCGAGGCGAGTTCGTCGATCACTTCGAGACCGTGCGCGTGCGCAAGGACGGCCGCCGCATCGACGTCTCGGTGAAGATCTCGCCGGTCTTCGACACGCACGGCAAGCTCGTCGGCGCCTCGAAGGTCGCGCGCGACATCACCGACCGCAAGCGCCTCGCCGAGGGCCGCGCCCGCATCTCGGAGCTCGACGCCGAGAACCGCCGCATCCAGGAGGCCAACCGCCTCAAGAGCCAGTTCCTCGCCAACATGTCCCACGAGCTGCGCACGCCCCTCAACGCCATCATCGGCTTCGCCGGCCTCCTGCGCGCGGGCAAGGCCGGCGCGGTCTCCGCGACGCAACACGAGTACCTCGGCGACATCCTCACGAGCGGCCGCCACCTGCTGCAGCTTATCAACGACATCCTCGACCTCGCGAAGGTCGAGTCGGGGCGCATCAGCCTAACCCCCGAGCCCGTCGACGTCGCCGCCAGCGTGCAGGAGGTCAAGGACACCCTCGGCGTCCTCATCGCCGAGAAGCAGCTCCACCTGACGGTGACGATCGACGCCGAGCTGGACCGCATCGTGTCCGACGCGCGCACCTTCAAGCAGATCCTCTTCAATTACCTCTCGAACGCCATCAAGTTCACGCCGGCCGACGGCGTCATCAACGTGAACGTCGCCGGCGACGGGCCCGACCACCTCCGGCTCGACGTCACCGACTCGGGGATCGGCATCAGGCCCGAGGACCTGCCGAAGCTCTTCGTCGAGTTCCAACAAGTCGAGGCCGGCCTCTCCAAGCAGTACCCAGGCACGGGCCTCGGCCTCGCGCTCACGAAGAAGATCGTCGAGGCGCTGGGCGGCTCGGTCTCGGTCGAGAGCACGCCAGGCCGAGGCAGCCGGTTCTCGGCGCGCCTGCCGCGCGTGTACGCGCCATCTGACGACTCCGGCGACGGCTGAGGCTCAGTCGCCCAGATCGGCGGTCCACGCCGACACGCGGTTCCGCCCTTCTCGCTTGGCGCGGTAGAGAGCGGCGTCGACGCGGCGAACGAGGCGCTCGAGCTCCTCGCTCGCGTCGCGGGGAACGGCCACGCCGAAGCTCGCGGTGACCTCGATGGCGCGGCCTTCGTCGCTCACGGGCCCGCTCGAGAGGACGCGCCGGAACCGTTCGGCCGCGTGGACGGCGCCGATCTCGTTGCAGCCGGGCAGGACGAACAGGAACTCCTCGCCGCCCCACCGACCGAGGCGATCGTAGGGGCGCAACGAGCCCGCCATCCGCATGGCCGCCTCGCGCAACACGGTGTCGCCGGCGCCGTGTCCGAAACGATCGTTGACCGACTTGAAGTGGTCGAGGTCGGCGAGGATCACGGCCGGCGCCGCCATGCCGCGCTGGTGACGGGACAGCTCGTCGCGCAGCGTCCCGAGCACGGCGTTGCGGTTGAAGGCGCCCGTGAGCGCGTCGTGCGTCGCTTGATACTCGAAGGCGTCGCGAGACGCGCGGAGCCGCGACTCGAGATCGAGGATGCGCCGCGCGTTGCGCAGCCGCAGCTCGAGCTCCGAGTAATCGAGCGGCTTGCCGAGGTAGTCGTCGACGCCCGCGCCTAGCCCCGCGATGAGGTCGTCGTGATCGGTGCGGCTCGTGACGAGGAAGACGTAGGTGTAGGCGTCGTTGAGGCGGCTCGCGCGCACCGTGCGGCACACCTCGGGGCCCGTCATGCCCGGCATCTCCCAGTCGAGGATCGCGATCCGCGGCGGCGTCTGCTCGCTGAGGATCGCGAGCGCCTCGGCCCCGTCGGCGCACTCGACGACGACGTACCCCAGCGCCGTGAGACGCGCGCGCGCGACCCGACGCGTGACGGGATCGTCGTCGGCCAGCAAGACCTTCACGACGCTACCCCAGCGCTGCGGCGCTTCGTTCGACGATCTCGCGCAGCCCCGCCACCAGCTCGTCGAGGTTCGTGGGCGACGCCTTTCGCAGCCGCTCCTCGAGCTCGGCGCACCGAGCCGCCGCGGCGATCAGCCCCATGTTCGCGCTGCATCCTTTCAGCTGATGC
The DNA here is from genome assembly GCA_035549075.1 of Polyangia bacterium. GTDB lineage: Bacteria > Myxococcota_A > Polyangia > Fen-1088 > Fen-1088 > DASZFV01. The sequence goes on along the minus strand of DASZRT010000020.1, from coordinate 38,900 downwards.
ACGTGACGGACCACGAGCGCCGGCGCGCCGCGGCCGACGTCCTGCTCGATCGCAGCGAGCAGCTCGGCCGCGTACTGACGGTACAGCGCGAGGATCTCGGCCCACTCGGCCGGGTCGCGGCGCAACAACGCGACCCGCGCCTCGTCGACGAGCACGGCCCCGGCCGCTCCCTGCGCGCCGTCGTCCGACGTCACGACGGAAGCGGTGCCTCCCATGTCCGCCCCGGGGCGCGCGCGCCGGTGGCAGGTCTCGGCGTGAGACGTCGGACGTCCCATCCTGAGGCGCGAACGAGCGCCCGCGCCCGAAGGCCTCGACAACGTCGGGTTGTCCGTTGGCGCCGCAATTGCTGTCGACGCTGTTCATGAAAAACTCTCATTTGCTCGTTCTCTTCACTTTAGCTGGGTTGGGCTGCGCGCGGCCAGATCTCGAGGCCGGCGGCTCCGACGGGGGCGGCGGCAGCGGCGGCAGCGGCGACGCCACGCCCTGGCCCGTCGCGACGATGTCGCACACACAGGCCCTGTCGATCACCGCGTCGGACGAAAGCGGCCCGGCCTCGGGCGTCACCGCGACGCTTCGTCGCCACGTCACCGGCGATCGGGCGCCCGTGCTGCTCTGGCAGGGCCAGAGCGATGACGCCGGCAACCTGACGGGCGAGGTCGCGCTCACGCCCGACGACGCCGACCTCGAGCTCGTCCTCACGCGTCCTGGTTTCCAAGGCCCCTACACCGACGCCTCTCTCCGTACCACCTACGGCTATTACGCGCCCGCGGCGTGGCTCTACCTCCAGCCCGCCGAGCTCGCGTCGCTCCGCGTTCAGTTCGAAAGGATCGCGCCATGAAACGCTCGTCGAAGCTCCACGCCGCCGCCCTCTTCGCCGTCCTCGTCGCGCCCCGCCTCGCGCGCGCGACGAGCCCCACGGGTGAGACCCGCCCCGTCCCGACCACGCTGCGCCAGAAGATCGGGACCATCCTGCCCGAGCACAGCGAGGTCGGATCGTCCTTCCTGTCGTCGGCGTTCGACCCCAACCTCGACATCTTGCAGCCCGCGACGGTGAAGGTCACCTTCATCAGCGAGGGCGCGGGCTACCTCAACACGCTCGGTTGGTTCACGTTCACGAACAACGACGCCTCGATCCAGATCCTCGAGCGCGGCCTCATCTTCCCGAACGCGTCGTTCGCCGATCCGTCGCTCGGTTGGGGCGGCGGCAACCTCGCGACGGGCGACGCCGTCACGATCCGCGACACGAACGGCAGCCCGAAGGTCTTCCAGCCCGGCGTCAAGGTGGGCTTCTTCCTCGTGGCCAACGGCTGGAACGGCTCGTCGGTCACGGGGTGGAACGTCGCGAGCCACCCGATCCCCAACGTGAGCCCGGCGCTCAACAAGGTCGCGAGCGGCGTCTTCACGACGATCGACGCGCTCAACCCCGAGGTCGCCAACGGCCACCCGGACGTGTCGAGGCACTGCGCGATGCTCGAGGTCACGGGCCTCAACGACGCGACGCTGCCCGATCCGTTGTACGTCGTCGCGTTCGAGGACCTCATGCGCGACGGGAGCTCGGACAACGACTTCAACGACGTCGTCTTCATCACCGAGGCCACGCCCGAGACCGCCGTCCAGGTGAACTCGGTCACCTACAACGCCTCGTCGCCCGATCCAGACAGCGACGGCGTGAGCGGGCTGCAGGACGCCTTCCCGTCGGACCCGGCGCGCGCCACGATCCAGACGACGCCGCCCGTCGGCGTGCGCACGCTGGCGTTCGAGGACAACTACCCGCTCAGCGGCGATCGTGACTACAACGACGCCGTCGTGCAGTACGCCGTCGACGAAGTGCTCGCGCCCAACGGCAAGATCAAGGACATCGTCGGCACGTTCCACCTCGTGGCGCGCGGCGCCGGCTACGATCACGCGTTCGGCGTCGCGCTGCCGCTGGCGACGCCCTTGCCGACCGGACAGATCTCGATCGAGCGGTTCGCCTCCGACGGCACGAAGAGCACGCCGACGACGGGGACGATCGCGTCGCTCGTGATCGCGAACAACGGGGTCAACGTGCTGCGCATCCCCGACCTGTTCCCCAGCACGCGCGGCGCGCTGCCACCGAAGACGGGCCTCTACACCAACACGACGAGCGCGACGGCCGAGGTGCCACCGGCTTCCGTGCGCTTCAAGATCACGTTCGACGCGCCCGTCACGCGCGCCTCGCTGGGGACGCCTCCGTACGATCCGTTCCTGGCCGTCTTCCACGACACGGGCCGCTACGACATCCACCTGCCGGGCAAGGCGGCGTTCGCCGATCGCCCGACGGGGCTCCCCGTCGAGCAGGGCGCGAAGGCGTTCATCGACGACACGGGCGCGCCGTTCGCGCTCGAGGTGCCGTGGAACTTCCAGTACCCGCTCGAGGGCATCGCGGTCGGCGCCGCGTTCCCGCCGTTCGCGACCTGGTGCTCGTCGGCGGGCGCGCAGAACACGACCTGGTACCAGTCGCCCTACGCCGGCAGCGGGCCCACCCGCGTCAGCGCGCCCATGAAGGACGCCTCGCGCAACCGCGCCTGGACCCTCCAGGCAACTCAGTAGTTCCCCATCCGCGGGGGTCGCACCCCGTGGCGGTGAAGCCGACACGCCACGGGGTAAGATGACGTCGTCGATCGGCATCGAGGTCGGCCTTCGCTTGGTGCCTACGAGCCCGATCAGGAGTTGGACCCGGAGCCCCGCGAGCACCCGTTTTGTGCCGACGGTCGCGCACGGCCTCATTCGCAGCACGCTCAGCTGCTGACGACGATTGCCGGAGTGAGTGACATCGCCGCCAACGTGATCGTCGCCGAGATCGGCATCGACATGAATCGCTCTCCGACGCCCGGTCACCTGATCTCAGGGGCCGGGCTTTGCCCGCGAAACGACGAGCGCGCGGGCAAACGTCGCTCCACCAGAACGCGGCTCAGACCACCTGGGCCGGCGCCCTAGTAGCCGAACTGTCTGCGCCCCGAGCGGACACCCAGCGTGTCGCCAGCGACGTCCCCAACCGGTCTGTCCCTTGTGACGGGCGTTCGTCTTTCGCTCCCTGACGTGGAGAAGCCCCGACGCCGCTCATGCGACGTCGGGGCTCAGGGGAGAACGGAGCGGAGGAGGTCAGCTGATCGGGGTGAGCTACCGACGGCGGCGCCGCGCACGCCGCACGAGGACGACGACGCCGAGGCCGAGGGCCGCGAGGGAGCCCGCGCCGGCGGCGCGACCGCCCGAAACCGAGCATCCGCTCGCGACCGCGAGCGCGAGCGGCGACGTCCCATGGCCCGCGCGGATCATCCGCGACACCGAGCGGCTGACCGTCGTGTTGGCGGCCGAACGGGCCAAGCCGAGGGCCGTCTCGGGCGGGTTGATCACGGCCGCCATGATGGCCGACGACATCTCACCGCCCGACCACCCGATCGGGGGACGGACCATGGCGGGGATCGTCGCGGCGGTCGAGGCGGGCGCGCGCGAGGGCTCGGCGGCGGCGACGAGGTTCGTCGACCGGGGTGACTTCTTGCCCGTCGACGAGAACGCGTGCAACACGCCCGCGTCCGTGCCCACGAGGAGGAGGCCGTTCGAGAACACGGGCGACGAGCGTCCCGGGCTCGAGAGCGCCGCGGTCCAACGCTGGGCGCCCGTCGTCGCGTCGAGCACGGCGACGCGCGGTTCGATCGACGACGACACCGCGATCATCGCTTCGCCGTCGGACGAGAAGCTGACGGGCGTCGCGCAGGCGTTGAGCTCGGGGACGCCGTTGCTGTTCTCGACGGTGACGCTCGCGAGCGCGACCTGCCAAACCACCTTGGCCGTGCGAGGATCGACGGCGGCCACGATCTCGCGCATCGCGACGGCCGCGGGCCGGCCCGGAGGGTTCAGCAGGTTTTGGCGGCGCAGCTGCACGACGATGAGGTCGCCGGCCTTCGTCGGCGTCGAGACGGCCGGACCGTTTCCGAACTTGCCGCCGCTCTCGGCGGCAAAGGCGTCGGGGATCGCCACGGGGAAGCCCGCCACGGGCACGCCCGTGGCCGCGTCGACGGCGAACAGCTGGCCTCGGTCGTCGCCCGGAAACATGAACACGGTTCCACCGTCGACGAGCGCCGACGACATGAAGACCTGGCCCGCGACGTCGTACTTCCAGCGCGTCTCTCCCGTCGCGAGATCGAGGGCCTGGTAGCGGCCGCCGTTCATGCCGACGATCGCCCGGGCTCCGTCGATCGCCGGTGTCGTGTACATGAGACCGGCGATGTCCGAGGGACGCGTCGACCACATGCGCTTGCCGGTGGCGAGATCGATGCGGTGAACGATCTGCGCGGGGAAGCCCTCGGGCAGAACGATCGAGCGGCTGTCGGCGAGCGCCGGCGACGCGTAGTTCATCCCGCCGCCGAACGCCTGTCGCCAACGGACGGCGCCGGTCGCGAGATCGAGCCCGTAGAGCTGGCCGGCGAGCGTCGAGATCGCGATGCGCCCTTTCGAGACGATCGGCGTCGCGCCGATGTCGCCGGTCAGCACGCGCGACCAACGTTCGGCGCCGTCCGCGAGCCGCACCGACGCGACGTCGCCGCCCGTGCTCGTCGTGATCACGGCGCCCTCGACGCTCACGGGCGCCGCGAGCACCTTGCCGCCGCTGTGGGCCTTGTAGGTCCACGTCGGCGAGAACCGTTCTTCGGCCCGCGCCGCCGAAGAGGCCGCGAGCACCGTCACCATCACCGTCACCGTGCTGATCTTCGTGAACATCGCTCCCTGACAGAGCAACCACCGGGCCACCGCGAACGCCGAGGATCGCCGCGGCGAAGAGCCCGAGGCCGTCGGCGAACCGACGCTTCGGCGGCCGCGAAGGTGACGGAGCGCCGACAGGGGCCATAAAAAATTGCCGGCGGCGGAACCCGAGGGGAGAGAGGCCTCGGGTGTCCGCCGCCGGCAAAAGCCAAGCGGGGAACGGGACGAAGGGAAGCTAGTTGCGGCTCATCGAGCGCTTGCGCGAGCGGCGCGCGACGAAAGCGAGGGCAAGCAAGGCCGAACCGACCGACGCGGCGTTCGCGCCGTGGCCCGAGGCGCCGACGCTGCAACCGCCGGCCAGGTCGTCCTGGTCGGCGAGCGACGAGCCACCGGCCTGCGCCGTGGCCGTGGAGCCCGCGTGCGGCGAGACGGCCATGAGCGTCGGCAGCATCGACGTCATCGCCATCGACACGCTGGCCGTCGGCACCGTGAGCGCGGTCGAGGGGCTCGGCGCGGCGGTCGGCTCGAGGATGGTGACGATCGGGCCGGAGGCGGTCGGCGACGTCGCGGCCGGAGCGGCGGCCGGTGCCGTCGCGACGGGGGTCGCGCTCGCGGCGGCCGGCGCCGGCGTCGGCGCGACGGGAGCCGCGGCCACGGCGGGAGGCGCGCAAGACGGCGTCGTCGCCGGCGCAGCGGCCGTACCACCCGAGCCCGACGCGATCATCGCGCCACCCGCACCACCCGAGCCCGACGCGACCATCGCGCCGCCGCTGCCACCGGCGCCGTTGGACGTCGCCGCGACGACGGCCCCGCCGTGAACGACGACGCCCGACGACCAAGCCGAGAGGGCGCCGCGCGCGCTGCGGGCGCGCACCGACACGTGGTTCATCGCCGCCGACGAAGACACGACGAAGGTCGAGCCGCCGACCGGCATGTCGAAGTCCGTGGTCGTCGAGGTCGCGCCGTCGCCGACGACGCGGACGACGTACGAGGCCGCGTGGCCGTCGGCGTCCATCATGGCGTTCCAGCTCACCGAGTCGCCGCTCGCGACGAGGCCCGTGGGCGCGGCCGGGGCGCGGTCGGCGTCCGCCGAGAAGGCGTGCAGCACGCCCGCGTCCGTCGCGAAGAGCAGCTGGCCATTGGTGAACACCGGCGACGCGTGGCTCGAGCCCGAGAGCGTGGCCGACCAAACCAGCGCGCCCGTCGCGACGTCGAGGACCTGCGCCGCCGCCGTCGTCGAGGACGCGACCGCGACGACCGGACCGTTCGCGCCGGCGAACGCGACCGGCGTCGGGCACGTGTTGAGCTCGGGCACGCCGTTCGAGTTGTCGACGGTGACGTTCGCGAGCTCGTGCTGCCACACGACCTTGGGAACGGTCGGGTCAATCGCGGCGACGTAGTCGCGCATGACGACGCCGAACGCGCCCTGTCCGTGGAGCATGTCCTGACGGCGGAGCTGAACGATGATGAGGCCGCCCGCCTCGATCGGGGACGACATGGCCGGCCCGCGGCCCAACATGCCGGCGCTGCCGGCCACGGGCGCGACGTCGGGAATCGCGATCGGGAAGCCGGAGATCGCCGCGCCCGTGTCGAGGTCGACGGCCCACAGCTGGCTCTGAGCGTCGCCGGGGAACATGTAGACGCGCTTGCCGACGACGAGCGCCGACGACAGGTTCGCGGGGCCCGTCGTGTCGAACTTCCAGCGCGTCGCGCCCGTCGCGAGGTCGAGGCTCTGGTAGCGGCCGCCGTTCATGCCGACGATCGCCTGATCGCCGACGACGGCCGCCGTCGTGTAGAGAAGGTCGGCGATCGCGCCGTCCGCCGTCGTCCAGCTGGCGGCGCCCGTGGCGACGTCGACGCGCTGAACGTCCTGGGCCGGGAAGCCCTCGGGAACGATCATCGTGCCGAGCCCACCGTTCGCATCGCCGACGATCGTCGGCGACGCGTAGTTCATGCTGCCACCGAAGTCGCGCTGCCACGAGACCGCGCCCGTGCCGAGGTCGAGGCCGTACAGCTGCGCGCCGAGCGACGACACGACGATGCGCCCATTCGAGACGGCGGGCGTCGCGCCGACGCCCGCGTCGAGCGTGCGCGCCCACTGCTCGTGGCCGTCCTGGAGCCCGAGCGCGGCGACGTCGCCCTGATCGCTCGTCGCGACGACGACGCCGTCGACGCTCACGGGCGTCGAGAGCATCCGGCCGCCGCTCTTCATCTTGTACGTCCACGCGGGCGAGAACGTCGCCCCCGCCGACTCGACCGACGCGCGCGAGCCGGTGCCGTCGGCCCGCCACGCGGGCCAATCGTTGGCGCGCGCCAGAGTTGGGGTGAGCAGGGTGAAAATCGTCGCGATGGTCTTGAGCTTCATGGGGCCTCTCTCCTGAGGTGCCCGCTTTACCGGGCGTTTTTTGTATTGCCGCTTGCTGTTTTCTCCTTTCAGCAATGACCAGGCCAATCGCTAACACCTCGAAATCACTAAATGTTGAGCCCAATTTGTCGGAATGCCGACGCTCCCACGAGGGTCGTGACGGTCCACCGACACGCGGGTCGGGACGGGTCAGCGGCGCGGGCGGGCGAGCAAACAGCGAAACCACGCCGAGGCGCGGTAGCTGCCGTCGGGCTGACGGAACGGCGCGATCGCCTTCGCGTAGGCCTCGTTGACGACAGACTCGTCGAGCTGCTCGAGCGCGCGCACGGCGTTGCCCGTCGACGTGAGGCCGCGCATGGCCGCGCTCTCGTCGGCGTAGATCCACGGGCTGTCGACGTCGAAGACCTCGACGGGCTCGAGGCCCGCGTCGATCGCGAACTGGCGAAGGACCTTCTCGTCGGACAGCGCGAACGGCCCGGGCACGCCCGGCGGCGGCGGAGGCAACAACGGTTTGAGCGCCGTCAAAAGCGCGACGACCTCCATGCCCTCGGGGTTCCCGAACGTCATGACGACGACGGCGCCGTCGGGTTTGGCGACGCGGCCGACCTCGCGCAACGCCGCGACGGGGTTGCCGGCGTACTGCAACGAATTGAAGCCGGTCACGACGTCGAAGGTCGCGTCGGCGAACGGCAGCGCCTCGAGATCGCCCTCGCGAAAGTCGCCCTTCGGCACGCGCCGGCGCGCGATCGCCAGCATCGCCTCGGCGGCGTCGACGCCCGCGACGCGCGCGCCTCGAGCCTCGGCCATCTCGGCGGCCAGGCCCGAGCCGCAGCCCGCGTCGAGGTACCGCGTCCCCGGCCCGACGCCCGTCCGTTCGAGCGCCGCCTCGAAGACGGGACGGACCGTTCCTTCTTGATGGTCAGCCCAGGCTTGCGCGCGCGCCCCCCACAGGCGGCCGTGCGCTTCCGAGGTCGTCGGCTTCAGTTCGCGGCTCACGCTTCCCTGTCCCGGCCGTCATCGTAACTCCATTTTGGAGGCGCTGACGTCTTGACCGGCGGCGAGCTTCTTCTCGACGGCGACGCGCGACATCTGGTCGGGCACGGGGACGGCGTTGTCGTCGGCGACGACGTGGCTGCCGAGGGCGTTGGCGTAGACGCGCGTGAACTCGGCGCCGTACAGGACGATCTGCGACGAGTAGTAGACCCACACGAGCAAGACGGCGAGCGAGCCCGCGGCGCCGAAGGTCGACGAGACGCTGGCCTTGCCGATGTAGAGCGAGATGCCGAACTTCCCGACGTGGAAGAGCACCGACGTCACGAGCGCGCCGACCGAGACGTCGCGCCACGTGATCTTCACGTCGGGCAGGATCTTGAAGATCGCCGCGAGCACGAGGGCCACGAGGCCCACCGAGATGCCGTAGCTCAGCACGTATCCGAGCACGACCCAACCGGGGATCGAGGCGCCGATCCAGGCGTCGAGCGCCGAGACGAGCGCGCTGAACGCGAGCGACACCAGCAGCAAGAAGCCGAAGCCGAGCACGATCCCGAACGACAGCAGGCGATCATGAATGACGCCCCAGACGCCGCGACCGGGCTTGGCGACGACCTTCCACACGGTGTTGAGCGCGTCTTGCAGCTCGACCATGACGCCCGTCGCGCCGACGATCAGCGTGGCGACGCCGACCACGGTCGCGATGACGCCGTGGCCGCTGTGGCCGGCCTTCTCGACGATCGACTGAATCGCGCGGGCCGCCTCGGCGCCGAGCAACCCCGACAGCTGATCGACGATGCGCCCCTGCGCGGCGTCGCGGCCCAGCACCAAGCCCGCCACGGCGATGACGAGGATCAACACGGGCGCGAGCGAGAACACCGTGTAGTACGAGAGCGAGGCGCCGAGACGCGCCGCCTTGTCGTTGCTCCACTCGACGCCGGCCTCCTTGAAGAGGCCACCCAGACGAATCAACCGTCGGCGCCAGGGTTGGCGTGTGCGCGCGACGGCCATCAGCCTCGTCCTGGAGGCGCCGCGTGAACGAGCGGCGGCATGCCATGCGCGGGACGCGTGATCGTTTGCTTCTTCGACGGCCGGAGGGGCTTGTCCGTCGGCACGACCGGTTCGCTCTTGTGGCTGTCGATGGCCCGTTGAATCGCGTCGAGCACGCGCATGTCGGCGAGCCCTTCCCGGCCCGAAGGTTCGGGCTCTTTGTCTTCTCGGATGCACGTCGCGAACGCCTCGAGCTCCGCCGCGACCTGATCGCGCTTGGCGAAGGTGCGCTGCTTCGGCCGCTTGCCGTCGACCTCGATCTCCATGGTGAGGCCTTCGGCGTATTCGTACGCCGGGTCGAACGTCAGGCGCCCCTTCTCACCGAAGACGCTGAAGCTCGAATGATCGAACGCGCCGAAGCTGCACACGAACTGCGCGACGCGCTCGTCGGGGAAGCGCAAGACGGCGACCTGCTCGTCGATCTCGGCGAACCGCGGGTCGCCGTCGAGCGCGGCACCGATGGCCGTGACCTCGACCGGCTCGGCCCCGAACATCGCGCGCGCGGCGTTCACGCAATAGATGCCGAGGTCGAGCAACGGCCCCCCGGCACGGGCCTGCTTCGTGCGTATGTTGCCGGCCTGCACCTGCATGGCGAACGTGCTCGAGAAGAAGCGCGGGCGGCCGAGCTCGCCGCGGCGAATCCGCGCGATCGCGTCCAGCGTCGCGGCCTCGAAGTGCAGACGGTACGCCACCATGAGCTTGACGTCGTTCTCGTCGCACGCGGCGATCATGGCCTCGGCGTCGGCGGCGTTGCGGCCGATGGGCTTCTCGCAGAGCACGTGAACCCCGGCGCGCGCGGCGCGGACCGTGAAGTCGCGGTGAAGATCGTTGGGCAGAGCCACGTAGACCGCGTCGACCTCGCCGGCGCCGAGGTACGCGTCGAAGCGATCGTACCCGAGCGTCATGGCGTCGTACTTCTTCTCGAGCGCGCGTCGCTTCGACGTGTCTTCCGAGAAGATCGCGCGCAGCTCGCAGCCGCGCGCCGCCCCAAACGCCGGCAACACGGCCGCCTGCGCGAAGTAGCCCTGGCCGATGACGGCGTACCGGATCGGCTCGTTTCTGGGTCGCGTCTTCACGTCTTCTTGCGCGGAACCTTCGCGCCCTTCTTTCGCGCCTCCGACAGCCCGATGGCGATGGCCTGTTTGCGGCTCTTCACCTTGGGGTGGCGACCCTTGCCGCCCTTGAGCGTGCCGCTCTTCTGCCGGCGCAGGGCGCTGCCGACCGCCTTCTTGGCGCCGGCGCCGTATTTCTTCGAGCCGCTGGAGCTTGTTCGTCTCATCTTGCGACCTCCGAACGAAAACCTAGTCACGCGCAACGACGGCGAAAGGGCCCACGTCAAGGCTTGCTGGGGCGGTCCGGCCGCTTGAACGTCGCGACGACCTCGCCGCTCGCGAGGACGTGACCTTGCGCCGCCGCGAGCACCTCGTCGCGCCCCGAATGCGGTGGCAGATCGAGCGCGCGGTCGAGGGCGAAGACCTCGACGTGGTAGTGGTGCGCCGGATCGCCTTGTGGCGGCTTCGGGCCTTTGAAGCCCGTCGTCCCGCTCGTCGTAGGCCCTTGGCGCAGGCCTTCGGGATCGTCGAGGCGGTCCTGCTTCTGCAGGCCTTCGCGCAGCGACGTCGTCTTCGCGGGGATGTTCCAGGCCACCCAATGGATCACGGGATGCGGCGACGGCTTCTTGGCGTCCGGGTCCTCCATGACGAGGACGTACGACTTCGTCTCGGGCGGCGCGCCGCTCCACGCGATCGGAAAGCTGTTGTCCTGTTCGTAGGCCGAATACACGGGCGGAAGCGCGCCGCCCGCCTTGAACGCTGACGACTGCACGGTGAGCTTGCGCGTGCACTTCGTCTCGGGGCGCGCGATCGCCAGCGGCTCGTCGGCGCCTTTCGCGGCTTCGCGCTCCATGGCGGCGGCTGGCGGCAGGCTCGGCGCGGTCGCTTCTTTCGAAGGCGACGTGTAGCTGACGCGGTAAATGACGCCGTTGCGGTCGTCGCCCACGAGCAACGATCCGTCGTGCGCGACGGCGAGCCCGAACGGGCGCCCCACCTCGCCCTTCTCGGTGAGAAACCCCGTGAGAAACGGCTCGAAGGCCGTCGGTTGACCGTTCTTGAAGCGGATCCGCACGACCTCGTAGCCCGAGCTGGGCTTGCGGTTCCACGACCCGTGGAACGCGACGAACGCGTCGCCGCGGTATTCGGCGGGGAACTGCTTGCCCGTGTAGAAGACCATCTGCATCGGCGCCGCGTGCGGCGTGTAACCGAGCGCCATCGGCGTGCTCGCCGCGCGGTACGTCGATCGCACGACGCCGCCCGGCGGGATCAAGCGCGGGTTCATCTGATTGGCGCCGAAGAAGTAGGGCCAGCCGTAGTCCTTGCCCTTCTCGATGTGGTTGAGCTCCTCGGGCGGCACGCCGTCGCCCCACCAGTCGATGCCGTGGTCCATGCCCCACAGCTCGCCCGTCGTCGGATTCCAAGCCCAACCCACCGTGTCTCGCAAACCCGACGCGAAGACGCCGCGAGACTTTCCGTCGAGCGAGCCGCGCAACATCGTCGCCGCCTCGGGGTTGGGCTCCGCGCACTCGTTGCACGTCGACCCAACGGAGATGTACATCATTCCGTCGGGACCAATCTGGACCGTCCGCGTGTTGTGCTGGCCGGCGTCCGGAAGATCGTGGATGAGCATCTCGAGCGGGCCGAACGTGCCGTCGGGACGCACGTCGGCGCGAAAGATCTCGTGGACGGTCGCGAGGTACGCCTTGCCGTCGTGCAAGGCGAGCCCGTGCAGCCCCGCGCGGCTCGCGACGCGCAGGGGGCTCGGCGACGGCGCGTCGGGACCAATGTCCTTCAACAAGAGGACGTCGCCCTCGTCCCGGCGGGTGGCGTAGACGTCACCGTTGGGCGCCACGACGAGGATGCGAACGTTGCCGAGGTCTTGCGAGAAGCGCGCCACGCGAAAACCCGACGGCACTTTCAGCGCACCGGGATCGGGCGGCAAGAGTTGCCGCGGCTGCAAGATGTGGCTCGTGATGTCGACGTCGGCCGCGTGCTCGGCCGGCCCCGGCGCCGCCGGCACCAGCTGCGCGCGTGCCCTGGATTGCAGCGTCATCCCCAGCAGCGTCCCCACTGCCACCGACAGAGCAATTTTCATCACGACCGCTCGAACGTAGTCACGAGCCGTGCGCGCGGTAGGTCAGCGCAGCGGCACCTTGGCGTTCTGCTCGGGGTCGACGCCCTGAGGGCCCCTCGTCGAGGTCAGGCGCGCGGCTTCAACATGGCGTTGCCTTGCCTGCGGGCAATGTCGGTCCCAACTCTTCGGCCAGGAGGCCCACATGAACGCGATTGATTTGCTCGAGTCTCAGCACCGCGAAGTCGAAGCGCTCTTCGCGAAGATCGAGAAGGCGAAGAAGACCGACCAGAAGGACGAGCTCTTCACGGAGATCGCCGACAAGCTCGCGGTCCACGCTGCCATCGAAGAGCATCACTTCTACCCGGCGGTCAAAGATCGACGCACCGAGGACATCCTGCTCGAGTCGCTCGAGGAGCACCTCGGCATCAAGCGCGTGCTGAGTGATCTGCTCGACGTCGACGCGAGCGACGAGACGTTCGACGCCAAGATCACGACGCTCAAGGAGCAGGTCGAGCACCACGTCGGGGAAGAGGAGGAGGATCTCTTCCCCAAGGTCGCGAAGATCTTCAGCGCCGACGAGCTCGAGGCCATCGGCCAGGAGATGAGCCGCGAGCAGGCCGAGCTCGAAGAAAAGGGCAACCCGCGCGAGGCCATTCCGGCCGAGACCGAGAAGGCCGCGACGATCTGAGCTCGACGCGCTTCAAGACGAAGAGTCTCGGGACCCAGGCACGAGCTTTCGCGCCGTGATCCGCTTCGCGGAGATGAGACCGAGGCGCTGCGCGATCAGCGCGAGAAACCCGTCGGGGTCGATCGGCTTCGTGACGTAGCCGTCGCAGCCCGCGGCGAGCGCGCGCTGGGCGTCGCCGTTCATCGCGCAAGCGGTCACGGCGACGACGAGGAGCTCGCCGCGGCGCGGATGCGCGCGCAGCCGACGCGCGAGCTCGAGGCCGTTCATGCCCGGCATCTCGAGGTCGAGCAAGATGACCCGCGGCGCGGATGCATCGAGCGCACGCAACGCCTGGAACGCGTCGTCCGCCGTCTCGACGACATAACCGTCACCCGCGAGCAGCAGGCGCGTGAGCGTCTGATCCGTCGGATTGTCATCCACGACCAACACACGAATCGGCGTGCGGCCGTCCACCCATGACACGAGCTGACCGTTTCTCGGCGTCGCCATCTACCACTCCAAAGCTGATGTTGTCGGCCCCCTCGCCCCCTCCCCGGGACGATGCTCATTTCGGGCGCATCGTGCGTCGGCCGCTGTTGTTGCGCGGCGCCTCGGTCGCCACCTGGGCCGCCAGCGTCAGGGACGCCGATCGCGTCACCGCAAACGGGTACATCGCCGAAAAGGTGCTCCCCTTCCCCACGACGCTGCTGACGTCGACACGGCCGCCGAGCGCCTCGACGATGCGCTTCGACAGCGCGAGCCCGAGCCCCGTGCCGGTCCGCGCTCCGCCGAGCTGCGTGAACTCGACGAACAAGCGCCTCATGTCCTCGGGCCGGATGCCGACGCCCGAGTCGGTGACGTCGACACGGAACATCTCGCCCATGTCGTTCGCGACACGAACGTCGATGCTGCCGCCCTCTGGCGTGAACTTGATGGCGTTCGACAGGAAGTTGTAGAGCACCTGCTTGAACAGGCGCGGATCGGTCTCGACGACGGGCATCCGCCGGTCGACGTCGACGGAGATCTGAAGCGCTTTTTCGGCGGCGAGCGCGCGCAGCACGTCGCGCACCTCGCCGATGGCCGCCGAGACGTCGACGGTCTCGACGTGAACGTCGACGCGCCCCGCCTCGACCTTCGCGAGGTCCGAGAGGTCGTTGATGAGCTGCAACAGGTGATTGGCGCCCTTGAGGACGACGCCTATGTACTCGACCTGCGTGTGCGTGAGAGCGCCCACCTTGCCGCCGTGGAGCAGCTTGCTGAAGCCAATGATCGCGTTGAGCGGCGTGCGGAGCTCGTGCGAGACCTTGGCGAGGAAGTCGCTCTCGCGGCGGCTCGACGCCTCGACGTTGCGCGTCCGCTCTTCGAGCTCGGCCCGCTCGACGGCCACGCGTTGCGCGGCCTCGACCGCCGTGATGTCACGCATGCTGGCGAGGCGGGCCGGTTCCCCGTCCCAAGAGAAGTCGACGACGCGCAGGTCGCAGATGCGCCCGCCGGCGCGCCCCGGCAGCGCGATCTCGATCGGCTGACCGCTCTCGAGGGCGAAGCCGATGGGCTTGCCGACGACGTCCTCGCGCGAGGCGCCGAAGAGCGTGACGGCGGCCTCGTTCGCGTAGCGCACGACGCCGGTGAGATCGACGACCACGACGGCGTCGGGCAACGCCTGCAGAACATGCTCCAGACGCCGCTCCCGCCGGCGCGCTCGACGACTCTCGACGATCTGAAAGAGGCGGCGATACCGAGACGACATTGAGCATTCGCAGTGTCTGCTCTCTCTTCGACATCCGCAAGCGGCATCCAGAACGTTGTAAATCTATTTTGTAGTCATTTCAACGACACATGAACGTTGAGCAACGTTCGTCAACGTCACCGACACCTTGCGACGTCTGTTACGCCATCACGACGCGCGAGTCAGCCCCCCCTTCGAGAGCCGTCTCCAGGGACAGGCCGCGCCTCGCGCGCCGTCACGTCGAACGCCAACCTGGCATGCGGGCGGCGAAGCGCATCGGCAAGAGCACGTCTCCCGAGCGCGCGTAGATCGCGCGCGACCGGCCGCGCGCGACGCGCACGGTGGGCTCGCCGCGCACGGGCGCGTTGTCGTTCGCGGGCACGGGCCGCACGAGCGCCTTCGTCGACTCGAAGGTCACGCCGCCACCCCCTTCTTCGCGGGTGCCGCCGCCGCCACGGGTGTCGGCGCCGCTGTCGTGCCGATGCCGGCCTGCGCGAGGAGCTTGCCGCGCAGGTCCTTCAGCAAGTCCTGGTGCTCCAGCAGGTGCTGGCGCGCCGCCTCGCGGCCGTTGCCGAGCTTCTCGCCCGCGTGGCTGATCCACGCGCCGCTCTTCTCGAGCACTCCCGCCTCGACGCCGAGGTCGATGACCTCGCCCGCGCGCGAGATGCCCTGTCCGTACGCGACGTCGAACTCGGTCTCGCGGAACGGCGCCGCGAGCTTGTTCTTCACGACCTTGACGCGTGTGCGGTTGCCCACGACCTGCTCGCCGTCTTTGAGCGCGCCAATTCGCCGCACGTCGAGGCGCACCGACGCGTAGAACTTGAGCGCGTTGCCGCCGGTCGTCGTCTCCGGGCTTCCGAACATGACGCCGATCTTCATGCGCAGCTGGTTGATGAAGACGACGAGGCACTTCCCGCGAGCCGTCGCGCCCGTGAGCTTGCGCAGCGCCTGGCTCATGAGGCGCGCGTGCAGGCCGACGTGCGAGTCGCCCATCTCGCCCTCGAGCTCGGCGCGCGGCACGAGCGCCGCGACCGAGTCGATGACGATGACGTCGACGGCGTCCGAGTGCACGAGCATGTCGGTGATCTCGAGCGCCTGCTCGCCGCAGTCGGGCTGCGACAGCAAGAGGTCTTCGGTCTTGACGCCGAGCTTGCGCGCGTAGCCGATGTCGAGCGCGTGCTCGGCGTCGATGAAGGCGCACACGCCGCCCGCGCGCTGCGCCTCGGCGATGACGTGCAGCGCGAGCGTCGTCTTGCCCGACGACTCGGGGCCGTACACCTCGACGATGCGGCCGCGCGGCAGGCCGCCCGTGCCGAGCGCGATGTCGAGCCCCAGCGAGCCCGTCGAGATCACCGGCACCTCGGGCCGCTCCTCGCCCGCGCCCAGCCGCATGATGGCGCCCTTGCCGAACTGCTTCTCGATGTCGCCGAGCACCGAGACGATCGCTTTGTCCTTCTGGTTGTCTTTGTCCATGTCGCCAGCATAGTGTCGACCTATGACAAAAGCGGTCCCAGTGGGACTGACGGTGTTGACGCTCGCGTTCGGGGCGGGATGCACGCACGGCGTGACCGAGACGCGCCTGCCCGCCCACGAGAACCCCACGGCCTGGAGCTTCGCGCGCCCGCTGGACGCCGTCGCGGCGTGCCTGCGCTCCGCGACATTCACCGCCGACGCCTGGGAGCACGAAGCGAAGCGCGCGCTCGGCACCGACGTCGACCACCGCGCCGACGGCTCGTACGCCGTCGAGCTCGAGAGCGATGGCTACGGCCGCGAGGTCGTGCGCTCCGAGACGTACCTGCGGCGCGCGTGCCCGCTCGGCCTCTACGGACGCTGGCGCGTCGAAGCGGCGGCGCAACCCGGCGCGGCGAGCTCCGACGCAGCGACGCGCGTCGAGGTTCGCCCGCTCGCGCTGTCGCTCCACAACTACGACTGCTCGTACATCGGTCACCCTGCGGGCTGCGCGATCGATGCGAAGTCGTCGACGGTCGAGGAGTACCGGATGCTGCTCGCGCTCGGCGCGTGCCTCGGCGTCACCGACATGCCGCCCGTCGTGCGCCCGGCGGGCGCGGCGCCGCGCCTCGAGAGCTGTCAGGAATGGACGTCGCCGTGAGTCAGGAGACGATCAAGGTGTTCGACCCGCCGAGCTCCTTCGGCAGGTCCCTCTGCTTCGGCAGGCTGTCGTGCAGGCGCAGCACGGTCTCCTGGTAATTGACGTGGACGTGCGCTTCGAACGGCAGCTCGCCGAGCACGGCGGCGTAGACGTCGACGAGGCCCCACCGCGGATGCTCGGTCATGAGGTGGCCGCCGCACTTCGTGCACCACTTGCGGAAGCTGTTGTCGCTCTTGTTGAAGACGCCGACGAGCTCGCGGCCCTTCGTGACGGTGACGGCGGCCGCCGGCCACAGCGTGAAGG
Source organism: Polyangia bacterium (assembly GCA_035549075.1). Lineage (GTDB taxonomy): Bacteria > Myxococcota_A > Polyangia > Fen-1088 > Fen-1088 > DASZFV01. The sequence continues at coordinate 21,844 of DASZRT010000020.1, read as the reverse complement.
CGTTCACGGGCGCGGCGCTCCAGCGACGGCACGAGTCGCAGTGGCAGTAGCCCATGCCGGCGGGCGCGCCGCTCGCGGTGAGCTCGACGGCGCCACAAAAGCAGCGGCCCTGAAACGTGTGTGCGGTCGTGGTCTCTTCTTTCGTGTCCATGGTGGCCTCCGTGTGAAAGACGCCCTCACGGTACCGATCGCGGCGTGGGGGCGGCAGTGGCGGCTCGGACAGACTCCGGTGGTGATTCGGCCATGACGCGGCCGCGCTACGCACCGGCGGCGCGCCTGCAGCAGGTGCGCGCGATGCTCGACGGCCCCGAGGGCGTATCGATCTACGACGTCGCCGAGCGGCTGGGTGTCAACGCGCGCACGGCGCTCCGCTACATCCAGGCGCTCGCGCGGGCCGAGGAGCCCATCTACGAAGAGGCCGTCGGCAAGCGCAAGGTGTGGCGGCTCATGCCGACGGCGCGGCGGCAGTCGATCACGCTGACGACGGCGCAGCTGACGGCGCTCTTCCTGTCGCGACGCGTGTTCGACTTCCTCGCGGGAACGGGCTTTCAAGAAGACCTCGACGACGTGTTCGCCAAGCTGGAGGCGACGCTGCGGCGGCGCGACGCCGCGGCCGCGCGCGGGCTCGACCGCAAGGTGTTCGACGTCAACGAGGCGCGCCACCTGTACGAGGGCCGCATCGAGGACGTCAACGACATCATGACGGCGCTGCTTCGCGAGGAGCGGCTGCGCGTCACGCACGAGGGCGTCTCGGGCGGCAAGAAGACGTTCGTGCTCGAGCCCTACACGCTGCTCGTCTACAAGAAGGGTCTCTACCTCGCCGGCCGCAGCGAAGGCCACGGCGGCGAGCTGCGCACGTTCGCGCTCGACGGCTTCCGCGAGGTGGAGTGGCTGCGCGGGCAGAAGTTCGACGTGCCGGCCGACTACCGGCCCGAGCAAATCACCGAGGGCGCGTTCGGCCTGTTCCGCGGCAGCGATCCGCCGGTGCGCGTGCGCATCCGCTTCGACGCCAAGGTCGCGCGCTACGTCCAGCGCCGCATGTGGCACCCGACGCAGCGGTTCGCGCGGCGCGCCGACGGCGGCGTCGAGCTCACGATGGACGTGCGCGGCACCGTCGAGATCGTGAGCTGGGTGTTGGGGTTCGGCGGCACGGCCGAGGTGCTCGAGCCCGCCGACCTGCGAAAGGCGGTGGCCGCCGAGGCACGCGCGGCCGCGAAGCACTATAGAGAGAAGGAATGACCGAACGCAGCGACACCACCGTCGTGCTCATCGGCATCTTTCGCCTCGCGAAGGCGGCGGCTCTCATCGCGCTGGGCGTGGCGGCGCTGCTGGGCGGCGCGCGCTCGTTCGGCGACGCGCTGTCGTCGGCGGTCGATCGCCTCGGCCTCGCGTGGGCGCAGCACCTCCTCGACCGCGGGCTCGAGCGGTTGTTCGCGCTGCCGCCGCGCGCGATCCGCGAAATCGGCGTCGCCTGCCTCGCCTACGCGACGATCTTCACGGTCGAGGGCATCGGCCTCGTGCTGCGCAGGCACTGGGCCGAGTGGGTCACCGTCGTCGTGACGTCTTCGTTCGTCCCGTTCGAGCTCTACGAGCTCGTGCGGCACCCCACCGTGGGCAAGGCGCTCTTCCTCGCCGTCAACGTCGTCATCGTGATCTACCTCGTGGCGCGCATCGTGCGCCGACGGCGCGCTCACTGAGCTACGGCCCGAACGACTGCTCCCAGAAGACGACCTCGTCGCCGTGGTTGGCGACGAACGACACGCCGCCGTCCTGCGAGATCACGATGGCGAGGCCGCGCGGGTGGCGGTGCACGAAGCGGTAGGCGGCGCGGTGGCGCGTGCCGACGTCGTCGAGCGCCGCCGGCTCGCGCACCCGGCCCTCGAGATCGCTGGCGCGCCACACGCGCAGCGGCGACGGAAGCTCGCCCGACACCTCGGCGCCGAAGCCCAGGATCGCGAAGCGCTTGTCGAGCACGACGGCGCCGTCGATCGACGTGAGGCTCGCCATCACGCGGCTCATCTCGAAGACGGCCTGCTCGAGCTTTTCGAGCTCGGGGTTGGTCGCGCGCGCGTAGTCGGCCCAATCGACGAGCGGCCGATCGGTGCCCGCGGCCAGACGATCGAGGATCCTGAACAGCAGCGTCCGGTAGCGGCGCGGCGGCTCGCTGTTGTCGAAGCGGTATTTGAGGAAGACGTTGTCCAGCCCGGCGGCCGCGTCGACGATGAGGAGCAGGCCGCCGTGTCGCGCGCCGCGCACGAGCTGGATCGCGCGCCGGAGCATGTGCTGGCCCACGCGCCCCACGAGCGGATCGGCGGCCGCCGTCGGCGACTGCGAGCCCGCCTGCCCCGCGGCGTGCTCCTCTTGCACGACCTGCCGCTCGTGCGCGAACAGCCCCGGCAGCCACTCGGAATCGAAGACGTCGATCGTCGCGTCGACGAGCACGCCGCGCTCGAGCCCGCCGACGAGCTTGCCGGCGCAGCGCACGGCGAGCCGCCCCGGCCCGTTGACGTGGATGATCGGATCGTACGTCCAGTTGGGCACGAGGCCGCGCCCGCCCCACGTGGGCGCGAGCCACGCCGGCCCGGAGTGCGCCAAACCCCAAATGCGCAGGCGCGCGTCCACGGCATGCGCACCGATGAGCGAGGCGTCGAACGGCGCCGCCGGCCCCAGCGAGCGCAGCTCGTCGATCGTGAACGGCCGGTCCTCGGCGAAGCGAAGGCGCAGGACGCCCTCGTTGGGACGACCCGATTCGGGCAGCGCCTCGGGCGGCGTCAACAACAGACGGAAGCGCGTCGGCCGCGATTCTTCCGCCGTGAGCGACGCTTGGTACGCGACGGCGAGCGCCTCGCACAGCAGGTCCTCCGACACCGTGAGCGCGTGCCCCGAAGGCCAGCGCGTTCGCACGTAGTGCGCGAGGTCGGGGGGGTAAGCCGGGCGGGCCATTTTCGAGGAGCCTAGGGCCCGATCCCGACGGGAACAAGGCGACACGTGATTTTTTCGCGCAACGCGCGCGCGGCGATCGCATCTTGTGGTCATGCGCGCCATCGTCCTCGCCGAGTACGGTCCTCCCGCGAACCTCAAGCTGGGCGACGTGCCCGAGCCCACGCCCGGACCGGGCGAGATCAAGGTGCGCGTCGCCGCGACGTCGCTCAACCCGATCGACTGGAAGCTTCGGTCGGGCCACTACCACGCGTTCATGCCGCTCACGTTGCCGGCGGTGCTGGGGCGCGACGTCGCCGGCACGGTCGTCGCCGTCGGGCCAGGCGTGACGGCACCCGTCGTGGGCGCGAAGGTGATCGGCCTCGTCAACCGCGCCTACGCCGACTTCGTCGTCGCGCCCGGCAACGCGTTCGCGGAGCTTCCGGCGGGGCTCGATCTCGTCGATGCGGCCGCGCTGCCGCTGGTTCTTCTCACGGGCGCGCAGCTCATCGAAGATGCCGCGCAGGTGCGCGAGGGCGAGAGCGTGCTCGTGACGGGCGCGACCGGCAGCGTCGGTCGCGTCGCGGTCTATGCCGCCCGCGCGCGCGGCGCGATCGTCTACGCGGGCGTGCGCGGGGCGCACGCCGACGCCGCGGCCAAGCTCGACGCGCGCGGCGTGATCGCGCTCGACGACGACCGCCAGATCGAATCGCTGCCCCCGCTCGACGTGCTCGCCGACACCGTCGGCGGCGCGCCCACGCAGAAGGTGCTCGACAAGCTCAAGCACGGCGCGCGCATCGGCAGCGTCGTCGGCGAGCCCGCGGGCGCGCGCGAGCGTGGCCTCGACGTGCGCGCGTTCCTCGCGAAGCCCGACGCGCGTCGCCTCGGCGAGCTCGCGGCCGTCGTCGCCGCCGGAAAGCTCGTCGTGCCGATCGGCGCGCGGCTGCCGTTGGCGCAGGCGGCGGAGGCGCACGCGCTCGCCGAAAAGGGCGGCGTCGGCAAGATCCTGCTCACGATGTGAGACCCTCGAGGCGCCCATGGAAAAGCCGACGGAGCCCGCGCTGCGCCACGCCTCCGACTTCCCGCCCGAGGTGCTGCGCCTCTTCGATCAATACGTGCACAACGTGATAGATCGCCGCGCGTTCCTCGATCGCGCGACGGCGTTCGCGACGAAGACGGTGACGGCGGCGGCGTTCCTCGAGGCGCTGCGACCGCGCTTCGCCGAGGCCCAGCAGATCAAACCCACGGACGCGCGCCTGCGCACCGAGACCGTCGACTTCGCATCGCCGCGCGGCTACGGCAAGGCGCGTGGCTACCTCGCGCGTCCCGTGAAGGCGGCGGGCAAGCTGCCGACGGTGCTGGTCGCGCACGAGAACCGCGGGCTCAACCCGCACATCGAGGACATCGCGCGCCGGCTCGCGCTCGACGGCTTCCTCGCGTTCGCTCCCGACGCGCTCGCGCCGCTCGGCGGTTACCCGGGCCACGAAGACAACGCGGAAGACGAGGCGCGCGCGGCGTTCGCGACGCTCGATCAAGCCAAGACGCGCGAGGACTTCGTGGCCGCGGCGGCGTTCGCGCGCGCGCGGCCCGAGAGCAACGGGCACCTCGGCGTCGTCGGTTTCTGTTGGGGCGGCGGCATCGCCAACTTCCTCGCGACGCGCCTGCCGGATCTGTCGGCCGCCGTGCCGTTTTACGGCATGGCGCCGGCGACGGAGACCGTGCCTGCGATCAAGGCGCCGCTGCTGCTCCACTTCGCCGAGCACGACGATCGCATCAACGCCTCCTGGCCCGCCTACGAGGCCGCGCTCAAAGCCGCGCACGTGCGCTACGAGGCGCACGTCTACCCGGGCACGCAGCACGGCTTCAACAACGACACGACGCCGCGCTACGACGCCGCGGCCGCGACGCTGGCCTGGCAGCGCACCATCGCGTTCTTCCACCACCACCTCGAGAAGGTGTGAACCCGCATGGAGATGGCGTACCGGGATCAATGGGCCGCGGAGATCGCGGCGGCGCGGCGGCTGCTCGCCGGGTTCGGAATGAAGGAAGAGCGCAAGTGGGGCAAGCCGACCTACACGCTCGGCGGCCAGAACGTCGTCATCCTGCAGGGCTTCAAGGCGTACTTCGCGCTGGGTTTCTTCAAAGGCGCGTTGTTGAAGGACCCGAAGGGGCTGCTCGTGCAGCTGGGTCAGGTCCAGGCCGCGCGCGTGATGAAGTTCACGAGCGCGAAGGAGCTCGCGGCGAAGGCGGCAACCATCAAGGCCTACGTGAAGGAGGCCATCGCCGTCGAGAAGGCGGGGCTGCGGCCGCCGAAAAAGAAGGCGTCGGATCACCCCGTCCCCGAAGAGCTGACGGCGCGGCTGGAAAAGGACCCGCGCTTCAAGCGCGCCTTCGAGGCGCTCACGCCGGGGCGGCGGCGGAGCTACCTCTATCACTTCGCGGGCGCGAAGCAGGCGGCGACGCGCGTCGCGCGCATCGAGAAGGCGACGCCGGCGATCTTCGAGGGCCGCGGTTTCTTAGAGCGACGTTGAGGCTTCGCGGCGCGCCGCGATCTCGCGCGCGAGGCGGACGATGCTCTCGGGCGAGCAGCCCTCGGCCTTGTTGTCGACGGTGACGAAGGCCGGCACGTCGTGCGCGAGCGCGCGCACGGCGAGCGCGGCCACGGCGGCGCGGCTGTCGACGTCTTCGTCGACGAGGCGCGAGAACGGCTCGTAGCGCGCGCCCGCCTCTTCGTGCGTGTCGCCGCGCGGGAAGAGCCACCGCACGAACAATGGTCGGCGCGTCTCGGGCGGCAAGCGTCGCGCTTGATCGGCGAGCGCCGGCATCGACGACCACACGCTGTGCACGTGCACGGCGCCCGCGCCCGCGAGCGCGTCGCCGTAGGCCGGCGACACGAGCGCGCGGTTGCGCAGCTCGACGGCGTAGGTCGGCCCCTTCGGCAAGCGTGCGAGGAACGCGCCGAGCCGCGCCGCGAAGGAGCCGCCGTCGCCCACGTCCTGCGGCGGAAATTGAAACAGGATGACGCCGAGCTTCGCGCCGAGGCCCTCTATGATCGGCGCGATGACGGCGTCGGCCGCGTACCCCGGGTCGAGGAAGAGCCCGTTCGCCTCGCCCGCCCGCGCGCCGTAACGCGCGTGCGTGGGGAAGCGCGAGAACACGCACGCGTCCTGCGCCTTCACGACGAAGCGGAAGTCGTCGGGCACCTGCGCGGCGTAGGCGGCCATGTCGTCCGCCGGCAGCGGCTCATAGTAGGTGCGATCGATCTCGACGGTGCGGAACAACGGGTGCCGCGCGTAGGCGGTGAGCCCGTGCGGCGCGAGCGTCTTGCTGGCCGCCTCGGCCGCGTAGACGATCCCGCGCCAGCCCGGGTACGACCACGACATCGTGCCGAGGCGCAGCGCCGCCGGCAGGTGCGCCGCCATCGCCTCGAGCTCGGGCGCGAAGGGCGCGGGCTCGACCGTGGGCGGCGGCAGCGCGAACAGCGCCGGTTGACCGCGTTCGCGGCGCCGCGGGCTCAGGGCGTGCCCCGCGCCGCGGGCGCGACGCGCGCGAACAGCACGTCCCATTGGCTGTGGGCGCCCGTCGGCGTCGCGCGCCCACCCGCGAACGTGCCGTCGAGCAGCGCGAGCCCCTCGATCTCGGCGACGGTGATCCACCGCCAGTTCGGCAGCTTGCCCGAGCGGCTCTGCCCGCCGACCTGATAGACCAGCAGCTGCACGCTGCCGTTGCGCACGCCGTAGTCGTGCGGCTCGGCGATGCGCGCGGCGCCGTGGAACCCGAAGCGCACGAGCCGCCGCTCGGCGATCGCGCGGCGCACGAGCGCGTCGGTGTCCGCCGACACACCCGCGCCCGAGCCCGAGCTCACCTTCGCCTCGCTACGGCGTGGGCGACGGCGCCGCGCTCGCGTACTTCTGGATGAGGCGGCCGACGCGCGGCACGGCCTGCTCGACGTGCTTCTTCCCCGTGGGGCGGAGCTTCTCGTAGGCTTTCTTGAGGTTCTGGTTGCTCGAGCGCGCCGCGCGCTCGTCGCTGATGGCGAGCAGCGCGTCGGCGACCTGGGGCGCGCGCGCGTTCATGAGCGCGCCCACGGGCTCGTTCTTGGCCTGCGCGTCGGCCCAGAACGGCTCGAGCCGCTTCACGAAGTCGTCGAGCATGTGGTCGACCGCCTCGTTGATGAAGCCGGGCTTGATCGCCTTGACCAGCGCGAAGGCGCCCTTGACGGCGAGCCCCGAGAGGCCGCCCTTCGAGTCGACCTCTTCGTTGATGACCTGCACGCAATCGGCGATCACCTTCGGGCGGTTGCCCGGGACCAGCAGGATCTCAGTCAGTGTCGGCATGCGACGCAATCTAGCACCATCGCAGGAGGGCGCGTGGTACGAACGAAGACGATGTCCCGGGTCCCCACACCGCGCGCGGCCCTCGCGCTGCTGACGTCGGTCAACCTGCTGAACTACCTCGACCGGTTCATCCCGGCGGCGATCCTGCCGACGATCCTCGCCGAGTATCACATCAGCCTCGCCAAGGGCGGAATCCTACAAACGCTCTTCATCTTCACGATGGCGTTCGCGTCGCCCATCGCCGGCTCGCTCGGCGATCGGCACCCGCGTTTCCGCGTCGCCGCGCTCGGCGTCCTCGTGTGGAGCGTGGCGACGTTCGCGTCGGGCCTCGCGCCGACGTTCATCCTGCTGGGCCTCGCGCGCGCCGTCATCGGCTTCGGCGAGGCGAGCTACACCGTCGTGACGCCGTCGCTGCTCTCCGATTTTTATCCGGGGAACCGGCGCGGCCGCGCGCTCGCGATCTTCTACGCGGCGATTCCCGTCGGCTCGGCCATGGGCTACGTCGTCGGCGCGCAGGTCGCGGCGCACCTCGGGTGGCGCTGGTCGTTCTTCGTCGCGGGCGTGCCTGGGATCGTCCTCGCGCTCATCCTCGCGACGCGCAACGATCCCAAGCGCGGCGCGCAGGACGAGGGCGCCGGCGATCCCGATGATTCCGGCGGCAAGATCGCTCACAAGCACGACGGCTCGGTCTCGTCGGTCGTCGTCATCGCCAACGCCGTGCGCGAGCTGTTCGCGCGCCCGAGCTTCGTCTACAACACGATCGCGCAGACGATTTACACGTTCGGCATCGGAGGCCTCGCCGTGTGGATGCCGACGTACTTCGTGCGCGAGCGCGGCCTGTCCGAGGCCAGCGCGGGCACGATCTTCGGCGGGCTGCTGCTGGTCGCGGGCTTCGCGGGCACGCTGCTCGGCGGCACGCTCGGCGATCGGCTGGCGGTACGCCGCGCCGACGGGCACTTCATCGTCTCGGGCGTCGCGCTGCTCGCGTCCCTGCCCTTCACTCTCGCGGCCATCCTGTCGCCCACCCCTGCTATCTTCTGGCCTTCGATGTTCGTGACGTTGACGCTGCTGTTCCTCAACGCGGGCCCGCTGTCGGCGGCGATGGCCAACGTCCTGCCCGCCGGCCTCCGCAGCCGCGGGTTCGCCGCGAACACGTTCGCGATCCACGTCCTCGGCGACGCGATCTCGCCGCCGCTGATCGGGTTGGGGGCCGACCATATGGGTCTGCGAATCCCCGTGGTCGCGACGGGCATCATCATCGCGCTCGCGAGCCTCGTGCTCTTCGCGGGCCGCGGCGCGCTCGCGCGCGATCTGAAGGCGGCGGCGTGAGCGACGTGATCGGCAGCGCCTTCGCGCGCGAGCTGTCCGCCGCCGAAGAGATCGCGCGCGAGGCGGCCGTGCTCGTGCGTCGCTACCACGGCACCGATCTCAAGATCGACGCCAAGGCCGGCAACGAGCCCGTGACCGAGGCCGATCGCGAGGCGAGCGCGCTCATCGTCGCGCGCCTGCGCGCGGTGTTCCCCGACGACGCCGTCTTGTCCGAAGAGATCCCCGACGACGGCGCGCGCCTCGGCCGCCCGCGCGTATGGATGGTCGATCCCATCGACGGCACGAGCGACTTCATCCAGGGCGACACCGGCTTCGTCGTCATGATCGGCCTCGTCGTCGAGGGCCGTCCCCGCGTGGGTGCCGTCGCGCACCCGCTCACGGGCAAGGTCTATTCGGGCGTCGTTGGCGAGGGCGCGTGGCTCGTCACGACCGACGGCGCGCGCTCCCGCGTGCACACGTCGACGCTCGCGCGCCCGCCCGGCATCCGCCTCGTGGCCTCGAAGACCCACCGCACGCCGCGCGTCGACGCCGTCAAGCGCGCCCTCGGCGTCACCGACGAGCTCAACGTCGGCAGCGTCGGCCTCAAGATCGGCCTCGTCTCCGAGGGCTCGCGCGACCTCTACGTCTACACGGGCGGCCGCACGAAGATCTGGGACACCTGCGGCCCCGAAGCGATCCTCCACGGCGCCGGCGGCCTCATGACCGATCTCGACGGCAACCCGCTCGTCTACGATCAGCCCGCGCTTTACAACAGCCGCGGCATCGTCGCCTCGAACGGACCGCTGCACCCGTTCGTCATCTCGACGCTCGCGCCCATCGTCGCCGCGACGGATCAGTAACTCGCTCGCTCTCTTCGGTCGCTCACTCTCTTCGGTCGCGGGGCGTGGGGGCCGGTGGCGCCGACGCTTTGGGGCTCCCTGCGTTCGCTCGGGAACAAAACGATCCGCATCGGATCCGCCTAGATCGCGGGGTTCCCGAGCGAACGCAGGGAGCCCCAAAGGGCGCGGGGGCTGGGACGCGCTTGGGCCGAGCTTAGGCGCCGCCCCCGAAGGGCGGCCGCCGCCGTTGAGCGGCCCCTAGGGCCGCGACAACTCGCGAGGCCCAAGCGCGTACCAGCCCCCGCGCCCCCAGCGACCGAAGAGAGTGAGCGACTTGGGATCTAGCTACCGGCGATCATCATCTTCGACACGCGGAACGTGGGGCACTGGACGGCGGAGCGCGTGTCGGGATCGTCGCCGATGGCGTCGATGCCCTTCCACAGATCGTCGAAGTTCGCCGAGATCGTGATCTCACCGACGGGATACGCGCGCGCGCCGCCGTCGATCCAGAAGCCGGCCGCGCCCTGCGAATAATCGCCCGTGACGGCGTTGAAGCCGAAGCCCATGAGGTCGGTGACGTACAGGCCGCGATCGAGCTTTTCGATTTCGGCGGCGGGTGTCTTGCCCGCGCGCAGGATGAGGTTCGAGACGCTGACGTGCGGGCCGCCGCCGACGGCGCGCGACGCCGAGCCCGTCGAGCGCCGCCCGAGCTTACGCGCGGCGTAGGTGTCGCAGAGGAACGTGCGGAGCACGCCGCCCGAGACCAGCACGTTGGGCCGGCTCGCGAGGCCCTCGCCGTCGTACGGGCGCGAGCCGGGGCCGCGCTTCACGAGCGGGTCGTCGACGATCTCGACGAGCGGTGACGCGATCTGCGTCCCCTCTCGCGTCGCGAGGTACGTGCTGCGCCGCCAGACGGCGCCGCCCGACATGCAGCCGGCGAGCTGCCCCAGCAAGCCGCGCCCCGCCTCGGGCGAAAAGACGACGGGCGCCTCGCCCGTGGGGATCTTGCGCGTGCCCAGCTTGGCGATCGTGCGGCGCGCCGCCTCGACGCCGACGAGCTCGGGATCGAGCAGCGCCGACGCGAAGCGCCCGCCCGTCCAGTACGAGCCGTTGCGCTTCTTGCCCTCGGCGTCGTCGCAGATCGGCTCGACCGACAGCGAGACGTGCGTGCCGCGGTTCGAGCCCGAGAAGCCCGCCGACGTCGCGAACGCCGCCGCGCCCACCGAGCGGCCGAACGACGCGCCGTCGGAGTTCGTGACGCGCGCGTCGAGCTTGCGCGCGGCGTCCTCGGCGACACGCGCGCGGCGCAGCCCCTCGGCGACGTCGAGCGAGAGCGTGGCGTCGTCCCACAGATCGAGCGCCGGCACCTCGCGCGCCATCTCGTCGCGCGACGGCAGGTCGGCCAGCTCGTCGGGCTCGGCGAGCGCCGCGAGCTCGACGGTCTCGCGCGCGAACCGCTCCATGGCCGCGGGCGAAAAGTCCGACGTGTACGTCACGGCGGCGCGGTGGTCGCGCAGCACGCGCAGGCCGAGCGCGCGGCTGCCCGCCTCTTTGACGAGCTCGGGCTCGCCGAGGCGCACCTTCACCTCGAGCTCGGTGCCGTCGCGCACGAGCACCTCGGCGCCGTCGGCGCCCGCCTTCTTCGCGAAGGCAAGCATCTGCTCGGCGAGGCGCTGGCACTCTTTCGGATCGGGCAACCGACGTGCGGGTCCATTCGCGTTGGGCCCGCTCATCGCTTGGTGCCGCCCACGGTGATCTCGGCGATCTTCATCGTCGGCGTGCCGATGCCCACGGGCACCGACTGCCCGTCCTTGCCGCACGTCCACGTGCCGTCCGACAGCGCGAAGTCGTGCCCCAACATCGTCACCTTGCGCAGCACGTCCGGCCCGTTGCCGATGAGGTTGACGCCCTTGAGCGGCGCCGTGAGCTTGCCGTCCTCGATCAAGTAGCTCTCCGTGAGCGCGAAGACGAAGTCGCCGTTCGAGATGTTGACCTGCCCGCCCGAGAAGCGCTTCGCGTAGACGCCGCGCTTGACCGAGCGAATGATGTCGTCGGGGTCGTCCTGGCCCGAGGCCATGAACGTGTTCGTCATGCGCGGCAGCGGCTCGTGGCGGAAGCTCTGGCGCCGCCCATTGCCCGACGGCTTGGTGCCGAAGTGCTTCGACGAGATCTTGTCTTGCATGTACGCGACGAGAACGCCGTCCTCGATGAGGACGTTGCGCTGGCCGGGGTTGCCCTCGTCGTCGACGTTGATCGAGCCGCGCGCGTGGTCGATCGTGCCGTCGTCGACGACGGTCACCAGCTTCGACGCGACGGGCTTGCCGATCTGATCGGTGTAGTTCGACGTCTTCTTGCGGTTGAAGTCGGCCTCGAGCCCGTGGCCCACGGCCTCGTGCAACAAGATGCCGGACTCACCGGGTCCGAGCACGACCTCCATGGGACCCGCGGGCGCCTCGACGGCGTGGAGCATGCCGATCGCGAGGCGCGCGGCCTCGCGCCCGTGCTCCTCGGGGCTCTGGCCCGGGCGCTCGAACGCCTCCATGCCGAAGCGGCCCGCGCCGCCCGACCGACCGCCCTGCCGCTGGTTGCCCTCTTCGGCGACGGCGCCGACGCCGAAGCGGATCATCGGCTGGCGATCGCGCGCGAGGTGGCCGTCCGACGTCACGACGAGCACCTCGCGCCACTCCTCGGACAGCGAGACCTCGACGCGCACGATGCGCGGGTCGTAGGCGCGCGCGGAGGCGTCGGCGCGCTTGAGCAGCGCGACCTTGTCGGCGCCCGGCGTCGCGAGCGACGAGCGCGGGATCGAATAGAAGTCCGGCAGCGCGAGCGCGCGGATCTCGACGGGCGCGGGCGCGCCGCCCGCCGAGGCGATCTGCGCCGCCGTGCGCGCCGCCTCGAGCATGCGCTCGTCGGACAGCTCTTCGGTGTAGGCGTATCCCGTGGCGTCGCCGCGCAGCACGCGCACGCCGAGGCCCAGCGTCACGCCGCGCCCGACGGACCGCACGCGCCCTTCTTCCATGACGAAGTCGGCGCCCGAGCGGTACTCGAAGTAGAGGTCGGCCGAGTCGCCCCCCGAGCCGAGCGCCGCCGCGAGCAACCGTTGAGCGATGACAGCGTCGATGCGATCCAGGGGAGAAGCGGCATCCACGTTGGGCGCCGACGCGTCGGACTTGGTCAGGGTCGTCATCTACTTGTGCCTCCGCCGGCGCGGCCCGCGAGGCCCGCCAGCACGTCATCGACGGCCTTCGCCGCCTGCTGAATCTCTTCTTCGTCGCCGCCGAGCCACAGGCGCCCCACGGCGCCGAAGGTCACGAGCTCGAGCACGGCGATCTCCGCGCGCTTCTCGGCCTCGTTGGCCGCGATGGCCGCGTAGCCCGCCGGCTGAACCTCGAGCGTGTAGAGCGACTGGCCCGCGCGCAGCATGTCGCCGTGGCGCATGCGGTTGATCAGGGCCGATTGGTGCGCGTCGATCCCGGTGATGATCTCGCGCGACAGCACGCGCGGCGCGAGCCGGTCGGACTCGGACAGGCCGAGGCGCTCCAAAATCGCGCGCGAGGCCTCGCGCACCTCGCCCTGATCCGTCGCGTGCAGCTCGAGCATGCCGTAGGCGCGCTCGACGATCTGCATGCCGGGCACGACCCGCGTCGCCTTGAGCGCCGCGTCCGTGAGGGCGTTGATGGCGATGCCCGGCGCGATCTCGACGACGAGCGCCGCCTGCCCGTCCAAGGGCATGTAGCCCTGCGCCACCGTCTGCAAAAACCCCGCGACCTGCGGCTGCAACACGTCCAAGAAGGTCAGCGCGCGCAACTCCATCGTCGGAGCAGTATGGCCTCGAACCGCGCGCGGGGCGAGGCCGCCGTGGTGAGCTAGTACCCTCGTTCCGGAGGGAGGCCGAGCTCGTCGCCCGTGTGATCTTTGATCTTCGCGAGGCCGCGAACCTCGACCTGACGGATGCGCTCGCGCGTGAGGTTGAGGATCGCGCCGACCTCCTCGAGCGTGATGCCGCCGCGATCGGCGACGTCGAGGGAGCACGTCTCGGCCATCTCCCAGACCTCGAGGTGCGGGAAGTTCAGCTTGATGGCGCCCGTCTCCGGGTTGACGTCGAGGTACAGGTGGTGCGAGCAGCTCACGAACGGGCAGGGACGCTGCATGTTCGAGCACTCGTGGCGCGCCCCGGGCCGCTCGACGTCGTCGGGGTAGACGAGCAGGTCGGCGAGGCGCTTCTCGTCGCGCGTGAGGCGCTTGGGCGCGATCGTCTTCGAGCGCACGCGGCCATCGCGGCCCGCCGAGTGCACCTTGCGGCGGATGCGCGCGACCTCGGGCTGAGGCGAGTCCTCGTCCTCGAGGCGTTGTTCGATGGGTTCGAGATCGTCGTCGAATTCGCTGCCGTCCATTGTCTCCTCCTCGGTCGTACGCCGGCCGTCGAGTGGCCGGTTCAGTAGAGGTCGCTCCCGCCCCCGACGGCGGCCGCGCCCGCCGACGAGTCGGCAGCGCGGGCAGAAATGCGTCGTTCGAGGCTGCTGATCCGCCGGACGAGATCGCCGACGGCCCGCTTGGCCTCCGTGATTTCCTGCTCGAGAGCTCGGCTGTCGCTCGGGTCTCCGGCGGGGGCTTTCGCCTCGCGCTCGAAGCCCGCGAGCAGCTCGCGCAGATCCTTCTGAACGGAATCGATGTCGTCCTTGAAGCGCGCGAACGACCGCTGGATCTCTTCGATCGTGCGGTCCTCGGCCATCATCCCCTTGACGGCGTTCACGCGGCGGACGACGAGCGCGGGGTAGAGCCCGCACGAGCCGCGGTGCTTGCCCTTGCGGCCGACGCGCACCGAGCGCGGCAGCAGGCCGAGCTGCACGTACTTGCGCAGCGTCGCCTCGGAGAAGCGGATCCCGCGCGTCTCGAAGACGTCGACGATCTGGCGCGACGTGAGGCCGTTCGGCCAGGCGCGCTCGATCTCCTCGATCTCGCGCTCTTCCAAGAGGCCGCGCGGCGCCGCCGGTCCAACAGACGCGGCGCTGAGAGCTGACCTCTTCATTGGATGCTTGTCAAAGTAATCTATTGAATAGAATCTCATCAATGGAAAAACAACTGTGAAGCTGTTCAGTGGAGAGCTCGACGCGACGAGCGCGAACGTCGGCGCGCGTTCGCGCCGCGAACCGCGCGTCGCCAGCTCCCTTCGTCATGGCGTTTCGTCGACGGGCGCGCGCGCCGCGCCCTCGCCCTATACTCGCGGGCATGCGTCGGTCGTCGTTCGAGGCACTGTCGAAGGGCCCCCTGGGAACCGCCTCGATCGCGGCGGCGCTCGTCGTCTCACTCGTGTTCGCGATCGCCGGAGCGAGCCACGCGCGCGCGGCGACGCGCGAGCGACGCTTCTTCAGCGCGCGTCACGGCGTCGGTGTCGACGCGCCCACGGGCTGGACGCTCTCGCAGCACACGGGCTTCCCCAGCATCCTCGTGCTGCTGTTGCACCCGAACGGCGCGCGCATCTCGGTGTCGGCCGCCGCGACGACGGCCGCCGATTCGCGCGCGCTCGCCGATCAGAACCGCCGCGCGCTCGAAGCGCAGCACGTCGTCGTCGGCAAGGAGGCGCCGGGCGCGCGCGGAGGCGTCGCGATCGAGGCGCGCAACCCGGCGCACAACGAGGAGCTGCGCCAGCTCTACCTCGTTCGCGCGCTGCCCAACGGCACGCGCCAGGCCGTCGTCGTCACGCTCGTCGCGAAGACCGACGCGCTGGCCGCGGCCGCGCCTGGCTACGGTTGGGCCGTCGAGCACCTCGCGCTCGAGACGCCGACGGGCACCGACGAAGCGCCCGACGCGAGCGCCGCTAGGGAGAGAGACAGCGGCTCAGCTGCGCGGGACGCCGCTGACGGCGGTCGCCGGTAGCTCTTCGGCGGGCAGCGTCGCGAGCGCGCGCGCGACGTGATCGTCGCCGGCGGCGCGCCCGAACGGCGGCGCCATGTACTTCCAACCCTTCTTGAGCCAACGCACGGGCCCGCGATCGGCGCAGCCGTAAGCGCGATCCAGCGCGGAACAATAGAAGCGCACGTGCGCGTGATCGTCGTGCGGCTCCGAGTCGGTCGGCTCGTGGAGGATGACGGCGGCGCGCGCGACGAGCGCCGGATCTTCACCCTCCGCGGTCGCCGCCTCGAGCAGCGACGCCGCGAGCGCGTGCTGGATGAAGATCCACTGCACCTCGACGTCCTCGTCCGTGAGCAGCGCGCGCACGAAGGCCCAGTTTCGGGCGGCGTCGAAGCGCACGACGGGAACGGGCGCCGCGGGCGCAGGCGCGCCGCGCGCCGGCGACCAGCGCAGCGCGCGCCCGTCCTCGCCGAAGTGGAACATCGCCTCGCCCGGCCGCACGGGGCGGCCAGCGACGTCGACGGCGTAGAAGAAGATGTCGGCGTCGCGCCCGCTCTGGTGCGACTTGTGCTCGACCGAGGCGCCGCCCGCGCGCCGCGAGAGATCGCCGACCGCGGCCGTGCCGCCCGGGAGCTCGCGCTCGACGGCGCGCGCCGCGCGCGCGATCGCGCCCACGACCTCGGTCGTCGCGAAGTTGCTCTGCCGCACGCGCCAGCGCGCCGGCACCGTGTACCCGTCGCCGTCGACCGGCAACGCGACCGGGTGGCGAAGCGTGCCGTCACCCGAGGCGCCGATCGAGGCGCTGTGGGCCTCGTCGAGCGCAGCGAGCGGCCCGGCGCAGCCCGCACCGGCGAGCGCGCACGCCAAAAGCTCGGCGCACGCGACGATCGCCGCGCGCGCCACCGGCCTCAGCCGTAGGCCTTTTCGATCCGCTCTTGATCCTCTTTGCAGCGGATGCAGAGCGTGGTCTCCAGGCGCGCCTCGAGGCGCTTCATCGAGATCGGCTCACCGCACTGCTCGCACGTGCCGAACGTGCCCTCTTTGATCTTCTCGAGGGCGTGGTCGATCTTCGAGAGGAAGACCTTCTCGCGGCCGCGCAGGCGGAACGTGAACGAGTGGAGGTACTCCGACGACGCCAGATCCATCTCGTCCGGCAGGTCGTCCGCGTCCAGCGTCATGTCCTCGTTCAAGGTGCGCTGAGCGTTCCTGAGAATCTCCTTCTTCTTGGCGAGAAGCGTGTCCTTGAACCGCTTGAGATCCTTCTTCTTCAGCCCAGTCCCTTCCATGAACGTCCCTGCGCCGAAAGGCGCTTTAAAGTGGCCGAATCTTGGCGGATAAAACGGAGCCCGCAACCTTAACCGCAGCGTCAACGATCGTCAAGCGCGTGGCGCGCGCCGCAAGCAATCGCCAGCAATCGGGAGACAGTCGACGCGATTCCTGATCGAATCGCCCACCGGTCGCTCAAGAAACGTTTGACACTCGCCGATGGCGGCAACTACACTCACCCACTCCCCACCGCGTGCGGCTCCTGACTCGCACGCCAACCCGGAGGCTACGGTCCATATGGGCGGTTCCGACAAAAGAAAGCAAAGCCTCTACTTCCCCGAAGAGATGCTCAAGGAGATCCAAGAGGAAGCGACCCGGCAGGATCGGTCGCTCTCGTGGATCGTTCAGAAGGCGTGGAAGATCTCCCGCAAGGAGATCATGAAGTACCCGTCCGTGAACGAGTTCCCGGGCGAAGAAGACGAGCGCGGCGCGACCGAGTGATCGGCGCGTCCCGAGCGCCTCGCGCTGCGAACAGAAGTTGACCCCTCGTCCGTACCTCATCATCGCCGACGCGATCGCGCCTTTGAGCGCGACGCCGTCGGCGATCGCCGCAACCGGCCTCGGCCGCGCGCTCGCGAGCGCCGGCCACAAGACGACGATCCTGTCGGCCGCGAGCCCGGACGTCGCCTCGCAGGTGCCCGGCCTCGCGCGGCGCCTGCGCAAGGTGTCCACGGTCGTGGGCGCCGAAACGCTCGAGCTCGCCCTCTATGAAGGGCGCGCGCCGCTGAGCCAAGCCGAGCTGCTCGTCCTGGGCGCGCCGACGCTCGGCCGCGCTGAGACGGCCGCCATGTTCGCGAGCGCCGTGCGCGCGCTCGGCGGCGACGGCCTGCTGTCGGCGGCCGTCACGATCGGCTGGGGCGAGACGTCGGCCGCCGCGCTGGGTGTGACCTCGGCCTCCGTGCGCGTGTTCGCGCTGCCCACGGGCCGCCTCGGGCCGCCGCTGTCGGCTTCGGAGAAGCAGATCCTCGCGCCGCACCTCCTGGGCGACGACGGCGCGCAGAGCTCGCTCGTCGCGCTCGGCTCGCTGTCGGCGAACGCCATCATCGCGCCGAGCCCCAGCGCCGCGCGCGCCAACGAGGGCGATCCCGGCCTGTCTTCGCGCGCGTCGGACGAGCCGTTCATCGGCATCCGCTTCGGCTGCGACGACCCGCCCCACGACCCCGCGAGCGATCCGGCGCTGCCGTCGCCCTACTCCGCCGCGTCGCTCGCCGGCAAGGCCGAGTGCCGCAAGGCGCTCGCGCGCCGGTGCTCGCTCGCGCTCGGCCCGCGCACGCTGTTGCTGACGGCCGGACCGCTGTTCCGCGACGAAGGCGCCGAGACGATCCTCGCGGGCCTCGAGCGCCTCGAGCCGTGGGACGTCGTCACCGTCGTCGTACCACGCGGCGATCGCGATCTCGTCGAGCGCGCGCGTCTGCTCGCGATCGAGCACCCGGGACGCGTCGCGCTGCTGCCCGACGCCGACGTCGCGCAAGAGCGCTTCGCGCACGCCGCCGCCGACGCGATCCTCCTCGGCGACGATCACGATCAGGCCGGGCGCTCGTCGGGCGTCGCGCTCCTCTACGGCACGCTGCCCATCGTCCCCAACACGGGCGCGAACCGCGATTACCTCGTCGACTACGACCAGCGATCGGGCACGGGGCACGCCGTGCTCTACGATCTCGGATCCGCGTCCGGGCTCGCGACGGCCTTCGGCGTCGAGAGCGCCGTGCGCCGCGCGATCTCCGCGCGCGCCGACAGCGACGCCTGGTCCTCGCTCGTGCGCTCGCTGTTCGCCTCGGCGCCGCGTTGGTCGACGACCGCCGCCGCCGTCGACGAGATCGCCACGCAGTACGCCTAGCGGTCGCGCCCGAAGGGCGCCAGGGGTGGCAGAGTGGGCTGTCCGGCTAGCGCCGAAACGTCCGCGTCACGCGCACGCCCAGCTCGCCCTCGACGTCGACGAGCTCGCCTTCGGCCCACACCTCGCCGCCCACGCGCAGAGCGACCACCGTCGAACGCGCTCCCAGCCCGAGCACGGCGCCCGGCGTGAGCCCGAGGATCTCGTCGCCGCGCAAGGTGATTCGACCGACCTCGGCGACGATCTCGACGGGCGCCGCTGCGAGCACCGCCGTTGCGTCGAGGCCTGGAACGCCGTCCTTCTTCATCTCCATGCTCGCCTCCTGCGCGCGCGCTTGTTCGGCGGTCGCGACACGCTCGAACCCGCCGTGAACGATCACACGTCCGTCGGTGACGATCTCGACGGGCGCGGCGTGCGCGCCCACGACGAGCCACGCCGATCGCCTCGCGCGCGCGTCGACCGCCTCGACGCCGCCGAAAACGACGGCGTCCCCGATTTCGAGCCGCGCGAGCTCGCGCGCCGCGAGAAACGTTCGCGCGACTTCGACGACGACTTCGAACGGCATCCCTACGAGCCGCGCGCGCGCCGCCTCGCTCGAAGCCGCAGCCTCGAGCCACGCGGGCGGCAGCTCCAAACGCGCGCCCCCGCGTAACCCCGCGACGTCGACCTCGAGATCGATGGCCAACGCGCGCGCCACGCGCAGCTCGTCGCTCTCGGGCGCGACCACCGAGACATCGACCGAAGCCTCGAGGGCGTGCAGCACGCGTGCAATCAGGCCCGCGACGAGGCCGCGCTCACCGAGCCCGAGCCGTCGTACGGCGAACACCTCGTCGGTGTCGACACCCAGCACGCGCGTCATGAGGCGCCGCGCGAGCGGCGCCGCGAACGAGAGCCGCCCCGTGACCGCGCCGCGCACGAGCCCGAACGACGGTCCGTCGAGCGCACGCGCCGGTGCCGCGCCGACGATCGCGAGCGCGACCCGCCCCAGTCCCGGGACGTCGACCTCGATCCGTTCCGGCAGCGCGCCCAGCGCAGCGAGCCCGCCGAACACCGCGCTCGCCTCGTCGCGATTCACGCGCGGCAACGCCGACGCGAGGATCGCCAACGGCGCCGCGTTCCCCGGCGAGGTCTTACGAGTCGAGTCGTTCGTCGAATCGTTCACTTGGGCCGCCGATCTCGTCCCTCGCGCCCGCCGCCGTCTCTATGATCGTCTCGCTTGCCCGTCTCCATGGCGATGCCCCGCGCGCGCAGGCGAGCTTCGACGCGATCGACGACGCGCGCAAGCGCGAGCCGTCCGCTCTCCGCGGCGGCCACGAGTTGTACAGAAACGCCGTCGCGGCCGGCGGCGAGCTGAAGCGCCGTGCCCGCGAGCGCGCCGCCACGAAACTCGACGCGCGCCTGCGACCCACGCGGCCCTTCGCCGACGAGCACGCGGCCCACGATCGGCCTGGCCGGCGCGGCCGGCGCCGCGCGGGTGATCGCGGGCGAACGAATTTCGATCGGCCGCGCGGGCATCAGCAACGGCGAAGCGTTCGCGTCCATCGCGGGCCCCGCACCTTCGTCGGCCCGCTCGCGCTTCGTCGATCGCTGCAAAACACGCTTGAATCGACCTGCGTCCGCAGACGGTCCCGACGTGCGCGTTGCCTCCGTGGGTTTTGCTCCCACACTGACGCCCGACGAGCGGGTGCTACCTTCATTCGTGCCGATTCCCGAGGCCTGCACGTCCGTTCATCGACATTGATGCGTTCGAGTTGCGTCGAATCCACGAAAATTGCGGTATGATCGCGAAACCATCTACGAGATGGACCATCGAACCGCTGGAGTGACAGGACACGTGCCTTGATCAGCTGTCAGCAGCTCATGGAGTTCTGCCTCGATTACGTCGAGGGAGCTTTGCCGAACGACGAGCAGGTTCGGTTTCGGCGGCATTTGTCGCAATGCCCGGACTGCGTGACGTTCTTCGAGACGTACCAGCGCACGCCGGAAGTTTCGCGTGAGGCGATGAAGGCGCAGATGCCTGACTCCGTCCGCGAGTCTGTTCGCAGCTACCTCCGCACGCTGCGCGATCGGACTTAGTCCCGAGCGGCGTTTCGATCGGGCGGCGGCCCCGATCGGATCGTGTTTTTTGACGTGGTACGTTTTTAAACTACCATATCCTACATGTACGACTCACTCGCACCGCGCCCCGGCGAACGGCGGCTCGACCCGCGCCTTCGCCTCCAGCTGTACCTGAACCAATACATCAAGGAGCGGCCGTACCGGGCCCTCGCGGTCGACATCAGCGAGACCGGCCTCGCCGTTCACAAGCTGACTGAGCCGGTCGTCCCCCACGCCACGACGATCGGCCTCGAGGTCGAGCTGCCGGGCACGGGCGAGATCATCTGGGCCGCCGCAGAGTCTCGCTTCGACGAGATCGGCCCCGACTTCCACGTCTCTGGTCTTCGCTTCTGCGCCATGGCGCGGAAGCACCAAAAGCTGCTCCGCGACTACGTCCGCGAGCGGCGCCTCCGCCTCGCCCGCCTGCTTCGTTTCCCGCTGCACGCCTAGCTTTTCTTCACTTCCGCTCTCCTCGGTCGGCCCTCGACGTCGCAATGGTGCGGCGCCGGGGGTCGTTTTTTGTGGGTGTATTCTTAAAGGGTGCGCGGCGCGTCTCGGCTCGTCTTGGCGTTCGCGACGTTGGCGGCGGGTGCGGCTCCGCTCGAAGCGCGGGCCGACTGGGAGGTTCGCCGGTCGACCACGCGCGAGCACGATCTCGCGGCGAACGCCGAGCGCGCCTTCACCGAACGCCCCGAAGACGTCGCGTTGGCGCGTCGGCTCATTCGGCTCGTTGGTGCCACGGGCCGCGCCGCGCTGCGCACGCGCGTCTGCGAGCCCGCGCGTGCGCCGACGGCCGCGGCGACCGATCTGCTTCGCTGCGCGACGCTCACGTTCGAGCTGGGTGGCGCCGACGAAGAGGCGGCTTCGACGTTCGCGCGCGCGGCCGCGGCACGCCCGTCGCTGGCGGCCTTCGAAGGCGAGGCGCGCACCCTCGCGCGTCTCGGCCACAAAGACGAAGCGCGCGCACGCTACGAAGCCGCCCTGCCCTTTGCGCACCGGCCCGCCGACGAGCGCCGCGTTCTCGAAGCCGCGCTCGCGCTCGTCGACGTTCGCGCCGAACCGGCGCGCGCGCTCGCGTTCGATCAGCGGCTCGCCGCGCTCGATCCCCGCGACACGACGATCGCCGAGCGCGTCGCCGACGATCTCGCGCGGCTCGGGCGAAGCAGCGAGGCGGCGGCGCTCCTCGACGCGCGCCTGCCGAGCGCGAACGACGAAGAGCGGTTCGCGCTCTCGCTGCGCGCCGCCGAGCTCTACGACGCCGCCGGTGAACACGAGCGCGCGGCCGCGGCGCTCGCGGCGATCCTCGCGCGCACGCCACGCGCGGCGAT
>DASZRT010000019.1:0-36539 GCA_035549075.1 Polyangia bacterium | reverse complement strand
CCGCCCCCGCGCCCGAGCCGATGGCGCCGATGACCCCGGCGCCGGCCCCGGCCCCGACGCCCGTCGCCGCGCCCGCGGCGCCCGCCTCCACGGCCATGGGCCCCGACGAGCCGCTCGCCGGCTTCAACGGCTCGACGGCCTTCCTGCGCTCGCCCGACAACGGCTTCATCCTGCTGCCGAACGGCCGCCTGCAGATGGACGGCTACTTCTTCAAGACGGACAGCAAGAACCCCGCGCCGCCGAAGAACACGTTCCTCATGAAGCGCGCGCGCCTCGAGCTCAACGGTTGGGTCGGCCCGGCGATCTACTTCTCGATCGCCGCTGACTTCGCCTCGGCGCCGCCCGCGACGTCGGCCAGCCCCGTCGCGCAGACCAACCTCAACGCCACCGACGACTACGTCGCGATCGCGCCCTGCAAGGACATGGCGATCCTGCAGTTCGGCCAGTTCGACGCGCCCTTCACGCTCGAGAACCGCACGTCGGACAAGTACTTCGACTTCATGGAGCGCTCGGTGACGGTGCGCGCGTTCGGCATCCCGACGAACAAGGAGCAGGGCTTCATGCTCCACGGCACGAACGACGAACGCAACTACTACTACTCGCTCGCGCTCCTCAACGGCGACGGCCAGAACTTCCGCAACGTCGACGGGAATTTCGACTGGATGGGCCGCGCGTGGATCGCGCCGCTGTCGTTCAGCGGCCCGTCGATCCTCCACGACATCACGGTCGGCGGCTCGTTCTGGACCGGCAACCGCACCGTCGGCACGGCGCTCGGCTCGCAGTCGACGCAAGCTGGCTACGCGTTCTTCAAGACCAACGACTTCGCCGTCGCCGCGAAGACGCCGCTCGAGCTGCACCAGCAGGGCCGCCTCAACGCGTGGGCCGTCGAGCTCAACGCGCCCATCGACCACAAGTTCGGCGTTCGCTTCGAGCTCGTGCACAAGAAGCAGCCGCTCTCGGTCGTCGACGTGACGGCGGCGGCTAAGCCGGCGATCCTCGGCGGCCTCAACCTCGAGGGCACGTCGTGGTACGGCGAGGCGTGGTACTGGGCCATGGGCGACGACCGCATCATCGGCGAGCCGGGCATGCAGATGCCTACGCGCCTCAAGAAGTTCGCCGTCAAGCCGCCGCAGCATGGCCTCATGTTCGCCGCGCGCCTCGATCAGCTCAGCGAGGATCTCACCGAGGAGGCCGACGCGCAGGCGCTCAACCTCTCGAGCTCGGCGATCGCCAAGGGCGGCAAGGCCGGCAACACGAAGCTCACGGCGCTGACGCTCGGCGCGAACTACTGGATCTCGAAGCGCTTCCGCACGACGTTCAACTACGTGCTGAATCATTTCGGCGGCGACACGTCCTTCGCCACGGGTCTCGCGAGCAAGAACGAGCACGAGTTCTTGTTCCGCTTTGCGGTCGCGCTGTAACGAACGTTTGAATTAACGAAACCAAAAAGGGGAATCCCGATGCGAACGAACAAGACAATGACGATGCTCGCGGCCGCGGGCGCTCTCGTCGCCGGGCTCGCGCTCGGCGGCACAGCGAACGCCGGTCCGACGATCACGGTGAAGGGCTCGGACACGATGGTCATCCTAGGGCAGCGCTGGGCCGAGGAGTACATGAAGAAGCACAAGGACACGACGGTGCAGGTGACGGGCGGCGGCTCGGGCACCGGCATCAGCGCGCTCATCAACGGTACGACCGACGTGTGCGAAGCGTCGCGCGCCATGAAGGACCCGGAGAAGAAGCAGATCGTCGACAAGGCCGGCTCGCCGCCGGTCGAGCTCGTCGTCGCCAAGGACGGCCTGTCGGTCTACGTCAATGAGGCGAACCCGATCAACGAGCTCACGATGGCGCAGCTCAAGGACATCTACACGGGCAAGGTCACCGACTGGAAAGACGTCGGCGGCTCGCCCGGCAAGATCGTCCCGTACTCGCGCGAGAACAGCTCGGGCACGTACGTGTTCTTCAAGGAGCACGTGCTGCAGAACGCCGACTACACGCCGCGCGCGCAGAACATGCCGGGCACGGGCGCCGTCGTCAGCGCCGTCTCGAAGGACAAGGCGGCCATCGGCTACGGCGGCGCGGCCTACGCGAAGGGCATCAAGATCATCAAGGTCAAGAAGGACGCGGCGACGGCCGGCGTGCTCCCGACCGACGCGACGATCCACGACGGCTCGTACCCGCTGTCGCGCCCGCTGTTCTTCTACCTGCGCCCCGGCTTCTCGGCCGACATCAAGGCGTTCACGGACTGGGTGCTCTCGGCGGATGGCCAGGCCATCGTCGTGAAGGTCGGCTACTTCCCGATCAAGTAGTCACGGCCGCTCTCGCCTGAGAGCGATCGAAAACGGCGCGCGCGGGCTCGTCCCGCGACGCGCCGTTTTTTTTGCGCGCGCGCGTCGTGACGGCGCCGTGAGCCGGCCGCAACACTTCGGTGAACAGGCTCGGTGACGCGAGCACGGGCGAGCATTTGTGGTCAGATGCGCGCGCGGTCCCCCATGCGTTCGAAGCTGATGTCGAAGTCGTTCCCGAAGCTGGTCACGATCGCTGCGCTGGCCGTGTCGCTCACGAGCGCGGCGCGCGCCGAGACGTGGCCGCCGACGACGCCGCCGCGCGTGGACCTCGGCCCCGCGCCCAAGGGCTCATCGGCGCCGGCGCCGGTGACGCCGATTCCGCCGCCGCCCGCGGCCGTCGCGCCGCCGGCCGCCGCAGCGTCGACGCCTCCGACGACGGACGTCGCGCCGCCTTCCGTGCCCGTTGAAGCGCCGCCCGTCGTGGCCGCGCCGCCGCCCGCGGTCGAACCTTCCGAATCTGCGTCGTCGGTGTCGACGGTGAGCGTCGTCGCGGCGCCGCCCGCGCCCGTTCGCGAGCGCTACGGCTCGCGCGACGGCCAGCTGTTCGTGCGCACGCCCGGCGACGGCGTCGTGCTGCTCCCCGTCGCGCGCCTCGAGCTCGACGGCCGCGGCGTCGAGACGGGCGAGCAGAACGCGTCGCAGGGAACCTTCTCGCTCGGTCGCGCGCGCCTCGATCTCGCGGGCTGGCTCGGCTCACCGGTCTACTTCGACGCGGGCGTCGACTTCGCGAACGGCCCGTCGCTGCGCCACACCGACGACTTCGTCGCCGTCGCGCCCTGGGGTGATCGCGCGATCCTGCAGCTCGGTCAGTTCGACGCGCCCTTCACGCTCGAGAACCGCACGCCCGATCGCTACCTCGATCTCGGCGACCGCGGCGCCGCCGTGCACACGTTCGCGATCCCCGACAACAAGGATCAGGGCGTCATGCTCCACGGCACGAACCCCGAGCGGAACTTCTACTACTCCGCCGCCGTCATGAACGGCGAAGGCCCGCGCGCGACGGGCGTCGACGGTCGCGTCGACGTCATGGCGCGCGGTTGGATCGCGCCGTTTTCGTTCCGCGATCCGCGCGGGCTGCGCGACCTGCGCGTGGGCGCGTCGGTGTGGACGGGCGATCGCTCGTTCCAATCGTCGAGCTCGACGTTCACGGGACAGACGACGGCGGCCGGCTTCTCGGTGCTCGATCCGACGGCGTGGCGCTCCGACGGCCGCAACCTCGAGCTGCGCCAGGACGGCCGCCTCGCGGCGCTCGGCATCGAGGTCGACGCGCCCTTCGCGAACCGCTTCGGCGGACGCTTCGAGCTCGTGTGGAAGCGACAGCCGCTCGCGGCCGTCGACCCGGCTTCGGCGACGACGCCGGCGGCGCGCGCGGGCGGCCTCACGTTGTCGGGCTTCGGCGCCTACGTCGAGGGCTACGCTTGGATCCTCGGCGACGCGAGCCTGCTGGGCTCACCGGCGGCCGCGGGCCTCGGCCTGCCGACGCGGCTGCGCGACTTTCAACCGACGAAGCCGCGCAGCGGTCTCATGGTGTCGGCGCGCCTCGACTTCATCGACGAGAAGCTCGCCGCCGACGCCGAGTCACGCACGGCGAAGCTGAACTTCGCGTCGGAGGGTGACACGCGCGTCACCGCCGCCACGGTCGGCGCCAGTTATTGGTACACGCGCCGCGCGCGCGCGCTGCTGACGTACACGTTCAACAAGCTCGACGGCGCCAACCCGTACTTCAACGGACTCGACTCGAAGAACGTCCAGGAAGTCCTGCTCCGAACGGCGTTCGCGCTGTAGTCAGTCGGCGGCAGCCCCGTCGGGCACGCCGCCGTCGGACACGCAGGTCACCGTCGCCATCTGCGTGTCGACGCACGGGCCGCTCGTCGCGGTCACCGCGATCGTGGCCGCGCCCGGCTTTGTGCACGTGTAAGTCGTCTGCGCCGCTTTCGGATCGGCGAACGAGCCCGCCGAGGCGTTCCACGAAAACGCCGACGGCGGACCGTGAGGATCGGTGTTCGTCGTTCCGGCCGCGACGTTGATCGTGCCGCCGACCGACGCCGTGAGCGGCGAGATCGTCCACGAGCTCACCGTGTAGCCCGGACAGACGAGGCCGATCGTGATGCTCACCTGGCCATCGCCGATGTGCATGCACGACAGGTGGACGCCCACGAGCGTCGTCTGGTTGGCCTTGACGTCGAAGGTCGCCGAGCCTTCGCACGAGCTTTGTCCGTCGACCGACGTCGCGTTGACGTGAACGGCGTAATCGAGGCCCGCGGGCACGTGGCTGACGAGGCGGGTGAACGCCGGCGCCGGCTCGGGCGTGCCGATGCCGCCCGTGACCTCGGCGAGGCCGACGCCCGTGATCTGGTACGCGACGTATTGCAACGGCGCCTGCGGATCGACGGTGGCCGTGAGCAGCACGTTGCCGACGTGAGCGTGCGTGCCGCAGCCCGCGGCCGCCAAACCGAGCGAGGTGATCGCAGCCAGCGTGGCCAGCGGGATGGTCAGCGGGGCTCGCGCGTTCATTCGTCGGTCTCGCGCGCCCGCCGCGAGCGCGCCGAAACTTGTAACGTGGAACCCCGACGGCGAACTGCGACGGTCTCGTGACAATCGCGCGCAGGCGCCAACGGCGGCACGCAGCATCTCAGCGCGCCACGCAGACGACCTCGAGCGAGACGCGCGTCGTGCAGGGGCGGGGCTGGTGATCATCGGAAGCGACGAGCGTGAGCCGCTGGCGGCCCGGGTGTGCGCAGCGGTAGCGCGTCGTTGGCGCCGTCGGCTTCTCGAAATCGGTGGCCGGCGTCCAAGCATAGGAGACCGTCTCGCTGGCGTCGGCGTCGACGGCCGCGCCACCGACGTCGATCCACGCGCCGACGGACGTTTGCAGCGGTGACGCCACCCACGACGTCAGCATCGGGCAATGATCGCCTGGGACGACGTCGGTCTCGACGACGCCCGCGCGCGAAGGCGCTTCTTCGTTCGGTGTCGGGCGGAGCTCGAACAGCACCGTGACGAGGACGAGGAGGACGAAGCCTCCGGCGATGAGCAGCTCGTTTCGCGTGCGCCTCAGCATGGGGCCTCCACAAAAAGAGAAAGGGCACGTCCGATGACTCGGACGTGCCCTCTCCTTGCTGCTTGCCGCCGATTACGCCCGGCGGCCCGGCGCGAACGCTACCTGACTACAGGCAGACGCCCGACGCGCAGGCGTCGACGTCGCACGAGTAGAGGTTGTTCGAGATGCCGATGGGCGAGTCGGTCGAGAAGAACAGACCGAACACGTCGCCACCGGCCGCGGCCGTGACGTACTTCGAGGCGCAGACGCCCGGGAGGTTCGCCGGCGGCGTCGTGGCGCAGGCGCCCGTCGAGAGGTTGCCGCAGAGGCACGGCGTGGGGTCATCACCCGAGCCGCAGTGGTTGCTGCGGAGGCAGCCGATGAGCGCGACGCAGTTCGTGAAGTCCGCACCGCTGAAGCCGTTGCAGCCGAACACCGCGTAGTTCGTCGTGCCGGCGTTCGACGTGTTCGACGTCTGGAAGCACGTGCCGCCCGTCGTGTTCGTGATCTCGCACATCTGGCAAGCCGACTCGGGAATCGTCTTGCAGTTGTTGTCGCAGGTCTTGCCGTTCGGCGGATCGCAGTCCTCGCCGGCCTCTTTCACGTTGTTGCCGCACTGAGACTGGACGACCGTCTGGCAGGTCGCGCTGCAGGTCGTGCCGTTCGGCGGATCGCACTGCTCGCCCGTCTCGAGCTTGCTGTTGCCGCAGACGGCGGGGAGGTAGCTCTTGCAGTCGGCGGCGCAGATGCCGACGCCCGACGTGTACGAACCGGCCGGGTCGCAGACCTCGCCGGCCTCGACGACGCCGTTGCCACAGACGACGCCGCCGACGCAGTTCACGGGGATGTCGATCTTCGTCGAGCAGGCCGAGGGGACGTGGTTGTCCGAGACCGTGAGCGTGATGGTGTTCGCGCCCGAGACGCCGCAGGTGAACTGCGTCGAGAGGGCCGCCGCGTTCGTGAACGTGCCGCCCGGCGACGCCGTCCACGCGAACGTGAGCGACTCACCCGGGATCACGCCGACGTCCGCGTCCGTCGCGGCGCCCGACACGTCGATCGTCGCGCCGACCGACGTCTGGAGCGGCGAGGCCGACCACGACGTGAGGAGCGGGCAGTTGTCACCTTCGACGATCGTGCCGCCGATGCCGACCGAGCCGCTGCCCTGCGTCGGGACGCTGCCGCCGCAGACGAGCGTCACGGCGACGCTGGCCGTGTTGCCGGCCGTGACCGCGAAGGGCGAGCTCGTGCCCGTGCAGCTCGTGCCCGTCGACGTCATCGCCGTGAGCGTCACGACGTCGCCCGTCGAAGCGGGGAAGCTGTGGAACGCCGACGTCGTCGAGTTGACGTCCGAGATGTTGATGTCGCCGTTGACGTCGGCGATGCCCGACGGCATGCCGGCGTGGATGAGGTAGTGGACGGAGCTGACCGTCGCGCCGCTCGCCAGCTTGAGGTCGAGGCTGACGTGCCCAACAGTCTTATCGTCGCTCCCGCTGCCCTTCGAGCAGTTGACGGTCACGACGCTACCGAGCAGCGTCGCCGCCGCCAGCGCGGTCAGTTTGGCCGAATTTCGAATCATCACAATGCCCTCCCAAGAATGTCGCGTTTGTTAGCGGTCCACGTTCGTCTCGAAGGGTTCCGAGGCGAACGCTGCCGTCGCGTTTAGCAACAACCAAGCCGCGACGAGGCGTCGACGCGCGGAGGGAAAATCTGCTGTGATTTCAAACCGGCCGTGACGGCACGCGCGGACCTCCGTCGGAGAGGTCGTTCGCCGGATGTTCGGGAACCGGAAACGACCGTTCGATATCCGGAGGGCGATCGGTGGAGAAAGCCCAGCCCGGGACGAGGCTCAAATGAAATTCATCAAGGAAGGCAAGGGTTAGCGACCGCACCAACCGCGTCTGCGTCATTGGCCCAGTCTTTGTTACTGCCGGCCGCGGGGAATCCTCGATCACCTCGGATCGAATTCCGCAGCGAAACGAACAAGGATAGGGAGGCTCGAAATGAGAACTTCGATTGCAGGCGCCGCATTCCTGCTCGTGGGAGCGGGTGCTGCCACTGTAGCGGCGGTTGATACGACCGGTAATGGCATTGCTCTCAACGGCTCGGACACGCTCTTCGACGTGACCCAGTCGGTCATCGCGTCGTGCAAGACGACGTTCAGCGACTTCACGACCAACGGCATCACGTACAACGGCGGTGGGTCGGGCACGGGCGCGGGCCAGATGGTGCTCAACGTCCAGCAGATCGCGCCGATGTCGCGTGCGCTCAAGAACAGCGAGTACTGCTCGACGGCGGCGCCCTCGTCGCCGGGCCTCACCGAGGCGCTCCTCGTCGGCATCGACGGCGTGGCCGTTCTCGCCAACACGACGAACAGCTGTTCGACCTCGACGCCGAACAACGTGGGCTCGACGGCCTCGTTCACGACGACGTCCGACGGCACGGCGGGCGGCACGCCGGTCGGCACGTACACGTTCGCGGACTCGTTCGACGCGCTCAAGGTCCTCTACTTCGGCCTCACGCACGACGGCGTCTATGACTGTGGCAGCGCCACGCGCAAGACGCTGATCCGCCAGTGGAACAAGCTGTTCCAGAACGACTGCGCCGCGGGCGACGGCACCTGCTCGGCCGGCATCACGCACGCGTGGCGCCGCAGCGATCTGTCGGGCACGACGGACGCGTTCGTCAGCGTGCTCGGCGGCGCGGCGGGCATCCCGTCGAAGGGCGGCAAGAGCGCGGGCATCGGCACGCTCTCGAACGTCCCCGTCGGCGCCAGCCAGAAGATGAACCCGTTCTGCAACTCGGCGGACGCGAACGCGAACCCGCCGACGGTCAGCTTCGGCGGCAGCAGCGACTTCCAGGACCTCGACCCGGTCCGCACGACCTGCGTCGCGGGCAAGGACGGCGTCTGCGAGGCCCCGAAGGGCGCCACGAACTTCGTCAGCGACCTCGGCGTCGTTCTCCCGGTCTTCCTGCCGGACGTGAAGTTCGTCAGCGCTTCGGACGACTACCCGACGCAGGCCTGCACGACGGCCTGCACGCTCGTCGCCCCGATCCGCGGCAGCCAGATCCCGGCCGGCTACAAGTGCCCGAACAGCGGCAACTCGCCGGTCCTCGGTGGCTGCTACATGCCGTACGCCGGCACGGCCGCGTCGCCCGACCCGCGCTGCGTGTCGCCGTCGACGAACAAGTGCTTCGACAAGGGCGCGCTCCGTGACGACGGCCGTTCCTACAACCTGCCGGTCGTCATCCTCTCGAGCCAGGTCCCGACGGCTCAGCGCTCGACGTTCACGTACCAGTTCGGTCTCGACAACCTGAACCGCATCATGGACCACTCGTTCTTCCGCATCCACTCGACGACGGCCGGCGCGAACAACGTGCCGAACGCCGCGACGGGCGCGACCGGCCTCTGCCAGGAGAACGACGACACGTCGCAGATCGGCTGCCTCGTGGACTCGGATCCTTGCAGCGTCGGCTACGCCGGCCGCGAGGGCGCGAAGGGCTTCCCGGGCACGGGCTCGCCAGCGGCGCCGCAGCCTGACCACAACAAGGCGCTCGCCGTCCTCGGCACGACGCCGTTCACCGCCAGCGCCGCGGACCCGTCGAACACGGACGCCGCCCTGCAGAACCTGCTCCAGCCCGCGGGCACGCTGCCGCTGTACCCGCTCGCGCGCCGTCTCTACGTCGCGACGTCGTACGGCTTCACCAACCTCAAGGGTGGCGAGTCGGAGTTCGCGCAGTGCTACGGCAACAACACGATCGTGAACGCGGCGCTCTCGGGCCGCTTCGTCGGGATTCCGGGCGGCGTGCAGTGCCTCGACTACCCGGAGGAGTCGACGACGACGGCCGCTCCGGCGCCGAACGTCCAGGGCACGGGCAACGTCGCCCTCGCCGGCTGCGGCGCGGGCACGGGCTTGACGGGCGCGAACGCGTGCTCGGTCTCGCCGCCGGTCATTCAGTAGTTAGCGGGTAGGGGAAGAAGGGAGAGAGATCCCCCCGCTCCGAAAGGGGCGGGGGGTTTTCGCTGTGAGGGCCCTGGAAGGGGGAGCTGTGCGTCGTAAAGCCGTTTGGGGAGTCGGGAGATGGGAGCGAGCGCTGGGGGCGCTCGTCGCCACGTCGATGGTCCTGTTGGGATCCGCGTGCGCGAAGCGGTTCGGCGGAGAGTCGGGAGTCGGGCGCGTCTCGATGGCGCTGCGCATCGGCCCCACGCTCGTCGATCGCGTTCACTACGAGATCAGCGGCAACGGGATCACGCCACGAACGGGAGACATCGACGTCTCCGATCCCGCGGCGACGGCGTCGATCGTCGTCGGTGGCTTGCCGGCGGCGAAGGGCTACCTCGTCTCGATGACGGCCGTCTCCGTCGACATGAAGTCGACGTGCGCCGGCTCGGCGACGGTGGACGTCGTCGCGGGCGCGATCGCCGCCGTCACGATCGAGCTCATGTGCCGCGACAAGGACGCGGGAGGCCAGGTTGCCATCGGCGGCCAATTTCATTTCTGTCCGACGATCACGAGCGTCGCGGCGTCGCCGCTGCGCGCGTCGATCGGCGGCTCGATCGAGGTCGACGTCCAGTCGGCCGACGACGACACGCCGAACCCGATGGTGACGTGGAGCGCGCCCGCGGGCGCGGGCATGTTCGTCGACGCCTCGGCGGCGCGCACGTCGTTCGTCTGCGGAGACGAAGGCACGTTCACGCTCACGGCCGTCGTGTCCGACGGCTCTTGCGCCGACTCGGCGCACTTCGCGGTGACGTGCGCGCCGTTCTGCGCGAACCGCGCCGACGGCGAGCCCTGCAACGACAAGAACCTCTGCACGCAGACCGACCGCTGTCAGAACCAGGTGTGCGTCGGCAGTGACTCGATCGTCTGTCCGCCGGCGCCCGCGTGCCACGGCGCGAACGCCTGCCAGCCGAGCACGGGCGGCTGCGACGCGCCCGCGCTGCCCGACGGTACGAGCTGCACGCTCCCGAACGCGAGCGCGTCGTGCGCGAGCGGCAGCTGCGCGCTCGAGGCGTGTCAGACCGGCTTCGCGAACTGCGACGCCGCCGCCAGCAACGGCTGCGAGTCCAACCTCGGCAGCGACGTCGCGAACTGCGGGGCGTGCGGGCGCGCCTGCTTCGTGGGCGCGACGTGCGTCTCAGGGCTTTGCCGAAGCCCGGCGCCTTCGGGCGTCGTCGCGCAAGCGGGCGGCTGGGAGATCACCCTCACGTGGAACCCGTCGGCGGGCGCGACGAGCTACACCGTCATGGGCGCGACGAGCCCGACCGGCGCGTTCGTTCCGCTCGGCACCGTCACGGGCACGAGCTTCGTCGCCGACGCCGTGCAGACGGGCATGACCTACTTCTACGTCGTCGCGTCGAACAGCGAAGGCGGCGCGAGCGCGCCGTCGACGACGGTCTCGGCCGTGCCGCTCGTCAAGCAGCTCTGCAACCTCACGTCGTCGTCGACCGTCGACGTCTATGACGTCACGCAGACGGGGAGCGCGCCGCCCGCGCGCAGCCTCGGCGGCTCGCTGACGAGCCTCACGAACGCCGCGGGCATGGGCTCCGACCTCGTCTCGAAAGAGCTCTTCGTGAGCCTCGCGTCGGGTGCGATCCAGGTGTTTCCGCTCGCGGCCACCGGCAACGTCGCGCCGTCGCGCACGCTGATGGCGCCCGCGGGTGGAACCGGCTACACGGGCCTGCAGCTCGATCCCGTGGGCCGCGCCGTCGTCACGGGCCGCCTGCCCGCGAGCGGCCTCGGCGAGATCGTGACGCTCGACGAGACGACGGGCGCGCTCGTGCGGACGCTCGGCGGCGCCGCGACGACGCTCGGAACGCCGAGCGACGTCGCCCTCGACGTCGCGCACGGCGAGGTCTTCGTCGCGTCGCTCGCGACGACGGCGGCGGGGACGGTGACCCAGGTGCTGACGTTCGACGCCTCGGCGACGGGCGCCGTCGCGCCGAAGCGCGCGCTGTCACCCGTGACGCCGACGCACGCGCTGCTCTACGACGCCGTCCACGACGAGCTCATCACGTCGGCCGGCTCGAACGATCAGATCTCGTTCTTCGACCGCACGGCCACGGGCGCGCCCGCGCCCAAGCGCACGATGCAGATCCAGGCCGCAGGCGGCCGCGTGCAGGCTCTGCTCCTCGACGCGTCGACGGACTCGCTCTGGGTCATGAACCGAATGAACTTCACTTGGCAGATCTTCCCCGTGCCGCGCGCCTCGACGGGCCTCGTCACGCCGCCCGCGAGCCCGCTCGTCGTCGCGGCCGGTACGAAGCTCGCGCGCTGTAATTAGCGAGCGGGTGCTTCGCCCGAGATCTGCACCGGCGGCGCCGGCGGGGGCGCCGTGAGGCACTTGTCGATGCGCTCCTTCGTGAGCGTCGTATCGACGTTGGGAATGCGGACTTCGAGGCTGAGGGCGGGAGCGAGCACGCGCGAGAAGTCGAGGCGGCCGTCGGGGCGGGCGCCGAGGAGGACGCGCGTGACCTTGCCTTCGAGCGCATCGATCGGAACGCCGCCGCCGTGGCCCTCGCTCCAGACGCGCGAGTCGGTGCTCATGCCGCGATCGTCGCCGATGACGAAGACCTCGCCCTGCTTGACCATGTAGGCGGGGAACGGCTGCTCGAGCGGCTTGCGCACCGTCAGGTAAGAAAGGTCGCCGAGGTGCTCGACGACGAGGCGCCCGCGCACGGTGACCGAGCTCGCGAAGTCGACGTACGGGCCCGCGTCGCAGCCGTGCACGGGTTGGCCGTTGAGGAACATGATTCCGGCGTCGAACGCGACGGTGTCGCCCGGCACGCCGACGACGCGTTTGACGACGGCTTGGGGGCCGGTCCCGCCGGGCACGCCGTTCGACATCGTGAAGACGACGAGGTCGCCGCGCGCCGGCACCTTGGCGCCGATCGGGTGGCGCGCGAACGGAAGCCGAAGGCCGTAGGCCGTACGATCGACGAGCACGCGATCGCCCATCTCGAGCGTGGGCAGCATCGACGGGCCGACGACTCGGTAGCTGGCGATGACCGACGAGCGCACGAAGAACGCCGCGATCGCGAAGACGACCAGGCCGACGATCAACGCGCGTGACGCGCGCGCAGGCGTCGCATTCGCGACTTCAAAGCGAACCCGCGTGCCGCGGCGTCGCAGCCAATAGCGCGCCGTCTCGGCGATCGCGACGAAGAGAACGACGCCGAGCACGAGCGGGTGGCGATCGCACAGCCAGCCGAAGAAGCCGGTGACGCCGCCGCGCGTGCCCTCGAGCGCCGACGGCACGATCCAGCGCAGCGCGAGCAGCGACATCGCGCCCGCGGCGACGACGCCGCCGACGAAGCGAAGCACGCGCAGCGGAAGGGCGTTCATGGAGTCGTCAGCAGGTTGCATTGGTTGTAGAGCGGCATCTTCTTCGTCGGATCGCGCTCGATCCCGTCGAGGTACAGGAACACCGCGAGCGCGGCGTTGACGGCGCCGCGCGCCGCCCACTTGCGCCCGTCGACGAAGTTGGGGTCGGCGGAGGAGGTGTCGACGACGAGGTTGTTGTCGGGCGTGATGAAGCCGGCCGGGCAGAACGGGATCACGTTGCCGTTGACCTTGTGGGCCGCGAGGAAGCTGTTCGCGGCCGTGAGCTCGTTGGCGTTCGTCGGCTTTTCGATGCACATCGGGAACGCGTTGCCCGCGAGGCCCGTCGTCAGGTGGCCGCTGGCGTCCATCGCCTGGTTTTGGCCGTAGAGGTCGTTGCCTTGCGCGTCGGTGCCCCAGTAGAGGTGGAAGCCGCTGACGATGATGCTGCTCACCGTCGTGGTCGCGTCCCAACGGTGGCTGTCGTTCGTGAGGAGGGGCACCCGAACCACGGGGCGATTGCTGAGGTTGCAGAGCCGCAGCCACATCTCGGCGTCTCCGTTGACGTCGACGAGGCCCGTGTACTCGCTCCACCCGATTCGACCGTTCGCGAACAGGTCGGACAGGGAGAACTGTTGGATGTTGAGGTCCGAGGTCGCGACCTGCGAGCAGAGCTGGAGACCGAGGCGGAGCATGTCCGGGGTCCCCTGCGGCGCGATGTTCGAGCGCAACGTGCCGAGCACGGGCGCTTGCGAGACCTGCGTCAGCACGTCGGTCGGCAGGTGCTTCGCCGTGCCTCCGAGGGCCATCCACGCGAGGTAGCGCGAGGCGACGTCGTCGCTCGTGTAGCCCGCGCCCAGCGTCGCCGCCGCGGGGCCGTAGACGCGATCGCGGTTGGCGCCGGGCATCGACACCGGCCCGAACAGGCCGTCGCGGAAGTC
This sequence comes from Polyangia bacterium, assembly GCA_035549075.1. Taxonomy (GTDB): domain Bacteria; phylum Myxococcota_A; class Polyangia; order Fen-1088; family Fen-1088; genus DASZFV01. The sequence goes on along the minus strand of DASZRT010000019.1, from coordinate 22,891 downwards.
GGCGACGCGCGCGTCGCCGCCCGTGAGCGTCGAGATCTCCTCGGCGAGCAGGCCCTTCGAGTCGGCGTTGAGGCCGTGGCAGTTGAAGCAGATCGACGTGAAGACGGCCGCGCCCGCCGACTGCATGTACACCGGCGCCGTCGGCGCGGGCGGCTTGACGTCCATCCAGCTCGGCTTCGACGCGCCCGTGAAGCTGCCGGCCGTCGGAACGCCCGCGAAGTTGCACCCGGCCTTCGTCGTGTCCCAGAGGCCGAACGGCACCTGCTCCGTGAGCGCCGCCCGCACGTCGGCCGTCAGCTTCACGCTGCCGAGCGCCTGGAGCACGTTGGTCAGATCGATGACCTCGTCGGGCGTCAGGTTCTGCGCGTTCTTCGCCGCCGTGACGAACGCAGGGATGTTCGGGTTCACGATCGCGTCCTGCCAATCGGGGCGGCGCGGGAACCAGTCGCCGGGCGGATCCGTGTCGTCGAAGCTCACGTAGTGCGGCCTGAACGGCGTGATGGGCGGCATCAGGACCTTATGGAAGTCCATCGGATCCGTGTACGGGCCGGTGTCGGTCGCGACCGGGATGTTCTTGGCGACCTCGTCCTCGATGACCGGGTCGATGATGTCGTCGGTGTACGTGTTCGGACAGAAGTCGTAGCGGTAGCCGGCCGTGTGGTACTGGTCGAGGCGCGTCTTCGCCGCGGCGACGGCGGCGTCGTAGTCCTTGTCGCCTTTCACGACCTCGCGGTACGGCTGCGCCGAGGAGTCGGCGCTCGGGGGCCAGGCGAGGGGATGGGTGGGGTCGGTCTGGATCGGCTTCGCGTACTCGATCTTCGTCGGGTCGATGATGACGGCCGGGATGCTCACCATCCAATCGCCCATGAGCTTGGCGGCGCGGCAGTCGTAGCCCGGGCTGTTGAGCGGCATGTGCGGGAACAAGGCGAAGTCGTCGAAGTAGTCGTAGGGCGTGTCGGTGTTGCGGTAGATGAGGCTGCGCCACGGCGCGAGCACCCACTTGAGCGCCGGAACCGGCGGCGCCGACATGCTGGGATCGCCCGGATCGTAGCCCGTCGTGTCGTATTCGCAGGCGTTGTCCGGCGTGTCGGGGCAGAAGTATTTCGCCGAGGCTTCGAGGCGCGGCATGTCGTAGAGCGACGGCGTGATGTACGGGATGTCGACGTCTTGATACAGGCCGCGCTTTCGGATGGGGCTCATGCGGTCGAGCGGGAACTGGAAGATGCCCTCGTTCGCGCCGGCGCCCGGCAGGAAGTCGAGCGCGGCTTTGACGAGCGGCTCCTTCACCGACGGCAGGCCGCGCGGGTTGTGACAATGCGAGCAGTTGCCGACCATGTACGCCTGGGCGTTCAGCTCCTCGGGCGTGCGCGGCGCGCGCGCGCCTTGTGATTGCTCGAGCGGCTTCACGTCGGCGGGCGACGTCATGCCCGTGATGACGCCGTAGTCGATGAGGCGCTGCAGCTGCGTGAGCTCTTCGCCTTGGCCCGTCTCGTAGGTGCCGCCCGTGCCGGCGGCGCGCCGGTTCACCTGCAGGGGCGTGAAGCCGAGGACGAACGACTGGCTCGGGCTGCCCATGTGGCACTGCACGCAGCGCTCGGCGCCCGGCAGCGCGTAGTGCCGCGTGACGCCCTTCTGCGCGAGCGCGACCGCGAGGTTGACCGGCTTCGAGTCGATGACCTGCTGCGCCTTGGCCTCGTCGGTGATGTACGTGAAGATGCGATCGGCGAACGGCTTGCCACTGCGCAGCGGATCCGTCAGCAGCGTCGCCTGCGACTCGTCGTCGTTCCACACGTAGGTGCCGTAGAGCGCCGTCTGCGTCGCCGTGCCATCGGCGTTGTTGACGTCGGGGCGCGAGACGATCATGCGCGTCTCGATCTTGCGATAGCCGACGTTGCCGTTGGCGTCGGTGACCTGCTTGAGGAACGTCTTGTAGAAGCGCGTGTTGGCGGGGATCGTGAACTGCTGCGTCGTCTTGTCGAACGAGATGGACTTGCCGCGCGGCACGCGCACGTAGCGCATCTTGCCGGCGTTGTCGGTCCACAGCGGGTACGTCGGCGCGTAGGAGATCACGCCCTCGCGCGCGAGCGCCTCGCTGTCGAGCGTGAAGAGATCGGTCTTGTCGAGCGTCGCCGGCAGCTCCGTCGCCGAGGCGAACATCGTGTCGAGCGCGTCCATCGCGCCGCCGTTGGTGGCGACCATGCCCTTGTCGGGCACGCACGAGCCGATGTTCGACAGCTCGTTGCCGAGGTCGGGCGACAGCGCGTAGCCGGCGCTCGTCTGTGTCATGTCCGACGGCAGCTCGAACGAGTCGGCGGGGCTCCCGGCTTGGATCCACAGCTCGAGCATCGTCGCGAGGTGGACGACGGGATCGGCGTCGCCGCGCTGGGCGACGCGCTGGGAGAAGGGGATGCCGCCGGCGGCCATGGGCGGCATGTACGTGGCGTCGTTGTCCGACTTGATGACGTCGAGGACGCTCTGATCGACCTTCGTCTTGAAGTTCGAGAGGCTGACGTTGAAGGGCGGGTTGCCGAGGCTGCTCTCGACGTGGCAGGAGCCGCAGCTCGCCTTGAAGAGGTTGAAGAGATCCGACGTGAAGTAGGTCGGCGCCTTCACGGGCGTCGACGTGCCCGTCGTGATCGTCGAGCGCGCCTTCATGATCTCCGACGAGTTGGTCGGGTTGCACTTGAGGGTCGGCTTGACGACGTCGATGACGCCGCCATCGGGGTCGGGCGTGGTTTGGCCCGCGTCGTTCGACACCCAGCCGCCCACCGTGATCTCGTCGGGGCCGCCGGGGCGCGTGCACGCCGAGAGCGCGAGCGCCGCCGCGAGGCCGATCCACTTCGAAAATTCACGTCTCATGGCCGCGCTCCTCGCTTCATTCATTGGCGTTCGGCGACGACGTCGTCGAAGAGCGCCTCGGCCGCCGTCTGGCCGATGGGCTTGCGCACGGTGAGCCGCACGCGCATCGAGCCGATGCCGGTCGGCACGACGGGGCTGCCCGTCACCGTCTTCCAGGTCGCGTCGCTCGAGGTCGGCGTGTCGAACGAGTCGACGATCGCGCCCGAGCAGTCGGACGAAGCGTAGTACCAGAAGCCGACGCTCGCGACGCTGCTGGTCTGGCCGGGGATGCGAACCTTGGCGCTGAGCCGGTAGGTCGCGCCCGCGGTCGCCGTGATGCATTGCCAGCCGTCACCTTCGAGGGAGATCGAGCCGCTGCCGTTGGCGATCGAGACGTCGAGCGCGCCCGACGTCGGGCTGCCGTTCGCGTCCTCGGTCGAGCGGGCGATCGTCGATACGAAGACCGGAAGCCACGGATCGACCGTCGTGTCGAAGTGAACGTTGGCGAGCGTCGCGCCGGGCGCGCCGCCGGAGCCGCCCGCGCCGGCGTCGGGGTTCGTCGAGCCGCCGCCGCCGCTCGAGCCGCCCGTGCTCGACGATCCGCCGGTGCCGCCGCCGCCTGCAACACCACCGGTTCCGCCGGATCCGGTGATGCCGCCCGTGCTCGACGATCCGCCCGTGCCCGTGGCCCCGCCTGTGCTCGTGCTCGACGAGCCACCGCTGCCACCCGTTCCGCCGTGACCACCGGTGCCGCCGGTCTGGCCGGTCGAGCCGCCGGTCTGGCCGGTAGAGCCGCCCGTGTGCCCGGTCGTGCCGCCCCCGCCGCTGCCGTCCGTGGAGCTGGCGGCGTTGCAGTAGCCCTTGTCGGTGTCGTTCGGAACGCCGAGGCACTCCTGTGCGCAACAGTTGACGTCGCAGCCGCCGAGAAGCTCCAACGCCGACGCCGTCGCGAGGCAGCGGTTGTAGTACTGGCCGGCGATGCCGGAGTCGCCCGAGATCTGGGTCGACTCGGTCGCGTTTTCGACCTCGGCCTTGCACGCGCCGGTCGCCGGCACCGCGCCGCTCTCGCACGACATGACGTTGACGCCTTCGCCGCAGTAGCAGCCGATGTCGTCACAGTGGCTCTTGTGCACGCAGTCCATGAGCGCGCGGCAGAGCGTCGATTTCGGCATGCCCTGCGCCGGCCCGCCCGAGGCGTTCGGGCCCAGCAAGTTGGGGTCGGAGCAGGGCATGCCTCCCTGATCGACGGGGAAGCCCGTGCCGAGGAAACAGATCGCGTACGCGCCGAAGGCGAGCGAGTAAGGATCGCCGACCGACGTGATGCCGCTCGGGTGGCTGCACTTGGCGCGCTCACAGGCCGTGCACGGATCGTCCTGCGGCGCGCTTCCGCCGGCGCCGCCGGTCGAGCTCGCGCCGCCCGTGCCGTTGGTGCCGCCGGTCGACGTCGCGCCGCCGGCGCCCGTCCCGCCACCGGTCGCGGTCGCTCCGCCGTTGCCACCCGCGCCGTGTCCGCCGGTGCCACCGCTCGAGCCCGCGTGTCCGCCGCCGCCCCCGGCCGCGACGTCGATGCGATCGACTTTGGCGTCGTCCGCGCCCGCGTCGAGGTTGCTCGTGCCGCCGGTGCCACCGCCGCTCCCGGGCAGCACGACGCCCGTGCCGCCGCCCGTCGGAACGTAGTTGCCCGCTTGATCGCCGCACGAGGCCGCGATGATTCCGGTGACGGCGAAGCAAAGCGCCGTCCATCGTGCGTTTGATGAGCTCACGTGTCTCCGTCGCTTGCGCGAGCGACAGAGCGGCTCGCGAGGCACCTCCTAACACGTCGCTGAAACGTCCCACGCAACCGCTTTTCAACATCTTCGAGGCGTGGGGACGGTCCCGTCTGTTTTCGGAACCGTCACATGGGTGCCAAAGTCACCCGTTATAAGCAGGGCCCATGCGTTCGCGGCCTCGCCGAAAGTCGACGCGGCTCGTCGTCGTGGCTCTCTTGATTTGCGCGGCCGTTCTCGGCGCGCGCGCGGTCGTCGCCGCGCCCGACGCGCGGGGGCTGCGCGCCGCGTGTGAGGCGGCGCTCGAGAGGGGCGTCGACGCTCGCACGCCGTGCCACGAGGCGCTGCTCTACGGAAGCCTCACCGAGGACCTGCGCAACCAGGTCGCGGCGATGGTCGCGCCCGGCGTCAAGGTGACGCTCGACGATCTCGCGACGGCGTCGATGGTCGCCGACGCCGCCGTCCGCAAGGAGGCGACGGATCCGTGGGGCTACGTCGCCCGCTGCGACATCGCGCGCCGCATCGGCAGCGCCGACGTGCTCGCGGCGTGCCTGCGTGACCTCGAACGAATCGCGCCGAATCATCCGGCGACGGCGGCGGCGCGCGCGATGCAACCGGTGCGCGTGCCCGCGTGGGTGTGGATCGTGCGCGCGCTGCTCGCGATCGCGTTCCTGGGAACGCTCGCGCACGCGTTGCGACGCTGGCGCGGGCGGCGCGCGGCGGTCGCGCGTCCCGTGCTCGCGCTGTGCGTGCTCGCGTCGTTGCTCGCGACGCGGGGGGCTTTTGCGGACGAGGGCATGTCGACGCCGGATCCGGCGGTCAAGGTCGTCAACGGGCGCCCGATGGGTGGCGACCTCAGCGACATCAGAGTCGACGACGCCAACCCCGAGGCCAGCGTCCCGCCGCCCGAGGTGCGCAGCCGGCAGCCGCTGCAGTTTGGCTACTTCATCCAAGACCTCACGGCGCGCGCCGAGGCGGCGACGGCCAAGGGCGATCACGTGCGCGCGGGACACTACTGGGCCGCGCTCGCGAAAGCGGCGCCCGACATCGCGCTGCCCCCGCGCAAGCTGTGCGAGGAGCTGCAGGCGGCCGGCGATCTCGTGAACGCCGTCAAGGCGTGCCGTTCGGCGCTCACGCGCGGCGGCGTCGTCGGCGGCGACTTCACGCGCTTCGTGTCGCTCGTGCTCGCGCAGCCCGACCCGCTGCCCACGGGCGAAAAGGAAGAGCTCGACGCCGTGCTCGCGCACGTCGACGGCAAGATCGATCTGGGCCCGCAGCTGCCGTCGCTCCGGTGCGAGGTCGCGCTGCGCTTCCACGACGACCGGGCGCTCGCGACGTGCGCCGACGAGCTGGGGCGCGTCGCGCCCGACGATCCGAAGACGATCTCGTTCCAGTGGGCGCTCGCGATCGCGAACCGCGATCCGGTGACCGCCGAGAAGCTCATCGCGCGCGCGCGCGGCGTGGGGATGCCGCAAGAGGGCGTCGCGACGATGGAGCGCGCGACGAGCGACATGAACCACAAGCGCCTCGCGCGCTTCGTGCTGCTGGTGATCGTCGCGGCGGCGTTGATGCTCTTGGGCGTGCGGGTGCTGAGACGCCTCGCCGAACGCCGCCGCGCCGCTGCTTAGCGAGAGATCGTCACCGGGCCGAGGTCGTACGTCTTGTGCGTCCACCCATCGCACAACGTCGCGCTCAAGCGTTGCGTGCCCGTTGGCCACGTCGAGACGTCGAAGTCGACGGCGAAGGTGCCGCCGCGGTTCATCGCGAAGAGCGATCCGCCCGCCTGGATGACGCCGACGACGGGCTCTTCGTCCTCGTCGCCGATGAGCGCCGTGAACCTGAGGCGGCCCGTCGCCGTGCTCGGCAGCGTGCCGACCTGGATGAACGGATCGTGGTTGTTGGCAGGCGGCGGGCCCTTCGTCGGCGCGGCGGCCCACGCCGCGATCGTGCGGCGCTCCCAGTCGAACAGCGTGGGCGCGGGCGCGGGCGGCATGCGCGGGCGATCGCCCGTCGTCGTCGGCGCGGTGTCGGCGGCGATGAGCGTCGCCGTCGCGCCCGCGAGCAGCGGGATCGGGATGGCCTTCGCGGCGTCGCCGCACACGGCCTCGGACATTTCGTAGAAGTCGAAGCGGTAGCCGCCGCCCGTGTCGACGGCCGTCGAGCCGTGGCAGCTCGTGCACTCGCCGCGCAGGATCGGGCCGACGTCGCTCCACGTCGGGCTCGCCGGCTCCGACGGCGGCGCCGAGCACGCGGCGAGACCGCCCGCGAGGGCCAGCGACAAGGTGATGAGGGGACGCGTCTTCACGAGATCACAAGAAGTAGTGCAGCTGCAGGAAGAAGGTCTTGTCGGTGGGGCTGCCCGACGGCACTTGCACGCGGCCCATGGCCTGGATCTCGACGTGCGCGTAAGGGAACCAGCTCAGCAAGCCCGTCGTCGCGTCGTAGGTCGTGCCGCGCACGGCGAGGTCGACCTGCTCGCGCTCCTGCAGCACGGTGAGCAGCACGCCCTTCGCGGGCAGCACACTGAAGCCGCCCATCGCGACCAGCTGGTAGCTCGACGGCACGGTGTCGATGTCGCGCCGGACGAAGTCCGCCTCGGCGAGGAACAGCGTGCGCAGCGGCTCGACCCAGTATTTGCCGACGCCGCCGAAGATCGTGCGCGTCATGCCGGGGCCGATGGCGAAGCGCGCCTGCAGCGCGGCCGCGGCGACGTCGGCGAAGCGGCGCTCGACGTAGACCGACGCGCCGCCCTCGCGGCTGCCCATGTGGCGCACGAAGTCGGGCGCGAACGCCGTCGCGTGCGCCTCCCACGTCTCGCCGACGTAGCCGCTCGACAGATTGTAGCTCTCCTCGAGCGTGCCGAGGCCCAGGTCGCGCCGGACATAAAGGATGTGCTCGGCCATGCGCAGCCCGAACGGCGCGAAGAAGCGCCCCGCGCGCACGTAGCCGCCGAGCGGGCTCGCGCGCAGCATGATCCAGTGCTCGCGCGAGACGAAGCGTGACGTGTCGACGGGCTGGTAGTTCTGCAGCGGGATCGGCTCGGCGCTGTCGCGCTCTTGCCCGCGCAGGCCGGCGACGCCGTAGACCGAGACGAGGCCGAACGACAGGCGCGCCTCGGCGTCGGCTTGCATCGGGAACACGGCCGTCTGCGTGCCGTCGATGTCGCCGTCGTCTTCGCTCACGAGGGCGCCGCGGAGATCGCCGCCGAGCGCGAGCCACGCCGGCAACGTCGTCGCGCCGTGCAGGAACGCGCCGTTGCCGCCGAAGGTCGCGAGGTCTTCGCCCGCGGCGTCGCGGCCATACGAGTTGATGAGGCCGCCGCCCGCGGGCGCGAAATGACACTGATCGCAGCGGCTCGTCCCCGACGAGAACTGCCATTGCGGGTAGGCGTGAGCGCCGCGCGCGCCGCCGAGCGCGAGCGCCGCAAACACCATCGCCACGAGAACGAGCGCGCGCATCAGCCGCCCGCCTCCGCGGCGTCGACGCCGCCGTCGGATGCGTCGGCGGGCGCATCGCCGACCTCGCTCGCGTCGGCGTCGGACGAGTCGCCGGCTGCGTCGCTCGCGTCGCCGGCGTCGGCCGGCGCATCAGGCGAAGCGTCGAACACCTGCTGATTCGGTGGCGGCGCGTCGCTCTCGTTCTTCTTCGCGCCGTTCAAGATCCAGCGCTCGACGAGCTCGATGTCGGCCTCGTCGAGCGGGCGATCGGGCGGCATGCGCGGCGCGTTCCGCGCGCGCAGCATGTTGACGATGCGCGACTGCTGCGGATCGTACGGCGTCACGAGCGGCCGGTACGGCTCCTCGCAAACCGTCGTGCCCGCCTCTTGCCGGCAGCCCGGCGAGCCTTCGCGCGAACGATCGACGATCCACACCCACAGCCGCGTGAGGCTCGAGTAGCCCGAGTCCGGCGTCGAGAAGTCGAGGCCCGCGGCCGCCGTGCCCTCGCTGTGGCAGCTGCTCGACGCGCAGTTCGGCTGAAAGATGACGGGCGAAATGTACGCCCACGTCGCGGGCCGGTTGGGGCTTCCGCACCCGGACGACGCCATCGCGACGATCCCCGTCGCGAGGAGGACCAGAGTGGGGGTTTTCACGGGCGGCTCGCTCGCTTTGGAGGCCGCGTTATAAAGCGACCTCGCCGCGGGCCCGGGTGACGATCTGGAAACGTCGCTCTGCGTCTTCCGTCACGCAAACGGAACAGGGCGAAACATCCGACCAGATTAGGCTCCGGCGGTTTCCGAAGGAGGCAGGCTCATGCGCGCGCGCTCGATGATGATGGTGGGTTCGTTGATCGTCGGTGCGGCGGCGCCCGCTTTGGCCGCGGGCCCCACGGCGCTCGAGCTGCCGCGTGAGGTCCCAGCCGCGAAGATCACGCAGCAGATCGGCCTGACTGAGATCACCGTCGAGTACGACTGTCCGGCGGCGCGTGGTCGCAAGGTCTTCGGCAACGTCGTGCCGTACGACCTGCCGTGGACGATCGGCGTGAACCCGGCGGCGCGCCTCGAGGTGAGCCGCGAGGTCACGATCGGCGACCAGGTCGTGCCCGCTGGCTCGTATTGGTTGCTCGCGACGCCGGGCAAGTCGTCGTGGACGTTCATGGTCAACAAGGGCGCCGAGCCCGTCACGGGCGCGCGCCAGTACAAGCCGGAGCTCGACGTCGCGCGCGTCAAGACGGCGGGCAAGAGCGCGCCGCGCCGAGAGCGGCTCACGTTCCTGTTCTCCGACCAGGGCGACGACCGCGTCTCGCTCGACCTCGAGTGGGACGGCGTGCGCGCGTCGCTGCCGATTCAGGTTCACACGAAGCAGCAGATCGAGAGCGCGCTCGGCGGCCTCGACGGCACGTGGCGCTCCTACGCGAACGCCGCGCGCTACATGCTCGAGACGAAGAAGGACTACGACACGGGCCTGCACTACATCGATGCGTCGCTCGCGCTCCAGGCCATCGATCACGTGCAGGACTGGTACTGCCTGTGGATCAAGGGCGCGCTCTACGCCGCCAAGGGAGACTTCGCGCAGGCGACGGCGCTCGCGCGCCAGTCGTACGAGCTCGCGAGCCGCGGCGGCAGCTTCGCGCTCGAGCCTGATCTGTCGAAGGCGATCGACGATTGGGATCGACGCGCGGGCGGCCCGGGCGAGCGCCGCGCCGTCGCGCAACGAGCCGTTCAACCGACCGAGCCCGCGCCCCCGAAGGTCGAGCCTCCGGCCCTCGCGAAGGTCGAGCCGACCGTCGAGATCAAGGCCGACGTCGAGACCGCGCCCAAGGTCGAGCCCAAGCCCGTCGAGGCGCGCAAGCTCGAAGGCCGCGCCGATCGCGGCGTCGAGCACACCGACACGGTCGCGGCGCCGCTCGGCGACCCGCCGCTGCTCCGTCGCGCGCGCCTGCGTCGTCGTTAAAAAGGTCGTCTCGGCCCCGAAGACGCGAAAAGCGCTACGAAACCGCGTTTTGTTCGCGGGTTGTTTCAAGTCCGCCATGGGCGGGCGACCGCGGTGTCACAGAGACCGTTTAGGGTGAATCCCGATGATTGGGAAAGTCCTAAGCATTCCGGACCTCAGGAAGGCGCGCCGCACGAAGATGCTCGCGCACCTCTCCGATCTGCACATGGGGCGCAGCGCCGAGGACGACGCACAGGCCGAGGCTCTCGCCCGCGCCCTCGTCGAGATCGGCATCGACCACGTGCTCGTCACGGGCGACGTCACGCACCGCGGGCGCCGCCGCGAATGGGAGCTCTTCGAGGACGCCTTCGAGCGTCTCTCGGCCGACGGACGCCTCACGGTCGTCCCCGGCAACCACGATCGCCTGGGCGACGACATGGGCGACACCATCATGCCGGGCGCGCGCGTCCAGACCGTCACGGCCGACGGCCTCTACATCGTGCGCGTCAACTCGACGGGCGACCACAACCGCTCGTGGATCCAGGGCCACGGCATCCTCCACGAGGCCGACCTCGACGCCGTCGACGCCGCGCTCGACGAGACGCCGCGCGACCACCTCGCCGTGATCGCGCTGCACCACCACGTCGTGCCGCTCCCCGAGGAGCACGCCGCCGAACGCCTCTCGAACTTTCTCAATTTGCCGTTTACGATCGAGCTCGGCCGTGGACGGGAGCTCCTTCAAAGACTTCGGGGGCGGTGCGGGCTGGTCCTGCACGGTCACCGTCACGTTCCCCGAGGCGTGCGCCTGCAAGAGGGCATGCACACCGTGCGCATCTTCAACGCCGGCAGCTCGACGATCCTCGGCGGCGCGCGCGTCTTCGAGCACGCGGGCGGCGTCCTCGTCAACAGCCCGTGGTGGCTCGAGAGCTCCGAATCGCCCGGTCAGGGCGTGTCGTGGGCCGCGACGCCGACGGTCTCGCACGATCGCGAGTGGCGCGTCGCCTGACGCCGTGACGGCGGGCCGTTGACGAAGTCCCCGCTCGTCGTCGCCGTCGAGATGGGCTTCGGCCACCTGCGCGCGGCCGACGCCGTCGCCAACGCCATCGGCGTGCCGCTCTTGCATGCGGATCGCGCGCCGCTGGCCGATCCCGACGAGCGCGCGCTGTGGGCGCGCACGCGGCGCTCGTACGAGCGCACGTCGCGCCTGTCGCAGCTGCCCGTCTTGGGCTGGCCCATGCGCGTCGCGCTCGACGCGGTGACGCACATCCCGCCGCTGCACCCGCAGCGCGATCTGCGCGCGCCCACGCTCGCGACGCGCTTCGTGGACGGGCTCGTCGCGCGGGGCCTCGGGCGCGGGCTGGCCGAGATCATGCGGCGCGACGACGTGCCGCTGTTCACGACGTATTTTGCGTCGGCGATCGCCGTCGACCACCACGGCGCGCGCGACGTGAATTGCCTCGTGACGGATTCGGACCTCGCGCGCGCGTGGGTGCCGCGCGATCCCGCGCGCGGCGGCATCCGCTACTTCGCGCCGTCGGAGCGCGCCGCGCGGCGCCTCGCCGCCTACGGCGTGCCGGGCGAGCGCATCGTCATGACGGGCTTTCCGCTGCCCGACGAGCTCGTCGGCGGCGCCGAGCTGTCCGTGCTCAAGCGCCACCTCGCGCGGCGGCTCGCGCGCCTCGATCGTACGGGCGCGTTCCGCGAGCAGCAGGGCGACCCAGCGCGCCGCGAGCTGGGCGTGCCGCTCGACGACGGCGACGAGAGCCCGCTGCTCGTGTTCGCCGTCGGTGGCGCGGGCGCGCAGGTCGGGCTCGCGCGCCAATTCCTGCCGTCGCTGCGGCCGCTCATCGAGGCGCGGCGGCTGCGCGTCGCGCTGCTCGCGGGCATTCGCCCCGCCGTCGCGCGCACGTTCGAGGCGCTCGTGGCCCGCCACGATCTCGTGGGGCACCCGGGTGTGCGCGTCGTCCTCGCGCCCGACCTCGCCTCGTACTTCTCGACGTTCAACGCGCTCTGCGCCGAGGCCGACATCTTGTGGACCAAGCCGAGCGAGCTGACGTTCTTCGCGGCGCTGGGGCTGCCGCTCATCCTCGCGCCCGCCGTGGGCGTGCAGGAGATCTACAACCGGCGCTGGGCGATCGAGAACGGCGCCGGCCTCGCGCAGCGCGAGCCGCGCCACGCGGGCGATTGGATCTCGGAGTGGCTCGACGAGGGCACGCTGGCGGCGACGGCCTGGAACGGCTTCAAGCGACTGCCGTCGCGCGGTCTGCCTCGGATTCTTCAGGCGCTGGGAACAGAGCCGGCGTCCCCGCGCGAAGCACGCTCCCCCGCAGCACCGTCAGCCGATGCGAGCGCCAGACGATCGAGCGGTGGGTGAGGCCGTAGAGCCAGGCCCACGCCGCGAGCAGATCCTTGAACGGCGTCGCGAGCAACGCCCACGCCGCGAACGAGCGGCCGCGCAGCACGCGGCCCGAGCCGGCGTCGAGCGCGGCGCGCACGAGCGCGCAGGCGAGCCAACCCTCGGCCGTCACGCGGCCGGGCTCGAGCGCGAGCGCCGCCGTCGCGAGCAGCATCGGGTTGAGCAGCAGCATGCCGAGGTACGCGGGCAGGCCGGCGCACTGGTGCTGCATGACGCTCCAGCGCGCGTAGCGGCGGACGAAGTCGCGCACCGTGCGGCGCAGCGAAACGCAGCGGACGACAGAGCGCGCGAGCACGACGCGCTTGCCGAGCTTCTCGGGGATCATGCGACCTAGCACGAAGTCCTCGGCCAGCACGTCTTTCACGGCTGTGAAGCCGCCGAGCGCGCGCACGTCGGCGGCGCGCATCGCCATCGACTTGCCGACGACGTAGTCCTTGCCGAAGAGCGCCTTGGCCGCCGTGAGCGCCGGCGTGATCGAGCCGGAGATGTGCATGTTGTCGAGCGCCGAGCCGAGGCGCGCGCCCCATTGATCGTCGCCCTGGCCGACGACGGGGTGGGTGACGAGGCCGACGCCGTCGTCGGCGAGCAGCGCCGCGATCTCGTCGAGGTAAGTCGCCGGCACGCGCGTGTTCGAGTCGCTGATGACGAGGAGCTCGTGGCGCGCGGCGCGCGCGAGCGTCACGAGCTGGTTGACCTTGGGGTTGAGCCCGGGCTCGCCCCGCTGCAAGACGACGCGAAAACGTCGCGGCCAGTGGCGCGCGACGGCGAGCGCCGTCGGGTACGCGGCGTCGCGCGCGTCGCGCACGCCCAGCAACACTTCGTAGTCCGGGTAAGGAAGGTTCGCGAACGTGCTCAAGTTCTGCAGCAGCCGATCGTCGAGCCCGCACAGCGGCTTGAGAATTGAAATGCCGGGCCGCGTGTGCGGCACGGCGCGCGCGCCGCGCAGGTGCGCCCGCAGCACGAGCACGTGCAGAATCAAGAGCGCTATGCCGACCGCCGCCGATCCGACGAGCGCAACGGCCGCGAGATGCGACACACTTCCCACGGCTTGATCGTAGAAAACGACCGCAACGCCGCGGTTCGATCTCCACGTCCGCTCCGAAACAACGGCGTGACAATTCTGTTGCGCATTGATTCAGCGCGGGGAGGCGCAGCTTTGCTGCGCCGGCAATCGTGCTGAACCTCTTGGGGAGGCCCGCGGAGGGGTCCTACCCCTCCGCGCTCACGACGGGATGCTCGGCCGAGAGGCGGTAGCCCATGCCGCGGACCGTTTCGACGAGGGAGCCGGCGTCGCCTAGCTTGTCGCGGAGGCGTTTGACGTGGGTGTCCACGGTGCGCGTCGAGACTCCGGGCTTGTAGCCCCACACGTCCTCGAGGAGATCTTCGCGCGAGCGGACGCGGCCTCGGTGCTCGACGAGGTAAATCAACAAGCGCATCTCCATCGCGCTCATGTGGACCTCGCGCTGGTTCACGAAGACGTGGTAGCCGTCGACATCGACCTCGAGCGGCCCCACGACGTACTTGCGGCGCGCCGCGGGCGCCTGCGTCGGCTCGGGGCCGCCGGGCCGACCCCGTGAGCGCATGATGGCGTTCACCCGCAGCACGAGCTCGCGTACGCTGAACGGCTTGACGACGTAGTCGTCGGCGCCGAGCTCGAAGCCGACGACGCGATCGATCTCGTCGCCCTTCGCCGTGAGCATGACGATCGCCGGCTGCGGCACCGAGCGATCGGCGGCGCGGATGCGGCGGCACACCTCGGTGCCGGGGATGTCCGGCAGCATGAGGTCGAGCAGGATCACGTCGGGCAGGAAGCCCTGCGCCTCGGCGAGGCCGTCGAGGCCCTTCTCCGTCGCGTGCACCGTGAAGCCCGCCGCCTGCAGGTTGTAGGTCAGCAGCTCGCGGATGTCCGGCTCGTCCTCGACGACGAGGACTTTGCGCTCGGAGCTCGCTTCCGGAGTCATTGCGGCCCGAAGGTAGAAGGGCGTGGTGACAGACTGATGACGTCCATGAAAACTCCCCGAAAAGTTAGGGCCTGACCTCGATCGTCGTCTCGGCGAAGTCGATGCCGCCGCGGCTGTCGCGCAGCACGATCCACAGGTGAACGTTCGTGGACGCCGTCACGACGGGCGCCGTCCATTGATTGCGCGTCGTCAGATCGGTCTCGGTCTCGGCGCGGCCCGTGCGGTCGTGCTGGAACTCGCCCGCGGTCACGTACCACGACGCGCTCATCGCCTCGCGGTGCATGTCGAGCGTGAGCGTTTGCACGTTCCACACGGGGAAGGACTCGGGCGAGTCGGCCGACCACGCCATCTCGAGATCGAACGTCGCGCCCGAGCCGACCCACGTCACCGGCGTCGTCGGAGGCGGCGGCGCCGCGCCCTTGGGATCGCGCACGTACAGCGCCGAGGGCGAGCCGTCAGGATCGAGCGTGAGCGACGTGAGGATCGGGTTCTGGTTTGGCGTGACGAGCATGTTGAACTGCGCGGCGGCGTCGGCCGGCACGTTGGCGAGCGTGCAGGTGATGCGCTCGAGCGCGAAAGCGATCGACGTCGCGCCGCCAACCGTGAGCTCGGCGCGAATCGGCGCGTAGAAGCCGCCCGTGACATCGGGATCGCTCGGGCGGATCGCGACGTTGTTCTTGTCGACCGAGGGCTGCGGGCCGAACAGCTTGCACGCGTCCGAGAGGATCGGCGCCATGTACGTCGGGCCCGTCATGTCGACGGGGACGAGCGTCTCGTCGAGGCACGCGGCGCCGACGGCGTTGCCGTCCGCCGGCGGCTTGCGCTGGTTGCACTCGGCCCACGCGACGGCGGGGTTGGCGATGCGGCCGTCGACGTTGGCGGCGAGGATGTCGTAGGTGACGGGCGTGCCCGCGGGGGCCTCGGCGGGGACGCCGCGCACGGCGAGGATGCGCGGGTCCGTGCCTTCGACGACCGACACGGGCGCGCCGAGATCGGGCTTGCACGCGGCCGCGAGCACGAGCGGCGCGGCCCACAGGGCGAGGTTCAGCGAACGCCGCATCGTCAGAACTCCAACCGCGCGCCGAGCACGGCGAGCGTCGGCAGGCCCGTGATGTAGCCCTTCACGGTGAACTGCGGGTTGTAGATGATCTCTTCCGGGTTCTTGCGGTTCGTGACGTTTTGAACGTCGAGGAAGAGGTTGAGCTTCGCGCGGCGCAGGACCCACGAGCGCTCGACGCGCGCGTCGAGCTGGTAGAACGCAGGCAGCCGGATCGAGTTGTGCGCGCCGAAGATCGGATCGTACTCGTCGCTGCCGACGAGGAAGCTGCCGATGACGGGCGTCCGAGGCGCGCCCGTCGTGTAGCGGAAGCGCGCGCCGCCCTCCCAGCCGTGGCCGAACTGGTAGCTCGCGAGCACGGCGAGCACGTGCGTCTGGTCGTAGTCGAAGAGACGCCAATCCTGGTCGGGGTGATCTTTGCGCTCGCTGCGGATGAGCGAGTACGTGACCCAGCCGAAGAAGCCCTTCATGAGCTCCTGCCGCAGCAGCGCCTGCACGCCGTAGCTGCGGCCGATGCCATCCTGAGTGAGCGACTGCGCGACGGGCGGCGAGGGCGACTCGCTGCGCGACACGAGGTCGTAGAGCTTCTTGTAGAAGCCGACGACCTCGAAGGTCAGCGTCGGGCGCAGCTTGAACGAGGCGCCGCCCGAGAGGTGAATCGCGCGCGATAGATTGACGGACGGGTTGCCGAAAACCGGGCTCATGTCCTCGACGTCGGGCGGCTGGCCGTAGACGCCGCCGCCGGCCGTGAACGAGAGCCGCTTCGTCGCGCGCAACGTGGCGACGAGGCGCGGGTTCGGCGCGTAGCGCAGCGGCGTGAGCCATTGCGAGTGCCCCGGCAGTGGGTTGCCCGGCAGATCGAAGCGCTCGTAGCCGCGGTCGGCCGTCGCGTCGCTGCGCGGGCGCGTCGGCGAGCCGTCGACGAGCACGGGGTCGAAGCGCAGGCCGGGCAACAGCGTCAGGCGGCCCGCGACGATCTCGGCGGTGACGAACGGCGCCGTGTCGGTGAGCGTGACGTCCCACTGATCGACGCCGATCTCCTTCGGCGGCAGCTGACCGAAGACGGTGATGTCGCCTTCGCGCGAGGGAAGGTTGGCCGAGCCCACGCGGTGCGCCGAGTAGGCGCGCGCCTGCATGTCGAGGCCGAACGACAGCGTCGTGCCCTGCGCGATCTTGCGGCGGTAGGCGCCGCGCACGCCGTAGTGCCACGTGTCGACGGTGACGCCGATGTGCTGCGCCGTCGCGCCGTTGCCGAACACGAGGTCCGACGTCGACGTGTCGCGCCCGAACGACGGCGTCACCGAGAGGCTGGCGCCGTCGGGCAAGAGGCGCGTGTAGCGCACGATGAAGCGCTTGTAGGCCGAGTCGCTGTTCTGGCCGCGATCCTGCGCGGGATCCGACGCGGGGATGCTGCGGCGCAGGTGATCGTCGGACGCGAGGAACGTCGCCGCGATCTCCTCGTCTTGACGCAACGACAGCGTGAGGCGCGCCTGGTAGTCGTCGTAGCGCGGGATCGGCACGAACTCGCCGACGTCCTCCGAGGTGACGCTCTGGAGCACGCGGTCGAGGTAGCTGATGCGGCCCGCGACGGCGAGGCGCAGGTTCTTCGTGAGCGCGGCCGAGAGCATCGCCGACGTGTCGATGACGTCGGCGGCGACGTAGCCGTGCACGCCCTCCTTCGGCAGCGGCGCGAGCTCGATCTTCACGAGGCCGCCCAAGCCGCGGCCGTACTCGGCGCCGTACGAGCCGGGCGACAGATCGATCGAGCGCACGAGGTCGGAGTTGATCGTCGAGCGCAGGCCACCGACGTGGTACAGCGCCGGGATCTCGACGCCGTCGACGTTGACGACGGTCTCCTTGGGCGCCGAGCCCCACACGATGAGCTGGCCCGAGCCGAAGGCCGAGCGGCCGACGCCGGGGAGGTTCTGCACGACCTTGAGCGTGTCGCCCTGCGTGCCGGGCACGCGGCGCGCCTCTTCCGTGCGGATGCGCGTCTCGACGGCTTCCTTCTTGATGCGCGGCGCGCGCACGACCGCCTCGTCGTCGACGCCCTCTTCGCGCTCTTCGACGAGGTACTTCACCGTGCGGCGCTTGCCGACGGTGATGTCCTCCTCCGTCGAGACGGTGATGAGCTTGGGGTTCGACAGCTCGACCTTGTGCTTGCCGGGCGGCACGTCGGTGAAGGCGAAGTGGCCGTCCTCGTCGGTGACGCCCTCCACGCCGGGTCCGAGGTCCTTGAGCGCGACGCGCACGTTGGCCATGGGCTTCTTCTTGAAGCGCTCGAGGACGACGCCGTCGAAGTTGATCTGCGGCCCGAGCTTCACCAGCTGCTCTTTGATGGTGAAGTCGTACTTGTACGTGATCTTCACGGGCGCGGGCTGGCCGTCGATCTCGGCCGGCTCGAACACGAACTGCTTCGCGGCGGCGACGGCGGCGGCGTCGAAGTCGGGGGCGGCGCCTTGGACGACCTCGACGTCGCCGACCTTGCCGTCGTCGCCGATCTCGATCGAGAGCAGCACCGAGGCCGTGATGCCCGCGTCGTGGCGATCCTTCGGGTAGACGGCCTCGACGAAGTGCACGAGCTTGGGCGCCTTCGTGACGACGGGCTCGCCCGGCGCGGCGGGCGCGGCCTCTTGCGCGACCGCGCGTCGCGGGACCACCGACGTCGACGCACAGATCACGAGCGCGAGGCTGACGAGCTTCGGGAACGGTCGGATCATTCGCTCAGTCGCCGAGCTCGAAGGTTCGTTTCACGACGTAGGTCGCGCCGCCGACGGGCTTGCCGCACGCCATCGCCGGCTTGAAGCGCCAGGTCTTGAGCGAGGCGACGATCGCGGCGTCGAAGGCGGGCTCGATGCCGGCGAGCACCTCGACGTTCGACACCTCGCCGTTCTCGTCGATCGTGAGGCGCGCTTGGAACTTGCCCTCGAGGCCGTCGGCCTGCGCCTGGGGGTGGAGCGCGTAGTTGATCTCGGTCTTGACGATGGCCTCGGGCTTCGTCGGCTCCTCGTTGCACGCCGCCTCGGCATTGCCCGAGTCCTCTTTCGCCTTCTTCATGCGCGACTCCGAGATCGCGGAGGCGACCTTGGCGGCCGCGGGCGGCGGCGCGTCGGCGCGGCCATGCAAACCGATGCCGGGGCCGATGTCGAGGCCGCCGGCGCCCGATCCCGTGTTGCTCATCGCGAGGTTCGTCGTGACGGGCGCGGCGTGCGCGACGTGGACCGGGGCCGCCGACGGCGGCGGCGGGGCCGCGGGCTTGGGCGCCGCGGGCTTGGCGATGGGCTTGGGCGGCGCGGGAGGCTTGGGCTTGGCCTCTTTCTTCTTCGCGTCCTGGACGGCGACCGAGATCGCACGGCGGCGCACGTCGCGTTGCTGCGCGACGGCGACGAGGCCGGTCGCCAGCGCGACGTGCAACGCCGCGCTGATGACCACCGTGATGATGACGGGCCCGTAACGCACGTACTACTCGGTCTGCTGCACGTTGATGGCGAACTTCACGACGCCCGCGATCTTCGCGAGGTCGAGCACGTGAACGACGTTGCCGTGCTGGACCTCCTTGTCGGCGCTCACGACGAGGCTCACCTCGGGATCGGCGGCGACGGCGGCGGCGAGCTTCTCGGGCAGCTCGGACTCCTGCACGGGCGCCTCGTTCCAGCGCAGCTTGCCGTCCTTGAGGATCTCGACCTTGGTGGGCTTGTCGGCCGTGCCGTCGGTCGACTTCGCGCGCGGCAGCTGCACCTTCAACGTCTGCGCGACGATGTACGTCGACGCGACCATGAGGATGACCAGGAGGACGAGGACGACGTCGACGAGCGGCGTGACGTTGATGGCCGCGATCGTCCCGGCGCGCTTGCCGGAGGGCATGGTGCCGGCCATGGCTTAAGCCTCCGCCTCGGGACGACGCGTTTCGACCTCGGCGGTCGAGGTCGGCGAGGTCGTCGCGACCTTGCTCGTGTCTCGCTTGTGGCGCGTGCCGTTGGAGCCTTCCTTACCGGCCCGCATCGAGGCGATGACGACGTTGCCGAGCGCGCCAGCCTGCTCCTCGACGTCGGCGCCCTTCTTCTGGAAGACGTTGTAGAAGATGACGGCGGGGAGGGCGACGAGGATGCCGACGGCCGTCGAGATGAGCGCCTCGGCGATGCCGCTCATGACGTTGCCCATGGCGCCCATCTGCGCCGTGCCGAGCTCGCGGAACGCCGTGACGATGCCGAGCACGGTGCCGAAGAGGCCGACGAACGGCGCGTTGTTGCCGAGCGTGCCGAGGAACAGCAGGCCGGCCTCGAAGCGCTTGCGGCGCGAGCGCGTCGCGCGCACGAGGATCTGCTCGACGGCGTCGGGGCCCTCGTCCCACCAGTCGAGCGCCTCGAGCACGATCGCGGCCTCGACCGACGGGCTCGCGACGAGCGCCTTGCGCGCGCCGGCGACGTCCTTCTTCGCGAGCAGGCGGCGCAGCTCGTCGGAGAGCTGGTCGATGTCGACGCGTCGCTTGCGGAAGAACCACCAGCGCTCGATCACGACGCCGATCGAGATGACGGACAGCCCGAGCAGGATGTAGAGGACCGCTGAGCTCGCGAGCTGCGCGACGAACACCAGCTTTTGCATGAGGACGCTTGCTGAATTCATGGTCGGCCTTTGCAATTGCGGCGTCGTGCCGCTGCGTTGTTGTGATTCGAGGTTTTCATGGTGACGCGAAGATGAGGGCGAGCAGCCCCGACGTGGCGTTGTGATCGCCCAGGGTGTCGCTGTCGATGGACTGGCCGTACGACTCGACGATCGTCTGCGGCGTGCCCGTGAGGTTCGTGTAGGCCCTGGCGTGCCAGCGCGCCGTCGCCTCGCCGCACAGCGAGAACGTGTCGACGCGGACCTCGTAGGTGCCGACGGGGTAGTTCGCCATCGGGAACCAGAGGCGCTCGAGGCGCTGGCCGTCGATCACGCAGCGCGCGTTCGAGTCGAAGATGAACGTGCCGGCGCTGCTGATGGCGGCCGTCGAGCGCATCGAGGGATCGAGCGGCAGCGGCTGCTTCGCCCACACGTCGAAGGCCGCCACCGTCGTGCCGTCGGCGCGCTTCGTGCCGACGTCGTCGGGCGTGATGTGGACGTGCAGATCGAGGTCGGCCTCGGTGTCCCACGAAAGGTCGATGAACAGCGCGCCCTTGGGCGTCGCGTTGGGATCGTCGACGGTGAGCGCGATCGCGCGCGCAGGACCCACGTTGCCGTCGGCGTCGATGGCGCGGCCGATGAGCAGCTGCGGGCCGAAGGGCAGATCGGGCGAGAACGAGAGCGTCGCGCTCATCGTGACGTTGCCCTCGACGTCGAGATCGGGGACGCCGCCCACGGGCACGAGCCAGTGGCCCGAGTCGTTCTGAAGCCCGAGCAGCACGCCCGTCGCCGTCCCGCCTACGCTGCCCGTGAGCGAGCGACTCTGAGCGCCCGGGAACACGTGCGAGTTGCGGCTCACGAGCGCGAGCGTCGGCTTCATCGCCATGTCGTCGGTCGTGAGCGCGCCCGGCGCGAACTGCACGCCCGTTCCCGTGACGCGCATGTACGCCGTGATGCCCGACGACGGCGTCGCCTCGCCGCAGGCGAGCGGCGCGAGCGCGAGAACCGCAACGAGCAGCGACTTGGCCTTCATCAGAATGCCACCTGTCCACGCGCGATGAGCGTGTCGTCCTTGAGCAGCGTCGGGCGGCCCTCGGCGTCGCGGCCGTTGTGGTTGATGTTGTGGTCGTACTCGACGACGAGGCGCGCCGCCGTCGTGCCGAGGGCGGCGACGAACGCGAACGAGCCGTACGACTCGTTCGACAAGACGCGCGGCATGGCCGGGTCGGTCGAGTCGCGGTCGGGGTTGTAGGCGTCGTAGCGGAAGCCGAGCGAGCCGAGGTCGTTGAAGTCGAACGTGCCGGCGACGTAGGCGCCGAGCTCGCGGTAGTCGCGGCCGATCGCGATCGGGTCGGCGGGGAGCACGGCGCGGTCGAGGTTCTTGGCTTGGTAGAGCTCGCCGTAGACGGTGGCGACGCCGACGGTCGGGATCGTCAGGGCCAGCTTGAGATCGAAGCCGAGCGCGAAGCGATCGAAGTTGACCGAGGGCGAGGCGGCGCTGCCGGTCGTCTGAACGATCTCCGACGGCGAGAAGACGCCGTTCTCGTCGCGGTCGCTCCACTGGATCGTCGGCTTCGTCGCCGCCGTGCCGGCGTGGAAGCCTTTGCCCTTGAGGTACGACGCGCCCGCCGAGATCGAGACGTTGTCGGTGATGGGCGTGTCGACGCCCACGCGGAGCGTGATGTCCTTGGCGGCGTTGGGATCGCGGCCCGGAAAGGCCTTCTCGCCCAGCGGGTCGCCGTTCTGCACGGCGAGCGCGTAGCGCAGGAAGAGCCAGCCGCCCTGCAGGCGCGCGCCGAGATCGTACTCGCCGGGGAACAGCGCCTGCTCGGTCTTCGAGCGCTCGAGGAACAGACGATCGCGATCGCTCTGCACGACCTCGTAGCCGAACGGAATCTTGAAGAGACCGATGCTCACCATGGCGAGGGGCACGGCCGCGCCCTCTTCACCGGGCAGCTTGGCCGAGGCCTCGGCGTTTACGATGCGGGCCGTCGTGCCGTTGCTGGTGTTGCCGTCGAATTCGAGCGCGCCCGCCGTGTACTGGCGGTCGATCGTCGCTT
Source organism: Polyangia bacterium (assembly GCA_035549075.1). Lineage (GTDB taxonomy): Bacteria > Myxococcota_A > Polyangia > Fen-1088 > Fen-1088 > DASZFV01. Next base: position 825 of record DASZRT010000019.1, on the reverse strand, counting down.
TCAAGCGCGCGCGGCGGATGTTGAAGCGCTCGTCGTTGATGGGCAGGTTCGTCGACTGATTGAGCTGGTCCTCGGCCGACTGGTGCCAGGCGGTCCAGTCGGCCTGGACGTAGCCGGTGAGGCCGACGCCGCTCTTGGCGGCGCTCACGGGCGGCTTCTTCAGCGCCGCTTCGGCTTTCTCGAGCTTGTCGCGGAGAAGGACCACCTCTTCGGCGCGCTGCTCGCGCTCGGCGCCGAGGATCGCGTCGAGCGTCTCGAGCTGGGCCTTGAGCTCGGCCTGCTCGGCCTTGAGCGCCTCTTCGGCCGGCGTGGGTCCGGCGGGCGGAGGCGGCGGGGGAGGTGTCGGAGCCGTCGGCGAGGGCGGGCCCTCGGGGGGCGGCGCGGCGGGCGACGGAGCGGCGCTCGACGTCGGGGCGCTCGCGCTTACCGGCGGCTTGTCCGAGACGGGCGTCTGCGCGTGCGCGGCGTGTGCCGTCGCGAAGCAACCAAGCAAGAAGGTGGTGCCAGCGAGCCAGGTCGATCTACGAAACGAAGGCGGCAAATTGTGCAACGAACGTCTCCCCTGTCGCGGCAACGAAAAGCGAATTGATGGACGAAGGAACTCGAAGGGCGCGGCCGAGGTCGTCGGTCGCGCCCTTCGGTCAGTTGATGGACTGGTTGGTTACTGGCTGCACGTCGCGTAGGCGACGGGCGCGGCGCGCGTAATCGCGGTACCGCTGCTCGTCGTCGCGTTGATGATGCCGAGGTGAACGGCCATGGCGTCCGTGCCACCCGCGCCGCCGGTCGCTCCACCGGCGCCGCCCGTGCCGCCACCCGCGCCGCCCG
>DASZRT010000018.1:0-21214 GCA_035549075.1 Polyangia bacterium | reverse complement strand
CGCCCCGCGCCCTGCCGCCCCGCGCGGCCCTCGACGCGTGGGATCTCGTCGTCTTGTCGAACGTCGCGCGCGCCGCCCTCACCGACGGCCAGCTCGCGGCGCTCGAGGGCTTCGTGCGTGACGGCGGCGGCCTGCTCGTCGCGGGCGGCGCCGACGCCTACGGCTCGGGCGGCTGGCGCGACAGCCGCCTCGCACCGCTGCTCCCCGTCCTGCTCGATCTTCCGGAGCGCGAGGACGAAGCCTCGCTCGCGCTCGCGCTCGTCGTCGACAAATCGGGCTCGATGGCGGGCCCGAAGCTCGACCTCACGAAGGAGGCCGCGCGCGCGACGGCCGACGCGCTGCCGCCCGCCGACCTCATCGGCGTCGTGACGTTCGACACCCGCGCGACCCCCGTCGTGCGCCTGCAGCGCGCCTCGGGCCGCGCGCGCATCGCCGGCGACATCGCGCGCATCCGCGCGAGCGGCGGCACCAACATCCTCGCCGGCCTGCGCGAGGCCTTCGACGAGCTCGCGCCCGCGCGCGCGCGCAAGAAGCACATCATCTTGCTGTCGGACGGCGCCTCGCCCGCCGAGGGCATCCCCGAGCTCGTCGACGACGCCGCCGCCCAGCGCATCACGATCTCGACCGTCGGCGTGGGCGACGGCGCCGACAACTCGCTGTTGAAGTCGATCGCGTCGCGCGGCGGCGGCCGCTTCTACCAGACGCGCGATCCCGCGAGCCTCCCGCGCATCTTCACGCGTGAGACGTCCGAGGTGAGCCGCGGCTCCGTCGTCGAGGCGCCCACGCCCGCGCGCCCGCAGAAGCGCGCCGACCTCCTCGCGGGCGTGCCCCTCGATCGCGCGCCGCCCCTCGGCGGCTACACCGTGACGCGCGCGCGCCCGCGCGCCGAGCTCATCCTCGCGGCGCCGAACGGCGCACCCCTGCTCGCGCGCTGGCAGATCGGCCTCGGCCAAGTGACGGCCTGGACGAGCGACGTCGAGCCGCGCTGGTCGGCCGCGTGGATGCGCTGGCCCGGCTTCGCGAAGTTCTGGGCGCAGGTCGCGCGCGCCACCATGCGGCGCCGCGCGCCTCACCACTTTCACCTGCGCGCGACGCCCGAAGGCGATCACGTCGCGTTGGCAGTCGAAGCCGTCGGCGCGGATGACAAGTTTCTCACGGGTCTCGGCGGCGCTGTCGACGTCACCGCGGTTTCACCCGCGGGCGCGATCGCGTCGCGACGCACGGCTGCGCTCACCGAGACGGCCCCCGGCCACTACGAGACGACCGTCGACGTCGCCGACGGCACGGGCGCCCTGCTGTTCGCTGCGACGTTGCGCAGCGCCGACGGCACGCCAGCCGCCGACGCGACCACGTCCCTCTCGTGGCCCTTCGCGCCCGAGGTGCGCCCCGCCGCGCCGGACGGTGGCGCCTCGCCCGGCCTCGCCCTGCTCACCGCCGCCGCGGCCCGCACCGGCGGCCGCGTCCTCACGAATCCCTTGGATGTCCTGGCCCCCGAAGGCCCGCGCCCCGAGACCCGCCGCTCGATCCGCACGCCCATCCTCGTCGCCGCCACCGCCCTCTTCGTCCTCGACGTCCTGCTCCGCCGCGTCCGCCTCGACACCGTCATCCGCCCCCGTCGCAGAATCGTTTGACTCCCCTCGGGATCTTTGGCAAAAGCACGCAGCACGCAAATCGGGGCGTGGCGCAGCCTGGTAGCGCGTTCGGTTCGGGACCGAAAGGTCGGAGGTTCAAATCCTCTCGCCCCGACAACTTCAAGCTCGCGAAATCTGTCGCATCGGTTTCGCGACGGTTTGACGCGGATGGAGCTCGCTCGCCTTCTTCACTGGCGTCGCGGCGCCGGACCCCGAATATGCACGCGACTCAGAGCTGGGTCATGCCGCCGTCCACGGGCAGCTCGTGTCCGTTCGTGAACGTGGCGTCGAAGGCCAGAAAAACGGCTGCCTTCGCGATCTCCTCGGGACGACCATGGCGCTTCATAGGAACGGCCTCCTCCATCTTCTTGTACATATGGTCCATCTGCTCCTTGGGCAGCCCCGTCTTGAGGATGACCGGCGTGTCGATGGGACCGGGGCTGATGGCGTTGACGCGGATCCCTCGCGGCAGAAGCTCGGCCGCGAGCGAGCGCGCGAGGGAGCGCAGCCCGGCTTTGGCGGCCGCGTACGCGCTGACCCCTGGCATCCCCTTCTCGTTTGCAATGGACGTCGTGAGGACGATCGCGCTTCCGCGAGGCATCAGGGGAGCAAACCTCTGCGCTGCGAAGTACGGCCCCTTCACGTTCAGATTGAACATCTCGTCGTACACCACCTCGGACGTGCCCTCGAAAGGCGCGAACGTTCCGTACCCAGCGTTGAGGAAAAGAAAGTCGACTTCTCCGAACTCCGACTTCGCGCGAGCGGCGAGAGCGTCGATGTCCGTCAGCAACCTCGCGTCACTCGACATCACGATGGCGTTCTTCCCGAGCTCCTCGCGAGCTGAGTCGAGCGTCTTCTTCGTGCTTCCCGTCACCAGCACGCGCGCCCCCTGATCAAGCAGCAGCTTCGCCGTCGCGAGGCCCATGCCGCTCGTGCCACCGGTGATCACCACTCGTTTACCGTCGTACTGTCCCATGGTTGCTTTCTCCTCATGTGTGCGACCTAAGAGTCGCCTTGCTTCTGATTCAAGGGTCACGCGCGACGAGTCGAAGCGCGGGAACGGCGACCCAGGGCCTGGGGCACCACGTTCAATTCCGTCGCGGTCAGGTGTTCCCTCAGGACACCGCGCTCGAGGGCGCTGCTGCGGAGGAAAAGTCGACGCCGGAGACCCTGGCAATGGCTTGCCACGCGGCTTCCTGGCTGGCGCGATCGTAGAGGTGGGGCTGGCGCTGCACCTCCATTGGGCCTGAGAACTTCCCTTTAGCCGAGGCGAAAAATTGCCCTGAGACGTCGGTTCCGAGCTCCGACGCCTGGAGGTACCGACGGGCCGCGGTCTCCGGGGTCTGATTCATGCCGGGAATGAGGTTCACGATCGGGATGAACAGATACTTCAATGCCGGGCCAGCATTTCGGACCGCCTTGGTGGCGGTCGCCCCACCGGGCGAGACGGCGTACACGGCCATGCCGGAGGGTAGCCGGCGCGCCAGCGCCGCGACCCACCAAGCGATGATGAGCTTCGCGTCGGCATACGTGTTGTTGGGCACGTACTTCACGTTTGGTCCGTTGCGAATCAGGGCTTCGATGGCGGCGGTCCGGTCTCCCCGAAAGTATTTGGCCGCGAAGGCTGGCACGTCGGTGTAGCTGAACATCGGCACGCCCCCACGGGCAGGTTCCGCGCTGGCGATGACGATCCGCGCGTGTGGGCTCAGCAGGTTGGCGCGGAGCAACCCGACAGTCAGTTGATGATGGCCGATGAGCGGAGCCTGAGACGCCTCGATGCCCGCCGCCGTGATCACGCGCTGCTTACCCGGGACCATTCCTGCATTGAGAAGCAGGAGATCGATCGGCCGACCTCGCTTGACCAGCTCGGCGAGGGCGGCCTCCACGCTGGACGGCGTGTCCAGATCCAGCTGCAGCGGCGTGAAGACCTGTCGTTTGGTCTCAGCCGCGAGCTGAGCGGCCGTTTCGTGGATCGCAGCCAGGCTGCGTCCGGTGACGATGACCTGGCCGCAGCCCTCGACGGCGAGCATGCGGGCTGCCGCATAACCGAGCCCGGAGGTGGTGCCGGTCACGAGCGCGATCGAATGTCTCATATGGTGGTTTCCTCGCGACGACGGGAGGGTTGCCTTGTCAATTTCGAACTGTTTGGTACGGTAATAGGGCCGATGATTGGGCGCAAGGAGTTTTTAACTAAATGATTCAAAATACGATCAGGCCGCGTGGGCGGCCGCGCGGCTTCGACGAGCTCGAGGCGCTGGGAAAGGCGACCCAGGTGTTCTGGTCGAAGGGCTACGACGGAGTGACGATCGACGATCTCGTCGCCGGGATGGGCGTCGGACGGCCGAGCCTGTATGCCGTCTTCGGGGACAAGCGGGCGATATTCCTGCGCGCCCTCAGGGCGTACGCAGAGAAGAAGGGCGCATCGACCGCGGAGGCACTGCTCTCGTCGCAGGGGCTTCGCGACTCGATCGCGGGGTTTCTGAGGTACATCGTCGAGAGTGCGACCGAGGAAGGCTCGGCCGCAGGTTGTCTGCTCGTGTGCGTCGCGCCGCTCGTGGACGACGCAGAGGTCCGGCGGTTCCTAAAGAACGCAACGGCGGGAGCGGCGGCGCTGGTGGAACGTCGCTTCCGGGACGGGATCAGCGCGGGGGAAATCCCGGCCGACTTCCCCGTAGGGGCGCGTGCGAGCCAGGTCGTCGACCTCTCCAACGGTTTGACGATGCGCGCGCGGATGGGCACGTCGCGCAAGGTGCTTCTCAGGGACGCCGAGGAAGCGGCCGACTTGGTCCTTCTGCCGCGAGGGACGAATCACGGGCCGAGCGGCGGTGCCCGGAAAGCCCGTGCGGTTCGGGGCTGAGTCTGCTGTCGCCGGTGGCAGCCGGCCAAAACGAAGACAGGAGCAGACGTCAGCGGGCGAAGATGACCCGCGACACGCGCGCCGCGGCCGCGGCCGCGGCGATGGTCGCGACGACGCCGCCAGCGTGAAAAGCGAGCAGGTGGAGCCCGGCACCGCGCCCCGGACAAGTTAGATGGAGCGCGGCCTGACCGGCCAGCGCGCCGGCCGCCGCAACGCTCACGAGAGGCGCCGTGAGGTCCAAGGTGCGACGGCGGAGAAAAACGCCGAGCAGAATGACGAATGGAATCGCCCCCACTTCGACCTCCGTCAGAAGGCACATGAGCCCATCCGGCGTGAAAGCTCCCGTCTCCTGCCACGCCAGCGCGACCATCAGCGTGGAGGCGATCATCGTCGCGACCGTGGCCGCGCCACCGAGACGCCGCACCAGGAAGACGGAGGCCGCGGCGCAGGCGAGGAGCGCCGCGGAGCCGGCCAAGGCCGGTCCGCCGCCCAGCCGATGCCTCGCCGTCAGCACGAGGCCGGTCCATACGCACGCGAGGACGCCGGCGATGAGGGCGCTCGGGACGGCGCGCAGGGAGAGGTTTCTCACGACGGGGCCGGCGATGTCTCTGAGCACGCCGGCCGAAGGAGGCTTCTCTTCGGGGAGCGCCGCGAGGTGCTTCAAGAGGTCCTCCGCGTTTCGGAGCGCCTGAGCGCAGCCCGTGCACGACCGGGCGTGGCGGGTCGCCGCGACCCGCTCGGGATCGCGAGGTTCCAGGGCCGCGAGCGCCATCGCATCCGCGCTGATGTGCGGAGTCTCGCTCATCGGCGATCTCCATCCTGAACGTGCGCGAGCGCCTTGCGGAGTTGCGCGAAGGCGCGGAACGCCCGGCCGCGCACGGCCACCTCCGACGTGCCGAGCACGCCCGCGATCTGCGCGAACGTCATGTTCTCGAAGCGGTGCAGCTGAATCACGACCCGCTGCGACTCCGGCAGGCGGTCGAGGGCCGAGCGGATCCGCGCGGCGACGTCGCCCGTGGCGATGGCCCTGTCCGCGTCGCGCGACTCGTCGTGGGCGTGCGCGGCCTCCGCGGCGGCGAGCGCCTCCTCGCCGGCGTCCTCGCGCAGGCGAAACCGTCGGCGCAGCTCGTCCCGTCGCACATGCGCCGCGATGGTGAACAGCCAGGGGCGCAGCGGGAGACCCGATCGATATGTCGCTCGACCGCGGTGGACGCGGAAGAAGGTCGTTTGAAGAAGCTCGTCACACAAGGAGCGATCGCGAAAAGAGCGCAGGAAGAAGCGATAGACGGCCGGCGCGACGGTGGAGAAGAGCCGCGTGAAGGCGCGCTCGTCACCCGCCGCGTAGGACGACATCAGATCCTCCTCCGTCGGTCCGTCACGCCGGGGATACGGGGGGTCCGCGCGTTTCGTTAGGTCCGGGGTCGCGAGCGGCGGTCTCATGAGCGGCTCGCCGAGAGGTGCGCCCGCGCGGTCGTCGGCGTCGGTTCCAGGGGGCACAGAGTCCGCACCGCGGCGTCTACGCCGGAGCGATGCCGAACGTTACGGGGTCGACCACGACAAAAAACGCGAAGGGCCTTCTCGTCGTCTTTGCGCGCTCAGCCCTAACGAACGCCCTCGCGGCGCGTATCCGCCCGCAGAGCCCGGCGCGCAAGTGTGCTCGGGCTGTCACATTCAAACAGGAGAGCTTGATGAGACTGCTAGGCGGGCGTATCGATCCGAGGGTTCTTGGCGCGTTGACGTTGGTGGGCGTGCTCTTCGCGGGCGCGGCCGGCTGCGGCAGCGACGCGAAGTCAGGCGCCGCGTTGCCGCAGGGAGCGACCGCCGTCGAGGCGTGGCTCAGCGCCGGCTCCTACAAGCAGTGGCACTGCGAACCCGCGGTCCACGCGGCGCGTTCGCCGTCGCCGCACGGCTTCAACCGCATCTGCTCGAACGATCTCGTCGCGTCGAACGCCACGGGGACGGCCGCGTGGCCGCAGGGAGCCGCCGCCGTGAAGGAGCTCCTCGCGAGCGCCACGTCGACGACCCCGGTCGGGTACGCGTTCTATACGAAGACGGCCGCTGACAGCGCGGCTGGCGCCAACTGGTATTGGTACGAGCGTGTTCCCACCGACAGCGACGTGCCCCACGACGCCAACGGCGTCGTCGCCGACGGAATGGGCAGCTCCGGTCCCGCGCAGACCATCTGCGTCGGGTGCCACGCCGCCGCCGGCTCCGATGCGGCGCACACGCCTTCTCCGGGCGGCCGAGACGAAGTCTACACGGCTGTCCAGTAGAGCAACTCCGGCGGGGACGCGGCGTCAGCTCGTGACCCGCCGCAACCGGTGGAGCAGCTCCACCGAGGCTTCGATCTCGCGCTTGCGAATCGAGACGCTCTCGACGTTCACGCCGAGCGGGACGCCCTTTTCGCGGGCGTAGTCCCAGGCTTCGGCGAAGATGCGCTCGCAAAGGTCGACGGACGACGCCAGAGGATCGGCCGCGTGGAGCAGATCGTTTTCCAGCCAGCGTGGAAACGCGATGCCCAGCCACTTCATGAACGCCAGCGTCTTCTCCGAGCCGCACGGCGAGAGCGTCAGCACGATCGGCACGGGGGCGACGCCTCGCCGTCCCGCCTCGAGCGCGTAGTCCGACAGCAGCGACTTGGTCGAGGTCACGTCGTAGACGGCCTGGCTCACGAAGAAGCGACAGCCTGCCTCAATCTTGGCCAGGATGCGCGCGTGCTCCTCGCCGGTCTGCGCGTGGCGCTCGGCGATGGCGATGCCTCCCAGCAACAACCCCGGCGCGTGCTGCCGCGCCAACGCGTACGCCTCGGTGAGGCGAAGGCTCGCCGGCGCGCTTCGGCTCGGCGCGCCGACCAGCACGGAGAGGCCGGACTCCGCGGGCCGCGGCTGCTTCAGCCACGCCTCGAAATCGCTCGCGCTGTCGCGGCTGACGCAGCGGTAGACGATCTTCGGCAGTGAGAGGTCGCTCAGGTGATCGTGCGCGTAGGCGTGCGGGTCCAGCGTGGGCAGAAAGGGAAACGGCCGCGGCGCCGCCGTGCGCTCGGCCTCGTCCTGCAGGTCGTAGACGATCAACCCATCGACCGGCAGCGTGGCCAGACGCGCCTGCTGCTGGGCCAAAATGGTCGGGAGCTCGCCGGCGGGCGTGGCCAGCTTCGGCGGCGCCAGGCCGTAGAGGCAAAGGCCGGCCCGCCGTTCGAGGATCTTCGTTCCCAGCGACACGCAGCCACGATACCGCACGCACGCAGGCGGCCGCGACTTGACGCCGGCCCAATGATATGACACTCATAATCCCATGCGGTACCCGGAGGGGCACAAGGAGACCGTCGGCGCGAAAATCGTCGAGACGGCGTCGCGTGCGCTCCGGCAGAACGGCATCGACGCCGTGAGCATCCCCGCCCTCATGAAGCTCGCGGGGCTGACGCACGGGGGCTTCTACGGGCACTTCAAGGACCGCGACGATTTGATCGCCAAAGCCGCGATTCACGCCGCCCGGGCGAGCGTGCTGCACGGCGACCCGTCGCGCGACAAGCCGATCGACAGCTACCTCTCGAAGGATCACGTGCTGCATCCCGAGGTCGGCTGCGTCGTCGCGGCGCTGGGCGCCGAGGGCGCGCGGCAAAAAGGCCCCGTGCGGCGCGTGTTCGCCGAGATCGGCCGCGGGTTCTTGCGCCTCGTCGAGAAGAGCCTTCACCCGGCGGCCACCGCCAAGAGCCGCCTCAGCGACGAGGCGCTCGCGACGGCGTCGCGCATGGTGGGCGCGATCATGCTCGCGCGCTTGGTCGACGACGAGGCCTTGGCCGAGCGGATCTTGGCGGCGGCGCGCACGCAGACGTGAGCTAGGCGACCCGCCTGTTTTTTTTGCCCGATTACATGATGACCGTCATTTCATTCCCAAGGAGATCACCATGGAGAGCCAGGAACCCGTCGTCCGCTTTCACGACGTCGGCAAGATCTACGACGACGAAGGCTTGCGCGTCACCGCCGTCAAAGGCGTCACCTTCGACATCCCAGGGCGGCGCTTCGCGATGATCGTGGGCCCGTCGGGCAGCGGCAAGACGACGCTCCTCAACCTCATCGGGTGCATCGACGTGCCGAGCTCGGGCCGCCTCGAGGTCTGCGGCCAAGACGTCGCCGCGCTCGGCGAGCGCGCGCTGACGGCCTTCCGCTCGCGCAACATCGCCTTCGTCTTCCAGGGCTTCAACCTCTTGCCCGTGCTCACGGCGTACGAGAACGTCGAGTACCCGCTGCTGCTCATCGGGTTGCCGGCGGCCGAGCGGCGCGCGCGCGCGATGGCGATGCTCGAGTCCGTCGGGCTCGCCGACCAGCGCGATCAGCGCCCCAACCAGCTGAGTGGCGGCCAGAAGCAACGCGTGGCCATCGCGCGCGCGCTCGTGAAGCGGCCGGCCGTCGTGCTCGCCGACGAGCCGACCGCGAACCTCGACAGCCGCACCGGCGCCGAGATCATCGCGCTCATGCGGGCGATCCAGGAGGAGCACGGCGCGAGCTTCGTGTTCTCGACCCACGACGCGCAGCTGATGTCGCACGCCGACGACACCTTCGTCATCCGCGACGGCGCCCTCGCCGATCGCCGCAGCCGGATGGCCAGCTGATGCTCTTCAAGATCGCCTTCCGCAACATCCTGCGCAACCGGCGGCGCTCGGCGATGACGCTGCTCGCGATCGCCGTCGGGAGCCTGTCGATCGTCTTGTTCGGCGAATTCGTCGCCTTCGTGCGCGCGGGCCTCGAGACGAACGCCGTGCAAAAGGTCGGTCACCTGACCGTCTTCCGCAAAGGCTACTTCGACTACGGCGCCGGCAACCCCACGGCGTTCGCCATCGACGATTACGAAGACGTCATCCGCATGATCGAAGAAGACCCGCAGCTCGGCCCGGCGGTGAACGTCGTCACGCCGACGATCGCCCTCACGGGGATCGCGGGGAACTTCGACCTCGACACGTCGAAGACGTTCCTGGGCGCCGGGTACGTCCCGGGAGATCGCGACCGCATGCGGCGCTGGGACGAGCACGGGGTCAACCGGCGGCGCGCGCGAGAAGAGCGAAGCTTGGTCGACGACGACGAGAGCGTCGGCGTCGTCGGGGTCGGTCTCGCGCGCGTGCTGGGCCTGTGCGAACGCTTGAAGATCGCCGACTGTCCGCCGCGGCCGGCGCCCGTGACGACGACGCCGCCACCGCCCACCGCCGATCTCCCGTCGCTCGCGCCCGAGGACGGCGCGGCGTCGCCATCGACCGAGCCGCGCATCGAGCTCCTGGCCGCGACGGCCGGCGGCGCGCCCAACGTCATGAGCTTGCGCGTCGCGCGCGCCGAGGCGCAGGGCGTGCGCGAGCTCGACGAAAACGCCGTCGTCATGCACTTCGGCCTCGCGCAGAAGCTGCTCTACGGGCGCGGCCAGCGAAAGGCGGACGCGGTCGTCGTCCAGCTCCGTCGCACCGAGGACATGCCGTGGGCGCGCGCGCGGCTCGCCACGCTCTTCGCCGCGCACCACCTCGACGATCGCCTCGAGATCCGCGACTTCGCCGACCGCGAGCCCTTCTACGGGCAAGCCGTCGGGATGTTCGGCGCGATCTTCTTGTTCATCTCCTTCATCATGGGCGTGATCGTCCTCTTCACCGTCGTCAACACGATGGGGATGAGCGTGGTCGAGCGGACGAGCGAGATCGGCACGGCCCGCGCGATGGGCCTGCAACGCGCCGGTGTTCGCCGGCTGTTCGTCGTCGAGGGCGCGCTGCTCGGCGCTGGCGGCGCGACGATCGGCGTGGCGCTCGCGCAGCTCTCCGCCTTCGTCTTCAACCGCTCGGGCGCGACGTGGACGCCGCCCAGCGCGGCCGCGCCGGTGCCGCTCGAGGTGCTGGCCTCGGGGCACCCCGGGTTGCTCGTCGGCGCGTGGCTGCTCCTCGCCGTCGTCGCGGCGCTCGCCGCCGTGGTCCCGGCGAACCGCGCCGCTCGCCTCGAGGTCGTCGATGCGCTTCGGCACGTCTAGGAGGTCACCCGTGATCGCCAGACTCGCCGCCGTCTTCATGTTGGCGCTCGCGGCTTCCGCGGCGCGTGCCGACGCCCCACCCTCGGCGGCCGACATCGTCGCGGCCGCCGATCAAGTGCGAAACCCGTCCCAGCCGTTCCGGGTCTCGCTCGCGCTCGTCGAGTACCGGAACGGGCAGCCGCACGACGCGACGAACCTCACCGTCCACGCGAAGCTCGTCTCGGCGTCTCACCAGTACCGGAATTTGATCCGGTACGTCGGGCCGCCGCGCGACGTCGGCAAGCTCGTGCTCCTCGACGCGAGCCGCATGTGGTTCTACGACCCGGCGTCGAAGGCGAGCGTTCGTATCTCGGCGCAACAGCGGCTCGTCGGCCAGGCCTCCGACGGCGACGTGCTCACCGTCAACCTCGCGCACGACTACACGGCGCGCTTGATCGGCGAGGAGAAGACCCAAGACGCCGACAAGCAGCCCCACGACACTTGGCACCTCGACCTCGTCCCCGCGACGAGCGACGCGACCTACGCCCGCATCGAGACGTGGATCGAGAAGGGCACCTCTCGGCCCATCAAGTCCAAGTTCTACTCGGACAGCGGGCGCCTGCTGAAGCTCGCTTACTACCGCCGCTACGAGCCGCGCCTCGGCGCCGAGCGCCCGCTCGAGACCATCATCGTCGACGCCGTCGACCCGCACCTCGTGACGAAGATCAGCTACTCGGACTTTCGTGCCGAGGACGTCGAGGACGTCTGGTTCCAGCGCGATTACCTGCCGCGCTTCTCGGTGGAATGATCGCGCGTGGTGGTCGCGGTGATGCTGGTGGCGCTGCAGCTCCTCGGCGCCGACGACGTCGACCTCATCCCTGAGGACGTCCTCGGCGAGCCGGCGGCGCCGACCGAAGACGCGCGGGCCACGGCGCCGGCGTCGAGGCTCAGCCGTCAGCTGTTCTTCGAAGACGCGCTCACGCTCTCCAACCTTCGAGACGTCGTCGTGCCGTTTCCGCCGCCGCTCCCGCCGAGGTGGCAAGACCGCGCCAGCTTCGACGCGCGCCTCCGCGGAACGCCGGCCTCGTCGCTCGCCTTCACGCTGAGCGATCGCGTGAACGTCTTCGTGCAGAGCGGGCAAGACGTGGCGTCGCGGAGCACCGTCCGCAACGACCTTCGCGAGGCGTCCGTCGGGTGGCAGCCACACCCGGCCGTCGATCTCGAGGTCGGGCGAATCGACGTCCGCAACGGCGTCGCGCTCGGCTTCAACCCGACCGACTTCTTCAAGACCCGCACGCTCGTGGGTCAAGCCTCGCTCGATCCGTCGGTGATCCGCCAGAACCGCCTCGGGACGCTCATGGTACGCGGGCGCGCCAGTTGGAGCGCCGGCTCGGCCAGCGTCGCGTTCGCGCCGCGGTTGACGTCGCCGTCCCCGATCATCGAGCACGACCCGCTGGGCGTCAGCCCTCACCTCGCGGCGACGAACGCGGCGCCGCGGGTCCTCGCGACGCTCGGATTCGAGGTCCTCGACCTGGCCCCGCAGCTCCTCGGCTACTACGAGCCGGGCCGCGCCAAGCTGGGCCTCGACCTGTCGCGTCCGATCGGCGGGGCGGTCGTCGTGTACGCCGAGTGGGCCGGCGGGCCCGAGCAGAACCTCGTCGCGCGCGCGATCGGCTTCGGGAAGCGGACTGGGACCTTGCCCGACGCCGCGCCGATCGTGCCGCCGAGCGACACCGCGACCGCCTTTCGGAACGACGTCGCGGCGGGCTTGTCCTGGACGATCGCCACCAAGGTCACGCTCAACGTCGAATACCACCTGCACGAGGCCGGCCTCGGCCACGACGCCTGGAACAACTGGTTCGACCTCGGCGGCGCGCCGGGCGCGCCCGCTGCGCTGGCCAACGAGCTTTGGTACGTCCGTGCCTACGCCAACGATCAGCAAGAGCCGATGACGCGGCACCAGGTGTTCGTGCGGGCGTCGTGGCCGCGCGCATTCACGAGCGACCTCGAGCTCTCGGCGTTCGCGTTCGTCGACGCCGCCGACGGCTCGGTGCTCGGCCAGGCCGCCGCCAGCTACTACCTCTCGAAGCGCTGGACGGCCTCGCTCTTCGTCTCGGGCAACCTCGGCGCCGCCCGCTCCGAGCGAGGCAGCTTTCCCGAACGCGTCAGCTCGATCGCGCAGCTGACGCTTTATCTGTGATCACGCGCCGAGGTGGCGATCGATGAGCGCGGCGATGAGCGCAGGATCGTCTTCGGCCATGGAGTGGCCGCCGCCGGCGACGATCTCGAGCGTGGCGCCAGGGATCCGATCGCGCAGGTACTCGCCGACGCCGAGGGGCGCGAGGGGATCGGCGTCACCGATGAGCACGAGCGTCGGGGCCCGCACCTTCGACAAACGATCGCCGACGTCGCTGTGGTCGTCGACGAGCCAGCGCGGCATCCGCGGCCGCTGCGCGATCCAGTCGCCGCCGCGCCAATCGGCGGCGCCCAGGCGGAGGACGTCGATGCCGCCGGTGGTCGCCACCAAAACCAGCCGTCGCACGCGCGCCGGGTGATCCAGCGCCAGCCGTAGCGCGATGGCGCCGCCCATCGACTGGGCCACCAGGTCGAACGAGCTGGGCCACTTCGCGACGAGGGCATCGACGAGGTCGGCGACGCCGTGAATGGAAGCGTCGGAGGGGGTCTCCCCGAACCCCGGGTACTCGACCAAGATGGGTTCACTTCGAGCGCGAAGCCGCTCGGCCACGGGACGCCAGAAAGACGCGAGGCCCGCGGCGCCGGGAAGAAAGACGAGCGGTGGACGTGCGGTCGGCATGATCGCTGGTCCGCCGAATTTACATCCGCTGCCGAACCTCGGTCTCGCGAGCTCGACGCCGACGGCGCGGAGCCATTCGGCGTCGAGCTTCCCCAAAGGGCTGCCGGGCTAGGCGATCACGAGCCCGGGACGTAGCTCGGCAGCTCGACGACGAAGCTGTCGACGGTCGGGTTGTTGTTGGTGCTGCCGCCGCCCCAGTCGCTGCCGAACAGGATGCGCGTGCCGCTCGGGCTCGGCACGGCGTGCGGCTCGGCCCAGTAGCCGACGACCGTGTTGTGCTTGCCCGTGCTCCGGTGGCGGCCGACGCGGCACACGGTGCCCGTGTTGGTGTCGGCCAGCATCAGCTCTTGATCCATGAGGTTCTGCGCCGTCGTCGTCTGCGGGCTGATCGTCGACACCGAGATCCAACCCGGCTGCTTGTAGGCCATCGCCGAGATGTGGCCGTCGATCGCGTAGTCGGGCGAGTGGAAGTAGATCGGGTAGCCGGTCTTCGGGCCGATGATGACGCGGCCCGTGCCCGTGACCATGTCCCACGTGACGAGGTTGCCGATCGCGTCGACGTCCGGGCCCGAGAGCGGGTCGTAGACGGCGCCGTTCCAGGTGTCATGCCCGTTGGCGAGGCGTCCGAGCGACGCGTGGTTCGCGGGGTTCGCGAGCTGCAGCGAGCGTACGACGTTGAGCGAAAGCGGATCCATGACGTCGCCCGCGCCCGTCTCGGAGTACGCGAGCGTGCCGCTCGCGGACGCCTGCGGCGGGTTCGGCGTGCTCGAACGTGCGGGGATGTCGCGCTTGCCGAGGACGGCGTTGTTCTTGATGTCGTAGATGAAGCTCGTGCCGGTGTACGTGCTCCAATCAGGCGTCCAGCGGCCGCAAGCGAGGCCGATGCGCCCCGAGTCCCACGACGTGAACATCGGATCGCCGCCGTTGGTGATCGAATCGTTGGCGCCCGAGCAGACGCTGGTGTCGAACGTCTTGAGGATCTCCTGCATGCCCGACTTCACGTGGTAGCGGACGAAGTTCTTCGTTCCCATCTGCGGGAAGAAGAAGACGTCCGGGTCCGACGTGTGCCAGAACACCTGCTCGATGTCCGACGGGTGGATGGGGAGCGTCTGGATGAACTGGTACGTGCGGCCGTCGTACAGCAGGTGCGCGCCGTCGCTCACGCGGTAGAGGATCATGAGCGACTCGTCGGCGTTCCACGCGGGGATCGTCGAGTACATGGGGATGATGCCCTTGTCGGTCGTCGACGCGGCGGTGATGCGGCGGATCTTCGTGCCGAACTCGGCGTCGACGACGACCTGACCCACGGCGGGCTTGGCGAGAGGCGTCTGCGTGTGCGGAAGTTGGTCCTGAACCAGGCCGGCGCACAAGCCAATGGACGGCGTCGGCGTCGGGCTCGGGCTCGGCGACGTGCCCGAACCGGTGGAGCCGCCGGCGCCGCCGGCGACGACGGGCGTGACCTCGGTCAGGTACACGGAGAAGTCGTCGATCTCGACGTCGATCGGCGTTTGGCTCGTGCCGCGAGAGGCCTCGACCACGACACCGGTGACGTTGGCGGCCGTGCTGAGCGGCATCGAGATCGTGATGCGTTGGACGGTGCCCGACGCGTCGGCGACGGCGTCCGAGCACTTCGTCTCCCACTTGCCGAGGTTCGTGACCGACGAGTCATGCGCGGCCACGGCGCCGTCGTAGGCGACGGCGACGCAGTAGCTCTTGATGTCGGTGGGCGTCACCACGCCGTTGGGCAGCGTGACGTCCTTGTTTCGCACATTCATGCGGATGTCGACCTGGCTCGCTTTGACATTCGCCAAATCGGTCCGCTGCCAAACGGGATAACCGGGCGCGAATTGGCCGTCGTATGAAAACGCGTGAATGGCGCTCGAGAAATGAACGCTGGCCGTGCCCGAGATCGGCGTCGTCTTGTCGACCCCCATCCCCGCGGAGTTTCCCGCCATCGACCAATGATCGGTCGTGCCGGCTTCGAACCCGGGATCGCCGACGAGCTGAACGCGCGTCGTGCCGGCCGCGGCGACCGTGTCGTCGGCCGTCGTCGTCGTGGTCGCAGATGTCGTGGTCGTCGACGTCGTCGTTCCGGGGTCGGCGGCGCTGGCCGCGGACGACGATTGATCGACGGCGGGAGCTCGATCGGCGCCGCACGCGGCGACGGTGGACACGAGGAGCGCGACGCTGAGCGCGCCCAGGGCAGACTTCGCCATAGATGTTCTCCTTCGGGCTGGGGGGACGTAGCCGCGGACACACGTCGGGCGTGCACCTCGTCCCACGCTGGGGCACAACACGCCCAGCGCGCAGACGTCCCGCGCGGCTACCAGTTCGGGTGATCTACGACGCGCTTTTATTATCCGGCCGCTGAGACACCCGAACCCTCACCCGACGCTCGTTGCTGGTAGCAACGAAGCGACATCAATCAGCAGCCAGCCCTACGGTGCGCGTTTCTCTGGTTTAACAGGAAGGAACCAGCCGTCCAGCAAAAACAAGGCTGTTGTACAAACTGTTTTCGAAATACGCGCGGGGGGCGCATTTACGTTACGGCGGTGTCACCTTATGCGCGCCGAGCTCGTCGATCATTTGCACGAGCACGCGGAGACGAACAGGTTTCTGAATGACGGCGTCAGGCCGCGCTTCGCCGAGCTCACCCGCGACGCCGCCCGTGAGCAGCACGAGCACGGCCGCGGGCGCCGCGCGACGGGCCTCGACGAGCACGCCGATGCCCTCGCCCACGCGCCCACCTGACAGGTGCAGGTCGCACACGAGCGCGTCGAAGGGCTCGACGAAGCACGCGCGCGCCTCCTCGACCGTCGACGCCTGCCGCACGCTCCACCCGACGCCCTCGAAGTAGAGCGCCGCGCTCGAGCGCACGAACGGATCGTCGTCGACGACGACGATTCGCTTCACGTGGCGCCCTCGCCCGCCAGCACGCGCGAGACCATGCGCAGCAAGCGATCCGACGTCACGGGCTTCGAGAGAAAGCTCACGCCGGGATCGACCTCGCCGCGGTGGACGACGGTGTTCTCGGTGTAGCCCGAGACGTAGAGCACGCGCGTGCGCGGGCGCGCGGCGACGACGCGCTCGGCGAGCTGGCGGCCGCTCATGTGCGGCATGACGACGTCGGTGAGCAAGAGGTGAATCTCGCCGGCGTAGCTCGCCGAGAGGTCGAGCGCCTCGCGCGGGTCGCCGGCGGCGAGCACGGTGTAGCCCGCGCCGCCGAGGATCGTCGCGACCAACAAGCGCACCTGCGGATCGTCCTCGACGACGAGCACGATGGTCTCGGTGACCGGCCGCGCGTGCGGCGCCGAGCTCTCGCTCGTGGCTTCGACGCCCTCCGACGAGCGCGGGAAGTAGAGCTTGAACGTCGTGCCGCGCCCGGGCTCCGAGTACAGCCACACCCAACCGCCGCTCTGTTTGACGATGCCGTAGACCGTCGACAAGCCGAGGCCCGTCCCCTTCCCCGTCGCCTTCGTCGTGAAGAACGGCTCGAACGCCCGCGCGCGCGTCGCGGCGTCCATGCCCGAGCCCGTGTCGGAGACGGCGATCATGACGTGGGGACCCGGGCTCGCGTCGACGTGGCGGTCGACATATGCGCCGTCGAAGTCGACGTCGGCGGTCTCGAGCGTGAGCGTGCCGCCCTCGGGCATGGCGTCGCGCGCGTTGACGACGAGGTTCATGATCGCCTGCTCGAGGTGCGCGACGTCGACGCGGATCGCGCTCGTGCGCGGCGCGAGGGCGAGCTCGAGCAGGACGTCCTCACCGATGAGCCGCCGCAACATCGGCTCCATGCCGCGCACGACGTCGGCCGGATCGACGACGCGCGGCTGCATGACCTGCTTGCGCGAGAACGCCAGCAGGTGCTTCGTGAGCTCGCTCGCGCGCTCGCCCGCGCGCACCATCTGCGCGACGAAGCCGTACACGTCCGAGTCGACGGGCAGCTTCATCATCGCGAGATCGCCGAAGCCCAAGATCGCCGAGAGGATGTTGTTGAAGTCGTGCGCGACGCCGCCGGCGAGCCGGCCGATCGACTCCATCTTCTGCGCTTGGATGAGCTGCGCGCGCAGCGCCTCTTGCTCGCGCTCGGCCTGGCGCCGCTCGGTGAGATCGGCGAGCTCCCACAGCAGGTAACGCTCGCCGTGCACCTCGAGGAACTCGACCGAGATGCGCGCCGGCAGCGCGCGTCCGCCCATGACGAGCGACGCCTCGATCTCGTGGACGCGGCCCTTCTCGTCGAGCTCGACGAGGATGCGGTCGCGATCGGCCGGATCGGCCCAGAGGCCGAGCTCATGGCCGGTCTTGCCGACGACGTCCTCGCGCCGCGCGCCCGCCGCGCGCAGCCACGCCTCGTTGACGTCGATGATGCGGCCCTGCGCGCGCTCGGTGAAGGCGAGCATCGTCGAGATCGCGTTGAAGATGCGCCCGAAGCGATCGCTGGGATCTTCGCCGCTCATCCCACGATCCGCGCGCGCCGCTCGAAGTCGACGGGCGCGAGCGAGAAGAGCGCGTCGAGGATCTGCACCTGGAAGCTGCCAGGTCCCGCGGCGTGCGCGGCGGCCTCTTCACCGGCGACGCCGATGACGGCCATCGCGTGCGTCGCGGCGGTGAAGGCGTCCGTGGCGACGCCGGCGAACGCGCCCGTGAGCGCCGAGGCCGTGCAGCCCATGCCGGTGACGCGCGTCATGAGCGGCACGCCGTTGTGCACGCGCGCGACGCGATCGCCGTGAACCACGAGGTCGACGGCGCCGCTCACCGAGACGACGCACCCGTACGCCTGCGACAGCGCTCGCGCGGCGTCGAGCGATTCCTCCGTACCGTGCACGCTGTCGACGCCGCGGGTCGCGCCCGCCGCGCCCGCGAGCGCGCGAACCTCCGAGGCGTTGCCGCGCACGATCGTGGGCCGCACGTCTTCGAGCAGCCGGCGCGCCATCTCGGTGCGGTAGGCCGTCGCGCCCGCGCCCACGGGATCGAGCACGACGGGCACGCCGCGAGCGCGCGCCGCGCGCCCCGCGAGGTGCATCGCCTCGATCCACGGGTCGCTCAGCGTCCCGATGTTGAGGACGAGGGCGCGCGCGATGCCCACCATGGCCTCGACCTCGTTGGGCGCGTGCGCCATCACGGGCGACGCGCCGATCGCGAGCAGCGCGTTCGCCGTCGTGTTCATCACCACGAAGTTCGTGATGTTGTGAACCACGGGCGCCTCGGCCCGAACCCGCGTGACCGCCTCGGCCGTGTCGCCCGACATGGCCCGATTGTGCGCCTTTTGCGGTCCGCGCGACACCGCCTACCGGTCTAGCGCGAGATCTCGACGAGCACCGAGGCGGCGGGCGTGTGGCCGTCGGCCGTCGCCGTGCCGCTGAGGTAGTGGACGATCCAAAGTCCGGGCGGCAGCGGCCAGGCGTTCGGCGGTCCGTTGGACGCGAGCGCCGAAGCGTCGAGCGTGACGGTGCCGCTCGCGGGCGCGGCGCCGACGACGTGGCCACCACCGCCGACGTAGCCCCACGCGACCGGCTCGATCGGGTTCTGGTTCGACGGAACGTCCATCGGCCCGCGGGGGTAGCGGTAGATGCCGATGCGATCGTGCGCCGTCGGCGCGGGCACGTCGCGGAAGCTCACGGCGATCGAGAGGCCCGGCGCGCTCGCGTAGCTCGGCTCGGCCGCCGCGAGCACGATGTCGCCGTGGCAGCCTTCCTTGCCCGCGGCCGGCGCCTCCGGCGGGTGCAGCAGCGACGGCGCGCAGCCGAAGTCGAACATGTCGAGCAGGCCCGGGCTGTTCGCGTCGCGCGACGTGAGCGCCGGCAACCCGAACACCGTCTCGATGAAGCGCGTGATCGCCGTGTGGTCCTGGACGACGTGCGAGACGCTGTGCGCGCGCGCCCACGGCGAGATCACGACGAGCGGCACGCGCACGCCCAGCTCGAAGAACGGCGCGTCGTCGGGATCGTTGGGGCGCGCGATGCACGCGCGCTCGGGCGGCGGCACGTGGTCGGCGAAGCCGCCCGCCTCATCGTAGGTCCACACGAGCGCGAGGCTCGGCCACAGCGGGCTCGCGACGGCGGCCTCGTACACGAGGCGCGTCCAAGCCTCCCCCACCTGGACGTCGGCCGTCGGGTGCTCGTCCTCGACCCAGCCGATCGAATCGACGAACGACACCGCGGGGAGCGAGCCGTCCTTCAGCGCGTTTTGGAAGTCGACGAAGGCGTGCAGGCCGCGGTGATCGGGCGGCCAGCCGAGCGTGCCGTCGAACGGGTTGCTGTCGGTGTAGACGCCCCACGAGACGTGCGCCCGATCGAGGCTGTCGAAGATCGTCGGCGTCGTCGGCTTGGGGCTCTTCCCGCAGAATGTGCAGAACACGCCGTCGGCCGTGCCGAGCAGCAAGAAGCTGCGGTTGGGCCAGGTGCCGCTGCGCACCGACGGGAAGTGGCGATCGTTGAGCGCGTAGGTGTTGGCGAGCCAGTAGTAGAACGGCAGCTCGGGCGGACCGTAGTGGCCCATGACGAAGTGGCCGTCACCGGCGGTCGTCGCCGCGGCCGTCGTCACGAAGCCGTCCATGGCGCCGTGGTTCACCTGGCGGTGCATCTCGTCCCACTGATGGCCGGGATCTTGGTTGAGGCAGGTCGTGTCGAGCTCGAACGGCTTGACGACGGCGCCGCTCATGTCGAGGTTGCTGAACGACGCGGGGATTGGCTCGGTCGCGGGTTGACCGGACGTCGACAGCTCGCCCAGCAGGTGATCGAACGAGCGGTTCTCCTTCATCAAGACGACGATGTGCTTGATGGGGATCGCGGCGCGCTGGGCCTCGGTGATGGGCAGCGTGTCGGTCGCGAGCGCGCCGCGGCCGAAGGTGCAAGCGCCGCGCTTCGCGGTCATCAGGTCGGCGGCGATCGGGGTCGAGCACGCGGGCGCGGCGTCGCTCCCCGCCGAAGCGTCGGCGCCGGCGTCGCTGGGCGCGCGCGCGTCCTCGGGGGGCGGCGGCGCGACGTCGAGCGGCGCGTCTTGCGGCGGCGAGGCGTCGACGACGAGCGGGGTCGACGGCGGCAGCTGGCACGCGGCGAACACCACGGGCACGACGAGCGCGAGCGCGCCGCGGGTGACTCGCGTGGGGGGCATGCGCTGCCTATATAGCGCAGTCGCCGCGGCCCTCGAAAGCGAGGTCGCTTACACGGCGTCAGTGGGCGTGGCGGTGGTGCAGGTCCTCGCTGTGCTCGTGCTCGTGCTCGACGTCGTCGTGGTGATGCGCGTGGCTGTGCGGGCCCGCGGGCATGGGATCGTGACGGTGCCCGTGGTGACCGTCGTCATGCGTGTGCAGGTGCTCGTGGTCGACGGCGTGGTGGTGGTGGCGGTGGCCGTGGCGCTCTGACAAATGCAGCCACACGCCCACGGCGACGAGCGCGCCCGCGACGGGCAGCGACGCGCCCGGCCACGGCGCCCCCAGCGCGAGCGCGACGACGACACCGATGAACGGCGCGGCCGCGAACACCGACGCCGTGCGCCCCGCGCCCACGAGCCGCTGCGCGCCCAGGTACAGCTGCAGGCTCGACCCGTAGCCGACGGCGCCGATGGCGACGATCCACGCGGCCGCCGAGGCTGGTGGAAGGGATTCGCCCGCAACGACGGCCGCGATCGTCGACGCGCCCGCGCCCAGCAAACCCTTCAGCACGACGACCGCGGCGGCGGGCTGCTCGGAGAGCGCGCGGGAGAGCAAGTTGTCGCAGGCCCACGCGAGCGCGGCCGCGGCGACGAGCGCCGTGCCGACGACCGAGATCGACGAGGCGCGTGCTCCCGCGACGAGCGCGACGCCCCCTGCGAAGACGAGCGCCGCCGCGAGCGCGACGCGCGCGCCGACGCGCTCGCCGAGCGCCGCGCGCGCGAGCGCGAGCGTGAACGGCGCCTCGAGCGCGAGCAAGAGCGACGCGCGCGCGCCGTCGGTGA